>JAISSX010000031.1 GCA_031272885.1 Bifidobacteriaceae bacterium | reverse complement strand
GACGGTGGCGGAGACAGTCACGGCGTTGCCGCAGGTCAGGGGACGGTGTTGTTTGACCCCTGGTCGGCGCGGCCCCGATCCGGCCCGAAAATCGGTCCGATTGGGCCATTTGTCCCAATCGGACCAATCCTGGCGGGACGACTGGTGCCCGATGCGGCGGCACCTGTCGAGAATGGAAGCGGACTGTGGATGCCGCGCCGCTTGGGGCAGCCGGAGCCGGGCAAGAAGCACCACCGCCGGCGCCACCCCGCCAACCCACACCCGCCCGAACCGCCCGGACGCCATCGGTCATCCGGGTAGGGAGTTGTTGCAGCGGCGGCGCTTGATCTGGGCCTTGGGTAGAGAGTTGTTGCACCGAATCGGCCGGATTCGGGCATGGGGTAGAGGCTTGTTGCACTTCCAGGCCCGAGAATCTGCAACAAGTCTCTACCCAAGGGGCCGATGGCGCCCCAGGACTGCAACAAGTCTCTACCCGGAGCTGTGGCCGGCAGGAAGTGGCCCGTAGGAACCAGACACGGGCGCACAGTGGAGGCGATCAGCCTGGGAGTCCTAAGCCGCCCAGGCTAGGCTAATCCGGTGCGTTCCCTTGCGGCCATCACCAAGTCCAATGACCTGCGCGGCGCCGTGCCCCAAGACTGGGGCCCCGAAGAGGCCCAAGCCCTGGGCGGCGCCATCGCCCACGCCTTTATGGAGGCGCCGGCCGTGTTGGTGGGCCACGACATGCGGATCTCTGGGCCAGAGATGGCTGCCGCCCTGATCGAAGGCCTGACCAACGCCGGCAAGGATGTCATCGATATCGGCCAGGTGTCGACCGACACCATGTATTACGCCTCGGGCTCGCGGGGGTTGCCGGGCGCCATGTTGACCGCCTCGCACAACCCGGCGGGTGATAACGGCCTGAAACTGATGCGGGCGGGCGCCAAGCCGGTGGGCCGTGACGCCGGCCTGGGCGAGATTGTCAGCCACGCCGAACAGGCCGGCCCGCCCCCGGCCACGGGCGCTAAGGGCGGTGTTAGCCGCCTCGATATTCTGCCGGAATTTGCCCGTTATCTGCGGGAACAGGTTGACCTGACAACGATCCGGCCGCTCAAAGTGGTGATCGATGCCGGCAACGGCATGGGCGGGGTTGTGGCCGATGCCGTGTTGGGCCAAGCCGCCGGGCTGCCGGCCCTGCCGGTCACCATAGTGCCGCTCTACTTCGAGCCTGACGGCACCTTTCCGCACCACCCGGCCAACCCTTTGGACCCGGCCAACCTGGTCGACTTGCAGGAGGCCGTCCGGGACCAGCAGGCGGACCTGGGCCTGGCCTTCGATGGCGATGCCGACCGCTGCTTCGTGGTCGATGAGACCGGCCAGGTGGTCAACCCGTCGGTGATCGGCACCGCCATTGCCTTGCGGCAGATCGGCCAGGAACTGGCGGCCGGCCGCCACCCGGTGGTGGTGCACAACGCCATTACGTCGAAGGCCTTGCCGGAACTGGCTGAGGCGGCCGGTGCCGCCACGCTGCGCACGCCGGTGGGCCACGCCCTGATCAAGCCGGTCATGGCCCAACACGATGCCGTGTTTGGCGCCGAGCACAGCGGCCACTACTACTTCCGGGGCTTCTTTTACGCTGACACCGGCATCCTGTCCGCCATGCACGTGCTGGCGGCGGTGGGGGAGGGCCGGCATTCGCTCAGCGCCCTGGGTGAGGTGTATGGCCCGTACTACGCCTCGGGCGAGATCAATTTCCGGGTCAAGGATCCGGCCGTTTCGATTCAACAGGTGGCAACCGCGTTTGCCGATGACGCGGCCCGCGGCACGGTCCGTCTGGACACCTTGGATGGGTTGACGGTGGATCATTGGGACGCGGTGCCGCGCTGGTGGGCCAACGTGCGCGCCTCCAACACTGAACCGCTGCTGCGCCTGAATGTGGAGGCGGCGGATGAAGATGTGGTGGTGAAGGTGCGGGATGGCATTGCCCAGATCGTGGACGAAGGGTTGTAGAGGACGGGCAGGGAGGAGGCGAGCGTGGACCAGTGGGTGCGTGATGTGTTGCGGTGCCCCAAGTGCAAGGGTGAGTTGGAAGACCTGAGCGGTTTCCTGGCTTGCCCCGCCTGCCAGTTGGCCTATCCGGTTCAGGACGGGATCCCGGGTTTGCTGGAACACCGGGCCGTGCCGTTGGCCAGTGTCGAGTGATCCGCACCGGGCCGCCCCAGGCGGCCCGGCCACCCCAACCCGGCCGCGTACGACCCGGCCCAAGCCCAGGCCGGGAGGGTTTACCCAGGTGAAAACCGTGGTCTGGAGCTTACGAGGGAGCGCGAGCACCCCTGTCTCCGGTAGTCTGGCCTGGTACGTTGCAGGCGCTGGCAGCGTCGCCTCCACAGTTTCCCGGGTCCCAGAAAGGTGTGTGGCGTGAAGCGCGGACGTGATCTGACCCTGCCGCAGATCAGTGGGCTGACCGGTGGGGAACTCATTTCGCGGGGCGAAGACGCCGATGTCTTCAAGTATTACGACGCGAGGACGCGTGAGCCGTTGGCTATCAAGGCGTCCACGCGGCGTGGTGGCGCGCCCTCCGTCAACCGGCTGGAGCACGAGGGCAAGGCCCTCCAAGTGGTGGGACAGGTCAGGGGCATTCCCGGTTTCAAGGGCACCGGCAAGGTGGGGGATGGCCGCCATTTCCTGGTGATGGAGTTTGTTGACGGGCCCACACTGGCGGAGGCCATCAGCCAGCGTTGCTACCCGTGGGAACCGGCCGTGCGGATCATCTTGGCCGCCGCCGAGACCCTTGGCGTGGTTCATCAGCGCGGCCTGGCCCACCGGGGTGTGGCCCCGCACAGCATCATCATCGGCACTAAGAGCACCATGTTGGTGGGTTTCGGCGCCGCCGAGGCGATCGGTTCACCCACGGCGCCACCGCCCACCACCAATTCGTTGCCCTGGGCGGCCCCCGAGGTTGTCCGCAATGGCGCCGTGGTGGACATCAGGGCGGATGTCTATTCGCTGGCCGCCACCCTCTACACCATGATTGCGGGCCGGCCGCCGCACTGGGATCCCCAGAAGGGCGAGAACGACATTGCGGAGCGTATCGTGGCCGGTCCGCCCGCGCCGCTGACCGGCCACAACGTGCCCCCCGTGTTGACCCATGTGTTGCAGAAGGCGCTGGCCTCGGACCCGGCCGGCCGCTTCGTTACGGTGGCCGCGCTGAGTGGCGCGCTGGCCGGCGTGTTGGCGGCGCCCGGTACCGCCATGCCGCCTTCGACCGCTTTGGGTGGCCCGCGCGATGGCGCCCCACCGCCACCGCCGCCGCGCCCGCTTCAGCCGGTCCCGCCGCCGCGCGAGGGCCCCACTTCGGGTGGCGGCCGCTCGGGGCCGATTTTGGGTGGCGCCGGCCGTCCGGTTGGTCCCGCCACCGAACCTAACATCGCGGTTCAGCCGCCTCTGCCGCCACCGCCGCCGATGGCGCCCGCTCCCGCTGCGCCGCCCGGGCCGGGTTTTGTGCCGGCTGCCAGTGCCCAACCGCCGCTGCCGCCGGCCTCTGAGCTGGCCGCCGCCCCGCCGCCACCGCCAGGCTTAGCCGCCCCCGGCGAGCCCCAGCGCTTGGCCTCGCCCTTGGCCCCACCCACACCGATCGTGGCCACCGCGTTGGTGGAACAGGCCGCACCGCCCGCGCCCGTGGCCGTGGTGCCGCCTGGGGCCGGTGGTCTGCCGCCGGCCGCGCCGGGCCGCGGTGGCACGATGGCGCCGGTGCCGTTGGTGCCGGTGCCGCTGGCACCCGGTCCGTTGACGCCGGCCGCGCCCACCGTGTCGGCCCGGCCGGAGGCCGAACCGGCCGCCCCCACGGTGGCCTATGGTGGCCCGGTTTCGAACCAGCCGCAGCAGGCGCCGCCCAAGACGGCCGCGCCGCCCGCTGCCCCGGCCGAACCGGCCCCACCCGCCGGGCCGATAGCGCCGGCCGTGCCAAGCCTGATCGACGTTCCCACCAGGCCTTATGACGGCCCCATGCCACCCCCGGTGGCACCCCGATCTGTGGGCCCGGCCCCGCTGACATCAACACCAACTCCGGGTGGGCAACCGCGGCCTGCCGCCCCTGTCCCCATTGCCCCGGCGCCCGTGTCTGGCGCTCCGGTCCCGCCGCCGGCCGCCCAAGCTGCGCCTGCTCCCGCCGCGCCAGCCGCGCCATCGGCCGGGGCCCAGGCCGCCCAAGCCGCTCAAGCTGCCCCGGCCACCCAAGCACCGGCGGGCCCGGCCTCGCCGCCGGTGGCCCCTGTACCGGTCCAACCTGTACCGGTCCAACAGCCAGTGGCCCAACAGCCGATGTCGCCCTCCCAGATGCCGCTGGCGGCCGTCATCGCCCAGCCGTCTTTGACGCCGGTGACCCCTATCCGCCTGGGGGCGCCGGATGCCACCATCCACTCCAAGCGCAAGGCCGGCACGGTGGTGCTGGCCGTGGTGGCCACCGTGGCGATCGTGGCGGCGCTGCTTGGCTTCTGGTGGTTCGGCCGCGAGGGTCAGCCGCTGCCCGGCGCCGAAGGCACCCCCGCCGGCACCAGCGCCCCGCCCAACGTGGTGGTCGATTCGGCGCCTTCGCCGGTGGAGGGGCTGGTCTCAACCGATGCCTCCGGCAACCTGGTCTTCACCTGGGTCAACCCCGATCCGGAAGATGGCGACCTCTATGACTGGGTGCTGCTGGGTGATTCAACCAACGCCCACGAACAGGTCTCGGCCCCGCGGGTGGTGATCTCGGAGGAGGCCGAACCGGGCCAGCGGACCTGTATCGCGGTGCGCCTGTTGCGGGCCAGCGGCAAGATGTCGGAACCGGCCTTGGAGATCTGTACGCCATGATCACCGCGCCCAAGTGGATCAAGTCCGTGGCTTGGGTGGCCGTGCCGGCCACCTTGATAGCCCTGGCCGTCACCCGCCAGGGTTTCCCGGTGGAGGCGGCCGCGTTGAACGATGGCTCGGTCTGGATCACCAACCAGGACCGCCACCTGGTGGGCCGCTTCAACCAACCGATCGAGGAACTGACCGGTGGCGTTTCCACCACCGACACTAACTTCGACGTGCTGCAGGCCGAAGGCCACGTGGCCGTGGTCGATTCCGGCTCGGTGCGGGCGGTTGATACGGCCACCGTGCAGTTCAAGGAGGGGTTGACCTTCGGGCCCGGCACCAAGGTGGCCATGAGCGCCGGCGTGGCGGCGGTGGTCGATGCCGATGGCTCGGGCGTGTGGGTGCGGCCCCTGTCGATGGTGTCATCACTGCGCCTGGACCAGGACAAGGCGGATATCGAATTGGGCATGGGTGGCCTGGCCGCCGTGGGTCTGGACGGCACTGTCTGGGCGGTGGCGGCCAATGGCGATGTGACCAAGGCGACGGCCGATCTGATCACCGGCGGCGTCTGGACCGGCAGCGCCGGGCAGGTGGGGGACGGCTCGGGTCTGACGGACGTGCTGACCGCCGTCACGGTGGTGGGTACCACCCCGTATGCCCTGGTGGGAGGCACGGTGCTGTGGCCAGGGGGCCAGGCCGACCTAGCCTACTTGGGTGACGAGATCACCCTGCAGCAGCCCGGCCCGGCGGCCGATTATGTGGCGGTGGCGGGTGCCGGTGGCCTGGCCCTGGTGTCAACCGACGGTTCCATCCAGGACTTCACCAAGGGCGGCTCGGGCCGGCCGGCGGCGCCGGTCAGCGTGCAGAACTGCATCCACGCCGCCTGGTCTTCCCCGGCCGCCAACTACCTGCGGGTGTGCGGCGGCAAAGAGGACCTGCGCCAGGATCTGAAGGAGCTGAGCGCCGCCTCCCAACTGGTCTTCCGGGTCAACCGCAGCGTGGTGGTGTTGAACGATGTCGCGGACGGCCGCCTGTGGCTGCCGCAGGATACGTCCGAAGCGGTCAAACTGAACTGGGATGAGATCGACCCTGAGAACGACCCGGATGACGACCCTTCGGAATCGAACACGCCCGAAGAGCAGGTTGAGGAGTGCGAGGAGGGCGTCACGTCCCCCCAGGCCGTCGATGATCCGGATCTGGGCGTGCGGCCGGGCGGCACCGCCATTCTGATGGTGTTGGCCAACGATGTGGTGCCGAACTGCCGCGCCTTGACTATCGCCGAGGGGTCGATTACTGGCCTGGACGCCAGCAAGGGCCGGGCCGAGGTGGTCTACGAGGGCCGCGCCATCCAGTTCACGGCGGCCGATGGCGTCTCCGGCCCTATTACGTTCGAATACTCGGTGACGGACGGCCGGCCGGAAACGGGCGCCGTCGCCCCTGCCACGGTCACCGTGACGGTGCGGCAGGACGAATCCGAGAACAACCCGCCGCAGTGGCTGCGCCACGGTTCGATCACCATGGAGGAAGGCACCCAGGCCACCTATCAGGTGCTGGGTGACTGGATCGACCTGGATGGGGATGCCCTTTACTTGGAGTCTGCCACCTCCGATGCGGGCCTGAACGTGGCCTTCCAGGCCAACGGCACCATCACCGTGCCGGGCAACGCGCCGGTTGGCCTGGCCACCATCGACATCAAGGTGACCGACGCCAGCGGCGCCTCCAACACCGACACCATCCTGGTTGACGTGCGTGAACGCTATTCGTTGACGCCCAAGATGGACCCGGTGATTGTCCAGGCCGAGGTCGACAAGCCGATCACCATCAACGTGTTGGAGGCCGTCCGCACCTTCCACACCGACAAGGTGGTGTTGGCCCAGGCCACGCCTGAAGGTGAGGGTGTGGCGGTGGCAGACCCGGACCGGGGCACGGTCACGTTCACCGCCCAGGTGGCCCGCAGCTACTACATCAACGTGGCCTTGTTGGCGGGCGACAACGAAGGCACCGGCAGCATCCGGGTGGACGTCTCGGACGCGCCCGATGCCCTTGACCCGATCCCGGTGCAGGACACGGTGTTCGTGTTGGGCAACGAGAGCGCCATCATCGATCCCCTGATCAATGATGAGGCGCCATCGGGCGGCGTCAAGGTGCTGCAGTCGGTGCAAGGCTATGAGGAGTTGGGCCTGCAGGTGGGCGTCATCGACCACCAGTACATCGAGGTGGTGCCGGACGGTACCAGTACCAGGGTGACGGGTGGCGAGTTCACCTACACCCTGGTGGTCGATGGCATGTCAGCCACCGGTTCGATCCGGGTGGTGCACCCGCCGGTAGCGGTGGGCCAGCCGCCCACGGTGGCGCCCATCACCCTGACGGTCCGCACCGGCGGCGTGGTCACCATCCCGGTGATGGATTACGCCAGCGACCCGGACGGTGACGACCTGGTGGTGGACCAGACCTTCGACATGTCGGTGGATCAGGGCACGGTCTATGCCAGCGGCAACACCATCCGTTTCAAGGCGCCCAGTGAACCGACCACGGTGGAGGTGCCGTTCCAGGTGTTGGACCCGGATGGCAACGCCGCCACCGGTGTCGCCTCCATCCGGGTGCACACGTCTCAGGGCAACAACAAGGAGCGGCCTACGCCGAAGGCCGTTTCGGCCCGGGTCTTTGCCGGTGACACGGTGCGCATTTCGATCCCGCTGACCGGCATCGACGTGGACGGCGACGGCGTCATTCTGCAGGGCCTGGATTCGGCTCCCATCAAGGGCCGAATCACCAACCAGGGGCCGGACTGGTTCGAATACGAGGCTTTTTCTGACGAGACCCCCGGCACCGACACCTTCACCTACGCGGTGGAAGACTGGGTGGGCTTGCGCTCCACCGCCACCATCACCGTCGGCATTGCCGACCCGCCGGAGGGCGCCAAGGGCGTGTTCGCCCGCGACGACACCGCCACGGTGCGGCCCGGCGAACGGATCGAGATGCGGGTGCTGGCCAACGACATCGACATGGCCGGCGGCGAACTGTCCCTGTGCGGCACGCTGCAATCCCAGGGCCTGGCCGTGGCGCCCGTCATCGAGGGCCGCCGTGTCGTCATCGATGCCCCCGCCGAGCCGGGCACAGCGGTGGTCACTTACACGGCCTGCAACCAGTCCGGCGGCCAGATGGAAGCTCAGATCAGGCTGACGGTTGACCCAGAAGCGCCGTACTCCCAGCCCAAGGCCAAGGACCATATCATCGCGCCGAAGGATGCGGTCGACAAGTCATCGGTGGACGTGCCGGTGATGGAGACGGTAGAGAATCCGTCTGGCCCGCTGGATGACCTTGAGTTGCGGCTGCCCGATGCCGACCCATCGGTGGCGGTGTTGAAGGACTCCAACACCATCACGGTCTATCTGCAGGCCGAGCCCACCATCGTTTTCTTCGAGGTCATCAACACCAAGCCAGCCGCCAACGGCGCCCACACCTACGGTTTCATCATGGTGCCGGCCCTGGGCCAGTTCCCGCCGCTGCTGCGGCCTAAGCCGACCGAGCCCTACGTCCTGCCGATCCGGGTCGAGGCCGGCGTGCCGTATGACATCCCGTTGGCGGCCTACGTGCGCGTGGCCAGCGGCAAGGAGGCCTACCTGGTCGATCCGGCCACGCCGGGCAACATTAGCGCCACCAAGGCGCAAGACGGCGCCCCGCTGTACGTGGACAACCAGACGTTGCAGTACACCGCCCGGTCGGATTATGGCGGCCAGGCTTCGATCACCTTCCGGGTGGCCGATGGCGAGGACATTGCCGACCCGAACACCCGGGTTTCCATGTTGACGCTGCCCATCACGGTGATCCCGCGCGAACAGGCCAAGCCGGTGTTTACGCCGGCCACCATTGAGGTGGAACAGGCCGGGTCGGCCCGCACGGTGGACCTGGTCAACTTCACCACCGTGCTGGGTGAGGCGCCCGATCCAGCCAGCCTGACCATCACCAAGTCGGCCGATCCTGGCGGCGGCATCACCGCCACCCTGGCCGGTACCCAACTGACGGTGCAGGCCGGGGCCACGGCCCAGGTGGGCACGGTGGGTACCGTGGGCGTCACCTTGGTCTACGGTTCGGCCGATGCCGTCCACGGCGAGATCCAGGTTCAGGTGACGGCTTCGACCAAGCGGCCTTTGGGCCTGGTCCAGGTGGCCGGTCCCAAGATCGACCGGGAGCATTCCGGCACCGTCAATGTCTTTGCCGGCGCCTGGAATCCGGTGCCGGAACTGGGCGAACCGACCCTGGTGGGCGGCCTCGATGTGTCACCGGCCGGGGTGGCCACGGCCACGGCCGGTGGGGGCGGCAACATCACCGTCTCGCTGGTGGCCGATTACGTTGGCCCGGTCACCGTCACGTTTAGCGCCAACGACGCCTTGGGTCAGGATTCACGGAAGGTCAGCGGCAGTTTCGTGGCCACCGCCCGCGGCAAGCCGGGCGTGCCGGGTGCCCCCACGGCCGGCGAGGTTGGCCAGACCGGCGCCGTGCCCCTGACCTGGAACCAGCCGGCCGATAACGGCGAGCCGATCGACCTCTACCGCGTGACCTGGAACGGCGGCCAGCAGGACTGCCCCTCGGTCAGTTGCACCATCAGCGGTCTGACCATGGGCGTGGAGTACACCTTCCAGGTGTCGGCCCACAACGCCGTCGGCTGGTCCGAAGTCTCGGCCGGCACCACCAAACTGGTCGAGGTGGTGCCGGGGGCGGCCACCAACGTCCTGGCCGTGGCCGGCGACAACCAGGTGGCCCTCTCCTGGACCGCCCCCACCGGTAACGTCACCACCTACACCGTCACCGCCAGCGGCGGTGGTACCACGCACGCCCAGTCGACGGCCGCGACCGCGATGACGTTCACGGGCCTGGCCCCAGGCGTGCCCTACACCTTCACCATCCGGGCGGAGAACAGGGCCGGCCCCAGCACCCAGACCGCCCAAGCCAACGCCACGCCCTACGGCAAGCCGGGACAGCCCACCGGCCTGACGGTGACGCGGGCGCAGCCCGGCACGGTCAATCTGGCCTGGACGGCGGTGGCGGACAACGGCTCGCCGGTCACCTACAAGGTGCTGAATGGCACCGCCGTGGCCTGCGCCGCTAGCACCACCACCAGTTGCCAGGCCGGCCTGGCGGTGGGCGCCACCGGTTCGTTCCACGTGGTGGCCACCAACGAGGCCGGCGATGTCGATTCGCCGCCGGTGGCCTTCACCATGTGGCAGCAGCCGGCCGTGCCTACCAGCCTGGCGGCCACGCCGTCCCAGCACACCGCGGCGGGCGCCGGTACCGTCACCTTCTCGTGGGGTGCCGTCAGCCAGGGCTCGTTCCCGGTCTATTACGTGGTCACGCCCAGCGGCGGCTCCTCGGTCATTGCGAACGGCACCACCTATCAAATGGCCGGTCTCAGCGGCGGCCACTACTCGTTCCAGGTGCGGGCCTGCATCAATGTCACCGGCACGTCGGTGCCGGCCGGCGCCACCGACCTGTGTTCGGCCGATTCGGCCGTCACCGGCACGGATCTGCGCACCAAGGTGGGTGAACCGACCGGGCCCACCTGCACGCTGGTGACACCGGCACCCCCGCCCACCCCCACCCCCACGCCGACGGACCCGCCATCGCCCACCGATACGCCCACGCCGACGGATACGCCCACGCCCACCGATACGCCCACAGCCACCGACACGCCTACGGCCACGGGGACTCCGGTTGCCTTCTACGGCGGCGGCGCGGCAGCGGGCACCGGGCCAGCCGGCCAGGCGGGCCAATCCCAGACCAACGGCATCAGGGACGGCCTGGCCACCGCCCTGTTGCTGGCCTTCCCCAAGGACTACGTGACGGTGCGGACGGCCAGCTACAACACCTTGACCTGCGGCACCTTGACCGGCACCGACCCCAGCTACTACTTCCAGTTGCACCGTAGCGGCATCAGCCCCACCACCCTGGGCGGCTACAGCGCCTCCGAGGTCCAGGTGATGTACCGGGTCAACGGCGGTAGCTGGACCCAGGTCACCGCCGGCTCACAGCAAATCAACGTCACTCCCCCTACAACTGTGACGATCGAGATCCAGGTCCAGGTGCCCGGCAACCCGGGTGACTCCAGCGACATCGCCCAGTTCGTCTGGACGTCACCCAGCGGCGTTGCCCAAACCCCCAGCCTGCAGAGCTACCTTAGGAGCCTTCCCTTGTCCCCGGGCAAACCGGCCGAAACCCAAACCGGTGTCTAAAGGAGAACCATGGAAAACCCACAGGTGACCGAGTTCGCGCGCGAATTCAGCACCATCAACGGCGCCATCGGCGGCGCGATTGTCGGCAAGGCCAACGCGGTTGGCCTGGTCCTGACGGCCCTGTTCGCCGGCGGCCACGTGCTGCTGGAAGATGTGCCCGGCACCGGGAAGACCTCGTTGGCGAAGGCCTTGGCGGCCACCATCGACGGCACCCATGGGCGGGTCCAGTTCACCCCTGACCTGCTGCCCTCGGACCTGATCGGCGCCAACATCTACAACCAGAAGAAGGGCGATTTCGAGTTCCGGCCCGGCCCCGTGTTCTGTTCGGTGCTGCTGGCGGATGAGATCAACCGGGCCAGCCCCAAGACCCAGTCCGCTCTGCTGGAAGTGATGGAAGAACGGCAGGTCACCATCGACACCGTGACCCACCCGGTGCCTCGGCCATTCATGGTCATCGCCACCCAGAACCCGGTGGAACAGCTTGGCACCTACCCGCTGCCAGAGGCCCAGTTGGACCGCTTCCTGGTGCGCACCGCCATCGGCTACCCGGACCGGGCGGCCGCCTTGGCGATCGTGGCCGAATCGGCCCGGACGGACCGCACCATCGGCATCAAGCCGGTGGTCAGCGCCAACCGGGTGGCCGAACTGCAGGCCATCGCCGCCACCGGCCATATCTCGCGGCCAGTGATGGACTACCTGCTGACCATCTGCGAGGCCACCCGCACCGACAGCCGCTGCGCCCTCGGCGTGTCCGTCCGCGGCGCGTTAGCGCTGGCCCGTTGCGCCAAGGTTTACGCCATGGCGCAGGCCCGCAGCTATGTCACGCCCGATGACGTCAAGGCCTTGACGCACGCCGTCCTGGCCCACCGCATCATCGTGACGCCCGATGCCCAGATCGACGGCGTGGCCGCCCCCCAGGTGATTGCCGAGATCGTCAGCGCCATCGCCCCGCCCACGGGTACCGAGGCCACCTTCGCCTCCTGAAAGCGACCATGACCGCCATCACCCCGGACACTGCGGCGCCCTCGGCCCAGCCGGCCCCGCCGGCAGCCCAGGCTCAGCCGGCTCAGCCGGCTCAGCCGGCCGGCCGCCGCCGCAGCCGCCCCGAGTCACCCACCATCCGCCCCTGGGCGTGGTGGGTGCTTGGCCTGTCCGTGGTGGCGGGCGCCGTGGGCTGCTGGTTTGGTTGGCCCGAACTGGCCATCCCGGCCGGTGTGGGCCTGGCCGCCTGGTTGATCGGCGCCATCGCCGCCTTGGGGGCATCGCGCTATGCCGTCAGTTTCGACGCGCCGCGGTCCCGGGTGGCGGTGGGCACGGCCGCCTTCGTCACCCTGTGGGTGGCCAACGCCTCGCGCCGCCGTATCCTGCCCGGCAGCCTGCAACTGGGCATGGGGGAGGGCACCACCACGGTACGGGTGCCCGGCCTGCCGGTGGGTGCCACCCGGTCGGTCGACGTGCCGGTGCCAACTTCAAGAAGGGCCCTGGTCAGGGTGGGCCCGGCCATGGCCGTCAAGGGCGATCCCCTGGGGTTGATCGGACGCACCCGCACCTGGGGCCAGCCGATCGACGTGGTGGTTTACCCCACCACGGTGCCGGTGCCGATCGCCCTGCCGGGCATGGCCAAGGACGTGGAGGGCATGCCCACCGGCCAGCCGTCCGAGGCCGATATTTCGTTCCACGCCCTGCGCGAATACCAGGACGGTGACGATCAGCGTTCCATCCACTGGCGCAGCACGGCCCGCCTGGGCAAGCTGATGGTGCGGCAGTCGGAGGATGCCAGGCGCGTCCAGTTGGCCCTGGTGGTGTCGAACGCGCGCGAGGAGTACCACCGCGAACGCGACTTCGAACTGGCCGTCTCGGCCTACGCCTCGATGGGTTTGGCGGAGGTCGATTCCAGCGGCGAGGTGGCCGTGGTGGCGGGCGGCGGCGCGTTGAAGGTCGGCCGGTTGGGCCGCGGGCCCATCTTGGACCATTCGGCCGCGCTGCAACTGAACTGGATCGGCGACAAGGGCCGCACCTTGGCCGAGGCGGCCGGTCTGGCCCGGCGCGAGGTGCCTGGCGCCACCTTGGCCATCCTGGTGACTGGCGGCGTCTCGGTGCTGGGCGACTTGCGCCGGATCGCCGAGTTCCTGCCGCGCGAGGCCCACGTTTTGGCGGTGCGCTGCCAAACCGGCCAGGAACCGCACGTCACGCGCGTGGGCCGGTTGGGCATCGCCACCATCGGCCAGTTGGATGATCTGCCGGCCGTGCTGCGGAAGCTGGGGCTGACGTGAGCGCGGCGGTGCAGGGTGTGGCAACTCAGGCTCCCGCAACTCAGGCTCCCGCAACCCGGGCCCCGGCAACCCGGGGCACGGCGACCCGGGACACGGGGAGCCGGGACGTGGCCAAACGGCGCCCGGTGGACGGCCTGGTGGCGGTGTTCCTGGTGGCCCTGGCCATGGTGCCGTTGGCGCCCGTTTTCGGTTGGCGCACCCTGGTGGTGCCGGCCGCCGTCGGCCTGGTGTTGGGGGCCGCCATCGCCGGCCTGGCCGCCTGGCGCCGCTGGCCGGCCGTGGTGGTGGCGGGGGGCGGCGCCATCGGCTACCTGGTGGTGGGTGGCGCCCTGATTGTGCCCCATCTGACGGTCTTCCGGGTGGTGCCCACCTGGGCGTCGATCCGCTGGCTGTCCATTTCCGTGACCACGGTGTGGGCCCGCCTGGTGACGGTTGAAACCCCGGTGGGTCCGGGTGACGGGCTGACCAACGCGCCGTTCATCATGGCCCTGGCCGGTTCGGCCGTGGCGGTGTGGCTGGCCACCCGGCTGCCGGCCCGCCTGGCGCCGCTGGCCGTGCTGGCGCCGGTGGTAGTGGGGGCAGCCTCGGTTGTGTTGGGGGCCCGCCACAGCCTGCTGGTGGTGCCGCTGGCCTTGGTTTTCGCTCTCACGGCCCTGGTCTGGGCTGGCTACCGCTCCGGCACCTGGCATCCGGGCCGGGTGGTGGCGCTGGCCATGAGCCTGGTGTTGATGGCCGGGGCCGGCTACGGCGGCTATGTGGCGGCGGACGCCCGCGACCGCCTGGTGGTGCGGGACCAAATCGAGCCGCCCTTCAACCCCCAGAACTACATCAGCCCCCTGTCCAGCTACCGCCGCTACGTCAAGGAGTTGAAGGACCAACCGTTGGTGGTGGCCCAGAACCTGCCCGATGGCGCCCTCATCCGCCTGGCCGTGATGGACGCCTATGACGGCACGGTCTGGAATGTGGCCGGCGGCGACCAGGCCACGAGTGCCTCGGGCGAGTTCCGGCGTATGGCCAACGGGCGCGACGCCACCACGCAAGGGGACACGGCCCAGGTCACGGTGACGGCCAGCGGCACCCCCGGGCAGGTTTGGCTGTATTCGGTGGGCGACCCGACGTCGGTCTCGTTTGACGGCGATGACGGCACCGACCTGCGCGAACAGGTTCGCCTCAACACCGCCACGGGGGCCATGGCCTTGACCGGCGGGCTGCCCGAACAGGCCACCTACACGGTCGACGCCGTGGTGGTGACCCGGCCCACCGATGATGACATTGCCGCCGCCGCGGCGGTCGCGCCCTCCGGGCCGGTGCCGGTGGGCGTCCCGGATGTGATGAAGGCCAGGGCCTCCGAGCTGGCCCGCGACGTGATGGGCGAGGCGGGCGGCGCCCAGGCGTTGGCGCTGGAGAAGGCGCTCACGGCCGAGGGCTATTTCTCGCACGGCCAGGTCGGTGCCGGCCAGGGCACCGAACCGGCCCCTGCCGGCCATGGCGCGGACCGGATGTACCAGATGCTGACCGACGAGATGATGGTGGGCGATGCTGAACAGTACGCCAGCCTGATGGCCCTGTTGGCCCGCCAACTGGGGTTGGACGTGCGGGTGGTGATGGGTTTCGACCCGACCCGCCGGGCGTCGGTGGCGGCCGAGGGTGACGGCGCGGTGGCCGATGGCGCGGCGGTGGCCGAAGGGGATGCCGCGGCGGCCGATGGCGCCCCCTCCGGTGAGATTGTCTTCACCGGCGAGGACATGCTGGCCTGGGTTGAGATCAACCTGCAGGGCCTGGGCTGGGTGCCGTTCTTCCCCACGCCGCCGCAGGACCGCACGCCGGACGCGGCCAAGATGCAGGAGGAACAAAAACAGAACTCGCAGGTGGTGCCGCCGCCGCCGCAGGAAGCCAAGCCGTCGCAGCCGCCGGATGCCGACCTGGAGGCGGGCACCAAACTGGATGCGAAAGAGGTGGAGCCGCCCGAGGAGCCGGTTGTGCGCGGCCCGTGGCTTTATGTCAGTCTGGGCAGCGGCCTGTTGGTGTTGGCGTTGTTCCTGGCCATGTTCTTGGTGGTGGTGGCGAAGAACCGCCGGTCGCGCCGCAGGGAGCGTTCGGGGCCGCCCGCCCGCCGGGTGGTGGCCGGCTGGGACGAGTTGATTGACCGCATGAGCGACCTGGGCGAGCCGGTGCTGGTCAACGGCACCCGGCTGGAGACGGCGGCCTTGGCGGACCCGGCGGCCCGCGGCGCTGTGCTGATGCTGGCGCGGCAGGCGGACGAGGCGGCCTTCTCCAACGGCTACATCGATGAGTCGCAGGCCAAGCAGTCCTGGCACTGGCTGCGTCAGGCCGATGCCGCCCTGCGCCATCGGCGCACCGCCTGGCAGCGCTTGAAGGCGAAGCTGACGCGGCGCTCGCTGAAACAGCGTAAGCGGCGGGCGAAGGCCGCCCGGAAGGCAGCCAAGGCGGCGGCCAAGGCCGCCGCCAAACGGGCCGCCAAGGCCTAAACGCTGCTGCAACGGGGGCCGAAACGGGCGTGGTGCGCGTCTCCCAGGGGCGCCCGGTGCTTCCACCGGGCGGCCGGGACTGGCACGATAGAGCTATGAGTGGTCGGATTCTTGTGGTCGATGACGACGTTGCTCTGGCCGAAATGATGGGCATCGTGTTGCGGGCCGAGGGCTACATCCCCGAGTTCTGCACCGACGGCGACAGCGCCTTGGAGGCTTTCCGCCGGGTGCGGCCGGATCTGGTGTTGTTGGATCTGATGCTGCCGGGCAAGGACGGCATCGAGGTCTGCCGCGAACTGCGTAAAGAGTCCGGCGTGCCGGTGGTGATGGTGACCGCCAAGTCAGACACAAAGGACATTGTCGAGGGCCTGGCTGTGGGGGCCGATGATTACATTTTGAAGCCGTTCAAGCCGGCCGAACTGGTGGCCCGGATCAAGGCCCGGCTGCGCCGCATCCCCCAGGTCAAGCGCAAGGACTCCGAGATCATCCGGATCGCGGACATTGAGATCGACGTGCCGGGCCACTCCGTCAGCCGGGCCGGCGAAAAGCTGACCTTGACTCCCTTGGAGTTCGACCTGCTGTTGGCCCTGGCGGCCAAACCGTGGCAGGTTTTCACCCGTGACATGCTGCTGCAACAGGTGTGGGGCTACCGCCACGCTGCGGACAACCGCCTGGTCAACGTGCACGTACAGCGCCTGCGGGCCAAGGTCGAAGAGGATCCGGATCATCCGCGGGTGGTGTTGACCGTGCGGGGTGTCGGCTACCGGGCGGGCCAGCCGGCGTGACCCGGCCCGATGGCGGCCCGGCAACCCGGCCGGGCCTTTCCGCCCTGGATACGGCCATGGCTTTGGCCACGGCCGAGGCCAACCGCGCCGGCGCGCCGCCGCCCAAGCCGGGCCGGCCCCGTCCGGCGGCGCCCGACCGCCGCCTTAGCCGCTGGCTGTCGCCGCGCCGGTCGCTGGGGGCCAAGGCGCTGATCACCATGGTGGTGATCTGCTCGGCCATGCTGGCCGTGGTGGGCATGGTGCTGGTCAGCCAACTGCGGGAGGGCATTTTCGAGGCCCGTCTGGGTGACCTGCTGCGGGAGGCGCAGCGCCTGGCCGGTTCGGCCCAAGACAACTTTGACGCCTCCACGGTCGGTTCGCCGCTGACGGCCGAAACTCTGGCCCGCGACACCATCCGGTCGGTTGCCACGGTCGGTTCGTCTGCCCGCGGCGTCTCGCTGCTGCCACCGGAGCCGGCCCTGCCTGGCACCATCAGCGCCATTTTCACCGACACAGAGTTGTGGGATGTGGCCTCGGCCGATCTGCGCGAGGCTGCCCTGGCCAGTCCCGGCACCCAGGTGTGGCAGTCGGTCGCCCTACCGTCCACCGAAGAGGATGGGACCACCGTGCCGGGTGTGGCGGTGGCCCAGGCGGTGCGGCTGATGAACATCAACTACGTCCTGGTGCTGGTCTACGACCTCGGTTCGGAACAGGGCACCATGGACCTGATCAACCGGGTGGTGTCGGTGGCGGCCCTGGCCCTGATCGCCATCGTCGTCTTGGTCTCCTGGGTGGTGACCCACCAGGTGGTGCGGCCGGTGCGGCAGGCCGCCCAAGCGGCCGCCAAACTGCAGGGTGGCGCCCTGGGTGAGCGGATGAAGGTGCGCGGCCGGGACGAGGTGGCCACCCTGGCCACCAGCTTCAACGGCATGGCGGAGGCGCTGCAGAACCACATCGAACGGCTGGAGGACCTGTCCGCCCTGCAGCGTCAGTTCGTTTCGGACGTGTCGCACGAGCTACGCACCCCGCTGGCCACCATCCGCATGGCGGCGGACATGATCTATTCGGCCAAGGACAGCTACCCGCCGGCCCAGGAACGCTCGGCCGAACTGCTGTCCGCCCAGGTGGACCGCTTCGACGCCCTGCTGGCGGACCTGTTGGAGATTTCCCGTTTCGACGCCGGTGCCGCCCAATTGGAGGCGGAGCGGACCGATCTGCGGGTGGTGGTGGAGCGCGAACTGGAGGCTGTCCAGGCGTTGGCGGCGGAGAAGGCCGTGCCGTTGCACCTGTTCCAGGTGGACCAGCCGTGCGAGGCCGATCTTGACCCGCGCCGGGTGTCGCGGATTGTGCGCAACCTGGTGGTCAACGCCATCGAGCACGCCGAAGGCAAACCGGTTGAGGTCCACGTGGCCGTCAACCTGAACGCGGTGGGCGTGGTGGTGCGTGACCACGGCGTGGGCCTGACGGAGGCGCAGTTGAGCCGGGTGTTCGATCGCTTCTGGCGGGCGGACCCGGCCCGGGCCCGCACCACCGGTGGCACCGGGCTGGGTTTGGCCATTGCGGTCGAGGACGCCGGCCTGCACGGTGGGCGGATCGACGTTTGGGGGGCGCCCGGACAAGGGGCGTCGTTCCGCCTGGTGCTGCCGCGCACCGCCGGGGTGACGGATCTGGTGGCGCCAGTGGAGCTTGTGCCCGATGCCGCCGGGGAACCGGGGGAGGGCGGCGAGGCACCCAACTGGGTCGTCTTGGACGGGCCGGACCCGGCGGCGCTGCCGGATCTGGGGGATGAGGCGGCGGCCGGGCCGGAGGTGGCCCGATGAGGTGGCGGCGGGTGTGGGCGGCGCCGGCGGCTTTGGCTCTTGGGCTGGCTGGTTGTGCCGGCCTGCCCACCGAGGGTCCGGTAACGGAGGGTTTGGCCGATTCTGGTGCGCGCGCCCCCTACATCCAGGCGGTGGCGGCCGGTCCGGCCGATGGCGCCAGCCCGGAGCAGATCGTGGAGGGTTTTCTGCAGGCCACCTTGGCGGGTAGTTCTGATGATTTCGCGGTGGCGCGCAGCTACCTGACGCACGAGGCCGCCTCGGCCTGGGACCCGTCATCGGGCGTGGCCCTGTACCGCTCGGGTGAGGCCCCGATCCTGACGGCGGTGGAGGGCGATTCGGGTTCGATCACCGTGGGCTTCACCCAGGTGGGGGCGGTTGACCTGGCCGGTAACTACACGGTGGTGGAGGCGACCCAGCGCAACGATGATTTCCTGCTGGCCCAGGATGATGATGATCAGTGGCGGATTCGCTCGCTGCCGGACGGCATCGTCATCCCGATGGATGTGTTTACCGCGGACTTTTCGCAGGTCACGGTCTATTTCGCCACCACCGACCACCAGTACTTGGTGCCGGACATCCGCTGGTTCCCGCGCCGCAGCGCCGCCACCGCTCTGGTGAAGCAGTTCCTGGCCGGCCCGCCGCCCTACTTGGCCGGGGCGGTTGATCCTGTGGTGCCCACCGGCACCCGCCTGGCCACGGACGCGGTGCAGGTAACGGATCGGGTGGCCACCGTTAACCTGAGCGAGA
Source organism: Bifidobacteriaceae bacterium (assembly GCA_031272885.1). Classification (GTDB taxonomy): domain Bacteria; phylum Actinomycetota; class Actinomycetes; order Actinomycetales; family WQXJ01; genus JAISSX01. The sequence goes on along the minus strand of JAISSX010000031.1, from coordinate 7,194 downwards.
CCATGGCGGGCGCCGATGAAGAGGTGCGGGCCGTCACGCTGGCCTGCCTGGAGGCGTCGCTGACGTCGTTGGCCGATGTCGCGTCGGTGGAACTGCAGGTGGCTTCCGTGCCGGTCCAGGTCAACGCGCTGGTCGATCCGCCCGAGTTGGCGCCGGTGGCCGGGGCGGTGGTCTACTTCCTGACCGACAGCGGTCTCAGTGCCTATTCGGGCGCAGAGGCCCTGCCGGTACGTGGCTTCGAGGGGGCGGCGGTCTGGGAGACGCTGGCCGTGAGCACGGGGGCCGAGCGGGCGGCCGGGCGGGTGAACGGCCAGTTGGCGGTGATCGGTGGGCCGTATGCCGACATGGAGCCGGCCAGCCTGGTGCTACCGGAGCCGGAGCCGGAACCCGAGGCCGGCGAGGGCGAAGGTGAGGCGGGCGAGGGCGAGGCCGGTGCGGGCGAAGGTGAAGGCGGCGAAGGCGGCGCAGGCGAGGGCGAGCCGGGTGAGGGCGAGCCGGCGGAAGGCGAGACAGATCCGGCGCCGGTAGACGAGGGCGAGGCCGCGGACGAAGGTGAGGCCGGGGAGGCCGGCGAGACCGAGGTCGAGCCCGGCGAAGAGGGTGAGGGCGAAGGGGGGCTTGGCGAGGGCGAGTCCGGCGAGGGCGAGTCCGGCGAGGGCGAGGGCGAAGGTGAGGCTGGCGAAGACGGCGAGGCCGAGGGCGACGCGGATGAAGAGGCCGCCGAGCCTGTACCAAACCCGGTGACCACCGCCAATACTGGTCGTTGGGCCATGCCGGGCGATCTGCCGGTGACGGCCGGGCCGGTCTTCGACCAGGTGGGCGAGTTGTGGGTGGGCGGCGGCTCCAACGTGGTGGTGTTCAGCACGTATGGCCGGCCTACCGCGCTGGAAGCCTCCTGGCTGGCTGGCCACACGGTGGTGTCGGTGGTGCCGGCCAGGGACGGCGCCCGGGTGGCCATCGCCTACACCACCCCGGATGAGGCCACGGTCCAACTGGTGGTGGCCGGCCTGGACAAGTCGGCCGGCGGGCGGGTCTGGACGTTGAACACGCCGAAGGCGGTGGCCGTGCTGGCGGATGTGCCCCTGTCGGTGGCGTGGGCGGGGGAGGCCGCCCTGGCGGTGCTGGCCCCGTCCGAGGCCGGTGGCACACCGGTACCGTCGCTGGTCGCCATCGGCGGCGAAACCTCGGTGCTGAACCTGCCGGGTGACACCCCCACGTCCCTGGCCGGCGGGCACTCGCTGTACGAGCTGTACCTGACGGGGGCCAACGGCGGCCTGTACCAGTTCACGCGCCAGGGCCGCATCTGGTCTGGCGTGACTCAGGGCGCCAAGGCCGCCATCCAATCCCCCTAACCCCACCCCGCCTCGCCCGCCCACCCCGCCTCCCTCTCCTCGCGAGAGGTCACTTTTCCGGCGCGAAAGGTCAATTCCGTCATCTGCTCCTCTTGTCATCCCGGGCTTGACCCGGGATCTTCGCAGGTCAGAGCGCTGGTGCCCGATGGCGTCCGGCCGGGCCGCGTGACGGAATTGACCTTTCGTGCAGGGACGGTGGCGCGGGTTAGGGTGGATGGGTGGGGTTGGGGCAGTTGAAGGGGTACCTGGGGGCGGCCTCCGAGTTGGTCTGGCCGCGGGATTGCGCCGGTTGCGGCGCCCCTCACCAAGCCTTGTGCCCGGAGTGTCGGTTGGAACTGCTGGGTCCGGTCACCCGCCGGGAACAGGACGCCCCCCGCCTGGTACCGGCCGATGGCGGCCCAAGCCTGCCGGTGTGGTCATCGGCCGCCTACAGCGGCGTGGTGCGGGCAGCCATCGTGGACTGGAAGCGCCGCGGCCGGGCCGAACTGGACCGGGAGATGCTGCGGGCCGTGGCCCGCACCGCCGAGCGGGCCGCCCCCGGCCTGGCCGAGGCCCTAGACCGCCTGCAAGCGAGCATGCTCGTGGTGGTGCCCATCCCGTCGCGGTTGCTGGCGCGCATCAGGCGCGCCTCGGCCGGCCCTCCCGCCTTGGCGGTAGCAGTGGCGGAAGCCCTGGTCGGGTGGGGTTTACCGGCTCGGCCGCGTCGAGTCTTGGCTCGCCGCACCGGCCGGCCGGACCAGTCCGGCCTGGGCCTGCACCAGCGGGCCGCCAACCGCGAGCACGCCACCCGCGTGGTTGGGCGGCCAGGCGCGCCGGTGCTCCTGGTCGATGACGTGCTCACCACCGGGGCCACGCTGCTCGATGCCGAGCGGGCCTTGTCGCGGGCCGGCGCCGCCACCCTGGGGGCCATCGTCCTGGCCGTGACCCCGGCACCCGCGGGTCCCAGCCGGTCACCCGGCCAGGTGAGCTAGGCTGGAACTGGCAAGGCACCCATCCTTCGCGGGATCACGGGAGGTGAGCACCTAGGCAGATCCGCCGCCTCTTGCACGGGCCGCCCAAAACGCGGCCAGAAGTCATCATCCTGGAAGGTCTAACAATGGATATCGTCGTCGCCGGCCGTCACACCGATGTTCCCGAGCGTTTCCGCGAGTTTGCCGAAGCGAAGCTGGCCAAGGTGGCTCAGTATGATTCTCGCGCCCAGCTGGTGCGGGTCGAGGTTGTACACGAGCCCAACCCGCGCCAAGCCGACACGGCCAAGACCGTGGAGATAACCGTGCGGGGCAAGGGGCCGGTGATCAGGGCAGAGGCCTCGGCGGGCGACATGTTCAGCGCCTTCGATGTCGCTATGGGGAAGCTGATGCAGCAAGAGCGGCGGGCCAACGACCGGCGCAAGTCACGCCACAAGGTGTCGCGGCGGACCCTGCCGGTGGTCGAGGGCGCCATCGGCGATCCTGTCCTGGTGGCCCCGGAACCGGTGGTGGAAGAGGCGGTTGAAGCGGTCACCGTCGCCGAAGGCACGGTCGAATCCTCGCTGGCCGATTCGCCGGTGGTGATCCGTGAGAAGACCCACAAGGCCTCGCCCATGTCGGTGGAGGATGCCATCTACCAGATGGAGTTGGTGGGCCATCCGTTCTTCCTGTTCGTGGACCAGGCCACCCGGCTGCCGTCGGTGCTGTATCACCGGCACGGCTGGACCTATGGGGTGCTGCGCCTGGAGACCGAAGACTGAACCGGCCGCACCCCGTACCATGGGGTGAGGCTTCGCGCTGTGGGCCGGGAACAATCCGGACCCGGGGCGCGTTGACGCGAGGTGGGCCGCCAGTCCGGCGGCCGCTAGACCGCACGGAAGTAGGCAGCACGTGGCCAGTTTGATGGACAAGATCCTGCGCATGGGCGAAGGCAAGGTCCTGCGCAAGCTAGAGGGCATAGTGGCGCAGGTCAACGCCCTTGAACCGGCCTTCGAAGTGATGACGGACGAGGAGCTGCGGGAGGAAACCGAGCGGTTCAAGGAGCGCTACCGCGCCGGCGAATCGCTGGATGACTTGATGCCGGAAGCCTTCGCGGCCGTCCGCGAGGCCGCTAAACGCACCTTGGGGCAACGCCACTTTGACGTTCAGATCATGGGCGGCGCCGCCCTTCACCTGGGGAACATCGCCGAAATGAAAACCGGTGAAGGCAAGACCTTGGTGGCTACCCTGCCGGCCTACCTGAATGCCTTGTCCGGCGATGGCGTCCACGTGGTGACGGTCAATGACTACCTGGCGTCCTACCAGTCCGAACTGATGGGCCGCGTCTACCGCTTCTTGGGCCTGACCACGGGCTGCATCCTGGTGGGCCAAACCCCGGCCGAGCGGCGCCGCCAGTACGCCTGCGACATCACCTACGGCACTAACAACGAGTTCGGTTTCGACTACCTGCGGGACAACATGGCCTGGTCCCCAGAGGAACTGGTGCAGCGCGGCCACAACTTTGTCATTGTTGACGAGGTTGACTCGATTCTGATCGACGAAGCCCGTACCCCGCTGATCATCTCGGGCCCGGCCCAGGGTGACGTCAACAAGTGGTACGCCGAGTTCGCCCGCATCGCCCGCCTGCTGACCCGCGAAACCGACTATGAGGTGGACGAGAAGAAGCGGACGGTCGGCGTGCTGGAACCCGGCATCGAGAAGGTTGAGGACTACCTGGGCATCGAGAACCTGTATGAGTCGCTCAACACCCCGCTGATCGGTTTCCTCAACAACGCCCTGCGGGCCAAGGAGCTGTTTAAGCGGGACAAGGACTATGTGGTGCTGAACGGCGAGGTGCTGATCGTGGACGAGCACACCGGCCGGGTGCTGCCCGGCCGGCGCTACAACGAAGGCATGCACCAGGCCATCGAGGCCAAAGAGGGCGTGGAGATCAAGGCCGAGAACCAGACCTTGGCCACGATCACGCTGCAGAACTATTTCCGGCTCTACCGGACCCTGTCCGGCATGACCGGCACGGCCGAAACTGAGGCGGCGGAGTTCGCCTCCACCTACAAGATCGGCGTGGTGCCGATCCCCACCAACATGCCGATGATCCGTGAGGACAAGCCGGACCTGGTTTACAAGGGCGAGGCCGGCAAGTGGGCGGCCGTGGTGGCGGATATCGTGGCCCGGCACGCCGCCGGCCAGCCGGTGCTGGTGGGCACCATCTCGGTGGAGAAGTCCGAGTTCCTGTCCAAGCTGCTCAACAAGCAGGGCGTGCCGCACGAGGTGTTGAACGCTAAACAGCACCGGCGCGAGGCCGCCATCGTCGCCATGGCTGGGCGTAAGGGTGCTGTCACGGTGGCGACCAACATGGCCGGCCGCGGCACCGACATCATGCTGGGCGGCAACGCCGAGTTCCTGGCCGTGCAGGCCTTAGCCGAGCAGGGCCTCAACCCAGAGGAAGACCCTGAAGCCTACGAGGCCGCCTGGCCGGCCGCGCTGCAGGCCGCCAAGGAACAGGTGGCGGCCGAACACGATGAGGTGGTGGCGCTGGGTGGCCTCTACGTGCTGGGCACGGAACGCCACGAGTCGCGCCGCATCGACAACCAGTTGCGTGGCCGCTCTGGCCGCCAGGGCGACCCGGGCGAGTCCCGCTTCTACCTGTCGCTGGAGGACGACCTGATGCGGCGTTTCAACAGCGGGCTGACCGAGCGTGTCATGAGCGCCACCGGCTTCCCCGAAGACATGCCGCTGGAATCGAAGATGGTGTCGCGCGGCATTGCCAGCGCCCAGTCCCAGGTTGAGGCCACCCACTTCGAGATCCGCAAGAACGTGCTGAAGTACGACGACGTGATGAACCGCCAGCGCACGGTGGTCTATGACGTGCGGCGGTCCATTCTGGAGGGCGATGACCTGGAGGAACAGATCCAGAAGTACATCGACGAGGTGATCGAGGGCCTGGTCAAGGAGGCCACCGCTGGAGAGACGCCGGAAGACTGGGATCTGGATACCCTGTGGGCGTCGTTGAAGGCGGTGTTCCCGGTTTCGATCACGGTTGATGACTTGATTGAGGAGGCCGGTTCGCGCCCGGCGTTGACCACGGCCATGTTGGTGCGGGAACTGCTGGCGGACGCCCATCTGGCCTACCGGGCGCGGGAAGAAAAGCTGGGCCCGGACACCATGCGGGAGTTGGAGCGCCGCGTGCTGCTGTCGGTGCTTGACCGCAAGTGGCGCGAGCACCTCTACGAGATGGACTACCTGAAGGAAGGCATTGGCCTGCGCGCCATGGCGCAGCGTGACCCGCTGGTGGAGTACCAGCGCGAGGGCTACCAGTTGTTCTTGGCTATGAACGAGGCCATCAAGGAAGAGACCGTCGGTTACCTGTTCAACCTTGAGGTGCGGGTTCAGGGTGACGAGGAAGCGGCCGATGGCGCGTCAGGGCCCGATGGCGCCACCGTCACCACGGCGGAGGCCGGGCCCGAGGTCGCAGCGGTGCCGACGGCGGCCGGCATGGCGGCCGCTAAGGGCGCCAAGACGGGTTCTTCCGGCAAGGCGCCGGGTGGCGCGGGCGCGGGTGGCGCGGGCGCGGGCGCGGGCAAGAAGGCGCCGGCCGGCGGCTCGGTGGTTTCGACCACCGCCGTGGGCGCCGCGCCGCGGGCCGCCGGCACCAGGCCGCAACTGTTGGCCAAGGGCTTGGAGGGCGCGCCGCGGCCCACAGCGCTGCAGTATTCGGCGCCGTCGGAGGATGGCGGTGACACGCCGGTGCGCCGCGTGGTGGGCGCTGGGGGCGGCGGGGCCGGCTCGGCCTTGGGTGTCAAGCCGGGCGCCGGCGAACCGGGCGAGGCCTATCCGGGCACGGGCCGGAACGCGCCGTGCCCTTGCGGCTCGGGCAAGAAGTACAAGATGTGCCACGGGCGCGCTACTAGCTGAGTTGCGGCGGGACATGGCTCAAGTGCGGGTCTACCTGCCGCTGACTGTGGCGGGCCTGGCCGATGAGATGGGGCCGGCCACGGCAGGCGGGCCGGCTTTCGCCGTCACCCCTGCCCTGCGCCGGGCGGCGGCGGACGATGACCTGGAGTATCTGGAATACCTGGCTTTCGAGGCCGCCTGGGCGGCCTGCGCGGCTGGGGGGCCGGCCGTGGTGATCTCAGCCGATGTGGGCGCCCAAGCTGTGCGGCTGGCCGGCGGCGGTGCCGAACCCGCCGCTGTGCAATTGGCGGCCCCGGTCACCTGGGACCAGGTGGCGGCCATCCACGTCGAGGATGCCGACGGCGATATGGCCTGGTACGACGCCTCCGAACGCGCCTCCACGTTACTGGGGACGGTTCCGTGTAACACGGGTGACGGCGTTACTGGGGACGGTTCCGTGTAACAAGGGTGACAGGGTCACCCATGTTACACGGTACCGTCCCCCGTAACCCCGGTACACGGAACCGCCCCCCGCACCCCTTCGTCATCCCGGACGCCGCAGGCGATCCGGGATCCGCCTCTCCCACCCCCCTTCAAGAGGTAAAACCGCAGGTCAGGGGGGGGGGGGCTTCGCCAGCTCGAGAATCTACCTAGAAACCTTGTTGGTAGGACTCAAGTCCTGGTAAAGTGGCACCGGCAGGCGGCTATCGATTACCGTTTACCGAGTTCTATTGGCCCTTGTGAGAGCGCTGCAGCGGTGCAGGTGCCGGGGGTGGATACAGGCGAATCGAGGAGGATTCATGCGTTTGACACGTGGTCTAGCGATGCTGGGTGGCGCCAGTTTGGTCGCCACTTTGGCGGTGGGGGGGGGCTTCCCCAGCGTTCCTGAGGCGGTAGCCGCCCCGGGTGACACCTACGCGGAGGCGATCACCCAAACCTGGGACTTTGAGATGAGTGCTTCGCCGCTGCATGATCTGGCTCGG
>JAISSX010000072.1 GCA_031272885.1 Bifidobacteriaceae bacterium | reverse complement strand
GTAACATGTAGCAGTGCTACTGCAACATGTTACACGGAACCGTCCCCTGTAACCCCGCAACCTCGAACCGTCCCCTGTAACCCCCGGAACCGTCCCCTGTAACCCCGCAACCTCGAACCGTCCCCTGTAACCCCCGGAGCCGTCCCCTGTAACCCCGCAACCCCGAACCGTCCCAGGTAACCCCGTAACGCTGTCACCCGTGTCACATGGAACCGTCCCCGGTAACGGAACGAGCGCCTGGGCGGGCCGGGCTTGTAGAATGGAAGGCCGCCACGCTCCAGGAAGGACCGTTCCATCCGTGATCTCTAGCTTCACCGCTGCGCACATTCAGGACGCTGAGCGGGCGGTCATGGCCACCGTCAAGCCGGGGGCTTTGATGGCCAAAGCCTCGTTTGCGGCCGCCACCATCATCTTGCGGCACCTGCGGGCCCGGCGCGGCAAGGCCGCCGGGGCCCGCGTGTTGCTGCTGGTGGGCACCGGCAACAACGGTGGCGACACCTTGTTTGCGGGCGCCCACCTGGCCGGCCGGGGCGTGGCTGTCACGGCGGTGGCCTCCGGCAACCGGGTCCACGATGAAGGCCGGGCCGCCCTGGAGGCGGCCGGCGGCCGGTTGGTCACCCTGACCGAAGGTGGCCCCGGGCTGTACATGCCCATCGAACAGGTGGCGGAACTGGCCCCGGGGGTGGACGCCATCGTCGACGGGCTGTTGGGCATCGGTTCGCGCGGCCCCCTGTCCGGCCACGCTGCCGGCCTGGTGACCACCCTGACCGTGGAGGCGGGCCTGGCGGCGCCGCTGCCGTACCGCAAGGCCGAACGGCCGTTCGTGGTCGCCATCGACCTGCCTTCTGGAGTGGGGGTCGATGACGGTTCGGTGCACGGCCCGGTGCTGCCGGCGGACTTGACCGTGACCTTCGGCGCCTACAAGCCGGCCGGGCTGCTGCCGCCGGCCTCGGGTCTGTTCGGCGAGATCGAACTGGTGGATATTGGCCTCGGGGAGTCGCTGCGGCAGGCCAGCCTGCGCCCGGCGGCGCTGCGCTGCGAACCGGCCGATGCGCTCGACCTTTGGCCTTTGCCACGCCGCTACGACCACAAGTACACCCGCGGCGTGCTGGGTGTGGTGGCCGGTTCGGAGACCTATCCCGGCGCGGCGGTATTGACCGCCTCGGCCGCGGTGCGCTGTGGCGTGGGCATGGTGCGCTACCTGGGCCCGGACAAGGCGGTGGAACGGGTCTTGTCCCGCCAGCCCGAAGTGGTGCCAGGCGGCGGCCGGGTGGACGCCTGGGCGCTGGGGCCGGGTGTGGCACCCGGGGCGGCGGACCAGATGAGCCGCATCGAACGGGCCCTCAAATGGGCCAAGGGCGAGCGGGTACCCACGGTGCTGGACGCCGGTGGGTTCGCCCAGTTGCCGCCGGCCCCCACCATGCTGGACCGCTGGATCATCTTGACGCCGCATGCCGGCGAACTGGCCACGTTGTTGACCGACCGGGGTATCCCCACCGAGCGCGCTGCCGTCGAAGACCAGCCCGCCTACTACGCCCGGTTGGCGGCCGAACTGGTGGGCGGCACGGTGCTGCTGAAGGGTCCCGCCACGGTGGTGGCCGGGCAGGACGGTTCGCTCTACGTGCAGGCGGACGGCACGCCGTGGATGGCCACGGCCGGCACCGGTGACGTGCTGACCGGCATCATCGGGGCGTTGCTGGCCGGCCATGGTGACTCGGTGGCGATAGTGCCCGAACTGCCGGCCCAACTGGCCGCCCTGGGTGCCATGGTGCACGGCCGGGCCGCCGTGCGGGCCGCCAAAGAGTGCGGCCAGGTGGGCGAGAACGCCGGGCCGGGGGGCCTGGGCAAGCCGATCAGCGCCATGGACCTGGTGCGTGCCCTACCGTTGACGATTGCAGAACTGCTGGGGCGTTAAGCAACTCTTAGAAGACCGGGGGAACTGACAATGGCGCCGATGGCGGCCAAGGCCGTGATCAACCTGGATGCGATTGCGGCCAATGTCCATACGTTGCGGGCCCGGGCCGGGTCCGGCGCCGCCTTCATGGCGGTGGTCAAGGCAAACGGCTACGGTCATGGCGCCGTGCCGGTGGCCCGCGCGGCCATTGCGGCTGGGGCCGGCTGGCTGGGCGTGGCCCAGGTCAGCGAAGCCCTTGAGGTGGTGCGCGGCATCGGCGGCCTGCCGGACGGGGTGCGCCTGATGACGTGGATCTTCGGCCCCAACGGGCACCTGCGTGAGGCTGCCCTGGCCGGGCTTGACCTGGGGGTTTCCACACCGGGGCAGGTGGAGGCGGCGGCCCTGGCGGCGCGCGCCGCCGGTGTGCCGCTGCGCTTGCACCTGAAGATCGATTCGGGCCTGGGGCGGGCCGGGGCGCCACCCTTTGCCGGGCAGTTCGAGGCCCTGGTGCGGGCGGCCTTGGGCTTCGAGGCTGAAGGCTCGGTGCGGGTGGTGGGCGTGTGGTCCCACTTCGCCCGGGCCGACGAGCCGGGCCATCCGTCCATCCAGGCCCAAGCCGACGCCTTCGCCGGTGGCGTGGCCCTGGCCGAGCGGCTGGGCGCAAGGCTGGAGGTGCGGCACATCGCCAATTCGGCCGCCGTCTTGACCCGGCCGGACCTGGCCTATGACCTGGTGCGGCCCGGCCTGGCCATGTACGGCCTGAGCCCCATCCCTGACCTGGCGACTGCGGCCGAACTCGACCTGGTGCCGGCCATGACGCTTGAGGCGTCGCTGGCCACCGTCAAGCGGCTGCCGCCCGGCCACGGCGTCTCCTATGGCCACCTCTACACCGTGCCGGACGACATCGGCGAACAGGGAACCGTCACCGGCACGGTGCCGCTGGGCTACGGCGACGGGATTTTCCGTTCCGCCTCCAACCGGGCACCGGTGCAGGTGGGTGGGCGCTGGTTGAAGATTGCCGGGCGGGTCTGCATGGACCAGTTCGTGGTTGACCTGGGCCCGGCGGCGCCGGAACGGGCGGGCGACCGGGTGGTGCTGTTCGGCCCCGGCCTGGGCGGGGAACCCACGGCGCAGGATTGGGCCGAGGCGGCCGGCACCATCTCGTACGAGATCACCACCCGGCTGCCGCTGCACGTGCCGCGCGAATACGTGGGCGGCGGGGCGGCCCGGCTGTGACCGGGTTGGTGCCGGGGGCGGTACGGGTGACGCTGCCCGATGCCGCCGCCACCAGGGCTTGGGGCCGCGCCTTGGCGGGGGTGTTGCGGGCCGGTGACCTGGTCTTGCTGACCGGCCGCCTAGGGGCCGGCAAGACCGTGCTGACCCAAGGGATCGGCGAAGGGCTGGGGGTGCGCGGCCAGGTGGCCAGCCCCACCTTCATCATTGCCCGGGTGCATCCGTCACTGGGGTCAGGGCCGGCCTTGGTGCACGTGGACGCCTACCGCCTGGATTCTTTGGACCAGCTTGACGCGCTTGACCTTGACGCTTCACTAGACGAATCGGTGACAGTGGTGGAGTGGGGTGCCGGCCTGGCCGAGCGCCTGGCCGGGGATCGGCTGGAGGTGACCATCGAGCGGACGGTCGGGGCCGGTTCGGGGGCCGATGGCGCCCCCGCAGCCGACGACGGCGCCCCCGCCGGCGAGGCGCGGACGGTGGTAGCACGCGGCATCGGGCCCCGGTGGGCCGGCGTGGTACTGCCAGACTAGGCTGGCCTGGTGCCATTTCGCTGGACGAAACCGAGCCTGCGGGGCGCCATCGGGCTGGCCCTGTTGGCGCAAGTGTCGGTCAACAGCGGTTCTGGTTTCGCGGTGCGGGCTTTCGAAGTGGCCGGGCCGGCCGCCATGGTGCTGCTGCGCAACGGCCTTGGGGCCATCATCCTGTTGGCGGTGATCCGGCCGCGGCTGCGCGGCGTGCCGCGCCGGGCTTGGGCGGCGGTGGGCTGCTATGGGCTGGCCCTGGTGGTGATGAACTCGTTCTTCTACGAGGCGATTGGGCGCCTGCCGGTGGGGCCGGCCGTGACCGTTGAGATGACCGGGCCGCTGGTGCTGTCCGTCATCTTGTCGCGCCGCCTGCGCGGGTGGCTGTGGGCGGCCATGGCGGCCGGCGGCGTGGCGCTGATCAGCGGTTTCGACGTGGCCCAGATGAACCTGGCGGGCACCGGGTTAGCCTTGTGCGCGGGGGCGGCCTGGGCCTGCTACATCCTGTGCGCCCGTTGGGTGGGCAAGGCGTTCAGTTCGGCCGACGGGTTGGCGCTTGGCATGGCCGTGTCCGCCCTGTTGGCCGTGCCGCGCGGCGTGGTGGACCTGGCGGTGCGGCCGTGGACGCCGGCCATCTTGGGTTGGGGCGTGCTGGTGGCGCTGCTGGCCACGGCCATCCCATACGGCATGGAGATGCTGGCCCTGCGGGGTATGCCGGCGGCGGTCTTTTCTGTCATGACTTCGGTAGCGCCGGCCACGGCGGCCCTGGCCGGTTGGGTGATCGCTGGCCAGTCCCTGACCGGCTGGGTGTTGGGCGGTATGGCATTGGTGGCGGCCGCCTCGGCCGGAGCGGCCTTGACCGAGCGTGGCGACAGACGCCGGGCCCGTGCTCAAGCCGCGGCGGCGGTGGTAGCGGAGGTTGCGGACGCCGGTCAAGACGGTGACGTAGGGTAGGGCAAGTGAGCGGTCTTCCTGGCCCGTTACTGGGCGTCAGCACGTCATCGGTGGCAGCGGTGGGCTTGCTGCTGCCGGGCGGGCAGGTGCTGCGGGCGGCCACGGCCGCGCCGCGTGCCCACACCGAGGAACTGGTGCCACTGATTGCTGAAGTCTTGGGCCAGGCGGGTTTGGGGCCTGGCGATCTGGCCGGCATTGGTGTGGGGATTGGCCCCGCCCCCTACACCGGGCTGCGCATCGGCCTGGTGACGGCCCGCACCATGGGGTTTGCTCTGGGCGTGCCGGTTTGGGGCGTCAGCGACCTGGACGTGCTGGCGGCCGATGCCGTGCGGCGGCTGGGCCTGGTCCCTGGGCTCGTACTCGGGGTGGCGGCGGACGCCAAGCGGCGCGAGGTCTACTGGGCGGCCTACCGGGTTGACCCTGCAGCCGTTGGCGGCGTCGCGCGGGTGGCCGGCCCGGCGGTGGACACCCCAGCGGCGGCGGCCGCCGGGCTGGCGGCGGCCGGTGTGGCCACCACGGTGGGTGGGGGAGCGGCGCTGTACGCGGAGGTCTTGAACCCGGCGGCGGACGGACCGGTGGCGGTGGATCCGGTGCTGGTGGCCGAACTGGCCTGGCAAACGGCCCAGCGGGGTGCACCGGTGGCGCCAGAGCCGATCTATCTGCGCCGGCCGGATGTGGCGGCGCCTGCGCCCCGGAAGCGGGCCACGGTTTGAGCGACTTCGACGGCATACCAGGTCAAAGCGCTGAGCATGCTCCAACCTTGCGGAGCATGCTCCCTTCCGACCTGCCCTGGGTGGCCGCCATGGAGCGGGCCAGTTTCGGCCTAGAAGCCTGGGACTTGAGCATGCTCAAGGACGAACTGAACGGTCCGGGCCGGCACTACTTTGTGGCCGAGGCCGATGGCGAACCGGTGGGCTATGCCGGGGTCTACGTTGGCCCGGACGCGGCCGAAATCATGACGATTTCCGTGGACCTGGCCCATCGCGGCCTGGGCTATGGCCGGGTGCTGATGGCACGGCTGCTGGCCGAGGCCCAGGCGGGTGGCGTAGAGGCCGTCTTCCTTGAGGTGGCGACAGACCTGGGGCCCGCCATTGGGCTGTATGAATCTCTGGGCTTCGAACGCCTGGGCTTGCGCAAGAACTACTACCAGCCTTCCGGGCGGGACGCCATCGTGATGCGGCTGCTGGTGGACCAGCGGGATCAGTCTTAGCAGTCCGCCAGGAAGTCCGCCTGCAGGTAGGGGTTGGTGGCCCGTTCGTAGCCCAGCGTGGTGTCCGGTCCATGGCCCGGCAGCAGGCGGGCGCCGGCCGGCAGGGTCAGCACCTGGTGGCGCAGCGAGGCCCGCATCGCAGTCGGATCGCCCACCCGGAAGTCGGTCCGCCCGATGGCGCCCGCGAACACGACATCGCCCGTAAAGACCAAGGTGCCTGTCTCGCCGTCGGTGGCCGCGTCATCGAGCACCAACATGGTGCAACCGGGCGTGTGGCCGGGCGCCTGGCGCAGCGTGAAGGCCAGCCCCGCCACCTCCAGGCGGCCGCTGCCAGTGGGTCCGTCGAAACTGTATTCCCGCACGTCAAGTGGCTCGTTGAACGGGCCCAGGCCCAGGTGGCGGAACATAGCCTCCAGCTCGGCGTTGACCGCTGCCGCTGGGTCGGTCAGGAACGGCCGGTCCGCGGCGTGAATCCACAGGGGTATGCCGAAACCGTCCGCCAGGGTGGCGGCATCGGCGATGTGATCCAGGTGGCCGTGGGTGGCCAGGACGGCGGCTGGTGTACGGCCGGCCTGGTCCAGGACTGTCCGCACCGGCCCGGCCGCCTCCAGGCCGGGGTCGATGATGACGCATCGGTCGGTTTGGTCCGGGCCCACCAGGTAGCAGTTGGCCTGGAACACAGAGGTGGTCAGTCCGGCCAAGAACATGCCGCCCAGCGTACCCTTGGGGCGTGCCTTTTCCCCCTGATCCCTTGGTGCTTGGCATCGAGACCTCGTGTGACGAGACCGGCGTGGCCTTGACCCGCGGCTTCGACCTGCTGCTGGACACGGTGGCCAGTTCGATGGACGAGCACGCTCGCTACGGCGGGATTGTGCCCGAGGTGGCCTCGCGGGCCCACTTGGAGGCCATGATTCCAACCCTGACCGCCACCTTGGAGGGCACTGGGGTGGCGCTGCGGGAAGTGGACGCCATCGCCGTCACCGCCGGGCCAGGGCTGATCGGCTCGCTGGCCGTTGGCCTGAGCGCCGCCAAGGCCCTGGCGTTGGCCCTGGACAAGCCGTTGTACGGCGTCAACCACGTGGTAGGCCACGCCCTGGTGGACCAGTTGGTGGAGGGCGCCTTCGTTGGGCCAGTGCTGGCGCTGGTGGTCTCGGGCGGGCATTCGTCGTTGCTGGTGATCGATGGCGCCGCGGTCACGGAACTAGGGCAGACGCTCGATGACGCGGCGGGGGAGGCGTTCGACAAGATCGGGCGGATCTTGGGGTTGCCGTATCCGGGTGGGCCGCACATCGACCGGCTGGCGCGGGCCGGCAACCCGAGGGCGATCGCCTTCCCGCGAGCCCTGACGCGGCGCCAGGACCTGGAGAAACACCCCTACGACTTCTCCTTCAGCGGGTTGAAGACGGCGGCTGCCCGTTGGGTCGAGGCGGCGGAGGACCGGGGCGAGACGGTGCCGTTGGAGGACTTCGCGGCCTCGTTCAGCGAGGCGGTGGCGGACGTGTTGGTGGCCAAGACCATCGCCGCCGCCCGGCACTTGGGCCTTGACACGGTGGTGATCGGGGGCGGCTTCAGCGCCAACTCGCAACTGCGAGACAAGGCGGCGGCCGAGTTCGCCGCCGCCGGGCTGCGGCTGCGCATCCCGCCGCTGAAGTACTGCACGGACAACGGCGCCATGATCGCGGCCGCGGGCGCGCACGCCATCGTGCATGGCCTGCCGGCCAGCCCGCTGGACATCGGCGCCGACTCGTCGATGCCGCTGACCCAACTGGTGATGTAGGCGCTCACTCACGAAAGGTCAATTCCGTCACCCGGCCACTAGCATGGCACCGGCAATAACCACGCGGGCTCTAGCCCCGCAGCCCACAGCCAAGACAGCCCGATAGCCAAGACAGCCCTACAGTCACAAAGGTGTCACCATGACGCAGCTCAGCAACGCAACCCTGGCCCAACTAGACCCGCAGGTGGCCGTGCCCACATACGACCGGACGGCGGTCACGCCGGGGATTGTCCACTTCGGCGTGGGCGGCTTCCACCGGGCGCACCAGGCCTACTACCTGGACCAACTGATGAACCAGGGCAAGGCCCTGGACTGGGGCATCATCGGCGCCGGCCTGTTGCCGGGGGACGCCGCCATGCGTGACGCGCTCCTTAAGCAAGATGGCCTGTACACCCTGGTGGCCAAGGCGCCATCGGGCACCTGGGAACCCAGGGTGATCGGCTCGATCATTGGCTACCTGTACGGCCCGGACGATCCGGCGGCGCTGGTGTTCCAGATAATGGACCCAGCCATCCGCATCGTCTCCCTGACCGTGACCGAGGGCGGCTACAACTTCGACCAAGTGACCGGCGACTTCATTGCCACGAACCCCGCAGTCCAGGCCGAGGTGGCCGGCGGCGCCCCCACCACCTGGTTCGGTTACCTCTACGCCGCGCTGGCCGCCCGCCGGGCCGTCGGCGCGCCCCCGTTCACCGTCATGAGCTGCGACAACATCCAGGACAACGGTGCCGTGGCGCGCAAGGCGCTGGTGGCCTACGCCGCCCTGCGGGACCCGGACATGGCGGCCTGGATCGCCAGCGAGGTCCACTTCCCGTCCTCCATGGTGGACCGCATCACGCCGCGCACCACGCCCGATGACGTCACCACCGTACGGGAGCGTTACGGCATCGAAGACGCCTGGCCGGTGGTGACCGAAGACTTCATCCAGTGGTGCCTGACGGACGATTTCCCGTTGGGCCGCCCGCCCTACCAGGACGCCGGCGTGCAGGTGGTGGCGGACGTGGAGCCCTACGAGTTGATGAAGCTGCGCCTGCTCAACGCCTCCCACCAGGGCCTGGCCTATTTTGCCTGGCTGGCCGGCTACCGCCTGGTGCACGATGCCGCCCGCGACCCGCTGATTGCCCAGTTCCTGCTGCGCTACATGAACGAAGAGGCCACCCCTACCCTGCGGCCGGTGCCCGGCATCGACCTGCCGGCCTACAAGCTGCAACTGATCGAACGGTTCTCGAACGCCGAGGTCAAAGACACGGTGGCGCGGCTGGCGGCGGAAAGCTCCGACCGCATCCCGAAGTGGCTGATCCCGGTGGTGCGCGAACGCTTGGACCAGGGTGGCGCCGTGCCGTTGTCCGCCGCCATCGTCGCCTCATGGGCGCGCTACGCCGAGGGGACGGACGAACAGGGCCAACCGATCGACATCGTCGACAATGCCGAAGCCCAAGTGCGGGCGGCCGCCCGCGGGCAGTCGCTTGACCCACTGGCTTTCCTGCGCCAGGAGAGCTTCTTCGGCAACCTGGTGGAGCGGCCGGGCTTCGTCCAGCCGTATCTGGACGCCCTGGATTCGCTGCACACCAAGGGCGCGGTGGAGACCCTGAAGCAGTTCCTATAGCGGCCGGTTGGCCTGCATCTCGCGCACCAGGGCGGCCACAACAGCCGAAAGATCGCCGGCGTTGCGGCGGGCCACGGCCCGTTGGCGCTGGTAGGAGGCGCCCTTGCGGATGATGGTGTGGATGGCGTCAAGCTGCTCCAGGCAGCCCAGGCGGGCCGCCACCGGCTCCAGGCGCTGCAGCAAGACGGGCAGGTGCTCCGTCACCAGTTGTTCGTCGCCGGCCCGGTTCAGGATGATGATGGCGTCCATGCCGTACCGGGCCGAGCGCCACTTGTTCTCTTGGACGAACCACGTCGGCATGGTAGGCAGTTCGCCGCCCGCGTCCAGGATGCCGGAGGCCTCCTCCACCAGGCACTGCACCAGGGCGGAGACGGCCTCCACTTCCATCAAGGTGGGCAGCGAGTCACACACCCGGACCTCAATGGTGCCAAGTTTGGGCGAGGGGCGGATGTCCCAGCGGATCTCGTTGAACAGGTCGATCACGCCGGTGTGCAGCATGTCCGCCACGTAGCCCTCCAACTCCTCCCAGCGTTGGAACTGGAACGGCAAGCCGGCGGTGGGCAACTGCTGGAACATGAGAGCCCGGTTGGAGGCGTAGCCGGTGGCCTCCCCACCCCAGTAGGGCGAGGCGCCGGACAGCGACTGGAGGTGCGGCAGGTAGCAGGCCAGCGCACCCATGATGGGCAGCACCTTGTCCCGGTCTTCCACCCCAACGTGGGTGTGGACGCCGTAGATCAACATTTGGCGGCCCCACCACTGGGTGCGGTCGATCAACCGCTGGTAGCGCTCCTTGTTGGTCACCTTCTGGTGGTGCCACTGGGCAAACGGGTGGGTGCCGGCCGCCATCAGGTCAACCCGCAGGGGGTCCGCCACCGCCGTCACCAGTTCGGCGTACCGGGCCAGGTCCTGCCCGCATTCGCGGATGGTGGCGTGGGGCTGGGACACCAGTTCCACCGTGTTGAGCAGCAGTTCTTGGGCCACGCCTGGGTTGTCTTCACCGCCCGGCCCGTGTACCTGGTCCAGGATGGTTTGGGCCACCTGCCGCAGGTCGCCCGTATCCCGGTCCACCAGGGCGATTTCCCATTCGATGCCCACGGAAGACCGGGGCGACTTGGCGAATGGGATGGTCATGGCTGGGAGTGTAGTCGTTCCACCACCAGCACGGATTGGGTCTCACCCAACTTGGTCAGGACGATGGTGGCTGCCTCCGGGCCGGTCAGGTCCAGGCGGCGGCGCAACTCGGCCGGTTCTACGGCGGTGCCGCGTTTCAGAATCTCCAGGCGGCCCACACGCCGCTCACGGAGGTAGCTCTTGAGGCGCTTCAACTGGAAACCGAAGCTGTCCTTGACGGCGAAGCCGGTCAGGAAGGGGTTGGCGGGCGCGGCGGCGGCCGCCGTGATGTAGGCGATACGGGGGCTGATCAGCGTGGGCGTGGCGGACCGGCCCAGGGTGGCGGCGGCCTGCTGCAGCAGCCCCGCCCGGATGACGGCGCCATCGGGTTCATAGAGGTAGGCCTGTAGGGGGCCGGTAGTCAGGCGTGGCGTGCCGTCTTCCGCCAGCCGGTGGGTTTGCCCGTGCCCGATGACGAGCGCTGCCTTGGGTGCAGCGGTGCGGCGCAGCGGGCCGGACCAGAGGGCGGCTTCCACCACGTCGCCGTCCACCGAGGTCCACTCCGCCTCCATGTCTTCAGGGATGTGCTGGTGGGCTAGGCCGGGCGCCACCTTGACGCCCAGCGGCAGCCGCTGGCGCAACTCCAGCAGGCGGTCCAGCGGCGGGCTGTAGGCGGCCGGGTCGAAGGTCCGCCCGCCCTGGGTGGTGCGCCGGGACGGATCGGCGAAGGCGGCCTGGACGCCATCGGGCGGGGCCATCAGGTGGGCTAGATCCAGTTCCAGGGCGTCCCCTTGAATCACCTTGGTGCCCGGGAAGCGGGCCAGGTTGGCACCGGCCACCGCCGCCGTCACCGGGTCCAGTTCGACCGCCGTGACGTTCAATCCGAGGCCGGCCAAGGCCAGGGCGTCTGCGCCGATGCCGCAGGTCAAGTCGATGACGTGGCTGATTCCGGCCGCCCGGTAGCGGGCCGCGTGGTGGGCCGCGACGGTGAGGCGGGTGGCCTGCTGGGCGCCGGCCTCGGTCAGAAGGAGCCCGTCGGTGAACGGCCCAAACTTGGGCTTGGCCTTGGCGCGCAGGCGGGCCTGGGTCAGGGCGGCGGCCACCAGCTTGGGGTCGATGCCGCGTTCCCTCAACCCCTGGGACAGTTTCAGGGCCAGCGCCGGGTCATAGTCAGGCAGCGTTCCCAGGAGGAGGCGACCGGGCGCCGAGGTGAGCAGCGCGACATCGGCCAGGTCCATAACTCCCAAGCCTAAGACTGCCGGTAAGGTTTGCCCGTGAGCCTGGACGCCGCTACCTTCCGCCGCCGGTATGGGCCGTGGGCGGTGGTGACCGGCGCCTCGCGCGGCCTGGGGGAGGAGTTTGCCCGCCAACTGGCGGCCCTTGGCCTGAACCTGGTGCTGGTGGCCCGGTCGGAGGCGCCGATGGCGGCCCTGGCCGCCGGCCTCGAAGCAGCCCACGGCATCGAAACCCGCGTGGCGCCCCTCGACCTGGGTGACGGCGGTTTCATCGACACCCTGGCTGCCGCCACCGAAGGGCTGGAGGTGGGCCTGGTGGTGTCCAACGCCGCCCTGTCCACGGTTGGCCCGCTGCTGAGCCAGGACCGGGCCCACCTGGTGCGCCAACTGCACCTCAACGCGGGGGCGGGGCTGATCCTGGCCCGCCACTTCGGACCGGCCATGGCCAAGCGCGGCCGGGGCGGGATCATCTTCCTGTCCTCTGGCTCGGCCCTGCATGGCACCCCGTTCAGCGCCAACTACGCCGGCACCAAGGCCTACAACCTGATCCTGGCCGAGGCCCTGTGGTACGAGTGGCGGCCCCTTGGCGTGGATGTGCTGGGCGTGGCGGCCGGCGTCACCCGCACACCCGGCTGGGCCGCCAACCACCCCAAGCCGGACCGCCTGGTGCCGGTGGCCGAGGCCGCCCCCGTAGTGACCCGATCACTGGCCGCCCTGGGCCGGCGGCCGTCCGTGGCGCCCGGGCTGCGCAACCGCCTGGGCTACGCCCTGATGGCGGTTGTACCGCGGGCTTGGGCAACCCGTATTCTGGGCAGGTCGATGGGGAAGATGTTTGGTCCCTTTGCTTCTACCTTCGACAACGATTAGCCCCGAGTCATTGAAGGAAGCCCCATGCCCATCTTCTCCCCGCGGGTGGTTCACGAATGCGCCTTGGAGTGCATTGGCCACCCGAAACCCGAAATGTTCGACGTTTTCGGCCAAGCCCTGGCTGAGCACTACCCGCAGGTGCTGGATTTCAGCCAGCCGTGGATCTACTCGATTGCCGGCGGCGCCATGATCCAGATGAAGCTGTACTACGCGTCGCTGACCGAGTACATCATGATCTGGGGCACGCCGATCGGTTCGGAGGGCCATTCGGGCAGGCACTGCACCGGTTTCTGGGACACGGTGATCGACGGTGAGATGCACTACTACGCCGAGGGCGAGTTCAAGCAGAGCGTCTACAAGCCGGGCGACGAGGTCTACGTGGGGCCGGGCCAGGCCCGGGCCATGAACTTCACCGACGGCGTCTGGGCGGTGGAATACGCCCGTGGCATCATTCCGATCTCGATTCCGTTCGGCATCGTGTCCGAGATCGCCATTTGCTGGGACTTCGTCACGGCCGCCCAAACCATGACCCTCTACACCGACCTGGTGGCCCAGGCCCTGGGGCAGAAACTCAAGCCGTTGAAGCCGGTCACGGGCGTGCTCAGCAAGTTGGCCCACAAGGCCACCACGGCTCTGATCCCGTCACCCGAGGTCAGCGCCATCCCCGACCGCAACATCCGCTGGTTCCAGCGCGACGTGTGATTCTCCTCGCTCCGGACCGGCTGGAGCATGCCCTATGGTGATTGGGTGAACCTGCACCGCCGCCGCCGGGGGCTGGCCGCCATGGCCGGCTTGGTGGCGGTGGCTGCGGTGATGTCGTTGGGCGCGGCCGGCCCCGCCCAGTTGGTGTTGCGCCAGGCTACGGCCGAAGAACTGCTGGGGCCAACCGGTGCGGACCAAGCCGAGTGGTTCTGTGACGGCCTGGCCGGCGTGGGTGCGCGGGCCTCCCTGTATGACCAGGCGCTGGCCGACCTGGCTGCCCTGACAGCGCCCGATGGCGCCCTGGTGGCCGCCGCCGCCCCGGCCGCCTGGGCGTACGTCTGGCCTCGTGACGCGGCCTTCGGGGCGGCCGCCTTAGCGGTGTCCGGCCACTTCGACCAAGCCAGCGCGGTCTTGGGTTTTCTGCAGCAGGTGCAGGGCGCGGACGGCCGGTTCGAGGCCCGCTACCACCAAGACGGCACGCCGGTCGATGACGGCCGGCCGGCCCAGCTTGACGGTACCGGTTGGGCCCTGTGGGCCTACGGGCAGGTGATGGGGGCGGCGCCGGCAGACCGGCAGGCCCAGGTGGCGGCCCAGTTCGAGCCGCTGGTAACCCGGTCCGCGGACGCCATCGAGCAGGCTTTGGCGGGCGGCTGGCAAGGGCTGGTCTCATCCGACTACTGGGAACGCCGCGAAACCATCATCACCTTGGGGACGGTGGCGCCGCTGCGGGCGGGCGCGCTGGCGATTGGCCGGACGGACCTGGTGGCCGGTCTGGACCAGGTGTTGGCGGCCTACTTCCAGCCCTTCGGCTATCCGCGCTACGCCAAAGGCAGCGACCTGGATGCGGCCGCCGCCATGTTGGCGCCGGCCTTCCAGGGCGAATGGCCGGGCGGGGCGGCCACAGCGGGCCTGGCGGCGGAACGGGCCTTGGCCCGCCCGGCGGGCGGCCTGGCACCCGGTGAAGGCTGGCGGCGCGACGGCGTCAGTTGGACCCCGGAGACGGCGTTGTTTGCCTACGCCTGGGCCTCGGCCGGGCAGGCCGAGCGGGCCGAAAGCTGGCTGACCTGGCTGGACCAGCACCGCACGGACCAAGGTTCGCTGTCCGAAAAGGTGCTGGCGGACGGCTCGCCGGCCGGCCCGGCGCCGCTCAGTTGGACCGCCGCCCTGGTGGTGCTGGCCGGGGCTTCACTGGGCGAACTGGCTCCGGCCAGTGAGGTAGCCGTGACCTGCCAGCCCGGCGAGGCCGGCCAGTGAACCGGGTTTGGCGGCGGCGGCTGGCCGTCGCGCTGGCAGTTGCGTTGGCGGCGGCCGGCGGGTTGGTCGTGGCCCACTACCTGGATTCGCACCCCAGCCCCACCGAGCGGGTGTTTGACCGGCCGGAACAGGCCACCGGGCCGGTTGAGTTGGACCTGGTGTGGCGGGCCGGGGCGCCATCGGACGGCGAGAAGCTGTTCGCCTTGACGTTCGATGACGGCCCCGACCCACAGTGGACGCCGCAGGTACTTGACATCCTGGCCGCCCACGGCGCCCACGCCACCTTCTTCATGCTGGGCGAGGCGGCCCAGGCCAACCCGGACCTGGTGGCCCAGGTGGTAGCGGGCGGCCACCAGATTGGCCTGCACGGCTGGGACCACAGCCGGTTGACAACCATGTCACAAGACCAGATTGGCGACGCCTTGGACCGGGCGGCGGCGGCGATAGCGGCGGCCGGCGGCGGCCAACCGGGCCTGCTGCGGCCCACCTACGGCCGGATCGATGCGCCCGGCCTGGGGGCGGTGGCCGAACGCGGCTACCGGGTGGTGTTGTGGTCGCACGCCCTGCACGGCGATGAGGCCGCCGCGGGGGAGGTGGACCAGATTGTGGCGGGGGCCAGCCCCGGCATGATCGTGTTGTGCCACGACGGGCGCACCGAGCCGACGGCCGAGTTGATGGTACGCATCGATGAACTGCTGTCGCAGTTGGAAGCGGACGGCTACCGGGCGGTGACGGTGGGTGAGTTGCTGGCTGCCGCGACACCCGATTAGCACTCGCCTTGACTGAGTGCTAACCGGCGGCCTAATCTTGCCTGTGGTTGGCCAGGGCGTGCCCCGGCCATACTGCCCCCCGCTTAGGGTCCACACCGTGACACCGCGACGGCACGGCCAGGCTCCAGGCGCCGGGACACACTAGTTCACTCCTAGACATTGAAAGGGAGGTCCGCAGTGTCGGTCTCCATTCAACCGCTCGAAGATCGGATCGTTGTCCGGCCCATCGAGGCGGCCGCCCAGACGGCCTCCGGCCTGTATCTGCCGGACACCGCCAAAGAAAAGCCGCAAGAGGGCGAGGTCGTGGCCGTTGGCCCCGGCCGCGTCGACGACAACGGCAACCGCATCCCGCTGGACGTGGCCGTGGGTGACAAGGTCATCTACTCCAAGTACGGCGGCACCGAGGTCACCTACGCCGAGGTGGATTACCTGATCCTCTCCGCCAGGGACGTGCTGGCCAAGGTCATCTGAGCGCCCGTCGCTCTCGAATCTCGTAAGGCCCCCGGTGCTGCGCGCACCGGGGGCCTTGCCCTGTCCAGGGCGCTTTGGGGCGCCGCCTGGCTACAGCCCCAGTTCGTCCTCGATCAGGCGGTCGCGTGAGGCCACCAACCCGCCCACCAGGCCCAGCGGCATGGCGGCAATGACCAGGATCAAAGGCCAGATCCATTCGCCCGTGGCGGCGTAGAGCTGGCCGAAGGCGAAGGCCACCGCCGCGGCCGTGAAATAGCCCAACGACTGGCCGAAGCCCGAGACGTAGCCAACCGTGGTGTGGCTGCGGGCCCGCAGGTTCATCAAGGTCAGGCCGCAGGCGTAGTTGCCGTCGCCCAGCCGGGTGCAGGCAATCCACAGGCCGGTCAGCTTGGTGGGCGCCAGCATCAGGCCCAGCAGGCCGGTGGTCCAGGCGGCCCAGAAGATCACTACCATTACCCAGACATGGCGCACTCGGACGGTCAACCAGGGCACCACGATGGCCGCGATGACCGGCGCACCGGCGAAAACGGCCAGCCAGGTGGCGGCCGCATCGGCCGAGGCGCCGCCGTCGATCAAGATCTGGGGCAGCCAGGCGGACAGGGTGAAGGCCGCCACCGAATTGCAGGTCAGCAGGCCGGTCACACCCCAGAAGGTGGGGGAGCGCCACACCGGCACAGTGCCGGTGTGGGGCTTGGCTTGGGTGCCGGCCGCGTCACCGGCGCCGGCCGCTGCGGCCTGGGCTTGCGCCCGCCTGGCGGCGAACCGGACCCTGACAAAACCCAACCAAGGTAGGGCACCCAGCACCGCCAGTACGGCCCAGCCGCCGATGGCCCAGCGCCAACCCAGCGTCCGGGCCAGCGGCAGCACCAGGGCCGGCGGCACGCCCTGGCCCACCACCAGGCTGATGGTCGAGATGGTGGTCCACAGGGCGATGCGGCCCGGGAAGTACTTCTTGATCAAGGGTGGTGCCAGCACGTTGGCTAGGCCGATGCCGCACATGGTGGCGGCCGTGCCGATCAGGAACGGCAACTCGCTGCTGACCAGGGCGCGGAAGGCCATGGCGCTGCCGGTCAGCGCCATGGCCAGGACAGCAGTCAACTCGGGGCCGATGCGCTGGCCGATGATCGGCGACAGCAGCCCGCCAATGGCGAAACCGAACGGCGGCAGCATGCCGATCAGGGAGAGGGCAGTAGAGGACAGCCCCAGTTCGGCGGTCAACGGGCCCAACATGGGCGCCACCGTGACAGTGGCGGCACGCAGCGACAGGGCAACGAAGATGATGCCGAGGGCCGCCACCACCTTGCCGTGCCAGCGCGGCGAGCGGGCCGCCCGCAGGGCGCGCCCCGGGTGGCGGGCAGACTGCACCGCCCACCGGCCGTACTGGGAGGTCATGGCTGTGGCTCCTGGAAGAGATGTCCGGGGCCCGGCCGCTGAAAACGATTCCCGCCCGGACCGCCCACCACTGTACGCCGAAAGCGTGGCCGGGCGGGCGGCATCGGCCACAGGCGCCCGGACGCCAACGGGCACAGCCAGCCGGGCGGCATCGGGCACAGGCGGGCGGGCGGCATCGGCCACCAACCCCGGCAACACAAGCCCTAGGTGAAGACGCGCGCCCAACCTGCCACATGTTGTGGCGCGGGCCATTATGCTGGCCGGGTGGACTCTACTGGCGTACCCGGCGTGGCGGTTGACGAATCCGACCCGTTTGGCTTTGTCGGCCTGACCTTTGACGACGTGCTGCTGGTGCCGCAGCAATCGGACGTCATCCCCTCCGAAGTGACCACCAACACCCGCATCTCCAGGCGCATCGAACTGGCCATTCCGCTGGCCTCGGCCGCCATGGACACGGTGACCGAGGCCCGCATGGCGATCGCCATGGCCCGGCAGGGCGGCATCGGCGTGATCCACCGCAACCTGCCCATCGCCGCCCAGGCGGCCCAGGTGGACATGGTCAAGCGGTCCGAAAGCGGCATGGTGTCAGACCCGCTGACGGTGGGCCCGGACGCCACCCTGGCGGACCTTGACCACCTCTGCGGCCAGTACCGCGTGTCCGGCCTGCCCGTGATCGACGACAACCGGGTGCTGCTGGGCATCATCACCAACCGTGACCTGCGCTTTGTGCCGCGCAGCGAGTTCCCCACCCGCCTGGTGCGCGAAGCCATGACGCCGATGCCGCTGGTGACCGCGCCCGTAGGCGTAGAGCCCGAGGTGGCCGAACAGTTGCTGGCCAAACACCGCATCGAGAAGCTGCCTATCGTCGACGCCGAAGGCCGCCTGCAGGGCCTGATCACCGTCAAAGACTTCGTCAAGTCACGCCAGTACCCCAACGCCGCTAAGGACGAGGAAGGCCGCCTGCGGGTGGGGGCCGCGGTGGGTTTCTACGGTGACGCCATGGACCGGGCCTGGGCCCTGATCGAAGCCGGCGTGGACCTCCTGGTGGTGGACACCGCGCACGGCCACACCCAGGCCCTGCTGGACATGATCGCCAAACTGAAGCAGGACCCGGCGGCGGCGCGGGTCGACATAGTGGGCGGCAACGTGGCCACGCGGGCCGGCGCGCAGGCGCTGGTGGACGCGGGGGCCGATGGCGTCAAGGTGGGCATTGGCCCCGGCTCCATCTGCACCACCCGCGTGGTGGCGGGCGTGGGCGTGCCGCAGATCACCGCCATCTACGAGGCCGCCAAGGCCTGCCGGCCGGCCGGGGTGCCGGTGATCGGCGACGGTGGTGTGCAGTATTCGGGCGACATCGCCAAGGCCATCGTGGCCGGGGCCTCGACCGTGATGCTGGGGTCGCTACTGGGCGGCTGCGACGAATCGCCTGGTGAACTGGTGTTTGTCAACGGCAAGCAGTTCAAGCACTACCGCGGCATGGGCTCGCTGGGGGCCATGGCCTCGCGCGGCAAGAAGTCCTACTCCAAGGACCGCTACTTCCAGGCGGACGTGGAGTCCGATGACGCGTTGATACCTGAGGGGATTGAAGGCCAGGTGCCGTACCGCGGACCTCTAGCGGCCGTCGCGCACCAGTTGGTGGGCGGGTTGCACCAATCGATGTTCTACGTGGGGGCGCGCTCGATCGCCGAACTGCAGGCCCGTGGACAGTTTGTCCGCATCACGCCGGCCGGATTGAAAGAATCGCATCCACACGACATCGAGATGGTGGTCGAGGCGCCCAACTACTACCAGCACTGACCGGCAGGCCGGCGGTTGGCCGGGCTACGGCTGGTAAGGACTGACCACCACCTGGACGCGCTGGAACTCCTTGACGTCCGAATAGCCGGTGGAAGCCATGGCCCGGCGCAGGGCGCCCACGATGTTGGCCGAACCATCGGCCGAAATGGACGGGCCGTACAGGATTTGCTCCATTGAGCCGATGGTGCCCACCTGGACGCGCTCGCCGCGCGGCAGCCGCGGGTGGCGGGCCTCGGCCCCCCAATGCCAGCCGCGACCGGGCGCCTCATCGGCCCGGGCCAGGGCGGCCCCCAGCATGACGGCGTCCGCGCCACAGGCAATCGCCTTGACCACGTCACCCGACCGGCCCACGGCGCCATCGGCGATGACATGCACGTAGCGGCCACCCGATTCGTCCAGGTAATCCCGGCGGGCGGCCGCGACATCGGCGATAGCGGAAGCCATGGGGGCGTGAATGCCCAGCGTCACCCGGGTGGTGTGGGCCGCGCCGCCGCCAAAACCGACCAGGATGCCGGCCGCGCCGGTGCGCATCAGGTGCAGGGCGGCCGTGTAGGTGGCGGCCCCGCCCACAATGACGGGCACGTCCAGTTCGTAGATGAAACGCTTCAGGTTGAGGGGTTCGGCGCCGGAGGACACGTGCTCAGCCGAAACTGTGGTGCCGCGGATAACGAACAGGTCCACCCCGGCATCGACCACCGTGCGCCACAGTTCCTGGGTGCGCTGGGGGGACAAGGCACCGGCCACCGTAGCGCCGCCGGCCCGGATCTCCGCCAGGCGCTGTGTGATCAGCTCTGGCTGCACCGGCGCGGCGTAGATCTGCTGCAGGCGGGCTACGGCCTCATCGGGGCCAAGGGTGGCAATCTCATCGAACAGCGGCGCCGGGTTGTCGTAGCGGGTCCACAGGCCCTCCAGGTCCAGCACGCCCAGGCCCCCCAACCGGCCAAGTTCGATGGCGGTGGCCGGGCTCATCACCGAATCCATCGGCGCAGCCAGGATGGGAGTGTCGAAATGGTAGGCGTCGATCTGCCACCCCACCGAGACATCTTCCGGGTCGCGGGTGCGGCGCGAAGGCACCACCGCGACATCGTCCAGGGAATAGGCCCGCCGGCCGCGCTTGCCGCGACCGATCTCAATCTCATAACTCACGGGCCCAAGCCTACCCAAGAGGTGCCTGTATCCCTGGCGGCGGCGGGGACGTTGGTGAGTGCCCCGTGGGTGATCCCCAGAATGTCGGTGGCTCATGGGAGAGTGGTGCCAGTCACTGTTGCGAAGGATGTAGCGCAAGGAAAGAAGGTTGACCATGGCGTTGCGGGGTTGCCCCGTGTTGGGCTTCGACACCGAGACCACCGGGGTACGGGTTGAGGCGGACCGGATTGTGACGACAGCGCTGGTGGCGCGGGCGGCGGACGGGTCGGTGACGGAGCGGACCTGGCTGATCGATCCAGGCGTGGAGATTCCGCCGCCGGCCCAGGCGGTGCACGGCATCACCACCGAATACGCACGCGAACACGGAGCGGCGCCGGAGGTAGCGCTGGAAGAGATCGCCACGGCCCTGGTAGCCGGGCTGGCGGCGGGGGTGCCGGTGTTGGCCTTCAACGCCTCCTATGACCTGCGCATCATCGAGGCGGACCTGGCGCGGCACGGCCTGGCCACCCTGGCTGACCGGCTGGGCCGGCCCGTAGCGCCGGTGATCGATCCGCTGGTGATTGACCGCGGCGTGGACCGCTACCGGCGCGGCAAGCGCAAGCTGGCTGACCTGATGAGCGTCTACCGCGTGGCGCCCAGCGACCATCTGCATGACGCTTTAGAAGACGTGCGCCAGGCCATAGCGGTGTTCGACGCCATGGCCGGCGCCTACCCGGAACTGGACGCCATGGACCTGGCCGGGTTGCACGCCTGGCAGGCGGCCAAACACAAGGAGTGGGCCATCAACTTCAACGACTATCTGGCCCGCCAGGGCAAGGTGGGGGATGTCGACCCCACTTGGCCGTAAAGGACCCTGGCATGGGGCAGATGTGGTTTGTGGGCGACCCGCACCTGGGTCACCGTTTGGTTTCCGGGCTGCGCGGCTTCGCTACACCTGAGGAACATGACCAGGCGTTGATGGCGACGTTCGCTGAGTGCTTTTCTGATGGCGATGAGGTCTTCTGGCTGGGGGACATCGCCTTCGCTGGCTGGCAGCAGCGCATCCAGCAGATCCGGGACCTGCCCGGCACCCATCGGCTGATCGTGGGCAACCATGACCGCTGCTTTGCAGGCATGCCACGGGCGTTCACGTATCAGCGGCGTTTTCTTGAAGTGTTCGATTCGGTCACCGAGTTCGCCCGGGTCTCATTTGGCGGGATCGGCTTCCGGTTGTCGCACTTTCCCTACAGCGGTGACCACACCGAACCGGACAGGGAAGCCCAGTGGCGGCTGCGGGATCTTGGCGCCCCTCTGATCCACGGCCATACCCATTCGTCTGCCCGGTTTTCGCTGTCCGTGCTGGGTACGCCACAAATCTGCGTCTGCCTGGAGGCCTGGGACCTGCGGCCAGTCACCCTGGCCGAGGTGGTTGAGACGCTGCGGGCAGGGACGGACGGCGTGTCAACCAACTCTTAGGCCAACACGCTGTGGGCTGTGTCAAGTTGGCTTCTGTGGGTCTCCTGGCAAGACCTGCAGGGATCTGTCTCATCTGTCTCAGCGCGCGGGCGGGTGGGTCCTGACTCAGTTGAGGGTGGGCTGTCAGCGCAGGCCGGCGATCAGTTTCGGGTCGAAATGCAGGTCCTCGTCTTCGATCTTCTGCTTGATCCACCAATCCGGGTCGCCCACGTGGCGCAGCCGCAGGGGCTTGCCCGCGCCGGGTAAGCCGGTGAACTCGCCACGTTCGGCGGCTTGGCGAATCAGGCGGTCCGCCACGGTCTCGTAGCGCGGCACCAGGTCTTCGGGCGGCACGGCTACCAGACTACCCACCGGTTGCCGCCCATCTTCTCCTCACGTCCTTCCCGTTCTTCCGGCTTGGGCTCGCCGCACCCGCTGCCCGATGGTCCGGACCGGTGACCGGCGTGCGCTGCCGCCCGGCTTACCATGCGGAGAGACTTTCGGCAGTTCTCGGACCCGATCAGGCAGTCCGGAGAGACTTTCGGTAGTCAACCAGGCCCAATACGGCGATCCGGAGAGAATTCCGGTAGTTCTGGGGCCCGATCCGGCCAGGTGGAGAGAGTTTCGGTAGTTCTGGAGCGCCAGAACTACCGAAACTCTCTCCGCTTGGTGAATCCGGGCCCGAAAACTACCGTAAGTCTCTCCGCTTCGGGTTGGACGGGTGGGCGAACAACCGAAAGTCTCTCCGCTTCGGCCCGTGGCAGGTCCAGAGCCAGTGCCCGACGGCGCCCGCGCGCTTCGGGCAGGTCCAGTGGCTGAGGTGGCGCCAGGGGCGGGATCAACCACAATTCGCTTGAAGCTCCGACGGTCCTGTTTGAGGTTGGGTGCGTTTGGTTGGTGAGGTGGCGCCAGGGGGTGGTGCTTCTTGCCAGGCCCAGGGCAGTTGCCGCCCGCCCGGACGCCGCACCCAACCACCTGTCACGCTGTCGGAACTGCACGGACTTACGGACCGCCGTAAATCCGAGCAATTCTGCACTGGCACGGAACTGGACGCCATCAGGCACAGGCCCCTGACCTGCATGAACGCCGAAGCCTCGACGCTGGATGGAGCTTGGGGCCGGGTCGAAACTGCACGGACTTACGGACCAGCGCAAATCCGAGCAATTTTGCACCAGGGCGGACCCATCGAGTCCGCTCGTTCCGGTGTTACGGGTCATCGAATCCGCCAATTCTGGTGTTTGAGGTCATCGAGTCCGCTTGATTCGGTGGGGTTTGCCGTCGAGTCCAGCAAATCCGGTGTCACCGGACCTGACCCAGATACTGAAACCGCAGGTCACAGGGTTGAGGCCGGATCGGGCGACACCGGAAAGAGCGGACTCGACGCGGAACCACACCGGATCTGGCGGACTCGATGGCCTGAAACACCGAATCAAGCGGACTCGATCAACCAGGACACCGAATCAAGCGGACTCGATGATCCTGGCCGGCGAAGATCCCGGACCAGGCCCTGCTAGACAGAACTGTCCACGAAGACGTGAGACACAAACGTCCATGAACCGGTGAGACATGACAGCGGGATGACCGAACCGGAATTGACCTTTCGCGCAGGAAAAGTGACCTCTCGCGAGGAAGGGGGGGCGGGATGGCGCCGGGATGGCGGCGGGTCAAGCCCAGGAGTGACGGCGGGGGGCTGCACGCGACGAGTTGACGAAGGGCTGTACGTGGGTACAGGATACTGTACATGCGTACAGCCGAGGAGGACATGACCGCCCGGGCCCGCCTCCGGGAGGCCGCGTTGTTCTGCTTTGCCCGGGACGGCTTCACGGTGCCGCTGCGGACCATCGCCCAACACGCCGGCGTCTCGGTTGCCCTGATCACGCACCACTACGGCACCAAGGACAACCTACGGGCGGTCTGCGATGACTACGCCCTGAGCCAGTACCGCGACTACAAGCTGCTGGCCGTGGCCCAGCCGGCCGCCGTCGGGCAGTCGCTGGCGGACCCGGCCGAAGCCTCCATCATGACCGTCTACATGCTGCGCTCGCTGTTGGATGCCGGGCCGGCCGCCAAGCGCTTCTTCGACCAGTTCGTGGAACAGGTCCAACTGATCATGGAGGCCTCGTTTGCGGCCGGCCTGGTCAGGGCCTCGGTCATGACACCGGAACGCATCCGCCTGATGGCCGCCGACACCATGGGGGGCCTGCTTATACAGTTCGCCACCAACCCACCGGCGGACCCCCGCGACTTCATCAGCCAGGCCTTCAGCAAGGACCGCCTGATAGCCCAACTGGAGTTGTACCGGGACGGCTACTTCACCGACTCGCCGCTGTTCGACCAGTACATCCAAACCATCAAGGAGTGGGACCATGCCTGACGCCACTATCGCGATCACCGGCCTGAAAAAGGCCTTCGGCCGGGTACAGGCCCTGGACGGCGTGGACCTCACGGTGCAACCAGGCGAGATCTACGGCTTCATCGGGCCCAACGGCGCCGGTAAGTCCACCACCATCCGGGTGGCGCTGGGCATTTTGAAGGCCGATGCCGGCCGGGCCGCCATTTTCGGCCAAGACGCCTGGCGGGACGCGGTCGCCATCCACCACCGCCTGTCCTATGTGCCGGGGGACGTCAACCTGTGGCCCAATCTGACCGGCGGCGAGGTGATAGACCTCCTGGTGCGGTTGAAGAAGAACGGCGACCGGCAGTACCGCCGAGAACTGATCGAACGTTTCGAGTTTGATCCGTCCAAGAAGTGCGACACCTACTCGAAGGGCAACCGCCAGAAGGTGGCCCTGGTGGCGGCCTTCTCCACCGACGCCGATCTCTACATCCTGGACGAGCCGACCTCGGGCCTAGACCCCCTGATGGAACTGGTTTTCCGGGACTGCGTGCGCAAGGTCGCGGCTGAAGGCAAGACGGTGTTCCTGTCCAGCCACATCCTGTCCGAGGTGGAGCAACTCTGTGACCGGCTGTCTATCATCCGCCAGGGCCGCATCGTCGACACCGGCTCCCTGCGCGAGATGCAGCACCTGACCCGCAACCAGGTGCATGCCGAAGCCCCGCAGCCGCTGTCTGGCCTGGCCGGCCTACCCGGCGTGCATGACCTGGAGGTCAAGCCCGGCGAAGCCACCTTCCGCCTGGACAACGCCCAGACCGCTACGGTGATGGGCTACCTGGCGGCCCAGGGCGTCACGCGTGTGGTCTCCACCCCGCCCACCCTGGAAGAACTGTTCATGAGCCACTACGGCGACGCCGCCGATGCCGCTGGGTCGCCTACCGCCGCCACGGCCGCAGTGCCCGATGCCGCCCGCCTCGCCACCCAGCGCCCCACCACCCAGGGCTGAGCCATGGACACCACCAACTGGACCAAATTGCTGCGGTTGGCGCTGCGGCGTGACCGGGTCTACCTGACCTGCTGGATAGTGGGTCTGGTCGCCTTGGGGACGCTGTTTGTGCCGATCTTCCCGCAGGTGGCAGGCTCGGAAGCGGAGATGGCGACGCTGGGCGAGATGATGAACAACCCGGCCATGGTGGCCATGTGCGGCCTGCGCTATGGCGGCGACTACACCATGGCCATCATGTACACCCAGATGATGCTGGTGTGGATGGCTCTGGCTTTCGCCGCCATGAGCATCCTGCTGGTGGCCCGTCACACCCGCGGCGACGAAGAAGCCGGGCGCTTGGAGGTGCTGCGCTCGCTGCCGGTGGGTCGGTCCGCCAACCTACTGGCCGTGGCCGTGCTGGCCGTGATTGCCAACGCCATCCCCGCCGCCCTGATCGGCCTGATCATGCCGGTGTTCCAGGTCGACACGATTGACCTGCCGGGGTCGCTGGTGAGCGGCGCGGCGCTGGGCGCCTGCGGCCTGGTGTTTGCCGCCTTCACCCTGATTGTGGCCCAAGTCATGCCCAGTTCGCGCGGCACCACCGGGGTGGCCATGGCGGCCATGGGGGTGGCCTACCTGGTGCGGGCCTACGGCGACGTTTCGGCTCCGAACGTGGCCCTGGCCACACCGTTCGGCCTGATCGAAAAGACCGAGCCCTTCTACACCAACGCCTATTGGCCGGTCTGGGTGTCGCTGGGTGCGGCAGTGATCCTAGGGGCCGTGGGCCTATGGCTGAACCGGGCCCGGGACCTGGGCTTGGGCCTGCTGCCCCAGCGGCCGGGCCGGGCCCACGCGCCGCGCCTGCTGGGCGGCGAGTTGGGCCTGGGCTGGCGGCTGATCCGCGGCACGCTGATCGCCTGGGCGGCCACAGTGTTCGTGGTGGCGGCCGCCTACGGCTCGGTGATGGGTGACATGGCCGGGTTCATCGAATCCTCCGAGGTCTACCAACAGTTGATGCAGGTGACGCCCGGCCAGGCGGACCTGGTGTCACCGATTGTGGCCACGCTCCAGTTGATCATGGCGATCATCGGCGCGGTGCCGGTGATCTTGGCCGTCAATCGGCTGGCCGGCGAGGAGAAGAAGGGCCGCCTGGACCAGGTCTATGGCACCGCCGCCTCCCGCCGCCGGCTGTTCCTGGGGCACGCGCTGCTGGCCGGCCTGGCGGCAGTGGTGATGCAACTGCTGGCCGGGTTGGGCTTCGGCCTCATTGCCAGATCAGCCATGAAGACCAACCCGGTGGACTTGGGCCTGGTGCTGCGGGTGGCGGCCAACTACTGGCCGGCCCTGCTGGCCTTCGGCGGCTTGGCGTTGTGCCTGGTCGGCTGGGCGAAACGGGCCGCGGCCGTGACCTGGGCCTACCTGGTGGCGGCCTTCCTGTTGGCCTATCTGGGCGGCATGTTGGACCTGCCGCGCTGGGCGGGCCGGCTGACGCCGTTCGGCCTGTTGCAGCGCTACCCGGTGGAGGCGTTCAGCCTCTGGCCGTGGCTGGGCCTGGTGGTCGCTGCGGTGGCGTTGGCCTGGGCCGGTCTGGTGGGGTACCGCCGGCGCGACATCACCTGAGGCCGATGGCGCGGTGGTGGCGTGGGATGATCGGTGGATGGATTCGCCCCCCCAAACGCTCCAGGACGAGGTTGGCTCCCTCAGCCATCTCGACCGGATGGCTCATCTGAGCCGTTACGCCCGCCAGGCCGCCCCGGCCGAACTCGAGGTAGTGGTGTTGGCTTGGCAGCAGGACGTCCCGTTCTGGCGCCGTCTCACCATCCACCTGGCCAGGGTGGCCGGGCGCCCAGACCTGGTTCGCCCCCTGGTGACGGACCCGGTCTTGGGCCCGGCGGCCGTCTTTGCCCTAGTCGCGTTGGACGATGCCGCCCACGTGGCTGCCGGTTTGGCCAACCTGCCGTACGCCCACCGGTGTGCCTTCTATCGCGCCCTGCGCCGTCACCGGGCGGAGGCGGTGGCCGATGGCGCCATCGGGCCGGTCTTGGAACGCTTCGGTGGGGCCGAGGCCGCCCGGTTGCTGCCGGCCTGTTCGGTTGACGTGGCCGCCCAGCACCTGCCGGACCTGATGCACCTGATGGGCCGGGAAGGCCAGCCGTCGTTGGCCGGCCTGGCCCGGCGGGCTCCGGAACTGGTGGCGGGCGCCATCGAGGAGTATCTGCGGCCGTTCTCGGACTATCTGCGCGCTAGCCCGTTGGCTGAGTTCTCGGCCGTGTTGGAGGTGCTGGCAGAAGTGCGCCCTGACCTGGTCTTCGACATTATCGGGCAGCGGTTGACGGATAGCGTGCCGCCAATGGTGGTGCGGCACCTGGCCAAGGCGGACGCGCCCAGGGTGGCGGAGTTGTTGGCAGGCGCCGAACACAAAGTCCGTCTCTTCCAGTTGACCCGGGCCACTGCCCGGCAGTTGGTGCGCGGCGGCGCCGCCGGTCTACTGGCACCGGCCATGTGGCGCCAGCAACGTGACCACAATTCCCGGGAGGCGCTGCGGCGCCTGCTGCAGGCCATTCCGCCTAGTCAGCGGGTGGCGGCCATCGGGGCCGGCACCATCGAAGAGGTGCCGCTGAACAAGGCGGACCTGGTTGCCCTGCTGCCGGTGGCCCAGCGCCAGGCCTGCGCCCGGCGCCAACTTGAGCGCCTCAGCACCGCCGAACTGGCCCAGCGCCACACCTGGCAGTGGCTGCTGCCGCTGGCCGAACAGGACGAGGCCTGGGCCATGACCCATCACCCGGATCCGCCCCTGCGGGGAGGGGGCTACCGACTGCTGCTGAAATCCGCCTTCGCCGAACGCCAGGAGGCGGCGGTGGTTGGCCTGCTGGACCGGTTCACCCGCCTGACCAATGAACAAGACCCGGTGCGTGAAGAGGTAGCGGGCGAGTTGGCGGCGGGCTGGCGGGGCAAACCCGTGCCGGCCGCGGCCAGGGACTGGCTGGGCCGGTTCATCGATGCCGTGCGGGACGCCCGCGACACATCGGGCAGGACTGTGGGCCATCTCTACCGCCTGGTCAAGGAGGCCCTGAACCAGGCCGGCCAGGCCGGCGACCAGGCCGGGGTGGACTGGGCCCTGGACCAACTGGACAAGCAGCTGGCCACCGGGGTCGGGACGCTTGATCCGGTGGGGCTGAGCCGCCAAGCCCTAGACCTGGCCTGGCCACGGCTGGCGGGCTGGCTGAAACGCTGGCCGGACCACATGCGGCTGAGCCAGATTCGGCAGTTGCACCGGCTGCGGCGGCCCGAAATCTGGGACCGGACCGCACCCTTCCTGCGCCCCGGAGCACGGGAGCACGGGCGGCTGCAATCCTGGGGCGTCAACCTCTACCTGGATGACCCCCGCCACCGCGACGAACGGGTGGCCGAACTGGTCAAGGTCGACCCTTCGGTGGGTTACTACGACCCCTGCTCCAGGGTGATTGCCGCCCGCCGCACCGACCTGCTTGACCCGTATCTGAAGGCCAAACCGGTGTCAGGCCACTTCTCGAAACAGTCCACCTTTTTCCTGGCCGAGCCACGGGTGGCCCAGTGCTGTTGGCTGCCGCGGCAGCAGGCGGCCTGCCTGCAGGCGCTGACCAAGCGCATGTTCGCCACCAAGAACCTGCCCGCCCCATGGCCCCTTGCGGCCAGCCTGGCCGCCGCCCTGACCTCGGCCGGGCCGGAGGACCGGCTGGCGCCCTACCTGGCCGCCAAGGACGTTTTCGTGGTGGAGGCCGGCCTGGCCGCGCTACCTGGGGCCGGTGACCCAGAAGCGGCCGCCGTCCGCCTGCTGCAGGAGGCCGAGACCGACCGGGCCCTGGTGGCGTTCTACGCCCTGTTCCCGGTCCTGGCCCGGTTGACACCGGACAAGGTGGCGGCGTTGTTTCAGCCCTTCCTGGCGGGCAAGCGCCCGGCCAAGGTAACCAGCCTCAAGGCCTTGGTCTACCTGGTGGAGGCACTGCGCCTGCCGGCCGCCGTCCCCAGCCTGCTGGCGCTGACCAGGTTGCCCGGCCTCCACCACCACGTGACCTATGCCGCGGTGGCCCAGTTGGCCCACTACTTGGACCAGCCGGCGGTGGTCGATGGCATCCGGGCAGCCGAGGCCAACACCAGCCCCCACTCGGTCCTTGAGGCCGTCTTCAGAGGGTGGCAGTGGGACTTGCCCCTGGCCGGCCGGCAGGCGCTGGCCGGCCTGGCGGCGGACATGCTGGTGGCCGATTCGGCCGTGACCCGCCAGTCGGCTCGCTTGGAGTACCAGAGGCTGGC
Organism: Bifidobacteriaceae bacterium; assembly: GCA_031272885.1. GTDB lineage: Bacteria > Actinomycetota > Actinomycetes > Actinomycetales > WQXJ01 > JAISSX01. The sequence continues at coordinate 5,748 of JAISSX010000072.1, read as the reverse complement.
CACATGGGACAGCCGCGGCCTGGCGGTGCTGGCTGCACAAACCGTAGACCCAGCGTGGGACGAATGGCAGGCCAGCGCCGAGTCGCTGGGGATCATAGCCGGCTGGGGCACCCTGGACGGCGTCGAAGACCTGTGTGCCAGCCTGGTCACCCGGGCGGAGGCCGAAATTGCGGCGGACAGCCCGCCCAGCACCGAAAACGACCTGCCCAGCCTGCGCCGTCTCGAGGCCATCTTGGATCGCTGGAGGTCCAGACGCCCGCAGCCAGCCTCATCGCAGGCGGCCCTGCTGCGGGTGACCGCCCGGCTGGGTCAAGGCCCGCTGGCGCCGTTGGGCGCCTGGTTCCTGGTGCGGGCGGCCTTCGACGCCAACCCGCCGCACGTGGTACCTGAGTTGTTCGATGCCGCGGCTGCGCTCTGTCCGCCGTGGCTGGCAGCGCGGTTGAGCGTCAAGGCGGCGTCAATCGAGAATGTGGCGCCCAGCGAGTTGCTGCCACTGGTCCAGCGTCACGCGGCGGGAGACAAGGCCGGCCTGGTAGTGGAGTTGGCCGCCGAAGCCGGCCCAGCGGCCGGCTGGTCACCCGAATGGCTAGACGTGCTGGCTACCCTGCGCCGTCACCCCGATCGAGCCGTCCGTGAGGCCGCCCTGTGGATCGATGCTCGCAGCACCCAACGCGTCTACTGGTGACCCGCCACCCGGCCGGGCGCCGGGCCCAGGCGACCTCTACCGCAGGGCGGCGATCAACTCGGCCGCCTGGTGGGCAATCTCGTATTCCTCGTTGGTGGGGATGACCCACACCTGGACGGGGGCGCCATCGGGCGAAATCAGGCGCGACCCGCCACGCCCAGCGTTCCGGGCGTCATCGACCACAAAGCCGTAGCCTTCCAGGCCGGCCAGCGCAGCCGCCCGCACCGCCGGGTCGTTCTCGCCGATGCCGGCCGTGAAGACCAGCGCGTCCACCCGGCCCAGGCCGAAGGCATACGAGCCGATGAACGAACGCAACCGGTGAATGAACACGTCGAAGGCCAGTTTGGCGGCCTGGTCACCGGCCGCGATGGCCTTGTGGATGTCCCGCATGTCCAGCGACCCGGCCATACCCAGCAGGCCGGACTGCTTGTTGAACATGGTGTCGATCTGGTCGATGGTGTAGCCGCCCTGGCGCACCAGGTGGAAGACGATGGCCGGGTCCACATCCCCGGTGCGGGAGCCCATCACCAGGCCGGCCAGCGGGGTCAGGCCCATGGTGGTGTCAACCGACTGCCCGGCGCGCACGGCCGCCATCGAGCAGCCCGAACCGATATGCACCGTGATGATGTTCAGCTCGCTGGGGTCGCGGCCCATCAGGCTGGCGCACTCGCGGGCCACGAACTGGTGCGAGGTGCCGTGGAAGCCGTAGCGGCGGATGCGGTGTTCGGCCGCCACCGCCGGCGGCAGGGCGTAGGTGTAGGCGGCGGGCGGCAGCGTCTGGTGGAAGGCGGTGTCGAACACCGCCACCTGCGGCGTGCCGGGGAAGGCCTCGGTGGCGGCCCGGATGCCCATCAGGTTGGCCGGGTTGTGCAGCGGCGCCAGGGGTGAGAACTGCTCGATGTCGGCCACCACGGCCGGGGTCAGCAGGGTCGCCTTGGCGTACTTGTCCGCCCCTTGCACCACCCGGTGGCCCACGCCCACCATGCCGACGGCGGCCAGGTCAGGCCCGTGCAGTTCGAAGGCCCGCAGCACGCAGCGCAGGCCCTCGGTGTGGTCCGGCACCGGCGCCTCGATGGCGTACTTGGCCTCTTCCGGGCCGGTCAGGTTCTTGTGGCTGAGGGCTGAGACGGCCTCGCCGATCCGTTCGATCAGGCCGCTGGCCAGGGCGGCCCGGGTGTCCACGTCCACCAATTGGTACTTGATGGAGGACGAGCCGGCGTTGATGACTAGCACTGAGTTGCTCACAAGGGATCCTTCCGAGGGGACGCTATCTAGGGGACGGGTTGTAGGGCGGCCCGGCTATTGGGCCTGGCAGGCGGTGATGATGATGGTGTTGACAATGTCATCCACCAGGGCGCCGCGGCTGAGGTCGTTGACCGGCTTGCGCAGGCCCTGCAGCACGGGCCCGATGGCGAGCGCCCCGGCCGAACGTTGGACGGCCTTGTAGGTGCAGTTGCCGGTGTTGAGGTCCGGGAAGATCAGCACGGTGGCCTGGCCTGCCACCGGCGAGCCGGGCAGCTTGGAGGCGCCCACGGACGGCACCACGGCGGCGTCGTACTGCAGCGGGCCGTCCAACAGCAGCTCGGGCGCGGCCGCCTTGGCCAGTTCGACGGCCTCTTTGACCGCGTCCACGTCCGGCCCGGCGCCGGACGAGCCGGTGGAATACGAGATCATGGCCACCTTGGGCTCCACGCCGAAGGCGGCGGCCGTCTTGGCCGAACTGATGGCGATGGACGCCAGTTGGGATGGCGTGGGGTTGGGGTTGACGGCGCAGTCGCCAAACACCATCACCTTGTCCGCCAGCGCCATCAGGAAGACCGATGACACAATCTCCACCCCGGGCGAGGTCTTGATGATCTGGAACGACGGCCGGATGGTGTCAGCCGTGGTGTGGCAGGCGCCCGAGACCATGCCGTCGGCCATGCCGGTGTGAACCATCATGGTGGCGAAGTAGGTAGCGGAGCCGGCGATGGTGTCGCGGGCCTGCTCCAGGGTCATGCCCTTCGACTTGCGCAGTTCGGCGAACACCTCGGCAAAGTGGTCGATCAGGTCGCCGTGCGCTGGGTCGACCACGTTGACGCTGGTCAGGTCCAGGCCCAGGCGCTGGGCGCGGGCGTGGATGTCATCCGGCTTACCCAGAATGGTCAGCTTGGCGGCGCCCAGTTTCACTACCTGGTCGGCCGCCTGCAAGATGCGGTCGTCTTCGCCTTCCGGCAGCACGATGTGTTTCAGATCGGCCTTGGCGCGGCGCAGCAGCGAGGCCTGGAACGCCATCGGCGTCACCACCGGGCTGGTGAAGGCTTGGACGGCCTGCAGGAAGGCCTTGGCGTCCACGTGGTCGGCAAAGACCGCGAAGGCGGCGTCCACCTTGTCTTGGCTGGACAGGTCAAGCTGGCCGTGCACCTGGGCGGCGGCCGCCGCCGCGCCCAGGGTGTCGATGTCGGTGGCGATGATCGGCAGTTCGGGCACCAGCGACTGGGCCAGTTGCATCACCGAATCATCCGGCACGTAGCCGCCGCCCAGGATCAGGCCGGTCAGGTCCGGGTAGCCGCCGTGGCCGGCGGCCGAGGCCACGCCCAGCAGCACACCCACCCGGTCGCCCGGCGTGATCACCACCGAGCCGTTGGTGAGGCGTTCCAGGACGTGTTCCACCTCCATGGCGCCCACCGCCACGTCTAGCACCTCGCGGCCCAGCGCTGCCTCCGGGCCGGCAATCAGGCGGCCGCGCACGGCCTTGACCACCGATTCCAGGGTGGGGGCCAGGGCGATGCGGGAATCGGGGATGGCGGCGCTGGGCACGCCCAGGCCTTTCAGGGCGGCCTCGATCTGGGGCAGTTCGGCCTCCGGGCAGCGGTTGGCCACCACGCCGATGACGGCCGCGTGCTGGGCCTCAAGGGTGGCCTTGGCGGCGTTGTAGGCGGCCACCACCTGGTCCGGCGTGTACTGGCGGCCGGGCAGCACCAGGATGGTGGGGACGCCCAGGTTGGCGGCGATCTCACCGTTCATGGCCAGTTCGCTGGAGCCCGGAATGTCGGTGTAGTCCGAGCCGATCACCACCACCGCGTCGCACTGCGCCCGGAACTCGTCGTAGCGCCGGATGATCTGGGCCAGGGCGGCGTTCTTGTCCGCGTGGTATTCGGCGTAGGTGGCGCCGATGCGCGCCTCCCGCGGTGCCTCGATGGTGTCCCGGGCCTTCAACAGGTCCAACACATGGTCGGAGCCGTCGTCGCTGCGCAGGATGGGCCGGAAGACGCCAACTCGTTCCACGGTGCGTTTCAGGGTCTCGACCAGACCAAGTGCCACAATGGACTTGATGGTGTTGGGCTCGGCGGATGTGATGTAGACGGAACGTGCCACGGTGTCTCAAGCCTTTCCGGCGGTGAATGACCAGGTCTGGTGCGGTTTGCGGACTGCCATCAATCCTAGTGCCCGTGCTAGCGAGTGAGGAGCCTGTTCCACGTGACCGAAGCGATACGCGACCCGCGCCCAGTCCTGGTGGTTGACTACGGCGCGCAATACGCCCAACTGATCGCCCGCCGGGTGCGTGAGGCCCATGTTTATTCGGAGATCGTGCCCCATACCTGGTCGGCCGCCCAGATGCTGGCCAAGGACCCGGCCGCCATCATCCTGTCCGGCGGTCCGGCCTCGGTCTACGAACCGGGCGCACCCCAGTTGGACCCGGCCCTGCTGGAGGCCGGCGTGCCAGTGTTGGGTATCTGCTATGGCTTCCAGGCCATGGCCCACGCGCTGGGCGGCAAGGTGGACGCGGGCGCCATCGGCGAATACGGCTCCACTCAGGCGGCGGTGGACGATGGCGTCCGGGAGGGTCTGCTGGCCGGGTCGCCTGACACCCAAACGGTTTGGATGTCGCACGGCGTGGCGGTGGAGTCGATGCCTGCTGGCGCCCAGGTCCTGGCCACCACGCCGGGTGCCCCGGTGGCGGCCTTCCAGGACCGGTCGCGGCGGCTGTACGGGGTGCAGTGGCACCCCGAGGTGCGTCACACGCCGTTGGGGCAGCGCGTCATCGAGAACTTCCTGTGGCACGAGGCGGGCCTGAAACCCGAATGGACGGCCGGCTCGATCGTGGCGGAACAGGTGGCGGCGATTCGGGCTCAAGTGGGGACGGGCCGGGTGATCTGCGGGCTGTCCGGCGGGGTTGATTCGTCGGTGGCGGCAGCCTTGGTGCAGCGGGCCGTGGGAGACCAGTTGACCTGCGTCTTTGTGGACCACGGGCTGCTGCGGGCGGGCGAACGCGAACAGGTGGAGCGTGACTTTGTGGCCGTGACCGGCGCCAAGCTGGTGGTGTGGGACGCCTCGCAGGTGTTCCTGGACGCCCTGGCCGGGGTCAGCGAACCGGAGGCCAAGCGCAAGATCATTGGCCGGGAGTTCATCCGCGCCTTCGAACAGGCCGCCCGCCAAGTGGTCGAGGCGGCCGGGGCGGCGGGCGAGCCGGTCCGCTTCCTGGTGCAGGGGACGCTCTATCCGGACGTGGTTGAATCCGGTGGCGGCGAGGGCGCGGCTACCATCAAGTCGCACCACAACGTGGGCGGCTTGCCCGATGACATGCAGTTCGAACTGGTGGAACCGCTGCGCACCCTGTTCAAGGACGAGGTCCGGGCCGTGGGGGCGGAGCTTGGCCTACCGGACGCGATGGTGTGGCGCCAGCCGTTCCCGGGCCCCGGCCTGGGTATACGGATCATCGGCGAGGTGACGGCCGAACGCCTGGACACGCTGCGCCGGGCGGACCTGATTGTGCGCGAAGAGCTGACAGCGGCCGGGCTGGACCGGGAAATCTGGCAGTGCCCGGTGGTGCTGCTGGCCGATGTCCGCTCGGTGGGGGTGCAGGGCGACGGCCGCACCTACGGGCATCCCATTGTGCTGCGGCCGGTGTCATCCGAGGACGCCATGACGGCGGACTTTTCGCACCTACCCTATGAACTGTTGTCGAAGATTGCCGGCCGCATCACCGGCGAGGTGCGCGAGGTCAACCGCGTGGTCCTGGACGTGACGTCCAAGCCCCCGGGCACCATCGAATGGGAATAGCCCCCGCCCTCCCCTCCCCC
>JAISSX010000063.1 GCA_031272885.1 Bifidobacteriaceae bacterium | reverse complement strand
GGCGTTGCCCGATGCCGCCCCAACCCGCTGACCTGCGGTTTCGTCCTGGCGGTGGGGCCGGGTGACGCCAGATTTGGTGGATTCGATGGAAAACCCCACCGAAAAAGGCGGATTCGATGGGCTGAAACATCGGATCTGGCGGACTTGACGGGTCGAAACACCGGATCTGGCGGACTCGATGACCCTGACCTGCGAAGATCCCGGATCAAGTCTGGGATGACGCTAGCGGCACCGGGATGACGGGAAGGCGTGACGGAATTGACCTTTCGCGCCGGAACAGTGACCTTTCGCGAGGAGGGGTCAGCCGGCAGCCTCGCGGGAATGCGCAGCCGCCGCCGCGATCGAGGCCAGGGTCGCCTTGACCTCTGGCGTGGCCGTGGGCAGCACCGCCACCGGCTCGGCCGCCACCACCGCCGAGGCGTCCTTCTTCTTGTGCTTCTTGCCGCCGCGCTTCTTGCGCTTGGGCTGCGCCTCGCCATCACCGACCGCCGCCACCGCGGCCTTCTCCCTGCCCTTCTCCACCGGCTCACTGTGCACAATGAAGCCCCGGCCGCCACACACCTCGCACGGTTCCGAGAACGCCTCCACCAGGCCCTGCCCCACCCGCTTGCGGGTCATCTGGACCAGGCCAAGCGATGTCACTTCGGCCACCTGGTGGCGGGTGCGGTCCCGCGACAGGGCTTCGATCAGGCGGCGCAGCACCAGGTCACGGTTGGATTCCAGCACCATGTCGATGAAGTCGATGACAATAATGCCGCCGATGTCGCGCAGCCGCAGCTGCCGCACAATCTCCTCGGCCGCTTCCAGGTTGTTGCGGGTCACCGTTTCCTCGAGGGTGCCGCCGGCCGAACCGGTGAACTTGCCGGTGTTGACGTCGATCACCGTCATCGCCTCGGTCCGGTCGATCACCAGCGAACCGCCGCTGGGCAGCCACACCTTGCGGTCCATGCCCTTGGCCAGTTGCTCATCGATCCGGTCTGCCGCGAATACGTCCTTCTCATCGGTCCAGCGGGTCACGCGCTCACACAGTTCGGGCGCCACCTCTTCGAGGTAGTCGGTGATTTCCCGGTAGGCCCCGTCGCCCGAAATGGTGAGCGACTTGAAATCTTCGTTGAAAACGTCCCGCACCACGCGGATCGCCAGGTCGGGTTCGCCCTTCAGCAGTGCCGGCGCTTGGGCCGTCTTAGCGCGGGTCTGGATCTTCTCCCAGGTGGCGTGGAGGCGTTCGACATCGGCCCGCAGTTCCGCGTCCGAAGCGCCCTCGGCGGCGGTGCGCACGATGACGCCCGTACCCTCGGGCACAATCTCCTTCAGCAGCTTCTTGAGCCGTGTCCGTTCGACCTCAGGCAGTTTGCGGCTGATGCCGGTCATGCCGCCGCCGGGCACGAACACCAGGTAACGCCCCGCCAGCGTGATCTGCGATGTCAGGCGCGAACCCTTGTGGCCGATCGGGTCCTTGGTGACCTGCACCATGACAGAGTCACCAGACTTGAGGGCCGTCTCGATCCGCCTGGGTTGGCCTTCAAGTCCGGCGGCATCCCAGTTGACTTCGCCGGCATAGAGGACGGCGTTACGCCCCTTCCCGATGTCGACAAACGCCGCCTCCATAGACGGCAGCACGTTCTGCACTCGGCCTAGGTAGACATTGCCCACCATGGTGGTCTGGGTACGCCGGGCCACATAGTGTTCCACCAGCACGCCGTCTTCCAGCACCGCGATCTGGGTGCGGCCGTCCCGTTCACGGACCACCATCTGGCGGTCTACCGCCTCGCGCCGGGCCAGGAATTCGGCCTCGGTGATGACGGTGCGGCGGCGGCCGGATTCGCGGCCCTCTTTGCGCCGTTGGCGCTTGGCCTCCAGCCGGGTGGACCCAGCCAGCGCGGTGACGGAATCACTGCCGGCGTCATCGGCCACGCCCTTGCGGGTGGACCGCCGGCGCCGCCGGCGCCGGCTCGAACCCTCGTCGCCTTCTTCGCCGTCCGCTTCAATCACACCCTGGCCGTGAGCCGGTTCGGCCGCCTGAGTCTCCTTGGCCTCTTCGGCGGCCTGGCCGGCCTCGGCGTCCTCGCCCGCCGCCTTGGCTCCACCTCGCCGGCGCCGGGAAGAGCCACTGCCCGAACTCCCGGCCTGGCCCGGTTGCCCGGCCTTGTCTTCGCCGCCGGCCTTGGCGGCCTGGCCGGCTTTGGCGCCGCCTTGGCCCTTGGCTTCGGCCGGTGCTTCAGCCGGAACCGGTTCGGGGGCTTGCTGTGGTTTGGTGGCCCGCCGCGGCGCCAACGCCACTGGGTCTGGCGCCTGGAACAGTAGGGCCGTCATCGGTAGGCGCGGCGCGGCTACCTCGGGCGCCGGGGCTGCCGGTTCGGTTGCCTTCTCGGTGCCCGATGCCGCAGCCTCGCCCGGCGCGTCCGCCGCCGCCTTGCTTCTGGCCCCGCCCCGCTTGCGGGCCGCAGGGGCCTTGGCAGCGGGTTCGGAGGTGTCCGCCGGCGCTTCGGCCGGAGCGGCCGGTTCCGCGGCCTCACCCGTCTGGGCTGCCGCCGCCTTGCTTCTGGTCCCGCTCCGCTTACGAGCCGCAGGGGCCTTGGCCACCGGTTCGGCTGCCTCCGGCGCTGGTTCAGCCGCCGGCACCTCTGCCTCCGGTGAACTGGCCGCCTTGGTGGCCCGGCGCGGCGCCCGCTTGGCCGGCGCCTTGGGTACCACCTCTGCCGCCGGCTCCGTCGTCGCGGCGGGCGCAGGCCCGGACGGCTCCGACACCGCCGGGATGGTCGTTTCGGTCAGCGCCGCATCGGGCGCCGATTGAGTCTTGGTGGCACGCCTAGGGGCGCGCCTTGTGGGTTGTTGCTCAGCCACAATCGCTCCAGGGCCGTTGCCGCGCGCCACACCTCACGCGGACCGCGGCCGGTCCGTAATGTCCACGGCCCCTGGCCTGTTGGCCAAGACCGCGCAAACTTGGGTTGCGCCCTGCTCCACGCTGCTCAACAGGCTGTTCAGAAGGGGTTCACCACGGTGGTGACCCCATCCAGCTTCTGGAGCATCCCCTGGCTCAGCCGCGTCACCTCGAGGGGCGAGGGCACGGCACCATCGGACGCTTCAGCGAGCGCGGTAGTCAAGTCGTCTGGTCTCACGGCCGGTGTGGAATGCCGCAAGATCACACTCAGTATCGCACAGGTGTCTGGGTAGCCGTGGGACCCGTCCACCGCCGCCGCCTGGCGCGTCAGGTCGACGATGGCGGGGCGCACCTCCACCAAGCGGGCCGGCTTGGCCGGGCCGCGCGCCGGGTCACGGGCCGCCCCGGGAATCCCATCGCCACGGGTCACCACCCAACTGGCCGCCGCCAACAAGCGGTCCACGGCGGCATCGAGCACCGGCCCCGGCAGGTCGGCGAAAACCAGCCGCCAGGCCGAAGCCTCCAGCCGTCCCGGCAGGTCGTCGCCCGGCCATTCAACGGCCGCCAAGACTCGCAGGTCACGCGGCAGGGCGGCGTCGAGTGCCTGGGCCAAGGCCGCCGGGTCGCGCCGCTCCGACAACCGGATGGTGAGGTATTCCGCCTCACTGGCGGCGCCGGTGGGGGCGGCCCCCAGGTAGCTGAGCCGAGGGTGGGGTGTGAACCCGGCCGAGAAGGCCACCGGCATCTGTGCCCGGCGTACGGCCCGCTCGAAGGCCCGCTGCAATACCCGGTGGGAGGCGAACCGCAGCGGCCCCCGCTTGGCGTACCGAATCGCCACTCGTTGAACTGCCGGCGGCGGCGGGGGACCATCCGGCTTCGGCGTCCGCCGCTTCACCCGCCCGCCACCGCCGGTCCCAGCGATGCTAGCCGGCCGCGTCTCCTCCGCTGCGCTCGTCGACACGGGCGGCGGCGGGGGACCAGCCGGCTTCGGCGTCCGCCGCTTCACCCGCCCGCCCCCGCCGGTCCCTGCGGTGCCAGCCGGCCGCGACTCCTCCGCTGCGCTCGGCGACGCGGGCGGCGGCGGGGGACCATCCGGCTTCGGCGTCCGCCGCTTCACCGGCTCAGGGGATTTGGCGCCATCGGGCACTGTGCTCACCTAGCCCACCCCGATCTGAATCGCCGTACCTAAGGTGGTGCACACGCCGCAGTCGTAGCAGCCGGCCCAGCGGCAGTCCTCCACACCGCCGCCGTCCTTGGCTGCCTCCCAGTCATCCCACAGCCAATCCCGGTCCAGGCCGGTCTCGAAGTGGTCCCACGGCAGCACCTCGTCCCAGCCTCGTTCCCGCTGGGTGTACCACTCCTGGCTTAGGCCCTGCGGCTCCAAGACAGAACGCGCCGCCGCCTCCCACACGTCCAGTTTCAGGTGTTCGCGCCAGCCGTCGAAGCGGGCGCCGCCGCGCCAGGCCCGCTCAATGACGGCCCCCACCCGCCGGTCGCCCCGCGCCAACAGCCCTTCCAGTTGGGCCGGCCGGCCGGGGGCGGCGCGCAGCGTGATGGCCCGGGCGGTGGGCCGGTCCGCCAAGATGGCCGCCCGCAGCGCCGCGAGGCGGGCATCCACCACCTCGGCCGGGGCCTGGGCCGCCCACTGGAACGAAGTGTGGGCCTTGGGCACAAACGGCCCGATCGAAATGGTGCAGCGGATGTCGCGGCTGCCGGTCACCTCGCGGCCCCGCCGGATGACGGCCTGGGCCAGGGTGGCGATCTGGGTCACGTCCGCCTCTTCCTCGGTGGGCAGGCCACACATGAAGTAGAGCTTGACGGAACGCCAGCCGTGGCCGAAGGCGGTGGCCACGGTGTCCAACAGGTCCGCCTCGGTGACCTGCTTGTTGATGACGCGCCGCATCCGCTCCGAGCCGCCCTCCGGCGCGAAGGTCAGGCCGGGCCGGCGCCCACCGCGCAGCAGTTCCTCCGCTAGGGTGACGTTGAAGGCGTCCACTCGGGTAGACGGCAGCGACAGGCCCACCTGGGTGCCTTGGTATTCGTCCGCCAGGTTCTTGGCGATCCGCCCGATCCCCGTGTGGTCGGCCGAACTGAGCGACAGCAGCCCCACCTCATCGAAGCCGGTGGCGGCCAGGCCGCGCCGCGCCATCTGCGCTATCGTCTCCGGTGAGCGTTCCCGCACCGGCCGGGTGATGAAGCCGGCCTGGCAGAAGCGGCAGCCGCGGGTGCAGCCGCGGAAAATCTCCACGCTGAGGCGCTCGTGGACGGTTTCGGCGAACGGCACCAGGGGTGCCTTGGGGTACTGCCAGCGGTCCAGGTCCTGCACCGTCTGCTTGGTCGGTACCGGCAGGCCGCGGCCGGCCACACTGCCCGATGGCGCCACCTGCGTGATCTGGTGGCTCACCGGGTCGTAGCTCACCTGGTAGAGGGACGGTACGTAGAGCAGGTCACGGTGGGCTAGTTCCCACAGCAGGCCGTCCCGCCCGCCGGGCCGCCCGGCCGCCCGCCAGTCCCGGGTGACGTCGGTGATCCGGCCCACCACTTCCTCGCCGTCCCCCAGTACGGCGCCGTCGATGAAGTCCGCCAGCGGTTCCGGGTTGAAGGCGGCGTGCCCGCCCACGATGACGAGCGGGGCGGAATCGGGCCTATCCGCCTGGTGCAGCCCGATGCCGGCCAGGTCCAAACAGGTCAGCAGGTTGGAGTAACCCAGTTCGGTGGAGAGCGACACGCCGAGCAGATCGAACCGATTGACCGGCCGGTGGGCGTCCAGCGTGAACCAGGGCAGGCCGGCGCGGCGCATGGCCTGTTCCATGTCTGGCCAGGGGGCGTAGGCCCGTTCTGCCAGGGCGTCTTCGCGTTCGTTGAGGATCTCGTACAGCATGGCCAGGCCCAGGTTCGGTTGGCCCACGGCATAGGCGTCGGGGAAGGCCAGCACCCAGTGGACCCGCTCCCCCGCGGCCGCCTGCCAGTCTTTGACCTGCGCGTTGACCTCGCCGCCGATGTATTGGACGGGACCTTGGACCCCCGTTAGAAGGGCTTCCAAGCGGTCCGTCAGTCGAGGGGGCTCGATGGCGCTGGGCTGGGTCATGGGCGGGGTGGTCTTCCTTGGGTTGTCGTGGAGCTTTGCTACGTGGGTATTTCTACTTTAACTTGCTCCGAAGCGGTCACATTTGGTGAAGAAACGGGGAGAAAGTGTGAAGAACTTGGGACTTTGGTCCTATACTCTTCGGCTGTTGGCTCATAGGTTGAACCTAGGCCCATCAACGGTCCTTGGGCTGTCCTGGGCTGGCGCCATTTTCATACCCTGACCATAGACCACCCCATCCTCACAGCGGAGGTGCGCATGTTAGAAGCGCTTGATCTTGCCAGATGGCAGTTCGGCATCACCACTGTGTACCACTTCATCTTTGTGCCGCTGACCATCGGCCTGACGCCCCTGGTCGCCCTGCTCCAGACCATCTGGTACAAGACCGGCAAAGACGAGTGGTACCGGCTCACGCGGTTCTTCGGCAAGTTGTTGCTGATCAACTTCGCGCTGGGCATTGTGACCGGCATCGTCCAGGAGTTCCAGTTCGGCATGAACTGGTCCGAGTACTCCCGGATGGTCGGCGACATCTTCGGCGCGCCACTGGCCATGGAGGCCTTGGCGGCATTCTTCATCGAATCCACGTTCCTGGGCGTGTGGATCTTCGGCTGGGGTCGCCTCAGCCGCGGCGTCCACCTGCTCTCCATCTGGCTGGTGGCCTTCGCCGTCAACCTGTCGGCCTTCTTCATCCTGGCCGCCAACAGCTTCATGCAGTACCCGGTCGGGTCCTCGTATGATCCTGTGGCTGGCCGCGCCCAGATGGACTCTCTGGGGTCGGTGCTGTTCTCGCAGCTCTCACTCTCCACCTTCTGGCACACCATCTCCACCTCCTTCGTGGTGGCCGGCACGTTCATGGCCGGCATCGCCATCTGGTGGGTGGTTAAGGCGGTCCGGGCCGGCAACGAAGACGGCGCCAAGGTCTACCGCAAGGCCGGCGTGGTGGGTTGCTGGGTTGTGATCATCGCCGGCATCTCGCTGATCTTCTCGGGCCACCACCAGGCCCAGGTGATCACCAAGATCCAGCCGACCAAGATGGCCGCCGCCGAAATGCTGTGCGTCACGCCCGCCGAGGGCGAGGGCGCCGGCTTCACCGTGGTGGCCTTCGGCGAGTGCGCGCCGGTCGATCCCGCCAACTTGCAGGGCGAATGGACCGAACCCACCCGCATCATCACCATCCCGAAGCTGCTCTCTCTGCTGGCCTACAACGACACCGGTGCGCAGGTGACCGGCATCAACGATGCCGAGCAGTTGCTGCAAGACGGCTACCAGACGCCGCCCGAGGTGGCGGACGAGGTTGGTCTCGACTTCATCCCGAATCAGATGACGGTCTTCTGGACCTTCCGCCTGATGATCGCGTTCGGGGCTTTCAGCGCCCTGTTGGCGCTGGTGGGCCTGTTCGCCTTGCGGGGCGGGCGCACCACCGGTTCCGGCTTCCTGAAGTTCTGGTCGGTGCTGTCGCTGCCCATGCCGTTCCTGGGCGCGGCCTTCGGCTGGATCTTCACCGAAATCGGCCGCCAACCGTTCATCGTCTATCCGGTGCTCAACTACTCCAACAGCGGTGGTGTGCAGAGCCTGTCGCCCGATGCGGCCGACCTCTCCTTGACCACCGTCAACGCGGTCTCGCCGGTTGTGCCGGCCAGTTCCGTCATCATCACGGTGATTGTCTTCACGCTGTTGTATCTGGTGTTGGCAATCGCCTGGTTCTACCTCATGAAGCGGTATGTCGCCAAGGGCGCGCCGCTGGAAGAGGTTCCCCCCGAGGTGAAGGCCGACTTGGACGAGTCCAAGCCGCTGACCTTCAGCTACTGACGGAGAGCTAAGGAGACATCATCATGACTGACATTCTGGCTTCCGTTCTAGCGGCTGCGCCGGTCGATCCGGCCAACACTGAAGGCACCGCCAACGCAGTGGTGAACCTGCTGCACTTCCTGACTACCGATCCCACCGGCCTGGAGATCCTCTGGTTCGGCCTGATCGCCGTCCTGTGGACCGGCTATCTGGTGCTGGAGGGCTTCGACTTCGGCGTCGGCATGCTGCTGCCCATCCTGGGCAAGAAGGATTCCGAGCGCCGGGCCATGCTTTCCACCATCGGCCCACTGTGGGACGGCAACGAGGTTTGGGTGCTCACCGCCGGTGGCGCCACCTTCGCGGCCTTCCCCGAGTGGTACGCCACATTGTTCTCGGCCGCCTACCTGCCCCTGTTCCTGATCCTGCTGGGCCTGATCGCCCGCGCGGTGGCGTTCGAATACCGCGGCAAGATCAACGGGGCCGGCTGGCGCAAGATGTGGGACTACTGCATCATCCTCGGTTCCTGGATCCCCGCTGTGCTGTGGGGCGTGGCGTTCTCCGATCTGGTGGCGGGCGTGCCCGCCGCGGTCGATGCCACCCAGGTTGGCCCCTCGAAGATCGTCTACGCGGGCGGCTTCTGGGATCTGGTCATTGCCCACCAGGGCTTCGTCCTGCTGGGTGGCCTGGTCACCGCTTCGCTGTTCCTGACCATCGGCGCCATCTTCCTGGCGTTGAAGACGGACGGCGAACTGCGGCACAGGGCCGAATCCCTTGCCCCCAAGCTGGCCATCGTCGCCACGGTCCTGGCGGCCGTGTGGGCCGTCTGGCTGGCCTTCAAGTTCGGCAACAACCCCACCATCGAATGGATCACCGTGGCCGTGGCCGCCGTGGCCCTGGTGCTGGTGGTGCTGTTCACCCTGTCGAAGAAGTTCGGCGTCTCCTTCGTGGCGATGACGGTTGCCCTGGCCGCCGCCGTGGCCACCATCTTCGTGTCCCTGTTCCCCAACGTCATCAACGCCTCCAGCGTGACGGTCAAGGGCGATGCCATTGCCGACCCGATTGTGGGCCGCGTGGTGTTGGGCACGGACAACGGCGGCGCCGGCCTCAACGTGGGGGACGTGGTCACCTTGACGTTCCAGGCCGTGGAGGCCACGCCTGGGGCCGACCTGGTGGGCGAGCCGACCGAACACACCGTCGCCTTGACCGACGCCATCCTGGCCGACGTGGCCACCGGCACCTATCCCGCCGCCGGCCTCATCCCGCAGGAAGACGTTGAGATGGTGGTGGTCAAGTGCTTCGACCGGGTCAAGGCCGCGCTTGAGAGCGGCGCCCTGACGGTCGATGACATCCAAGCCGAACCGACCGATTTCCAGAACCAGGTCACCACCGCCATCCTGCAGTCCGTGGTGGCCGGTGACGATCCGGTGATCGGCGTCATCCCGCTGGGCAACGTGGTCGACGTGGTGACCATCACCCTGGCCCGCGTGGGCGTTGACCCGACCGATGAGACCATCGCGGCTGTGGTGGGCGACATCGGGCCGGCCTTGGCTGGTGAATCGGACACCATTGGCGGCCTGCCGGCCGAAACCGTGGTGGCCGAGGTGCAGAAGACCGTGGCGGCAGCCCTGAACCAGATCCCCGCCTCCGTGCAGGGCGTGCTGGGCAAGGTGGTCGACACGCTGCAGGCCGTGGCCGATGCGCCTGAGGCCGAAACGCCGGTGTTCAAGGACGGCATGGAACTGCTGCCCATCATCACCGGCTCGGCTTGGGACAACGACCTGGCCCTGGCCAACATCAACGGCCGCCTGGAGAACGCCAACGTGGCGCTCGATGCCCTCGTGGCGCTGGGCCTGTTGGATGAACACACCACGCTGGAAGGTTTCGAAGATGGTGCGAAGATTACCGGCCTGCCGATGCACGCCGCGGCTTCTTCGCCCCTGACCTTGAAGCTGATGACCATTGTGGCGGGCTGCCTGGTGCCGATCGTCCTGGCCTACCAGGCGTGGAGCATCATCGTGTTCCGCCGCCGCATCTCGGCCGACCGTATCCCGGAGGAATCCGGCCTGGAGAAGGTCGCCTGAAAATAGCGCCAAGCTGTACCCCCTGAAGTAGCTGTACCCCCTCGAAGGGGGGTGAGGGTCCACCCAGACCCCCACCCCCCTTCTTCATGAGGGAAGGGGGCTGATCCGATAGCCTTGGACGGCCATGAAACCGCTCGATCCCCGTTTGATCAGGCATGCCCAAGCCGCCCGCCGCTACATCGTGGTGACGGCCGCATTGGGCGTGGCGCTGTCGGTGCTGGTGGTGGCACAGGCCCTGCTGGTGGCCCGGGCGGTGGGCCGCCTCGCAGCCGGGGACCCCTTCGACGGCACCGCCCTGGGCCACACCGTGCTGGCCCTGGCCGGCATCGTGGCCGCCCGCGTGGCCGCCAGTTGGGCCCAGGAACGCTACGCCCACCGGGCCGCCATCCACACCATCGCCGAACTGCGCGGCGCGGTCCTGGAACACACCGTCAAACTCGGCCCACGCGGCGCCGGCGCGGGGCAACTGGCCAAGACCACCCAGTTGGTCACCCGCGGCCTGGACGCCCTGGACGCCTACTTTGCCCGCTACCTGCCGCAACTGTTGATGGTGGTCACGGTGACCCCCATCCTGCTGCTGGTGGCCGGCTTCACCGACTGGCAATCCGCCTTGCTGCTGCTCCTGACAATTCCCCTGATTCCGCTCTTCATGATTCTGATTGGCCGGCTGACCCAGGCCGCCTCAGCCCGGCGCCTGCGCTCCATGACGACACTAGGATCACAGGTGTTGGACCTGATCAGCGGCCTGCCCACGCTGAAGGCCCTGGGCAGGGAGCGCGGCCCGGCGGCCCGCGTCCGGGCGCTCAGCCAGGCCCACTCCAAGGCCACCTTCGGCACCGTCCGCATCGCCTTCCTGAGCGGCGCCGCCCTGGAACTGATCGCCACCTTGTCGGTGGCCCTGGTGGCCGTGTGGGTGGGCCTGCGCCTGCAGGCCGGCCACCTGGACCTGGTGCGCGGCCTGGCCATCATCATGATCGCGCCGGAAGTCTTGGCGCCGCTACGCCACGTGGGCACCCACTTCCACGCCTCGGCCAACGGCGTGGCCGCCTCGGAGCGGGCCTTCGACCTGCTGGCCTTGCCGCTGCCGCAGGCCGGCACGGTGCCGGCCCCTGACTTGGCCCAAGCCACCATCACGGTCAGCGACCTGGGCGTGCTGGCCAAAGGCCGCGGCCGCCTGGCACCGGCCGGCCTCAGCTTCACCCTTGAGCCCGGCTCCCTGACCGCCCTGACCGGCCCCAACGGCGCCGGCAAGTCGACCACTGTACTGGCCCTGCTTGGTCTTATCAGGCCCGATGCCGGGCGGGTCACCGTCCAGGCTCCCGGCGGCGCACCGATCGACCTGGCCGATGTCGCCCCCGACAGTTGGTGGAACCAGATCGCCTGGGCGCCCCAGCGGCCCATGTTGCTGCCCGGTACCGCCCTGCAAAACCTGCTGCAGGACTGGGACCAGCCGGGCGCCGTCAGCCCGGCGGTCGAGGCGGCGGCCGCCGCCAGCGGCTTCGCCGAAGTGGTGGCGAGCCTACCGGACGGCTGGCACAGCGCCATCGGGCAGGGCGGCGTGGGGCTGTCGGTTGGCCAACGCCAACGCCTGGCGCTAGCCCGGGCTTTCCTCTCCCCCAGCCCGCTGGTGATCCTGGACGAGCCGACCGCCCACCTGGACGCCGCCACCGAGGCGCACGTCATCGCCTCGATCGAGGCTCTGCACCGGGCCGGCCGCACCGTTTTGGTGGTGGCCCACCGGGCCTCGCTGCTGGCCATGGCTCACCAGACGGTGACCGTGGCCTGGGCCCCCGCCCAGGACGCAGCCGAAGCCTCCGAAGCAGCCCAGGCGGAGCCGGTCCAAGCCCGGGAGGCCTGGTTCCTATGACCACCTCCGCACCCAAGCACGCCCTGCGCCGCGCCATCCGCCTGACCGGCCTCAAGCCCGGCCCACTGGCCGCCGCCGTCTTCTTCGGTGCCCTGACCCAAACCGCCTCGGTGGCGCTGGCCGCCGTTTCGGCCTGGCTGATTGTGCGCGCCTCCCAGATGCCACCGGTGCTGTCCCTGCAGATCGCCGTCGTGATGGTCCGCACCTGCGGTATCACCCGGGGCGTCTCGCGCTACGTCGAACGCCTGACGGCCCACCGGGTGGCGCTGAACGGCATGACCGAACTGCGGGTGCGGCTGTATGAACGCCTGGCCGCCGGGGCGCCATCGGCCGCCGCCGCCCTGCGCCGCGGCGACCTGCTGGCCCGAGTGGGCGCGGACGTCGATGACGTGGGCGACCTGGTGGTACGCGGCCTGATCCCCACCATGGTGGCCGGCCTGCTGATGGTGGGCAGTTCGGTGGCGGTGGGCTGGCTGCTGCCGGAAATGGGGGTGGCCCTGTTCCTCTGCCTGGCCCTGGTGGCCGTGGGCGGGCCGGCGCTGACCTTCCGGGCCGCCCGCATCAGCCAGGAACGGGCCAACGCCGCTCGCTCAGAGGTTTCGGCGGCCGGCCTGGAGATCCTGGAGACGGCCTCCGAACTGCGCGTGGGCGGCCAGATGCCCGCCGCCCGCCGGGCCCTGAAGCGCGGCGAGGACCGCCTGGAGCAGGCCACCGACGCCGCCGCCAAACCCCAGGCGCTGGCCCAAGCCCTGACCGAGGTGGGCGTGGGCCTGGCCCTGATCCTGGCCCTGGTCCTGTCCGCCCACGCCTATTGGGACGGCCGGCTCAGCGCCACCGCCCTGGGCGTGGTGGTGCTGACGCCGCTGGCCTGTTTCGAGGCCGTGGCGGGCCTCAGCGCCGCCGCCGCCCAGGTCTACAAGTCCCGCGCCGCCGCCCGCCGCATTGTGGCCCTAGCGGAGGCCGGCCACGAAGGCCAGGTGCCCGATGGCGCCCAGGCGCCTGCCGTAGATGAGGCCACTACGCTGGCTGGCCCACTGGTGGCGACCGGCCTGGCCGCCGGCTGGCCGGATGGGCCGGCGGTGGTGAGCGACGTCGAGTTGACCCTGGAACCGGGCCGGTCGATCGGTCTGGTGGGGCCCTCCGGCGCGGGCAAGACCACGCTGTTGGCCACCCTGGCAGGGCTGCTGGCGCCCCAAGCCGGCCGGGTCGTCATCGGCGGCACACCGCTGGTTGGGCTGGATTCCCAGACCCGGGCCGCCGGTGTGGTGTTCGTGGCCGAGGACGCCCACATCTTCGCCACCACCGTGCTGGAAAACCTGCGCGTGGCCCGCGGCGACGTGACCGAGGCCGAAGCCCATAACCTGCTGGAGACGGTTGGCCTGGCGGACTGGCTGGCCGCCCTGCCGGATGGCCTGAACACGGCCCTAGGAACGGGCGCCACGGATGTTTCGGGCGGGGAGCGGCGGCGCTTGCTGATGGCCCGCGCCTTGGCCTGCCCGGCCCGTTACCTGCTGTTCGACGAGCCGGCCGAACACCTGGACGCGGCAGCGGCCGACCGGCTGACGGCGGGGCTGCTCGCCATCGCCCACCAATCCGGCCGCGGGGTGATCGTGGTGTCCCACCGGCCGGAAGCCCTGGCCACGGCCGACCAGGTGTTGGCGGTACGCGGCGGTCGCCTGGAACCCGTCGCCGCGGGTCTGCACAGCTAAACCGCGGGTGGCGCGGCCCGGCCCAACCTGGGACCATTGAGGCATGGCGTCATCCCCTCGCCGTGCGCGTTTGACGCGCCGCAACCAAGCCGGCCAGACGCCCCGGGCCGCGCAGGTGGAATCCGAACTACTGTCTGCCGTCCTGTCCCTGTCCAGCCGGTTGGACCTGGGGGAACTGTTGCAGCGCCTGGTGGTAGCCGCCCCGGAACTGACCGGGGCCAGCGGCGCCGCCCTCAACGTGTTGGACGGCCGGGGCGTCGACCAGCGTTTTTACATCCATAGCAGCGACCAGGCGCCGCTTGACCGGCTGGAGGAACTGCGCCACGCCGGCGGCCTGATGACGCGCATCCCAGCCCACCAGCCGCTGATCCTGGACCACTTCCCCATCGAACGGACCGCCACCGGCGCCATCCCGGTGGTGGCGGAGGCGACCGCCAAGCCGGCCTCCCCGGGCGGCCCCGATTCGGACGCCTTCATGGGCGCCAGTGTGCGGGTGCGGCACGTCGTGTTCGCCCACCTCTACCTGGTGGGCAAGCCCGGCGGCTTCACCCAGGCCGATGGCGAGATCATCGCCGCCCTGGCCACAGCGGTGGGGGTCGCCATCGAGAACGCCCAGCTATACATGGCCTCGCAGCGGCGCGAACACTGGCTGTCAGCCGGGCAAGAGATCACCACAATGCTGCTGTCCGGCGCGGAGGAAGAGGAAGCCCTCAGCCTGATCGCGGAACGGGCCCGCACCGTGGCCGGAGCCTGCACCGCCATCCTGGTGCTGCCGTCCGTGGGCGATCAACTGGTGATTGAGATCGCGGACGGCGAGGGGGCCGATGGCCTGATCGGCCTGCGCATGCCCACCGGCGGGCGCTCCCACACGGTGTTGACCGAGGGCATCGGCATGATTGTCGACTCGCTGGCCGCCGCCTACACCCTGCGGGTAGAGCAGTTGCGGGCCTTCGGGCCGGCGCTGTATGCCCCGCTGCGCACCTTGGGCCGCGGGGTTGGCGTGCTGGTGTTGCTGCGGCAGATCGGTGCCAACTCGTTCGACCAGGCGGACCTGACCACGGCCGAGTCTTTCGCCGCCCACGCCGCCTTGGCCCTGGTACTGTCCGAGGCCCGCCACAACGCCGACCTCAACACCCTGGTGGCCGAGCGCGAACGGATTGCCCGCGACCTGCATGACCTGGCCATCCAGCAGCTTTTCGCCACGGGCATCCGGCTGGAATCGGCCCGCAAACAGGCCGCCCAGGGGGAGGAGCCGAAAGGCCTGGAAGCCACCCTGTCCGACGCCCTGGATTCGATCGATTCGACGGTGCGTGAGATTCGGTCGATCGTGGCCCACCTGCGCAGCCCCTCCACCAGCGAACAGGTGACCGAACGCCTGCGCCACGAAGCCTCGCTGGCCCGCTGGTCGCTGGGCTTCGCGCCGTCGCTAGTGCTGCTACTGGACGGCCAGGCCCTGGGCAGCGCGGACGGCGAAGCCGAACTAGTGGAGCGCCTGGAGACGCTGATCCCGGATAACCTGGGCGACGACATGGTGGCGGTGGTGCGCGAAGGCCTGTCCAACGCCGCCCGCCACGCCAAGGCCAAGTCGGTTAACGTCACCGTGGCGGTGGAGACGCCGGGCGTCAGCCCGATTGGCCCCGGTTCGGTGACAATTCTGGTGGAGGACGATGGCGTGGGGTTGGACCCGGCCATCGACCGCATCTCGGGGTTGTCTAACCTGGCCGGCCGGGCTAAACAGCACGGCGGCGATTTTCACGTCCGGGTGCCCGATGGCGGCCGCGGCCTACGGTTGGAATGGGCCGTCCCCCTGGACTAGCTACGCCGCCCGCCAGGACGACGACTCCTTGGCCGCCACCCAGGCGGCCACCTGGGTGCGGCGCTGCAACCCCATCTTGGCCAGCAACGACGTGATGTGGTTCTTGACGGTCTTCTCGGCCACGCCCAGCCGTTCGGCAATCTCGCGGTTGGACAGGCCCTCGCCGATCAGCCCCAGCACCTTGTGCTCCGACGGCGTCAGATCGGCCGTCGGGTCTTCGTGGTCGGCCCGGCGGCGGGTCAAGGTCCGCTCATCCAGCAGGGTGCGCCCCGAGGCGACTGCCCGGATGACCTCGGCGATTTCGGCCCCGCGGACCGATTTCAAGAGGAAGGCGGCGGCCCCAACTTCGAGCGCGGCCGCCAGGGCGTCATCGTCGTCGAAGGACGTCAACACGACCGGCCGGATCGAAGGGGCAGTGGTCTGCAACTGCTGCATCAGGTCGATGCCGGTGCCGTCCGGCAGGCGCAGATCCACCAGGATGACATGGGGATTAACCAACACGGCCCGGCGGAGGGCCTCGGCCACAGTGCCGGCCTCGGCCACCACCCGCATCCCATCGCTGCGGTCGACCACCTCGGCGATCCCTCGGCGGACCACTTCGTGATCGTCGACGATCATGACGTTGATTTCACCACTAATACGCGGCTCGGTTAGGCTCCCAGGCACGTTTCAAACACTACCTGGCGGCCCAATCTAGAACAAAAGTCCCATGCCGAAAAAGCGGCAATTCCACTTCCCCTTGCCCGGCCGGGCGGCATCGGGCACCGGGGAACCTCAGTCGGCCTTGGCCGACAAGGCGTGGTAGGCGGCCTCGGCGGCCTCTTGTTCGGCCGACTTCTTGGCGCTGCCGCAGCCGGTGCCCCACACCTGGCCGGCCACCACCACTTCGGCGGTGAACTCGCGGGCGTGGTCCGGGCCGGAGCCCTCCGCCCGGTATTCAACGGTGCCCATGCCCAGGCCGGCCACCAATTCCTGCAGGGAGGTCTTCCAATCAAGCCCGGCACCCAGGTGGGCGGCGCGCTCTAGAGTGGGTCCCACCAGCCGAAACACGGTGGCACGCGCCACGTCCACACCGCCGGTCAGGTAGACCGCGCCGATCAGCGCCTCAAGGGTGTCAGACAGGATCGAATCCTTGTCCGCGCCGCCGGTAGCCGTCTCGCCGCGGCCCAGCAGGATGTAGGGGCCAAGGCCCAGGGAACGCGCCACACGGGCCAAGGCCCGCTGGGACACGGTAGCGGCGCGCATTTTGGCCAATTCGCCTTCAGGGAGGTCCGCGTGGTCGCGGTACAAACGCTCCGTCACCACGAAACCGAGCACCGAGTCACCCAAGAACTCGAGGCGCTCATTGGTTGGAATACCGCCCGCCTCGTGGGCAAACGAGCGGTGGGTTAGGGCGAGCACCAGCAGCTCGGGGTCGATTTCGACACCGAGCGCGTCCAACAACGCCCGGGCCGCTGGCACGGCCGGGCTAGCCGGGGCATCCACCACCGGCGTTTAGGCCTCGAATTCGCTGCGCTGGGCTTCGGCGTACAGCCGGCCCTTATAGGTGCCGCAGTTGGGGCAGGCGTGGTGCGGGCGGGTCGGCTCACCACAACGCGGGCAGGTGGTGAGCGCCACAGCGCTGGTCTTCCACTGCGAGCGACGCGAGCGGGTATTGGCGCGCGAGGTCTTGCGCTTCGGAACGGCCACGTTACTTTCCTTCTACTTGTTCCACGTCCAACAGGTCTTGCAGGGCGGCCCAGCGGGCGTCCACCTGGCGGTGCGCGTGGCCTGGATCATCCCGCAGCGGGAAACCGCACTCGGGGCACAGCCCCGGGCAGTCATCCCGGCACAGTGGCTGGAACGGCAGCGCTAGCACCACCGCGTCCCGCACGGCACTTTCCAGGTTGATCGCGTCATCTACCACCACGGGTTCGTCCGACGTGTCATCCCCCGATTCCTCGGCGGCCAATACCCGTTCGGGATATACATGCAGTTCTTGGAAAGTGACCGCCAAAGGCAAGGTCACCTCGTCCAAGCACCGCACGCATTCCCCACGGGCTGTACCGCTGGCCGTCCCGGTCACCAGCACGCCTTCCAGCACGGATTCGAGGAGCAGTTCCAACTCCACCGCCGCACCTTCCGGTATGCCGATCACCTCGGTGCCCAAATCTCCCGGGGCCTGGAAAACCGTCTGCACCTGCTTGGACGTGCCAGGCTGGCGGCGTAGCTCCCTCACCGAGATGGTGAGTTCGGGAATGCTCGCTGGGCTGGCAGTAGACATGGCGCGTGGGTTGTTCAGGCTCGCAAGATTGTGGGCCCCGCCGTCCGGCTGAACCGACCGTCCAGCTTACCAGACGGGCCGGGCTTCCTTGCTATTCGGTCTAGCGGCCGCCCAGGGCGGCGCGCAGGGCCTCGGCCACCGGCGGCGCCACATACTTCGACACGTCGCCGCCGTTGCGGGCCACGTCTTTGACAATCGAACTGGAGACGTAGCCCCAGGCGGCCGCCGCCGGCAGGAAGACGGTTTCGACGCCGGCCAGTTCGCGGTTGACCACCGCCATCGGCTGCTCGTGATCCAGGTCCGCCCCGCCGCGTAGGCCCTTGACGATGGCGGTGGCGCCCACCTGGCGGCAGAACTCGGCCAGCAGGCCAGGCACGGCCTGGATTTCGATGTTCGGTTCGTCCGCCAGGGCGGCATGCAGCAGTGTGAGGCGGGCCTCCAGGCCGAACAGGGGCGCCTTGCCCTGGTTGGCCGCCACCCCAACGATGACGCGCCCGAACAGGGCCCTGGCCCGCAGGATCACGTCCTGGTGGCCGTAGGTGACGGGGTCGAACGAACCGGGCACCACTGCCAGTGAGCTTTGCACCCCCCTAGCCTGCCACACCCCGCTGCCCATGACACGCCCCTCATGGGCAGACTTGGGCCAGGTGGAGCACGGTGTCGCCGTAGGTGCGCGGCGGCAGCACTTCCCAGCCGTGCGGCCAGGGTGGGGCAACAGTCTTCTTGGCGCGCTCTTGCACCACCAGGCTGTCCGGCAGAACCAGCTTGTGGGCGGCCAGGCCGGCCAGGACGTCGCCCAGTTCGGCTGGGCCCACCGCGTAGGGCGGATCCAGCAACACCAGATCGAACGGCTGATCCAGGCCCGGTAGGCGGGCACCCGCCGCCACGGCCTCGGCCTTAACCGCCAGCACCGTCACCACATCATCCAAACCAAGCGCGGCGGCATTGGCCTGCGCCACCCGGGCCGCCGCCCGGGCCGAATCCACCAGCACCACCCTGGATGCCCCCCGGCTAGCCGCCTCCAGCCCCAGCGACCCGGACCCGGCATAAAGGTCCAGCACGGCCAGGTCGTTCCAGCCACCCGGCCCGCCCAAACGGGCTTCCAGCAGCGAGAACATCGCCTCACGCACCCGGGCCGAGGTGGGCCGGGTGCCCTTGGCCGGCACCTTCAACTCACGCCCCCTGGCGCTGCCGGCAATGATGCGCGTCACGGGCCTCCCGTCACCCCCGCTCCAAGAAGTCTTCGCGTTCACCCACCACGCGTTCCACCGCTGCCGCCAAGGCCGGATAGCCGGCCAGGGTAGGGTCTTCGGCCACTAGGGCCTCGGCCGCCACACGGGCCTCGCCGATCAGCCCGGCGTCCTTCACCACCCGCAGCAGCCTCAAGGCGGACCGGTTGCCGGACTGGGCGGCGCCCAGAATGTCGCCTTCGTGCCGGTTCTCCAGATCCACCTCCGCCAACTGGAAGCCGTCCGTGGTGGCCACCATGGCCTCCAGCCGGCTGGCCGCCACCGAACCGGCGGCGGCTTCGGACACCAGCAGGCAAACCCCGGCAGCTTCGCCCCGGCCTACCCGGCCGCGCAACTGATGCAACTGGGACAGCCCAAACCGGTCCGCATCCAACACCACCAGGGCGGTGGCGGCCGGAATGTCGATGCCCACCTCGATCACGGTGGTAGCCACCAAGACGTCGATCTGGCCGGCCGCGAAGGCCGCCATGGTCCGGTCCTTAACCTCGGCCGGCAACCGGCCGTGCAGGGCCGCCAGCTTGACACCCTGCAGGCACGGGGTGGCGGCCAGTTTGTCCAGAGTTTCGGCAACCGAAACGGGCGGGCGGCGCGGCGCCGGCGGCGGCGTGCCCGGCAAGGGGAAGGCCAGGGCGCCTTCCTCGACGCCGCCCCACTCCCCCGGCGTTTCGTCGTCGATCAGGTCGGTGCCCTCCTCCACCTGACCCGGCTCGATGGCGGGGCAGACCACGAAGGCCCGGTGGCCGGCCGCCACCTCCTCGGCCACCCGTTCCCAGACCCGGCTCAGCCAACTCGGATGCTCGCCCGGGTTGACCCAAACCGTGCTGACCGGGCTACGTCCCGGCGGCGCCTGGCCTAGCACCAACACCCCAAGGTCACCAAACACCGTCATGGCCACGGTGCGCGGAATCGGCGTGGCGGTCATGACCAGGAGGTGGGGGGCGACATCGGCCCGGGAACGCAACGCATCGCGCTGCTCCACGCCGAAGCGGTGCTGCTCATCCACCACCACCAGGCCAAGGTCGTGGAACGCCACCGCCTCTTGCAGCAGGGCGTGGGTGCCCACCACCAGGCCGGCCCGGCCCGTCGCCATGTCCGCCAGCACCGCCGCCTTCGCCTTGGGGGTCAACGAGCCGGTCAACAACCTGAGCCCGATGCCGTCCCCTCCAGTTGCGAGCAGCCCCTCTTCTCCCAGGGGACCGAGGAGGTTGCGGATGGTCTGGCAGTGCTGGGCCGCCAGGACCTCGGTGGGCGCGAGCAGGGCCACTTGGCCACCGGCCGCCACCACCTGCAGGGCGGCCCGCAGCGCCACCACCGTCTTGCCGCTGCCCACATCGCCCTGCAACAACTGGTTCATGGGCGTGGGCAGCGCCAGGAGTTCGGCGATCTTCTCCCCCACTTGGCGCTGGGCTTGGGTCAGGGTGAAGGGCAGGGCGGCATCGAACCGGGCCAACAGGCTGCCGGGGCCCTCCGCGCGCGGCCGGGCGACGGCGGGGACGGCGGCCAGTTCACGCCGACGCCGGGCCAGGGCCACCTGGAGCACGTAGGCCTCTTCGAAACGGAAGCGGTCCCGCGCCAGGCGCCACTCGGCATCGGCCGCTGGGTGGTGGACCAGGTGGAAGGCGTGCGTCAACGACGGCAGGCCGCGCTGGTGGAGCAGTCGTGGCGGTAGCGGGTCCGGCAGTTCGTCGCTGCCCAAGGCACCCAGCAGGGTTTGGATGGCGCCGGCAATCTTGGGCGAGGTCAAACTGGCGGTGGCAGGGTAGACCGGCGTAGGTTTGCCGGCCTCGATGAAGGCGGCTTCCTGGTCCTGTTCATCCCGGCCCACCCACAACACGGCCGGGTGGACCAGTTGGAGCTTGCCGCGGTAGGCCTCCACCGTGCCGGTGAACAAGCCCATGCGGCCCTGGCGGAAGGCGTTCTGATACCAGTCAACCGTCCATTGGCGCTTAAGGAAGAACGTCAGGGTGAGCGAGCGAACGTCATCGGTCACGCGCGCCGTGAAGAGCGTCAGGCCGCGGCCCTGGATGGGCCGGGCGGAAGCGGCGGCCACACGGGCCATCACCGCCACGTTCTCCCCCAGGCGCAGGCCGCTCAGGTCGGTTGGTGTGGCCGGGTCCTCGTAGCGGCGGGGCAGGTGGCGCAGCAGATCCTCGTTGGTGCGGTAGCCGAAGGCCTTGTCCAAGGCGGCCGCGCCCCGGCCCAACAGCTTGGCCAGCGGCGCGTCCAGGAAAGAACCCATGCCTGCCAGGTTAGTCGGCACCACCGACACGGTAAGGTGGCCGCGCGGTTGGGTGGGCGGTCGGGTGGGCGGTCGGTCCTTCAGTTGGGCGTTCCCGGCCTGATGGGCTAAGATGTGCAGGTTGTCTTCCACGCCCGGCGCGGAACCATCCCAAACTTCCAGGAGAACGATCGTGGCTGCTACGTGCGATATTTGCGGCAAGGGCCCCGGCTTCGGCTTCAGCGTGTCCCACTCGCACCGTCGGACCAAGCGGCGCTGGAACCCCAACATCCAGCGGGTCCGCACCGTGGTTGGCGGCACCCCCAAGCGGCAGTACGTCTGCACGCGGTGCATCAAGGCCGGCAAGGTGGCGCGCTAGCCGCCGCTGGTCGCAGCGAAGCAGCCCGGGCTCAGGTGGCCCGGGCTTTTTCATGTCTCCTTGTTGGGGTGGAAGACGGCATCCTGGAACTCCTCTTGGCGCTTGACGCGGCGGCTGTCGGCGCTTCCTAGCAGCCACATCACCAAGACGCATGCCGCGATCACTGCCAGGCACATCGGCACCCACCACCACGGCATGCCATCAACCCCAAGGGGCGCGAAGGCAAGAATTGGCGCCAATATCAACAACGGGAAAACAGGAAGACAAATGTGCCCCACCAGGCTGCCGCCTTCCTTGGCGTACTTGCGGTACACCTTGGGCACAGACCGCCAGCGCGGGTTGGCGGCGTGCCAGGCCGGCAGCGAGCGGCGCACCTGTGCGCTGTAGCGGTCCCCCAACCAGGCCCAGACCAGATCCGCCACGCACCCGGCCGCCAGGCAACCACCGCTGAAGCGCAAGACATCGAGGTGCTCCGCCTTGTGGACTCCTGTGCCTACGAGCGCTTCCAGAATCAGCCAGGCGATCAGGCTCACAGCAAACGCAGCACCGAACAGGCCCATCACCACTAGCGCCACCCGCTTTGCTGTCCGCCAACCGCCCGGCAGCGCCTGGATGAAGGCCTCCGCCGAGGCATCCTTCTCTTCCTCCGGCGTGATCTTCCGCTCTATCGGGTCGCCATCTGGACCGTACAACAGGTCGTTCTGGGGGTCGTACTGCCAGCCTTCTAGGCGCTCCGCCAGCCGCTCGGCCACTTCCGTCGTGCGCAACAAGCAGTGATATTCAAAGCTGCAATTGAATTCGTAGACCCACCTGACGCCGGACGCATCCTGCAGTTCATAGGGGAGCCTTTGTTCCTCATCGTCCTCCTCATCGACCGCCAACGGGCCAGAGGCGCCGCCAATAATCTCCCCTGTGGCAACGTCAACGAAGGCGACCCAGATCCTTCCCGGCTCTACGTCGGCAAACAAACCATCCCCCACTAGCAACGGCCACTCGGCGTCCGGCAGGGGTTCACGGGCGTAGACATATAGGTCAAAACTCATGGGCTCTCTCCCGCCCGCGAGTCTACCGACCGCCGGCAGCCCACCGCCGGACCCTTGGGCAGAGACTTGTTGCAGTCCTGCCGGGCCCTGTCGGCCCCTTGGGTAGAGACTTGTTGCCGATTCTCGGGCCTGGAAGTGCAACAAGTCTCTACCCCATGGCCGAATCCGGCCGATTCGGCGCAACAACTCTCTACCCGGGGATCGTCCTGGGCTCCGTTGCTGCAACAAGTCTCTACCCCGGGGATCGTTCTGGGCCCTGGCGGCGCAACGACTCTCTACCCGGGGATCGTTCTGGGCCCTGGCGGCGCAGCAACTCTCTCTCCCCCCCGGTGCCCGATGGCGTCCGCCCCGGCGATCCGGAGAGACTTCCGGTAGTCAACCAGGCCCAATACGGCGATCCGGAGAGACTTCTGGTAGTCCTGAAGCCCGTCCAGGCCAGGCGGAGAGAGTTCCGGTAGTTCTGGCGCTCCAGAACTACCGGAACTCTCTCCGCTTGGTGGATCTGGGCCCGAAAACTGCCGAAAATCTCTCCGGATCGGCCTCGACGGGCCCTAGAGCTACCGGAACTCTCTCCGGTTCGTTGACGCTCCCGGCTGGGGCCGCTGACGGCGAAGATCCCGGGTCAAGCCCGGGATGACGGACGACCACGCCCGGGATGACTTCCCTCACGAAAGGTCAATTCTGTTGCCGCGGGTGGTTTCGCTGACGGCATAACCCCAGGTCAGAGCCTTGGCCGCGGGTGCCGTTGGAAACGGAATTGACCTTTCGTGACGGGAAAGTGACCTTTCGCGAGGGAGGGGGCTCCGGCCGGGCGGAAGTGGAGTCAGGCGCGGTGGCGAGCCCGGTAGCGCGCCCCCATGCTCAAGGCCAACGCACCCACGAACAGGCTGATTACCACGCACCACATGGGCACGGCCAGGTTCACACCCGTCACCGGCAAGCTGTTGCCTGCCTGCGTCGCCACCGGCGTGCCAGAGGAGCCGCCAGGCGATGTCGGCTCGGTTGGCGGCGCAGATGACTCCGCCGGCGTCGAAGCGCCACCACTAGGCGGTGCGCTCGAGGCCGGCGGCGTGCCAGAGCCCGACGGCGCAGGGGACGAAGGCGTCGAAGGCGCCGGCGAACTCGGCTCGGTCAGGGGCGCCACCAATAGCCGCCCATTGTTGCCCAGATGCACCGTCATGGTGGTGGCGGTGTACAGGTCGGTGCCGTCCCAGGCGGCCGGCACAATGGCGCAGGCCGCCGTGCCGGTCGCGTTCACGTCCTTGGCCCGGTCGAAGAAGCTGACCTGCGTGACGTGTTTGGTGTGCCGGTTGATCCACAACCCGCCGTCATGTTCCGAGACGCCCTGGACGTTCTGATCGGTGCCGGCGTAGGCGGCCAGTTCACTGGCCCCGGTGGCCAGTTCGACACAGGCGTCCTGAGTTGCCCCAACCGATTCGTAGTAACTGTGCTTGAACCAGTATGGTCCGGCGGCGTTGAACGGCGGCACCGCCGCCACCGAACAGGCCGCGTCGGCATAGAGCTGGGCCGGCTTCAGGAAGTAGTAGTGGGCGTCATCGGGATTCGGCTCGAAGGTGGCCGTGGTCAGACCCTTCGATTCTTCGGGCACCTTGGTGCCGGCACCACCGGCCGTGGCTCGGTCGTAGGCGTTGGTGTAGAAGGCCACCTGGCCGGAAGCGTCCCGGTTGGCGGACGCGTAAGCCTTAAGGGCGGCATCGGCCGGGCCGCCGGGGGCCGCCACCGCCGCCGCCACGCCGTCCCGCAACGAGACCGTGTAGAAAACCGATACGGGGTAGGCGTCGGTCACCGTCAAGGGCGCCGCCATCTGCCCGGAGGCGTCCAGCAACACCGCGTATTCGCGCAACGGGATCAGGGCCGCTGGGATCTGCACCTTGACCGTGTCGGCCACAGCGCCACGGGTCACCTGGATGATGATGTGGCTGACATCCCCATACCGGTAAATGGTGTTGGCGTTGACTGTGCCCTGGAAGGCGTAGGTGGTGGTGTCACCGCTGGTGGTAGTCGTCTTGGCGCTGAACACCGTGTCGCCGTAGGCCACTGCCACCAAGTCCTTGACCGCCATGTAGTCACCCAGTTGGTCGGTGAACGTGATGTAGCCGGAGGCGTTGCCGTCCACGTCCCACACTCGGGTTGGCACCGTCATGGTGTTCTCCACGATGTGGTCGGTGATACTGCGGAAGGCTTCGCACAACTGGTCGGCCGACTCAACCGGGGTAAACAGGTCGTTGTAGGCCAGCGAGGTCGGGTCGTAAGGCACATCCGTCCCGGTGGGGTGCTGCACCGTGTAGTCCTTGGCCGAGTCGCACGGGCTACCCACCGCGGCCCCGTCCACACAGATGGCCGGGGTGCCGCCGCCGCTATAGGCCGTCCAGTACCCCTCCACCGCGTTGGACATGGCGTTGCCCACCCCCGCTTGGCCCTTCGGATCAAGGGTGTAGGCGGCCAGGTTGGCATCGTTCGGGTCCGAGGAATTGTCGCCTAGGCCAACCCCCACGGTGTAGATCTTGGTCTTGGTCGGCTCGTTGCTGGGCACGTAGCCAGGGTTGTAGTTCTCCTCGACCTTCTTTTTCATGAAGCTGGCGGTCAGCAGCGCCAGGAACGAGTTGCCCGGGTAGATGTCCTGGCCATTGCCCTGCAAGTCGGTGTTCAGGCCAGGCTCGGGCAGGTTCCACCAGGTGTCGGAGTTGCGCGTGAAGGTGGGGGCGCCATCGGACACCAACACCACCGAAGGCACCCGGTAGCCGCTCCCGTTGCTGTCCGTGTACGTAGGGTTGGAAGCGGTCAGCAACTCCATCCCCTTGTACAGCCCGGCCTGGATATTGGTGCCCCCGGTTACCTCGCGGCTGACCGAGTTGGCCGTCACCACCGGGATGTCGCCGGTGGTGTAGGTGAAATAGGTGTCCGCCTGGGGGTAGTGGCCTAAGTCCATGAACAAGGTGGTGTCCTGGAACGTGCCCGGCTGGTGCCACAGCGCGCCCGAGAACCCCACCACCGCCACCCGGTTCAGCGGGTTGGCCTTCATCAGGTCGCCGATCGCCTGGTTCAGCAGCCGCACCAGGGTTTGATACTTAGGAGCCGGGTCACCGGCCGAGATCGAATCCGACATTGAGCCGCTCAGGTCCAAGACAAAGACCACGTCCAATGGGGTTTCGGCCACGCCGGTGACCCGGGAGGAAGACGAGAGGGCGGACAGCGCCACCAGGAAGTCGCCGGTGTTCTGGACTGCCGCGTTACCGCTGGTCAGTTCGATGGGGCCGGTAGAGACCGTCTTGTCGGTCCAGATCCGGCCCACGTTCTGGGTGGACAGGGTGGCCGGCGGCATGGTGCCAATGGTGGCCGGGTCTACCACCTTGGTGATGGTTGGCTCCGCGGTGCCGCTGTCCCCAGTGCCCGATGCCGCCGGGACGCCCAGGGTCAGGCCGGCCGCCAACGTAGCCGGCAGGATGGCCGAGAGAAACAGGGCAGCACAAAGTCGGGTGGGTCGGTTCGGCATGGGGCCCCCTTGAATCTACGGACAGCGATTCTGGGGCTTATCCCTCAGTATGCGTTGCTTGTGGGGGCCTAAGCCACTAACCAGGCCCAAAATGTGAGCAACAACTCACTCCCAGAGAGCGTCGCCCTCGTTGGCATGCGCCCACGCGCGTTCTTCGAAGTCCGGTCGGCGCAGGTCGGCCGTTAGGGCTGCAAACCGCTGCCAATCCGCAGGCGTGGACACGTGGCCGGCCGCCCGGGCGGCACCGGCTTCAATCGTTCGGCGTGCGTCATCCACGAGAGACAAGCCTAGCCGGGACTGTCGGGCTTTCGAAGTCTGGGAGGCCTGCCAACCGGGGTCGCAAACCTCACCGGTAGGCGAAAGAGGGACCAAATCGCCGATTTGGTACAGGTGGGGCCGAGGCCGAGGCACTCCTGGTTTGGCCCCCCGGGCATGCTTCGCGTTTGTGCAGGTGAGGGACTTAGTCCCGATGGCGCCCAAGCCTGGGGTGCCACAAGCGACTTAGGAACCGGGCGCCATCGGGCACCGACCCGTACCAAATAGGCGATTGGGTCCCCATTTTGGGCGGAGCCGGCCCTGAGCTACAGCACCACGCCTTTGCCGAAGCGGGCGTCGCGGGCGGCCGCCAGCTTGGACTGCATGCCGAAAATCTCGATGAAACCGCGGGCCTGCGACTGGTCGTAGGTGTCGCCCTCGTCGTAGGTGGCCAGGTTGAAGTCATATAGCGACGTGTCGGAGCGCCGGCCGGTCACCGTGGCCCGGCCGCCGTGCAGCGTCATCCGGATGTCGCCGCTGACGTACTGCTGGGTTTCCACCAGGAACTGGTCCAGGGCCCGCTTCAACGGGCTGAACCACTGGCCGTCGTAGACCAGCTCGGTCCAGCGCGCGCCCACGGTGCGCTTGAAGCGCGCCAGTTCGCGCTCCACGGTCACACCCTCCAGGTCGCGGTGCGCCTCGATCAGCGCCATGGCGCCGGGGGCCTCGTAGATCTCGCGGGACTTGATGCCCACCAGGCGGTCTTCCACCATGTCGATCCGGCCAATGCCCTGGGCGCCCGCCCGCCGGTTCATCTCTTGGATGGCCTGCAGCGGCGTCACCGCCACGCCGTCGATGGCGACCGGCACGCCCTTCTCGAACGTGATCACCACCTCGTCTTCGACCGGCGGGAAGGTGGGGTCATCGGTGTAGGTGTAGACGTCCTTGGTGGGGGCGTTCCAGATGTCCTCCAGGTAGCCGGTTTCAACCGCCCGGCCCCACACGTTCTGATCGACCGAGAACGGGGAGGACTTGGTCTGTTCAATAGGCAGGGCGTGGCGCTCCGCGTATTCGATGGCGGCCGCCCGGGTCAGGGCCAGGTCACGCACCGGCGCGATGCACTTCAGGTCCGGCGCCAATGACGTGATGGACACCTCGAACCGCACCTGGTCGTTGCCCTTACCGGTGCAGCCGTGCGCCACCGTGCCGGCACCGAACTCGCGTGCCGCCCGCACCAGGTGTTTCACGATGGCGGGCCGGCTCAGCGCGCTGACCAGCGGATAACGGTCCATGTAGAGGGCGTTGGCGGCCAGGGCCGGCATGCAGTATTCGGTGGCGAACTCTTCGCGCACGTCCGCCACGTACGCCTCCACGGCGCCGCAGGCCAGGGCGCGCTGGCGGATGGTCTCTAGGTTCTCGCCGCCTTGGCCCACGTCCACCGCCACGGCGATCACCTCGGCCCCGGTGGCTTCACCGATCCAGCCGATCGAAACGGACGTGTCAAGGCCACCGGAATAGGCCAGCACTACGCGGTCAGTCATGGGCGTTCTCCTTCGCTAGTTCCAAAAAGCGGGCGGCCGCCTGCCCGGCCTCGGCCGGGGCGCGGCAGGCCACCATGATGGTGTCGTCCCCGGCGATGGTGCCCATCACGCCGGGTAGGACGGATTGGTCGATGGCGCTGGCCAGCAGGTGCGCGCCGCCGGGTGGGGTGCGCAGCACCACCATCTGGCCGGCCGCCTCGACCGAGACCAGCAGTTCGGCCGCCAGCCGGCCCAGGCGGGCGGCCAGCATTTCGCGGTGGGCCACCCCAACGGCTCCCCCGGCCGCATCCGGCTCCAGGCCACCTTCGGGCGGCACCACGTAGACCCGCTGGCCGTCCGGCAGGCGCACCTTGTCTGCCCGCAACTCCTCCAGGTCGCGCGACAGTGTCGCTTGGGTCACCTCCATCCCCGCCTTGGCCAGCAACACGGCCAGAGCGGTTTGGGACTTGACCTGCCCCTGGCCCACGATCTGGCGGATCA
This sequence comes from Bifidobacteriaceae bacterium, assembly GCA_031272885.1. GTDB lineage: Bacteria > Actinomycetota > Actinomycetes > Actinomycetales > WQXJ01 > JAISSX01. Next base: position 5,664 of record JAISSX010000063.1, on the reverse strand, counting down.
GGGCGTGGCGGGCGGCCTTGGTGGGAGGCAGCGGCATCGGGCACCTAGCTTTCGGTGCCCTCAAGTTGCTGCAGCAACCAGATGAGCAGGGCTTTCTGGGCGTGCAGGCGGTTCTCCGCCTCGTCGAAGACGCGGGACTGCAGGCCGTCGATGACGTCCGCCGTCATCTCTTTGCCGCGGTAGGCCGGCAGGCAGTGGATGAAGATGGCGCTGGGTTTGGCCATGGCCATCAACGCCGCATCAACCCGGAACGGCACAAACGGCGCCTGGCGGGCCTCGGCGTCGCCCTCCATGCCCATCGACACCCAGGTGTCGGTGGCGATGGCGTCCGCCCCGGTAGCCGCCGCCACCGGGTCATCGGTGACGGTCACCGACCCCCCTTCCCGTGAGGCCACGGCCTGGGCTTCCGCCAGGATTTCCGGCTTGGGTGGGTAGGCCGATGGCGTGGCGATCACCACGTGCATGCCGGCCAGGGCGCCACCCAGCAGATAGGAGTGGGCCATGTTGTTGCCGCCGTCGCCGAAGTAGGCCAGTTTGGCGCCGGGCAGCTTGTCCACCCCGCCCAGGGCTTCCGCGACCGTCTGCAGATCGGCCAACACCTGGCACGGGTGGTAGTCATCGGTCAGGGCGTTAACCACCGGCACGCTGACAACGCTGGCCATCTCCTCGATGCGCTCCTGGCCGTAGGTGCGCCAAACGATGGCGTGGCACATCCGCCCCAGCACTTTCGACACGTCACTGATCGACTCACGCTTGCCGATGGCCACCAGGTTGCCGTCCACGAACATGGGGTAGCCGCCCAGTTCGGCCACGCCAACCGTGAAGCTGACCTGGGTGCGCAGCGTCGGCTTGTCGGTCAAGATGGCCACGGCCTTGGGCCCGGCCAGCGGCTGGTACTTCAGCCGGTCGGCCTTGATTTCCATGGCCAGGCGCAAGATGGCCGCCTGCTCGTCGTGGCTGATGGCGGTGTCCTTCAAGAAGTGGCGCAGGGTCATGACGGGTTCTCCTCCTGGATGGCGGCGGCCAACAGGCCGGGCAGGGCGGCCGTGAACGTGGCCGCCTGTTCGGCGGTCAGAATCAGGGCTGGGGCCAGGCGGAGAGTATCGGGCCCGGTGGCGTTGATCAAGAAGCCGTCCGGCCCGCCGGGAGCACCCGCCTTGGCGGCCAGCGCCACCACCTGGGGGGCCACCGGCTGCTCCAGCACAAACGCCGTGTGCTGGCCCTGACCCCTGACCGAGGTCACGCCGTCGAGCATGCTCAAGTCCCGCCGCCAAGCATCGCCCACAACGCGAGCATGCTCAAGCAGGCCTTCATGCTCAATCACACCAAGGGTGGCCAGGGCGGCGGCGCAAGCCAGCGGCCCGCCGCCGAAGGTGGTGCCGTGCAGGCCGGGCGTGAACAGCGAGGCGGCCGGCTCGGTCAGCATCAGGCAGGCGCCGATGGGGAAACCGCCACCCAAGGCCTTGGCCGCCGTCACCAGGTCAGGCACCACCGGCTCAGACACCAGGGCCGGGTTGCGGTAGGCGAACCAGGCGCCGGTGCGCCCGATGCCGGTCTGCACCTCATCGATCCAAAGCAGGGCGCCGTGCTCGCGGGTCAGGCGCCGGGCGGCCGCCACGTAGCCGGGCGGCAACGGCACCACGCCGCGCTCCCCCTGGATCACTTCCAGACAGAGCACCGCCACGTCGTCCTCCCGCAGGGCCATCTCAAGCGCCTCTAGATCACCAGCCGGCAGGAACTGGACCTGGCCGGTGAAGCCGTCATAGGGCTTGCGGTAGGCCTCCTTGTGAGTCAGCGACAGGGCCCCAAGGGTGCGGCCATGGAAAGAACCATCCAGCGCCAGCACGCGGTGCTTGCCGGTCAGCAGCGCCGTCTTGAGCGCCGCCTCGTTGGCCTCCGCGCCCGAGTTGCCGAAGTAGACCTTGCCCTCCGGCCCCGCCCCCGCCAACTCCAGCAGCTTGGCCGCCAGGGCAATCTGCGGCTCGTTGGCGTACAGGTTGGAGGTGTGGGCCAGCACGCCCGCCTGTTGCGCCACCGCCCGCACCCAGGCCGGGTGGGCGTGCCCGATGGCGGTCACGGCGATACCGCTCATCAGGTCCAGGTAGCGGATGCCATCGGGATCCCAGACGTACGCGCCCTGGCCACGCTCCAATACCAGGTCCGGCCGGAACAGCGGCGTGATGACCTGGCGGTATTGCTCAAGGAAAGTCTCGGAACGGGTCATGGCGTGGTCTCCTTCCTAGTGCGGGCCCGGGGGCCCCCGATCGCAGGGGGCGGCTGCGGCGGGTCGGTCACCATGGTGCCTACCCCCTCGGCCGTGAAGATCTCGGTCAGCAGCGAGTGCGGCTGACGGCCGTCGATGACGTGTGCCTGCGGCACGCCCTGGCGCACCGCCCGCAGGCAGGCCTCCATCTTGGGCCGCATGCCGCTTTCCAGGTTGGGCAGCATCTCCGCCAATTCGTTGGCGGTCAGCCGCCGGATCAGGGAACCCTGGTCCGGCCAGTTGCGGTAGAGCCCCTCCACGTCCGTCAAAATGACCAGTTTGCGGGCCCCCAGCGCGACCGCCAGCGCGGCCGCCGCCGTGTCGGCGTTGATGTTCAACACCTGGGTGGCGTCCTGCATGTCCGGCGCCACGGTCGAAACGACGGGGATGCGCCCGGCATCGAGCAGGTCCCGCACCGCCCCCGGGTTGACCCGGGCCACGTCACCGACCAGGCCAACGTCCAGTTCCATGCCGTCCACCTCGGCCGTGCGCCGCTTGGCCTGGAACAGGGCGGCGTCCTCGCCAGACATGCCCACCGCGAACGGTCCGTGGGCGTTGATCAGCCCCACCAGTTCGCGCGACACCTGCCCGGTCAGCACCATCCGCACCACGTCCATGGTTTCCGGAGTGGTGACCCTGAGCCCCCCCTGGAACTCCGACTGGATCCCCAGCCGCCGCAGCATCGAGTTGATCTGCGGGCCGCCGCCGTGCACCACCACGGGTTTCAGCCCCACCCGGCGCAGGAACACCATGTCCTGCGCGAAGGCGGCCTTGAGCGATTCGTCCACCATGGCGTTACCGCCGTACTTGACCACCACCACGGCGCCGGCAAATTTGAGTAGCCACGGCAGCGCTTCTATCAGCACCTCGGCCTTCTGATCGGCCCTGAGGTCCGTCCGCGTGTTGAAAATGAAATCCGGGTCGCTCATGTCGAATAGTCCGCGTTGATGCTCACGTAGTCATGCGTGAGGTCGTTGGTCAGAATCGTGGCCTGGGCCGGCCCCACCTTCAGGTCAACCACAATCTCCACCTGGCGCCCGCTCAGGTCAACGCCCTCCCGCGGGTCGCCCACGCCACCGCCCCGGCACACCGTGACACCGTTGATGGTGACGTCCACCCGGCCCGGGTCGTACGGCGCCACCTCGGCCGGCACCGTACCTGCCGCCGCCAGGATGCGCCCCCAGTTCGGGTCACCGCCCGCCATGGCCGTCTTGAACAGGTTGGAGCGGGCGATGGCGCGTCCCACCGCCTCGGCCGCCGCCTCGCTGGTGGCCCCGGCCACTGTGATGGCGATGTCGTGGTGGGCGCCTTCGGCGTCGCCGATCAGCAGTTGGGCCAGCCGCTGGCAGACGAAGGTCAGCGCTGTGGTGAACACAGACGGATCGGCCACCACGCCGCTGGCGCCCGAGGCCAGCAGGATCACCGTGTCGTTGGTAGACATGCAGCCATCCGAATCGGCCCGGTCGAAGCTGAGCCTGGTCGCCTCCTTCAGCGCCGCCTGGGCGTCCGCCTGGGCCAGGATCGCGTCGGTGGTCAGCACCACCAGCATTGTCGCCAGGCCGGGCGCCAGCATGCCGGCACCCTTCGCCATGCTGCCGATCTTCCAACCGGCCGGGGAACTCACCGCCACCTGTTTGTCCACCGTGTCCGTGGTCATGATGGCTTGCGCGGCAGCGGTACCGGCCGGCTCGCCATCGGCCAACTCCTCTACCGCCTGCCCGATGCCGTCCCTCACCTTCGCCATTGGCAGCAACTCGCCGATCATGCCGGTAGAGCAAACCAAGACCTGGTCGGGCGACAGGCCCAAGGCGAGCGCGGCGGCCTCGGCCATGGCGACGGCATCGGCCATACCTTGCTCTCCTGTGCAGGCGTTGGCGCCACCGGAGTTGAGCACCACGGCGGTAGGCGTGGCGCCGGCGGCCAGCACTTGGCGGCAGTACTGCACCGGCGCGGCCGGGAAGCGGTTCGAGGTGAAGACGGCGGCCGCGGCCGGGGCCGGGCCCTGGTTCACCACCAGCGCCAGGTCCGGTTTACCCGAGACCTTTAGGCCGGCTGTCACACCCGCCGCCTTGAAGCCGGCGGGGAAGGTGACGCTCATGGGGCTACTCCGTTCACGGTCAGGCCGGCCCATTCGGGCAGGCCAAGGGCCAGGTTGATGGACTGGATGGCGGCCCCTGCGGTGCCCTTGACCAGGTTGTCGATGGCGGCAATGGCCACCACCCGGCCGGCCCGCTCATCGTAGGCCACCTGGACCAGGGCCGTGTTGGCGCCCAGGGTGGCGGCCGTGTTGGGCCAGGTACCGGCGGGGAGCAAGTGGATGAACCGTTCATCACCGTAGGCCCGCTCCCAGGCCTGCCGCAGCATGGCCGGGTCGAAGCCGGGCCCCGGCAGGGCGGTGCAGGTGGCCAGGATGCCACGCGACATCGGTACCAGGGTGGGCGTGAAGCTGATGGTGCCACCGGCGCCGCCGGCCTTGGCCAGGTTCTGCAGGATCTCGGGGATGTGACGGTGGACGCCGCCTACCTGGTAGGGGCTGGCGGCACCCAGGATCTCGGCCGCGATCAGGTGGGGTTTGGGGGCCTTGCCGGCGCCGCTGACGCCGCAGGCCAGCACCGCTACCAGGTCCTTGGGGCTGAGTTGCCCGGCGGCGATGCCGGGTGCCAGGGCCAGGGTGACGGCGGTGACGTTGCAGCCGGGTACCGCGATCCGCTTGGCGGTGCGTAGGTGGTCACGTTGCTTGGGGGGAACCTCGCCCTGCCAGGCCCAGCCGGTCAGCAGTTCCGGCATGCCGTAGGTCCAGGTGCCGGGGTGTTCCGACTTGTAGTAATGGGCCCAGTCCGCGGCTGATTCCAGCCGGTGGTCTGCCCCCAGGTCAACCAGGATCGAGTCCGGAGAGACCTGTTCCAGCGCCGCCGCCAGCGGGCCCGAAGTACCGTGCGGCAGCCCCAGCACGATGACGTCGTGTCCGGCCAGCGCGTCCGGCGTGGTGGGTTGCAGCACCTTGTCTGCCAGGCCGGCCAGGTGCGGGTGGTGCTGGGTCAGTGGGTCACCGGCGTTGGAGTTGGCGGTGACGGCGCCAACGATGGCGTCCGGGTGGTCCGCCAGCAACCGCAGCACCTCTCCCCCGGCGTACCCGGACGCCCCGGCCACGGCAACAGTAAACGACATGCGCATGACTATACACCGGTTTGCATAGTCAACCAACAAGCTGCGGGGACTGCAGGGGGTTACGGAGGGTTACGGAGGGTTACGGGGGGTTACTGGGGACGGTTCCGTGTAACACGGGCGACGGGGTTACTGGGGACGGGTACGTGGTTAAGGGGGGGCGCCGGCGCCCGGGTTTACCCGAAACCGCGCCCCGGAGCGCGCGGGGACCCCGCGGGGAGCCCGGAGCGGGCGCG
>JAISSX010000037.1 GCA_031272885.1 Bifidobacteriaceae bacterium | reverse complement strand
GCCTCCACGCCGACTACTGGCAACGCACACGACAACTGCACCCGGCCATCTTGGAGGAGGACTCGCCCGACCCGGAGACGATGCGCGGGTCAGTGGTTCGGATAAGCGAACTTTGGTGGAGCCGACCGGACTCGAACCGGCGACCCTCTGCTTGCAAAGCAGATGCGCTACCAACTGCGCCACGGCCCCTTGGGTGGGTCGGTTAGCCTGTCAGGCGATGGGGTCCGTGACCTCGGCCCACAGGTCCAGTTCTTCTTGGTTCTGGGCGTACTTGCGGTAGGCGGCCACGGCAACGGCGGCCAGGGCCGCGATGATGAGGAACTTCTTCACGTGGGCCTAGGAGGACTTGAACCTCCGACCTCTTCCTTATCAGGGAAGCGCTCTAACCGCCTGAGCTATAGGCCCAAAGCGCCTAGCCTTGTGAGCGGGCGCCTGCGCGAGACTACCTTACCTGGCCCTGCGGGGGCAAAGTAATCGGTGGCGGACCGGGCTACTTTTCGCGCAACGTCACCTTGATGCCGCCCACCAAGGCTGCCACCAGGTCGTAGAGGATGGCGCCGATGGTGGAGATAACCGTCAGAATGACCACTTCGACGGCGGCCAGCATGGTGGCGCCGGACATGATGCGGCCGCGTTCCAATTGGTTCAGGATGTCGAGCTGCTTGGGCCGTGTGTCGCCGAACACCTGGGTGATCATGTCGTCGATTTTGACGAACACTTCCTTGGCGTCCAGGGCGTTCCACACCACGTAGACCATCACCACCAGGGCGATGCCGAAGCACAGCGCCAGCAGGAAGGACAGTTTCATGACGGACAGCGGCGAGATGTAGCTGAGGTGCAGTTTGATTTTGCGGGCACCGCGGGGGGTGGTGGAACTCTTGCCTTTGCCCTTGACTTTGACGCCGCCCACAGAGGCGGCCAGCGAGGTGTCGACCGGCGCCGCCTGGGCGGTGGCGGCAGCGGCAGCCGTGGTGGCGGCAGCAGCGGCAGCAGCGGCCACGGCTTCCTTGGCTTCCTTAGCCACCTGGGCGGCCTGGGCGGCTTCGGCGGCGGCGGCGACATCGGCGGCGGTGGTGATGTGGGCCCGGTGGGAGCGCGGCGCCACCACGGTGGCGGTACCGGCCGGCGGCGGGGGCGGCGGTGACACCGGGGCATAGGACGGCACCGATTCGGCTATTGCGCCCGGCTTGATGGCGGCCGACGTCCGGGTGTCGTCATCGAGTTCTTCGTCCAGGGTGGTGACGGCCGTGGTTTGTTTGGAGGTGCGGAAGGACCGCTTCGGCTTGCCGCCGGGGCTGGCGGCCACTTCGACCTGGGCGGTGGCGGGCCGCTGCGTGGCGGCATCGACTTCGGCAGCACCGGGGCCTACGGCCTTGACCGGTTTGGCGGTAGCGGGGGGCCGGGGTGGCACGGCCTTGGGCCGGATGGTGGGCGGCGGTTCGAAGGCTTGCCCGGCGCGGGCGGTAGACCGGCGTTCGCCGGCGGCGCGCCGCACGGTGACGGACCGTCCTCGGGGACGGGGGCTGGCCGGCCGACCCGGCGAACCGGCGCCAGCCGCCGGTTCCTCGCCGTTACCGCTTGACGTGCCCTGTTGTTCGCCGTCGGCCGTCCCTTTGCTACTCATGCAATGTCCTCCGCAGTGGTCTCAGGGGCTTGGGCTGCCTCAACGCTACCGGACTCGGCCGCCTGGTCCGTAGCCTGCTGGTCCCCCTCGCCGCCGCCGGAGCCGCTGGGGACGCCATCGGGCGCATCGTCGTTGTCATCATCCTCGCTGGTCTCGGTGTTGCGGGCCACGGCGATGATCCGGTCGCCCGGATCGGGTTTGGCGAACACCACACCCATGGTGTCGCGGCCCTTGGCGGGCACTTCGTCGACACGCGAGCGCACCACCTTGCCGCCTTGCATGATGACCATGACTTCGTCGGCGGCGTCGGTGATGAGCGCCCCCACCAGGTCGCCGCGTTCCGTGGCCAGCTTGGCTACCTTGATGCCCAAGCCGCCACGGCCTTGGACCCGGTAGGCGGCGACGGGGGTGCGCTTGGCGAAACCGCCTTCGGTGACCACGAAAACGTCGGCGCCTTCGCGCACCACGTCCATGGCCAACAGTTCGTCATCGCCCCTGAACTTCATGCCGGTGACGCCCGATGTCGCCCGGCCCATCGGTCGCAACGCCTCGTCCCAGGCGGTGAACCGGACGGACATGCCCTTGCGGGACACCAGCATGATGTCGGCCGAGGCATCCACCAGCCGGGCCGCCACCACTTCGTCGCTGACGCCATCGGCGTCTTCCCGCAGGTTGATGGCGATGATGCCGCCGGACCGCGGCGAGTCGTAGTCACGCAGCCGGGTTTTCTTGACCAGGCCGCGGCGGGTGGCCAACACCAGGTAGTCGGCCTGCTCGTAGTCCTTGATGGCCAGCACTTCGGCAATCCGTTCGCCGGGCTGGAAGGCCAGCATGTTGGCCACGTGCTGGCCTTTGGCGTCGCGGCCGCCTTCGGGCAGGTCGTAGCCTTTGGTCCGGTAGACGCGGCCGTAATTGGTGAAGAACAACAACCAGTGGTGCGTGGTGGTGACGAAGAAGTGCTCCACGATGTCGTCTTCGCGCAGTTGGGCGCCACGCACGCCTTTGCCGCCGCGCCGCTGCGACCGGTAGGCGTCTACCCGCGTCCGTTTGGCATAGCCGCTGCGCGTGATGGTGACTACCACGTCTTCTTCTGGGATCAGATCCTCATCGGTCACTTCGCCTTCGAACGGCAGGATGCGGGTGCGCCGTTCGTCACCGTACTTGGCCACCACTTCGGCCAGTTCTTCTGAGACGATGGCGCGTTGGCGTTCGGGATTGCCCAGAATGCCCTGATAGTCGGCGATCTTGGCCTCGATGGCGTCGTGTTCGTCGATGATCCGCTGACGCTCTAGGGCGGCCAGGCGCCGCAGTTGCATCTCGAGGATGGCGTTGGCCTGGATTTCGTCGATGTCGAGCAGTTCCATCAGGCCTTGACGGGCAGCGTCCACGTTGGCGGAGGCCCGGATCAGGGCGATTACCTCGTCTAGCAGGTCCAGCGCCTTCAGATAGCCCCGCAGAATGTGGGCCCGGGCTTCGGCTTCCCGCAGCATGTATTGGGTGCGGCGCACCACCACTTCAAGCTGGTGGGTGGTCCAGTGGCGCACAAACGAGTCGAGGGTACGGGCCCGCGGCACGCCGTCCACCAGCGCCAACATGTTGGCGCCGAAGGTCTCTTGCAACTGGGTGTGCTTGTACAGGTTGTTCAGCACCACCTTGGGCACGGCGTCCTTCTTCAGCAGGATCACCAGCCGCTGCCCGGTGCGGCCCGAGGATTCATCCCGCAGGTCGGCAATGCCCTGCACCCGGCCGTCCTTGACCAGCTCGCCGATCCGCACCGCCAAACGGTCCGGGTTGACCTGATAGGGCAGTTCGGTCACCACCAGGGCGTTACGGCCCTCAATCTCTTCGACCTCCACCACGGCCCGCATGATGATGGAGCCGCGGCCGGTGCGGTAGGCCTCCTTGACACCTTTGGTGCCCAGGATCAGCGCGCCGGTGGGGAAATCGGGCCCGGGAATCCGCTCGATCAGGGCCTCCAGCAGTTCGGCGTGGCTGGCTTCCGGGTGTGCCAGGTGCCACTGGACGCCATCGGCCACTTCCCGCAGGTTGTGCGGCGGAATGTTGGTGGCCATGCCGACGGCGATACCGGCCGAACCGTTTACCAACAGATTGGGGAACCGGCTGGGCAACACGGTCGGTTCCTTGGTCCGCCCGTCGTAGTTGTCTTCGAAGTCGACCGTGTCGCGTTCGATGTCGCGCACCATCTCCAGCGCCAGCGGCGCCATGCGGCATTCGGTGTAACGGGGGGCGGCGGCGCCGTCGTCGCCGGGGGAACCAAAGTTGCCCTGGCCGTCGATCAGCGGGTAGCGCAGCGACCAGTCTTGGGCTAGGCGCACCATGGTGTCGTAGATGGCGCTGTCACCGTGCGGGTGGTATTGGCCCATCACTTCGCCCACCACGCGGGTGCACTTGGAGAAGCCCCTGTCCGGCCGGTAGCCGCCGTCATACATGGCGTAGATGACGCGGCGGTGGACGGGTTTCAGCCCGTCACGGATGTCTGGTAGGGCTCGGCCGACGATGACGCTCATGGCGTAGTCGAGGTAGCTGCGCCTCATCTCGGTTTGCAGATCGACTGGTTCGATCCGGTCGCCGGCGTCCATCACTTCATTCGGTGTGGTCACGTCGCTCACTGGCTTCTGATCTCGATTCTGTGCGGGCCGCTGGTAGCCCTCGGTCTATGTCTGGTTGCCCTGGTTCGGGTTGGTTGGGCGGTCCTAGATGTCCAGGAAGCGGACGTCGTGGGCGTTGCGCTGGATGAAGGCCTTACGGGATTCGACGTCCTCACCCATCAGGATGGAGAACGTCTCATCCACGGCGGCGGCGTCTTCCATGGTGACCTGCAGCAAGGTGCGCTGCACCGGGTCCATGGTGGTTTCCCACAGTTCCTGGTAGTTCATCTCGCCTAGACCCTTGTAGCGCTGAATGCCGTTCTCTTTGGGGATGCGCTTGCCGGCGGCGGCGCCGGCCGCCAATAGTTGGTCGCGTTCCCGGTCCGAATAGGCGAACTCATGTTCCGCGTTGGTCCATTTCAGCCGGTACAGCGGCGGCTGGGCCAGGAAGACGTGGCCCGTCTTGATCAGGGCTGGCATGTAACGGAACAGGAGGGTCAGCAGCAGGGTTTGGATGTGTTTGCCATCCACGTCGGCGTCCGCCATCAGCACGATCTTGTAGTAGCGCAGCTTGGCCAGGTCGAAGTCTTCGCCGATGCCGGTACCGAAGGCCGTGATCAGGGCTTGGATTTCGGCATTGGACAGGGCCCGGTCCAGGCGCGCTTTTTCGACGTTCAGGATCTTGCCGCGGATCGGCAGGATGGCTTGGGTTTCGGGGTTGCGCCCACGGATGGCGCTACCGCCGGCCGAATCACCTTCTACGATGAAGATCTCGGACACCACCGGGTCACGCGACGAGCAGTCTTTCAGTTTGCCGGGCATGCCGCCGGATTCGAGCAGGCCCTTGCGCCGGGTGGCTTCGCGGGCCTTACGGGCGGCGATGCGGGCGGTCGAGGCCTGCTGCGCCTTGCGGATGATGTCCTTGGCTTCCGTGGGGTGGGCGTCCAGCCAATCGGCCAGCCGTTCGTTGACCACCCGTTGCACAAAAGTCTTGGCTTCGGTGTTACCCAGTTTGGTCTTGGTCTGACCCTCGAATTGGGGTTCGGTCAATTTGACGGACACCACCGCGGTGAGGCCTTCGCGGACGTCTTCGCCGGTCAGGTTCTCATCCTTGTCCTTCAACAGGCCTTTCTCCCGGGCGTAGCGGTTGATCAGGGAGGTCAAGGCGGCTCGGAAGCCTTCTTCGTGGGTGCCACCCTCGGTGGTGTTGATGGTGTTGGCGAAGGTGTGGACGGCTTCTGAATAGGCGGTGGTCCACTGCATGGCAACTTCGGCCGAAATCGTTTGGTCTGGCGCCTCCGCCTCGAAGTAGATGACTTCGGGGTGGACCGGTTCGGATTTGCGGGCGGCGTTGAAGTGCTCCACGTAGTCCACCAGGCCGCGGTCGAAACGGTAGGTGACGGACCGGACGGATTCTTCTTCGACCGGTGAATGCTCGGTGCCGGTGTCATGCTTGGGCCGTTGGTCGGTCAACGAGATGGTCAGGCCCTTGTTGAGGAACGCCATCTGCATGAAGCGCAGCCGCAGGGTTTCGAAGTCGAAGTCGGTGGTTTCGAAGATGTCGGCGTTGGGCCAGAAGGTGATGGTGGTACCGGTGCGTTCGGTGGGGGCACCGCGTTTCATGGTGCCCACCGGGTCGCCGTGGTCGAAGGTCATGTTCCAGACGAAACCGTCCCGGTAGACCTCGGCGTCCAACCGGCTAGACAGGGCGTTGACCACCGACACACCCACCCCGTGCAGGCCGCCGGAGACGGCGTAGCCGCTGCCGCCGAACTTGCCGCCAGCGTGCAGCACGGTCAAGACCAGTTCCAGGGCGGGTTTGTGTTCCGTGGGGTGTTCGTCTACCGGGATGCCGCGGCCGTTGTCGGTTACCCGCATGGCGCCATCGGGCAGGATGGTGGCTTCGATGCGGGTGGCGAACCCGGCCAGGGCCTCGTCCACCGAATTGTCGACCACCTCGTACACCAGGTGGTGCAGGCCGCGTTCGCCGGTGGAACCGATGTACATGCCGGGCCGTTTGCGGACGGCCTCCAGGCCTTCCAGGACGGTGATGTCGCCGGCGTCGTAGTGGCCACCTTGCTGCGGCACCCCGCCCTCGGCCGTGGGCAGGGGGGTAGTAGGTTCGGAACTGGTGCTCACATCGCCACGCTTTCTTGCGCCCGGGCGGGCGCCCGGGCCTTGCAGGGGCCTACGGGCGCTACAAGACCAGGGCACGTAGGGGAATAACCGCCTGCCATTCTACCCGCTCTGACGGCCTTCTGACGGGTTTTTGGCCTAGAACCGCCGTACAGGCCTTGGGCGCTTTCTGCCGCCGATGGCGCCCCAAGCCGCCTAGGGGCCGTCTACGGGCGTCCCAGCCGCCCCTGGCGCCGCCAGAAGAGAGATGTATCACCTCTTCGGGGTGCGCCGACCCGTTCTGACGGTCCATTGGCCGCGTTTGGCCGCCGGCGCCGCCGGGCCCAGGACCGTGACCGAAGTCACCACCCCGGCCCCCACCACCCGGTCGATGCGGGCCGTCAACTGGGGCAGCAACAGGCGGATCTGGGTGGCCCACGGCGAAGACACGGCCCGCACTACCAACCGGCCGTCATCGAACGACTCCGGTTGGCAGTGTTCGGCCACTTCCTTGCCGGCAATCTCCTCCCAACGGGCCACCACCGAACCGACCGACAGTTGGTGTTCCCAGCCTTCGCGGGCCAGGTACTGGTCCACCAGTTCGCCCACCTCGGCTGGGTCGCGGCCCGTCTGCCACTCCGGCTCCGTCCCACCGCCCCGCCGAGCTACCCGCTTGGCCGCCTTGGGACCGGCCATGACCCGGTCCAAGGCCGCCAGTTCGGCCGGCTGGCCGGCTTCCTTGGCTCGTTCGACCCGTTCGGGGCCGCTTAGTTCAGCCACGAGTCACCTCACCTCCAGCCACGCGGTAGACCGCCCCCACCAGTTCGGCCGGCACATCCTGGGCCACGGCCGCCGTCACCAAGACCTGTTCGGCCCCGGCGGTGAGCTGCGCCAGGGCAGACCGGCGTTTGGTGTCCAGTTCGGCGAAAACGTCATCCAGAATCAGAATGGGGTCGCCTTCCAGGTCGCGGCGCAACAGTTCATAGCTGCCCAGGCGCAGTGCCAACGCCAGTGACCAGGATTCGCCGTGGGAGGCATAGCCCCTCGCCGGCAGGCCGTTCAGTTCCAACGCCAGGTCATCGCGGTGTGGCCCCCACAAGGTCAGACCACGTTCGATCTCTTGGCTACGGCCGGACGTCATGGCCGCCTTCAGCACGGCCGTGATCTGGGCCGCGAGGCCGCTGCCGCCGCTGGCGGCCGCCGCATCGCCGGCCGCCTGCCCGGCCGGTAGTTCCACCCTCGCCTGATACGTCAGCCGGGTCACCGCGCCATCGGCCGCCGCCACCGCGCCGTAAGCCGGCGGCACCGTGCCCCGCAACCGCTCCACCAGGCCAAGCCGGGCCGCTGTGATCCGCCCGCCCAGTTCGGCCGCCTTGTCGTCCCACACCTCCAACGAGCCGAGGGCCGCTTCGCGGGACCGGCCGGTCAGTTTGGCGGCCGACTTAAGCAGGGCGCTGCGTTGTTTGACCACCCGCTCGTAGTCCGCCAGCACCCCGGCCACACCCGGCGTGAACTGCACCAACAGTTCGTCCAGGAAACGGCGCCGTTCATCCGGTCCGCCCTTGACTAAAGACAGATCCTCGGGCACAAACCGCACCACCTTGACCAAACCCAAGAGGTCCGAAGCCCGCTTGACCGGTGCGCGGCCCAACCGGACCCGGTTAGCCTTGCCCGGCACAATCTCAAGGTCGATCAGCAACGCCCGGTCGCCACGCACCACCTTGGCCCGCACCACGGACCGGTCCGCGCCCTGCCGCACCAGGGCGGCATCGGACGCCACCCGGTGGGAAGACAAGGTCGCCAGGTAGGCCACGGCCTCTACCAGATTGGTTTTCCCTTGCCCGTTGGCACCCAGAAACGTGCTGACCCCAGGCTCCAGGCGCACCACCGCCTCGCGGTATGACCGGAAGTCGGTCAGCGACAGGTCGGTCAGGTGCATCGGGCGGCTAGACGGTGAAACGGATCGGTACCAGCAGGTACTTGTAGTCCACCTTGGCTGGGCCCTCGATTCCCTCCATGCCTTCGAACAGGACCGGCTTGGTGGCGTTCGTCATCGACAAGCGCACATAAGGCGCACCGATCACCCCAAGGCCGTCCAACAAGTAGTGGGGGTTGAACGCCACCGTGATGTCCTCACCTTCCAGGGTGGCCTCAATCACCTCCGACGCCTGCGCGTCATCACCCGTCCCGGCGTTGAGCACCGCCTGCCCGGCCGTGAAGGCAATCTGCACCGGGGTGTTGCGTTCCGCCACCAGAGAGACGCGGCGGGCCGCTTCTTGTAGTTCGGCCACAGCAACCACCGCAGTGATTTCGGAATTACTGGGCAGCAGTTTGCGCACCGGCGGATAGTCGCCGTCGATCAACAGCGAGGTGGTTTCCTTTCCGGCCGCCCCAAAACCGACAATGTCCGCCAAGCCGGGCGCCGTCAGCGCCACCTCGATCTGTTCGGTGTGGCCGAATGCCTTCGCCACTTCGGTCAAGGTACGGGCCCGCACCACCGCTACCCGTGACACCGTGGGGCTGGTCGGCTTCCAGGTCAACTCTTTGATCGCCAACCGGTACCGGTCGGTGGCCAGCAACGTCAGAGTTTCGCCTTCGATCTCCACCCGCACACCGGTCAACAGCGGCAGGGTTTCATCCCTGGTGGCTGCCACCGCCACTTGGCTGACGGCCTCTTGGAACCGCCCGGCCTCAATGGCGCCGACGGCGTTGGGCATCGGCGGCAGGGACGGGTAGTCATCAAGCGGCATCGTCAACAATGTGAAGGTCGACGCCCCGCAGGTCACCACCGTCTTGGGCCCCTCCAGCCGGATGGTGACCGGCTTGGCCGGCAACAGCCGGGCGATCTCCGCCAACAGGCGGCCGGACACCAGGACTTCGCCCGGTTCCTCGACATCGGCACTGATGTCGGCCTTGGCCGAGACTTCATAATCGAAACTGGCCAGCGTGACGGTACCGCCGTCATCGGACTTGGCCTTGATCCGGACCCCTGCCAGCACCGGGCTGGGCGGGCGGGCCGGCAGGGCGCGGGCCACCCAGCCAACGGCGTCGGCAAGAACGTCTCGTTCAACCACGAACTTCATGGCTTGCTCCTAGCGGTTGATGTGATTCCAAGTCAACCCTACGCGGTGGTGGGGCCTGACGGGCAGAAGACTGGTCGATTTGGGTTTTTCTCTGGCTGGGACCGTCCTGCCCCACTGTGGGCTGTGGGCGGAAACCCTTAAGAGATAGATCGTCATCGTAGTAGGGACTGTGGATTGTGGGGAAAACGGCCGTTGCCGCACCTCAAGGGCGGTAGGGGCCTGTGGATGAGGCGGTGGGTGACCTGGGGACGGCGAGGTGGCGGCTGTGGACAGCCTGGCACGATGCACAGCTATCCACCGACCAGGCCGGACCTGTGCACAGGCCAGACCGGCCCGATCCACAGTTATCCACAGGTTTACCCACATCTGTTAATTATTTGTGCTGGACCCAGGTAATGGTGCCGTTACCCGCGTTACCTGGTGGGCTCCGCCTACACCGCGGCGTGTTGTTTGATCCGGTTCGTGAGTTCGGTCACACGGTAAAAGAACTTCTTGTCCTCCGTCATGGAGGCCTTCACCTTCTTCTCGGCGTGCATCACCGTGGTGTGGTCCCGGCCGCCGAACTCCCGGCCGATGGCGGGCAAGGACAGATCGGTCAGTTCCCGGCACAGGTACATCGCGATTTGGCGGGCATCGACCAAGGTGCGGGTGCGGGATGGGCCAAGAATCTCCTCGATACTGACATCGAAGTAGTTGGCCGTTTGGCCGATGATCAAAGATGCCGTGATCTCGGCCTGATTGTCCGTGATCAGGTCCCGCAGGACGATTTCGGCCAAGGCCAAATCGACCGGCTGTGCGTTGAGGTTGGCGAAGGCGGTCACCCTGATCAGGGCGCCTTCCAGTTCGCGCACGTTCGACGTGATGCGCGAGGCGATGTACTCCACCACCTCGTCCGGCGCGAACAGGCCTTCGCTGGCCGCCTTCATGCGCAGAATGGCGATCCTCGTTTCCAAGTCCGGGGCGTAGACGTCGGTGATCAAGCCCCATTCGAAGCGGGAGCGCAGCCGATCCTCGAAACCATCCAACTGTTTGGGATGCAGATCGGACGTGATCACCACCTGGCTGCCGGACGTATGCAGCGTGTTGAAGGTGTGGAAGAACTCCTCCATCGTTTGGTCGCGGCCCTTGAGGAACTGGATGTCATCGATCAGCAGCAGGTCATTGTTGCGGTAGCGGTGGCGGAAATCGGCCATCCGGCCATCGCGCACCGCGTTGATGAACTCGTTGGTGAATTCCTCCGAGGTGGTGTACCGAACGCGCAGTTCGGGCGAAAGCGACCGGGCATAGTTGCCGATGGCGTGCAGTAGGTGGGTCTTGCCCAGGCCGGAACCGCCGTAGATGAACAAGGGGTTATAGGCCTTGGCCGGGGCTTCGGCGACGGCCACGGCCGCAGCATGGGCGAAACGGTTCGAGGTGCCGATGACGAAGTTTTCGAAGGTGTAGCGGCGGAACAGATGGGAAGAATCGGCATCCTCCCGGCCGGTCAAGACGGTGGGCGGCACGGGGCCGGGTGTGATCGGTACCTCGGGGTTGGGGTCGGCGTATGGGTCGTCGTCCTGTTCCAACGACGGGTCCACACTGATGGCCAGTTTCAAGGCGCGGCCGGCCGCTTGGGAGAGGGCACCAGACAGCATGGTGGCGTTGATGGGAGCTTCCAGGAAGTCCTTGGCGTACTGGTTAGCGACGGCCAGCAACGCAGTGTCATCCACCAGGGCCACCGGCTTAACCAACGAAAAGATGCCGTAGCGTTGGCCTGTCACCTGTTGGCTGCTGACCAGGTCACTTAGGGCGGCCTGCCAAATCTGGGCGATGTCTTGCTCAGTGTCCACTGTCAACCCCGTTCCGAGTTATCCACAGCAAATGCTATCCGGTGTGACCGGCGTGTCCGCTAGGGCCAGTGGCCAACTGGTGGCAGACTGTGCCGGTTACGCCGACAGCGGGGGCCGGGTTTGACCTGGGGACCCAAGGCCCGTAGTTTTGTTCCGGCTATGTCAGCGTGCCCCACCCCCTACGGCAATGCCCTTGAGTGATAAGGGAGCCGGTGTCTGCGCATCCGGGGGCGGGCGTGATTGAAAGCGGCAGCGGTTCGCGCAGGGAACACGGTGCCACGCTAGCGTGCAGGAGTAGTGACTCGTGAGTAAGAGGACGTTCCAACCGAACAACCGCCGCCGGGCGAAGAAGCACGGCTTCCGGCTGCGGATGCGGACCCGGGCCGGCCGCGCCATCCTGGCGGCTCGCCGCCGCAAGGGGCGCGCTGAATTGACCGTCTAGGTCACCTGACGGTGCTGGCACGCGCGCACCGCATGAGGCGTTCCCAGGATTTCCGCTCCACCATCCGGGGTGGGGCGGTGGCTCGATGCCCGCTGGCGGTGGTCTACGCCGCTACGGGTTCAACTTCTGATCGTTTGGTGGGTTTTGTGGTGTCGAAGGCGGTGGGCAACTCGGTGGTGCGCCACACGGTGACCCGGCGCCTCCGGGCGGTCATGGCCGGCCACTTGGCCACCGTTCCGGGCGGCACCAATTTGGTGGTGCGGGCGCTGCCACCGGCCGCCGCGGCCACCTATGGGGAACTGGACGGCCAGGTTGGCCGCACGCTCACCAGAGTGTTGGAGAAGGCCCGATGACGCGGGGTGCGGTGGGCGGCATCGGCGGCCTGGGTACCCTGCCCGCCCGGCTGGGAGCCGGCCTGGTGCGCTGCTACCAGGTGGTCATCTCGCCGCTGAGCGGCCCCCGCTGCCGCTTCTACCCCACCTGTTCGGCCTATGCCCTTGAAGCGATCCGGCTACACGGCCTGGTGCGGGGAGTTGGCCTGGCGGCCCGCCGCATCATGCGCTGCAACCCGTGGCATCCGGGCGGTGTCGACCACGTGCCGGCGCCGAGTTTGGCCGCCTGGCAGCGCCGAGGATTGGAGAAGGTGTTCCATGGGTTGGTTTGATTCGATCCTGACGCCCATCATGTGGTGCGTCGCCTGGATCATGTACGGGGCCCACAAGTTCTTTTCGCTGATCAGGGTGAACAACTCGGTGGCCTGGATGTTGGCCATTGTGGTCCTGGTGGTGGTGATGCGCTGCATCATGATTCCGCTGTTCGTCAAGCAGATTAAGTCTTCCCGCAACATGCAGCTGATCCAGCCCGAGGTGCAGAAGATCCAACGCCGCTACAAGGGCAAGACCGACCCGGTGTCGCGCCGGCGCCAGCAGGAAGAAATGATGGAGGTGTACCGCAAGGCCGGCTCCAACCCGCTGTCCGGTTGCTGGCCCATCCTGGCCCAATCACCCTTGTTCTTTGCCCTGTTCCGGGTGCTGTACAACCTTGGGCCGGTCTCGGAGGGCACCTACAAGAAGCCGTCCATCGGACCGATCGATGCCGCGGTGGCGAAGGAAATTGTCGACTCGCACATGTTCGGTGCGCCACTCAGCGCCACCTTCATGAACCCCGCTACTTGGGCTGGCGCTAGTGCCCTCAACGTGCGGATTGTGACCGTGGTGCTGATCATCCTGATGTCGATCACCACGTTCACCACTCAGCGGCAGTTGACCATGAAGAACATGCCGCAAAGCGCCCTGGACAACCCGATGTTCCGGACGCAGAAAATCATGATGTACATGATGCCCGTGATCTTCGCGGTCTCCGGCGTCAACTTCCCCATCGGCGTGCTGATCTACTGGCTGACCACCAACCTGTGGTCCATGGGGCAACAGTTCATTGTCATCCGCAACATGCCGGCGCCGGGCTCGGAAGCCGAGCGCCGTATGCAGGCCCGCAAGGCCAAGAAACACCCCGAATTGGCAGACGGCGACAAGGCGGCCGATGGCGCGGGCGGGGCTGCGGGCGCGACGCCCACCACCGGCGGGCAACGCCAGCAACCGAAACGCACCACCCGGTCGCAACGGAAGAGTTCCGGTAGCGCCGCGGCTGGGCAAAGTTCGGCCGGCGGCGGCGAGGCCGCTGCGGCCGAGGAGCCCGTAGCGCCAGAAGACGAGTCCAGTGGCGACGACACCGCCACCACCCCCACGCCCCTGACCAAGCCCAAGCCGGCTTCCGGGCAACGCCCGCAACCCAAGTCGACGTCCCGCAAGAAGCGGAAGAAGTAGAGGAGTAGCCATGAGTGAGGCAGCAGACGCCCCAACCCGCACCGTCAGCAAACTGGAGGAAGACGGCGACATCGCGGCCGACTACCTGGAAGAGTTGCTTGACATTGCCGGGCTGCCGGGCGACATCGACATCGACGTAGACCACGGCCGGGCCGTGGTGGCCGTGGTGACCGATGATCCTTCAGACCGGTCCCTGAACCGGCTGGTGGGGGCCGATGGCGAGGTGCTGGACGCGCTGCAGGAGCTGACCCGCATCGCGGTGCAGGCCCGCACGGGTGAGCGCTCCCGGCTGATGCTGGACATCGCCGGTTACCGCGAGGGGCGCCGCAGCGAACTGCGCAAGGTGGCGGAACGGGCCATCGAAGAGGTCAAGGCCAAGGGCGTCAACCTGTCCCTGGAGCCGATGAACGCCTTCGAACGCAAGGTGGTGCACGATGCCGTGGCGGCGGCCGGGCTGGTCAGCGAGTCTTCCGGTGTGGAACCCGACCGTTACGTGGTGATCAGGCCTGCCTGATGGCGGCCGAAGACCGGGCGGCGTACCGAGACTTCTTCGGTGAGGCCTATCCCGGGGTGGCCAGCCTGGCAGGTCTGCTTGAGGCCGAGGCCGGCGTCCGTGGCCTGATGGGGCCGCGTGAGTTAGAACGTTTGTGGCCCAGACACTTGGTCAACTGCGGGGCGGTGGCGGCGCTGCTGCCGCCCGGGGCGGCGGTGATCGATGTCGGATCCGGCGCCGGGCTGCCGGGCCTGGTGGTGGCGCTGATGCGGCCGGACGTGACGATGGAACTGGTTGATTCGATGCTGCGGCGCACGGTGTGGCTGGCCGAAGCGGTGGCGGCGCTGGGGTTGGGCAACACGACTGTGACGCGGGCCCGGGCCGAAGAATTGGCCGGCCGGCGCCAGGCCGGGGCGGTGTTGAGCCGGGCGGTGGGTCCGCTTGACCGGTTGGCGCAGTGGTGCGGGCCGCTGCTGGCCACCGGCGGGCTGTTCTTGGCCATGAAGGGTGAGACGGCGGCGGAAGAACTGGCGGCTGCCGGCGCCGCTTTGAAACGCCACCGCCTGGAACAGGCCGAGGTTCTCCGCCTGGCGCCCGTGGCGGGCGTCGAGGCCACCTACGTGGTCCGCGCCGTCAAAACCAAACCCTGACCCCGGCGCGTTCCCGGCTTGGTGGCCGGGATGACTGGGGCGGCCGGGCGCCATCGGGCAATCGTGCGGGCCGTAACATTTCGGGTGACCCAGGACATGAATTGGTATGCAGGAGTTAGCAATGGCCGGCAGCGGTGAAATCACCATCGTTCCGCCGGCGCCCATACGGGTCACCAGCCAAGCAGCGCCATCGGCCAAAGCCCAAGCCCAATTCGTGGAGTTGTACACGCGGCAGTATCCGCGGGTGGTGGGTTACGCCCAGCGGCGCACGGCCGACCGGGCGCGGGCGGAGGACATCGCGGCCGAGGCTTTCCGAATCGCCTGGGAACACACCCGGACCGTCGGCGTGCCCAACGCCGCTTGGCTGTTCGTCACCGCCCGCAACGTGCTGGCGAACGACAGCCGGGCGGAACTGCGCCTGGCCGAACTGGGCCGGAAACTGGCAGTCGAGGCGGCCTTGAGGCCTTCCGGCTGGGAATGGGACCAGGCGGGCGAGAGGTTCTACACGGCGCTCGATGCCTTGGCTGATGACCAACGCGAACTCCTGATGGCGCATTACTGGGATGGCCTCAGCACGGCGGAATGTGCTGCCTTGCTGGGCTGCTCAGCCGGAGCGGTACGGGTCCGGCTGCACCGGGCCCGGGCCGCCCTGCGCCACCACTATCAATCAGGGGAGGGAAAAGCATGAAGACTAAGCGTTTGTTCGCGCGGTACAACCTGGCGGAGCAGGATGAGGGTTTGACGCCACGGGCCCGGGCGGAGCTGCGCCGGCTGGTGCCGGATGTGGCTAGGGCCGATCAGGAAAGGGCCACTGTCTGGACCGAGGAGACGGCGGGGGAGGCCGCGGTTCAGCCCGGGCGGTCGCGTGGGCGCCGGTTGGTGCCCGCTGGGGTGGCGGCCGCCCTGGTCGTGGGGGGCGGCGTGGGCTACGCCCTGTTTGGTCCAGGGACTGGGACTGCCGCCGCGGCGCAGCTGCCCGGTGAAGTGGTCGATGTCGCCCTGGACGCCTACGGCACGTCCGCCACCTTCTCGGTGCGGTTGGATGATCTGACCGGCCAGGAGAGTTACCTGGTGTTCAAGGCCTGGACCAAGGACCAGGTAGCCGGCGGCGAGTGGGCCGAGGTGGGTGACGAGGTGACCTTGGTCAAGAACGAGGCCGGTGCCTATGTGCTCCACGGTACGGACACCATCCCGTTCGATATCTCGTTGGTGTTGGCCGAATCGGAGGCCGAGCTGGATGAAGCTCTGGGCGAAGGGTCCGGCCCCTCAGATGCGGAAGACGCGGCCATTCAGGCCTGCGCCGCCCAGGCGGCCGCCGAGTTCGGCCTGGACAACGCGGACGGTGCGGTGTCGTCCCGTATCGACTCACCAACCGGTTCGGCCACGGTGATGATCCCGTACGAGGATTCGGGTATTTGGGCCGGGGTGAACTGCCCGGCCCTGGCTGAAGTGGCGGCCGCCGCCAATGGGTCTGCCGCGGCCACGTCAACCCACGTGGGCGTCGAGTTGGGTGTAGTGGTGGGCCTGGAGCCAGTGGGGCAAGTCAACTCCGTCCAGCTTGGCGACGGGGACAGCCAGTTCTACGCCGTGGGCGCCACGGGCACAGACGAAGCCGAGTTGGAGGAGACCTTGGAGGCTTACACCCTGGTGGTCTACAGCGAGGAGGCCGATGGCAGCTTCATTCTTGTGCCGGACATGGCCCTCTCCGACATTGGGCAGGGCGAGTTCATCCAGGCCCTTTCCGGCCCGGCCGGTATAGACCCGGCTGGGGAGCAGGAGTTCTCCACGGTCGATGACGTCACGGCGGTACTGGAAGAGCTTGGCCTGCTGGATCAGGGCTACACCATTCAAGTGGAGACAGAGATCACCGATCTGTTCGATGGTGACTTCCCCAGCGGCGTAGTGGTTGATGTGACCTGCCTGGCGGACACCAAGGTTTGCACGGTACTGACTGCGCCGTAAGACCAGGGCAGACCCCAAGACGGGCACTATGCGCCAGCCTCGCTGGCCCATAGTGCCCGTTTTGTACCCCTGAAACCTTGAACTCTCGCGGTCGGGGCGAAGACCCGCCATACTTATATGTCGGCAACGAATCGGGCAGGAGGCAGGGCACAAGTGGATGTTTCACGTGAAACACCGCCATGGGCGGCTGCCTACGATGCCCCCTCGGCCCCTGGTGATGTTTCACGTGAAACATCAGCCGCTGACGTCGTCACCCCAGCCCGGGGCAGCGACACCCCACTGGGTGACCAGGCCGCCATCGACGCCCGCCGCCGGATCCGCCTGGCCGGCCTGCGCTTCCCCAAACCGTCCCACACCCGCATCATCACCGTGGCCAATCAAAAGGGCGGCGTAGGCAAGACCTCCACAGCTGTCAACCTGGCGGCGGCGCTGGCCAAGGGCGGGCTGCGGGTGCTGGTGATAGACACCGACCCGCAGGGCAACGCTTCCACGGCTTTGGGAATCGACCACCACCAGGGCGTGACCTCGATCTACGACGTGCTGTTGGGCGGCACGCCCATGCTGAACGCCGTGGCGGGCTGCCCGGACGTGGCCGGGCTGTGGTGCGTGCCAGCCACGCTGTACCTGTCCCGGGCCGAGATCGAACTGGTCAATCTGCCGCGCCGGGAATACCGCCTGATCGATGCCATGGACGAACTGCGCCGCGGCCTGGTTCACGCTGGAGAGGCCCCGCTGGACTACATTTTCATCGACTGTCCGCCCAGCCTTGGGCTGCTGACCCTCAACGCGTTCGTGGCCGCCAACGAGGTGCTGATCCCCATCCAGTGCGAGTACTACGCCCTGGAAGGCTTGAGCCAACTGAACGACACCATCACCGGCATCAAGGCCGGCCTGAACCCGGAACTGGTTCTATCCACCATCCTCTTGACCATGTATGACGCCCGCACCAACCTGGCGCATGACGTGGTCAACGAGGTGCGCCAGTGGTTCCCGGCGCAGACGCTTCAAACCACCATTCCGCGGTCGGTCAAGATCTCCGAGGCGCCCGGCTTCGACCAGACTGTCATCACCTGGGATCCGAACTCCAGTGGCGCGCTGGCCTACCTGGCCGCGGCGCAGGAAATCGCCGAAAGGGGCAGGGCATGAGCGAACGTCGTAGCGGCCTGGGCAAGGGTCTGGGTGCGCTGATTCCGGCGGCCCAGACACCCGGCGGCACTGGCGATGCCCCTTCTGGTCACCCCGGGCTTGACCCGGCATCTGCCGCCGCCGCCACACCAACCAAGACCAAGCGCCGCCCGGTAGACGTCTTCTTCGAATCGGCCGCCCAGCCAACCACCGCCGGTGCTGCCGAGGGTCAGTCCGCCGGTGCCATTCAAGGTCATCCCGGGCTTGACCCGGAATCTGAGACACCCACCCCCGAACCCGACCTGGTCGAAGTCCCCGGCGCCAGTTTCGCCTTCCTGCCGGTGGACGCCATCGTCCCCAACCCGCGCCAGCCCCGCGAGGTCTTCGACGAAGACGCCCTGGCCGAACTGGCCGCTTCAATCAAGGAAGTCGGCCTGCTCCAACCAGTGGTGGTACGCCCGGCGCCAGACGGCCAGGCCGGCTACGAACTGGTGATGGGCGAGCGGCGCTGGCGGGCCACCCAGGTGGCCGGATTGGGTGAAATCCCTGCCATCATCCGCCAAACTCAGGATCAAGACCTGCTGCGGGACGCCCTGCTGGAAAACCTGCACCGGGCCAACCTGAACCCGTTGGAAGAAGCCGCTGCCTACCGGCAGATGCTGGATGACTTCGGCTGCACTCAAGACGAGTTAGCAAGCCGCATCGCCCGGTCGCGGCCCCACATCGCCAACACGCTGCGGTTGTTGAAACTGCCGCCGCTGGTGCAGCGGCGGCTGGCGGCCGGGGTGCTCAGCGCCGGGCATGCCCGCGCCCTGCTCGGTCTGAACGATGCCGCGGCCATGGAACGCCTGGCGCAGCGCATCGTGGCTGAAGGCCTGTCGGTGCGGTCCACCGAAGAGATCGTGGCTGTGGGCGACGTGCCTGTGGGCACCGCCAGCAAGGGTAAGCCGGCCAAGGCCCGGCCGGGTGCCCGCCGGGACGCCTTGGACGCCCTACAAGAACGCCTGACGGACCGGTTCGACACCCGTGTCACCGTCAACCTGGGTCAACGTAAGGGCAAGATCACCATCGAGTTCGCCTCGGTGCAAGACCTCAACCGCATCCTGGAACTGCTGGCCCCGGACGACCCGGGTCTGTTCAAGTAGGCCGGCGGGCTATTCCTCACCCTGTTCCTCTTCGGCGCCGCCTTCTTCCTCTTCGGCGCCGTCAGCATCGCCATCGGTGGCCGACGGCGCGTCCTCCAGCAGGTTGCCACCGGCAGACAGTTCGGCCTCGTCGTCGATCTCGGCCAATTCGGGCGCGGTCAGTTGGCGCACCTGGATCTTCTCCGACTCCAGTTGGGGTGATTCAAGGCCGGCGGCATCGAAGGCTTCGAACCGCCGGGCGGTGGAGAAGACCTGCCGTTCCAGCGACCCGACCATCTGGTTGTAGGCCGCGACCGTCCGCTCCAGCGCCCCGCCCATCTTGCCGACGTGCCCGCCCAGGGTTCCCAGACGCTTGTACAGGGTGCGGCCCAGTTCCAGCAGGTCACGCGCCTGGTCGGTGACGGTCGAATGCTGCCAGATGGTGGCCACCGTCTTGAGCAGTGCCAGCAGGGAGGACGGCGTCGCCGGGGCCACCCCCTTGCTGAGGGCATAGTCCATCAGACCGGGGTCGGTGTCCAGCGCCGAACTGAGCAGGGCTTCGGTGGGGACGAACATGACCACGAATTCAGGGCTGTTGGTCAGGCCTTCCCAGTAGGTGCGCTTGGCCAGTACGTCGACGTGGGAACGCAACTGGCGGGCGTGCTCCGCCAGCAGGCCGGTGCGGCGAGTGTCCGCCTGCGGGTCATCCCCGGCGAGGGCCGAGGCCTCCAGGTAGGCTCCCATGGGCACCTTGGCGTCGATGGCCAGGAACTTGTCACCCGGTAGGTTGATCACGACATCGGGCCGGCCGCCGCCCTCGCCCCCTTGGGCGGGCAGGGTGACCTGCTCGGAGAAGCTGACATGGCGGCCCAGGCCGGACAGCTCCAAAATGCGCCGCAACTCGATCTCGCCCCACTGGCCGCGTACCTGGTTGGAGCGCAGCGCACCGGCCAGGGCGTCGGTCGATGACCGCAGGTGTTCATCGGTCTGCCGGGCCAACCTGAGTTGTTCCTGCAACTGTTCGTATTGGCCGGCCCGTTCCTTCTCCAAGACGGCCACGTACTGGGCCACGTCTTGAATCTTGGCCTGCACCGGGACCAGAGCCTTCAACACGTTCTGGTCTTCCTGGGCGCGCTGCCGCAACTCGGCGTTTTCTTCTGCCAGCCGGGCCGCCGTGGCCTGGGCCGCCGCCGCCACCTCACGGGCCTGCGCCACCTGGGCTGCCGCCTGCTGTTGGGCCTCGGTCACCTGGGCGGTGGCCTGCACCTGCAGGGCGTGCTCTCGTTCCATCTGGGCCACCGCTGCGGCCTGAGCCACTGCCGGGTCCGGGCCACTACTCCCCCGCCGGCCCAGCAGCCAACCCAACACCAGGCCAAGAATCAGACAGCCCACGCCTATCAGCGCCGCAACCCATGTTTCGATCATGGATTCACCTTAGAGGCGACCACCGACATCGTAAGGACAACCCGCAGACCGGCTTCCTCAGTTACTCAGGCAGACGAACCAATTCATGGTCTGCCGGAACGGGTTGATGGCGACCGCCGCGGGAGGCTCAAGACGAGAGCGACCATCCCCATTCGCAAAGACCAAATGGTCCCAAGGTCGACGCCCCAGGTTGACGCTGTAGCCGCTGGACGGGCGGTGGGGCGATGATCACTGAAGCGTGATCTGTCGGGATGCAAGCCGAGCCTTGGTCTCCTCGCCGAGGGTGTGTGCGAGGCCGTAGATCCGTTTGAGGTTCGGCAGTTGGTCCAAGTCGGCGTCAGTGATCTCAGTGACGTCGAAACGGTCATCCTCGCCGTCCCACAATGGGCACACCTGGGCGTAAACGTCGTTCCCGCCGTCGAAGATCAGTTCATCGACGTGCTCGGCGAGGTCGGCCCGCACCGGAAGACGGTCGAACCACTCCATCACTTCGGGGACACTCTTCCAGTCGTTGTACCAGTTGGCCTCCGGATCGAGTGGACCATCGGGATAGTGAGCGCAAAACTCATAGACATCGAAGACTGGCGTTAACAGCGGTTTCAGGTACATCAACTTGTCCACCACCAGGAGCTTCAGATTGGGGCTGGAGAAGCTGAGCGTTGGGGCGGACGCTGGCGCAAGGCCGTCGCTTTCGTCCAGCGACGAGGCTCGGAAACGTGTCCACCATGGCGCCACCGGTTCACTGCCCGCTTTAGCGGCATTGGCATGGGCCAGCCAAACGTCGGCGAGCACCTCGGCATACCGCTGGGGAGTAAGCGAGTCTGGATCCTGGCCGCCAGCCATCGCCCGGTTACGGCAGCCAAAGCTGTACCGGGAACCGAAGGTGTACATGGAACGGATCGTCTTGAGCACTTCCGGCGAGCAGGGTGGCCCGCCCATGTAGTTCTCAACCACTTGCTGCCAGGTGGCGCCTTCTACTCCGAGGCGTTTGCCAAGGCGCGCGCGGTCGGTTGCCCGCCAAGTTTCGGCTTCGGCGGATAGCCAATCTGACTGACTCAGCAGATAGTCTTCCAGGGCTCTGCGAATCGGTGCCTGGGCGTAGCGCTGAGTTGCCGGCTGGGTGGGCGGTTCGAACAACAGCGTTGTCAGATCCTCCCTTGCCACCAGGGCCACGTCTGCGGTCAAATCGGTTCCTCCCTGCAGCACGACGACTCCGTCTGGTGTGAACAGACGCAGGCAACCCGAAGTGGGTTGGCCGGCTTGGTGTAGGGCATGCCACTGTTTGGCGATTGCGAGGCAGAACGGCCCTGACGGGGCCGAGATCAACCGCTGCCGTGCAGCAAGCCGGTATGCGTCATAGCAAGCCAGCAATTCCGCAGTGGCGAACGGTGGCTCACCCAACGCAAGCTCCAGAGTCTGCTGCCAGGCGGAGCCGAAGACCGGGTAGTGGCGGGACACCATCTTGGAAATCCAGGCCTGCCATTCGTCGTTCAGGCCAATCACGACATTCTTGACATACACCTCCAGGTGATCCACCAGCGGGATGTGGGGATCAACTACGTCCTGGAACAGGCTTTCGAACAGCAGCGGTTCGCCTCCCATGGCATCATCAGGGGCACCGGCGGGATTCGGCGAAGTCACGCTCCTCATCGCAGCGATCGCTTCAGATTGGAACGGTCCTGGCAGTGGCAGGACTGAGCGAAAACGAAACAAGGGCCCGGGGAGCGATCCGCCCGCTCCCCGGGCCCCAACAAAGTAATTAGAACACTAGTGCGCGCAGTTGTACTGCAACGTGGCCACTAGCGCGTCAAGTTGGGCTTGGCTCCAGGTGCCGATGCCGGCCAACAGATCCTGGCCGATTTCCTCCCAGGTCTCGGTTGGATCCAGCGACACGGTGACGCCGTACTGCGCCAGCGCATCGGTCAGTTCGGTCAGCACCATGGTCTTGGCCTGCTGCAGCAGGGTGTTGATGCGGAACATGACCTCGTCCTGCAGACCCTTCCACAGGGCGTTGCCCAGCACCGACAGGTAGTCAATCTGGCCCAGCCGCTGCTGGTAGACGCTCAACTGGCTGGCGGCACCCAGGCCGGTGGTGGCCTGTACCAGCACGTTGATGGTGCTGGTGTTCCAGCCGGTCACCGTGATCTCGCTGGGGGTGGTGTTGCCGGTTGTGGTGACCCCGTAACACTTGCTACCAATCTTCAGACCGATACAAGTGGTGGCGGTGTTCCACTTGGTGACGTTGTAGTTGTAATACGAAGTGTTGATGCCCACACCGGACACATAGGTGGGAGCAACATTGCCCTTCACCTTGGTGGTGGCAGTCCCAACGGTCTGCAACGGAGCGTTCCACACCTGGTTGATCAGGTCTTCCTTGACCTGTTCCTTGTCGGCGTCAATGCCAAGTTGGTTGACAATATCGGCCACCGCGTAGTCAACCGCCCGGTTCAGCACGGCCTGGACGAACTCGTTGGTCAAGACCGCGTCCACGTACTGGTTGTCCACCACGGCGTCAACAGCCTGGTCAACCACCGTATCGATCTGGGGATCGGAGATATTGATCGAGGCCAGTTGGGTCTTGATGGCTTCCTTCAGCAGCGGCTTGACGGTGTCCTTGATGGCCTGGGAGTTGCCGATGGCGCCCTTGACCGTGTTCGAGACCGTAGTGGTGACGGTGGCCTTGATGTTGTTGTACGCGGCATCGACCTGGGGACCGACGATGGTGCCGAGCGCGGCCCGGGTGGCCACGTTGGCGTCGATTTCGGCTTGGGTCTGGGCCGCCAAGGCCGGCGAGACGGCCAGTGCAACGGTGGTTGCGGCAGCGGTTACAGCAATGGCAAAGCGACTTTTCCTCATAGGTGACCAATCTTCTGGGGATCGGGGGGACGGTGCCGGCGGGGCCAAAGGCCACCAGAGACCGGCGGAGCAGGACCGACAACGGCTGGGGGTGTGCGCGCAGTGTCCAAGTCCTGTATACACCCGGTCAACGTGACCCAGGACACAAATTGGGTAGAACAACCTACGCGATCCGGCCGATCTTGAAGAAATTTTGCCGAATTTGGGGGACTCTAGGCCCATTCGGCCGGCATGACGGCGATGCCGGTGGCGTCCACGATGACGGTTTGGCCGGGTTCCACCACCAGGCCGCCCACCTCGACCGGCACATCCATGTCACCCAGGCCGCGCTTCTCGGTCTTTACCGGAACGGCCCCCAAAGCCCGGATGCCGATCGGCAGCGTGCGTAACACCTCGACATCGCGCACAGCACCGCTGATGACAAACCCGGCCCAGCCATTGCGGGCGGCCTCACCCGCGATGAGGTCGCCCAACAGGGCCTGCCGCAGCGAGCCGCCGCCATCGACCACCATGACGCGACCCTCACCGGGCTGCCCGGCCAGGTGCTTGACCAGCGAGTTGTCCTCGAAACACTTGACGGTGGTGGCCAACCCGCTGAAGGCCTCGTGGCCGCCGTAGTTGATGAAACCGGGCGCCATGACACGGACGATGTCCGGGAATTCGTCGCACAGGTCGGGGGTCGATTGGGCCATGGTGGCCTCCTGTTGATAGGGGTCGAAAGGGACGGTACCGCTGGCCGTCAGGCGGCGTCGGCGCCGGTGACGGTGGCGATGTGCTTGGCTTCTTTGGCCACCAGACGGCCCAGCGCCTTGCGGCTGGCCAGCGTTTGGGCCACCGCGGTGGCGGCCGCCAGCAGGCCGGCGAACAAGGCCACCTGGACGGTGGAGGCGCTCAGGTCATCGGCATCGTCCGGGGCTTTGCTGCCGCTGACGGCCTTCCAACCCAGTTTGACCACCTTCGCGGCCACGAACCCGGCCGCCACGGTGGCAACGGTGGTGTAGAGGCGTTGGACAATCTTCATGGTCTGATTGTGTCAGGTTGTACGCTTGTTGGCTGACAGATCAACTGTCGAACGACAGGGGAGCTGAGCCGGCCCCAGGCTTGCGGGTCCCGGCGAGGCTGAGAGTGTGACCTGCCCCAACGGGGGCCTGGCCGCAGACCCTCGAACCTGAACCGGGTAATGCCGGCGCAGGAAGTCGGGAATCTCCTCCGTTCTGCCAGGTGGTGCCGCGGTGCCATCGGTGGTGACGGTGCCCTCCATCGAGTATGTGGAGGCAAGTGGTGAAAAGGAATCAACTACTGGTGGCAGGCTTGGCGGCGGCCCTGGTGGCAGGCTTGGCGGCCTGCAGCGATGCGGCCGAGGAACAGGTCACCGAACAGAAAGCGGCCAGCCAGTCCGACGGCGCCCAGGACGGCGCGGCAGCGGCCACGGTCCGCGTGGTGACACACGATTCGTTCGTCTTGACGGACGAGTTGAAGGCCGCCTTCGAAGAACAGGCCGGAGTCAAGGTCGAATGGCTGCCGGCCTCCGACGCCGGGTCGATGGTCAACCAGTTGATCCTGGAGAAGGACAACCCCGAGTTCGACGTGGTGGTGGGCATCGACAACGCTTTCGCCTCCCGCGCCATCGAAGCCGGCGTGCTGGAGCCCTACACCTCGCCGGCGGGCGGCGACGAACAGGCCCGCTACGCCGTCGACGATTCGGGCTCTCTGACGGCCATCGACTTCTCGGACGTCTGTGTCAACCTTGATACCCGGGCGGTGTCGGTGGACCAGTACCCACCGGCCACCTTCGGCTTCGACCTGTTGGCCGATCCGGCGTTCAAGGATCAACTGGTGGTAGAGAACCCCTCGACCTCATCGGTCGGTGTGGCCTTCCTGCTGGCCACCGTGGCCGCCTATGGCGAGGACGGCTGGCTGGACTACTGGCAGTCCCTGATCGACAACGGCGTGACGGTGACCAGCGACTGGGAGACGGCCTACTACTCGGAGTTCTCCGGGCCGTCATCGGACGGCACGCGGGCGTTGGTGGTCAGCTACGCCAGTTCGCCACCGTCCGAAATCGAGGAGGGCAACACTGAACCCTCCACCGCCACCGCGCTGGGTACCTGCTACCGGCAGGTCGAATACGCCGGGGTGGTGGCCGGAGCGGCCAACCCCGAAGGCGCCCAGGCGCTGATCGACTTCCTCCTGTCGGACAGCTTCCAGGCCACGGTGCCGGGCGAAATGTGGGTCTTCCCGGTCAAGGAATCGGTTGCCCTGCCGGAAGACTGGGCCAAGTTTGCCACCCTGTCGGATGACCCGTGGGTGGTGGCTTCGGCCGATATCGCAGCCAACCGTGATCGGTGGATTTCGGAGTGGACCGAGACGGTTCTGGGCTGACCGGGTCGACCCGGCAAACCGAGATAGCGCCGCCGGCCGCCGCCCCCACTTGGGTTGAGGCGGCCCGGCGGCGTGAAGCCTGGGCGCGGGCCGGGCGGCGCCTCGGTTTGGGCGGGCTGGCGGTGGTGCCGCTGGCCTTCCTTGGGTTGTTTTTTGCCTGGCCGGTGGCCACCTTGGTTGGTCGCGGTTTCCTGGGCGATGGCGCGGCGGGCGGCGGTTTGGATTTCAGCGAGTTCGGTGCCCTGCTGGCGCAGGCCCGCACTTGGCGGCTGATCGCCCGCACCTTGGGCCAGGCGGTGGTGGCCACCGCCCTGGTGGGCGCCGCCGCCGTGCCGCTGGCGCACGTCCTGTACAAGCGCTCATTCCCCGGGCGCGGCCTGGTCCGGGTGCTGATCACGGCCCCGTTTGCCCTCCCGGCGGTGGTGGTTGGCCTGGCTTTCCGGTCCCTGCTGGGCCGGGGTGGGCCGCTGGCCTTCCTGGGTCTGGACAGCAGTTTCGCGGCCGTGGTGGCGGCCTTGGCCTTCTTCAACTTGGGGTTGATGGTGCGGATTGTGGGCACCTTCTGGCAGGCGCTTGACCCGCGGCCGGAACAAGCGGCCCGGGTCCTTGGCGCCGGACCGTTCCGGTCCCTGCTGTGGGTGTCGCTGCCGGCCATCACGCCGGCCCTGGCGGCGGGCGGGGCGATGGTGTTTCTGTTCTGCACCACCGCCTTTTCGACCGTCCTGATCCTGGGCGGTGTGGGCTACGGCACCATCGAAACCGAGATCTGGCGCCAGACCACCCAGATGCTGAACCTGCGGGCAGCGGCCGTGCTGTCGGTGCTGCAGATCGTGGTGGTGGTGGGCGGCCTGGCCCTGGCCGGCGCGGCCCGGCGCCGCCGCGAGCGGGCCCTCAAGTTGACGGGCGCCGGCCGGGCCACAGCTACCGCCGCCCCGCCGCTCAGCCGCGAGGACTGGCCGCCGGTGGTGGTGACGCTGGTGGCGGTGGCCGCCGTGTTAACGCCACTGGTCACCCTGGCTTGGCGCTCGCTGCGCACCGCCAGCGGCCTTGGCCTGGATAACTACCGCGCCCTGGCCACCAGCCGCCTATCCGGCCTGCCCTATTCGGTGCTGACGGCGGCCTTCACCTCGGTCAAGATCGCGTTGGTGGCAACGGCCGTGGCGATGGCGTTGGGCATCGCCATTTCGGTGGTCCTGTCGCGCCGGCCAACCGGGCCGTGGGCGCGGCGCACCCAAGGCCTGCTGGATTCGGTCTTCATGGCTCCGCTGGGTGTTTCCGCCGTCACCGTCGGCTTCGGTTTCCTGATTACCCTGGACCATCCGCCGGTCAACCTGCGGACCAGTTTCTGGCTGATCCCGCTGGCCCAGGCCCTGGTGGCCCTGCCGATGGTGATGCGGTCCATGTTGCCGGTGCTGCGCGCCATCGACCCGCGCCAACGGCAGGCCGCCCAAGTGCTGGGGGCTTCACCGCTGCGCGTGTTCGCTACGGTCGATGCCCACGTCATGGCCCGCCCGGCGGCGGTGGGCGCGGCCTACGCCTTCGCCGTCTCCCTAGGCGAGTTCGGCGCCACTTCGTTCCTGGCCCGGCCTGACACCACCACGCTGCCGGTAGCGATCTACCGGCTGATCGGCCGGCCCGGCATCGCCAATCTGGGGGCGGCCTTGGCGGCCGCCGTGCTGCTGGCGGCGGTGACCTGCGGCATTATGGCGGTGGCGGAACTGGCCCGCGGCAGCAAAGAGGGAGGCGAACTGTGACCGAGGCGACGGCTGGCCTCACGGTAACGGACGCCATCGTGCACTATGGCCGCACGGTGGCGGTGGACGGTGTCTCCCTGGCGGTGGCGCCGGGCGAGATCGTCGCCCTGGTGGGGCCGTCCGGTTGCGGTAAGTCGACCCTGTTGCGGGCGGTGGCCGGGCTGGAGCCGCTGGCTGGCGGCCGCGTGGCGTGGGACGGCGTTGACCTGCGTGGCGTGCCGGTGCACCAGCGCCGCTTCGGCCTGATGTTCCAGGACGGCCAACTGTTTGCCCACCTGTCGGTGGCCCGCAACGTTGGTTTCGGCTTGACGATGGCGGGCGTGCGCGGCGCGGAACGGGACGCCCGGGTAGCAGAACTGCTTGAGTTGGTGGACCTGGCAGGCTTCGGCCGGCGGGATGTCACCACCCTGTCCGGCGGCCAGGCCCAGCGGGTGGCGCTCGCCCGGGCGCTGGCACCACGGCCGCGCTTGTTGTTGCTCGATGAGCCGCTCAGCGCCCTCGATGCCGACATGCGCGAGGCGTTGCGTGTCCAGGTGCGTGACATCTTGCGCCAGGCGGGTACGGCCGCCCTGTGGGTGACGCACGATGCCGCCGAAGCCGAAGTGGCAGCCGACCGCACCCTGCGCATGGCCTCCGGCCACCTTCTGTAGTTCGAAGCGCCCGATGGCGCCCCAAGTCACCTGGCGGCATCGGGAACCTGGCGGTGGGGTCAGCGTTGGGGTAGGCGGTAGTTGACGGCCTCGACCCACAGGGCGCCCGTGGTCTGGTCGGGGCGGACCAGGACGCGGTAGGCGCCGCCCACCGCAGCCGAACGCCGGCCTTCGAGTGAGCCGGCCAGGGGTACCGAGTAGCTGTCCGGATCGGCACTGAGCGGCCCAGCCACGTAGACGTAAGCGGCCAGCGCCACCGTGGGCGGCATGGCATCCATGGCGGCCACAGCAGGGGTGGTCCAGCGGGCCTCCCACTCCTGCCCTGGTGCCACTAGGGCGGTGGGAGCGGCGGCGTTCACTGCCCGCCTCCGGCCAGGCGCTTGCCCAGGCGGCCCAGCAGGCCATCGGAGGACTGGCCGGCGGCCGGCCCGGCGGCGGCCTCGGCTTCCGAGGCGGCCAGGCTTGGCCCGATGCCGGCCTGCGACAGCCAGGCCACGGTCTCCTCCAACGATTCGAGTTCGGCCGGCGAGATCAGCACCGCGGCCGGCTCGCCATTCTTGGTGATCACCACCCGTTGCTGGGTGGTCTCGACAATCTCGACAAAGGCTGACAGGCGGGCTTTGGCGTTGGCCAACGACGTCGTTGTGGTCATGTCCACAATTCTAGTCCGCACTCAGTCTCGTCAAGGGAACGACAGGCCGAACCGGCCAACAGATCAATCGGAATAGGACAGGTCGATGTCGCCGTTCTCGGTCACGATGGTGATGGTGTTGGAGGCACCCGAAGTGCTCTTGACCTGCGAGTCCGAATCACCATGGTCCTTCTCGATCGAGACCTCATAATCGCCGTGTGGCACCGCCAGATCCAGGTCGGCATTCTTGGACTCCACCGTCACCTCTCGGGGCACCTCATCCATCACCACGTCCAGGTCGCCGTTCTGCGTGGTCAGGCGGACCACTTGGGCGGCCAGGCCGGATACCTCGACATCGGCATTGTCGGAATCGACCGTGAACTGGTCACTGCTGATCCGGTTGGCGTTCAATGAACCGTTGTCGGTTGAAACCGTCACGTTGCCCGTCACGTTGCGCAGTTCGATATCACCGTTGTCGGTTTCGATGCCCACCGCGCAGGTCAGGTTGGATAGGTCCAGGTCGCCGTTGTCGGACTTGACGGCTAGGCCGTCGGCGAAGCCGCTGGCGGTCAAATCCCCGTTGTCGGATGCCAGGCGGACCGTCACACCACGGGGCACGGTGATTTCGTAGCGGGCCAGACAGTTCTGCAGAATGTGGCAGTCGACCCGCAGTTCGATCAGGTCTGTGGCGCCGCCGCCATCAAGTGCCATGTCATGGGTGATCTCCCACGAAGGGTCGCCCCCCCTGACCCAGCGGGTCACCTGGACCCGGCCCACATCGCCCGGCACCACTGTCATGTCGCTGTTGGCGCTGGTGATCGTGACATCGGTGCCGCTGAGCTCGAAATCGGTCGATTCCGGGTCAACCCCGCGCAGCGATACCGTGCCGCAACCGGCCAACAGGCCGGCGCCGGCCACGGCCAAGGCGGCGGCAACGGTGAGGGTCACAAGGCGGCGGGTGTGGCGGGGGTGAGGGCTCTGCTTCGTCATGGTTCTCAATCTAGATGTGGCGGAGACGGCCCGCCATGGGGGATGCGCCCCGAGATCACCCTGATTCGACCCTGAACTTGGGCCAGGGAGATACGGCCCGCGCTCTCAGTGACCCCGCAGGTAGAGCACCGCCAACTGGGTGCGGTTCTTTAGGTCCAGTTTGGCCAGGATGGCGCTGATGTGGTTGCGCACCGTGCCCTCGGACATGTAAAGCTGAGCCGCAATGTCACGGTTGTCCAGGCCTTCCGCCACCAGGGCGACGATTTCCCGCTCCCGTTCCGACAGTTCGGCCAAGGCCGGGCTGTCCCCCACGGACGCCGGGCCGCGGACCAGGCTGTCCATCCGTTCCAGCACCTCGGAGCCCAAGACGGACTGCCCGGCCATCACCAGCCGTAAGGCCGGGGCAATGGTGGCCACTTCTTGTTTGATCAGGTAGCCCTTCGCTCCCATGCGCAGGGCGGCGGCGATGTACTCGTCATCGGCGAACGTAGTCAAGTAGACGATCCTGGCTGACGGATCGGCCGCCAGGATGCTCTGACCCGCCTCCAGGCCGCCCATGCCGGGCATCTGGATGTCCATCAACAGCACATCCGGGCCGTGCTGCGCGTACAACGCCACCGCCGCCGCGCCATCGTGCCCCACACCTGCCACCTCGACATCGGCCTGCGCCCCCAAGATGGTTTGCAGCGAGGTGCAGACAAACGGATCGTCATCCACAATCACAACCCTCATGGGGTCTCCTTCGGTACCGTCGCCCAAACCTTGAAACCGTGATCGAAGCCGGCCCGGAACACCCCGCCCAGCCCCAGCACACGTTCTTCCATACCGGCCAGGCCGATGCCGTCCCGTCGGCCCTTGTTATCCGGGCCACCGCCGGCCCGCGGCGCCTTGGTCCCATTGTCCTGCACGCTCAGTTGGTAGAGCCCCGGGAACTCGACCACGCTCAGGCGCACCCGCGTGGCGTCTGAGTGGCGTTCGGTGTTGGCCAGCGCCTCGCGGGCGATGGCCAAGAAGGCGGCGGCCACGGCCGGTGGCATGGCGGCGGCATCGGCCTCGAAAGCAACCGCCACCTCAAGCCCAGGCGCGGCCTCGGCCAGGTTGCGCAGTTGGGCGCCCAGGTCCAGCGCGTCATCGTGCAGGCCGTGCACCGAGGCCCGCACCGTGTCGAAAGCGGTGTGCAGCGTCTCCCCCACCTGACCCAACTCGGCCGCCAGGGCGTCATCGGCGGCATGCACCACCTGCAGCGCCTCTACCTGCAGCACGGAACGGGTCAGCAGGTGCCCCACGTTGTCATGGATTTCCCGCGCGATGCGGGCCCGCTCGCCCAGCGTGGCCAACCGCACCTCCAGTTCGTGCCGGTCACGCAGGTGGCGGTGGCGGGCCTGCAGGGAGCGGGACTGATCGGTCAGGTCATCCCGGAGGGCCCGGAAGGCGGCCACAGTGGTCAAGACCCGGCCGGTCCGCCAGGCCAGCAGGCCGGCGATGACGCCCAACACCACCAAGGCGCCGAACCATGCCTTGTCATGCGGGTGAGCCACCAACAGCGGTCCCAAGCCCAGCAGGCCCAGCCACCAGCGGCGTCGCGCCAGGTCGTAGACCGCCAGGGGCACCACGCAGGTGCAGGTGGCGCCCAGGCAGCCCAAGGCCAACAGCCCCAGCGGCAGGGCCCAACGGACCCAGGGCGGTAGCACCGGCAGTTCGTACAGGCAGGCCACGATCAGCGCGATCAGGCCAACCACCACGGCCACAGTGTCGATGCCGTGCAGCCCCAGCGCCATCAGGCACAGTGCCAGCACCATCGCCTTGTCCGTGGCCCTTTCCACAGCAAGGAGTCTGCCAGAACGTGACATTTGTCACAGCCTGACGGGCGAAAAGTGGTGACAGCGTTCACTTCCGGCACACCCGTCCGGGCCGAAAAGATGGAGCCAACTTCGGGAGAAAGGCCATCGCAATGGGAGTTGTGGAGATCCACGATCTGACCAAGCGCTACAAGGAACTGGTGGCGCTGGATCATTTCAACCTGTCAATCGAAAAAGGCGAAGTGTTCGGCCTGTTGGGCCCCAACGGCTCGGGCAAGACCACCGCCATCAACTGCATGTTGCAGCTACTGACCTATGACCGCGGGACCATCGAACTGTTCGGCGAAACGATGAGCCCCACCCGCTACGACCTGAAGCGGCGCATCGGCATCGTGCCCCAGAACATGGCGGTGTTCGACACCTTGTCGGTGTACGAGAACATCGACTACTTCTGCTCGCTGTACGTCTCGGACGCCAACCGCCGCAAGGCTCTGGTGGAAGAGGCGATCGACTTCGTGGGCCTGGGTGACTACCGCAAGTTCCGCCCCCGCAAGCTGTCCGGCGGCTTGGCCCGCCGGCTCAACATCGCCTGCGGCATCGCCCACAAGCCGGAACTGATCTTCTTCGACGAGCCGACGGTGGCGGTAGACCCGCAGAGTCGCAACGCCATCCTGGAAGGCATCCAACGCCTCAACCAAGAGGGTTCCACGGTGCTGTACACCAGCCACTACATGGAGGAAGTGGAGCAGATCTGCACCCGCATCATGATCCTGGATCACGGCCAGCAGCTCGCGTTGGGCACCAACAGCGAACTGAAGGGCCTGGTCGACATCGGCGAGAAGGTAGAGATCGAACTGGCCACGCCGGATCAGTCCGTGGTGGCGGCCGTGCAGGCCCTGCCGCATGTCACCGGGGTCAGCTTGGAAGGCGATGTGCTCAAGCTGACCTGCCTGCGCGGCGCGCGCGGGGTGGGCGAAATCCTGGACCTGCTGCACGGCTCCGGGCTCACCTACGGCCGGGTCTACTCCGAGCCGCCCACGCTGAATGACGTCTTCTTGGCCATTACCGGCAAGGAACTGAGGGACTGATCATGGGTATCACGTTCATAACCACCGTCAAGACGTTGGTGCGCCAGCGCGACACCTTGTTGTGGGCCATCGCCTTCCCCCTGGTGTTGTGCACCTTGATCTACGCCATGCTGGGCAACTTGGATGAGGCCTACGCCCTCAAGCCGGTTGAGATCGTGGTGGTCGATGACGCCGCCTACCAGGCGACCACTGGCCTGCCGGAGATGATCACGGCGCTGTCCAAGGACACGGTTGCTGAAGGTGACACCGCCATCTTCGACACCACCTACGTGGACAGCGACGAGGCCGCCCGCCAGGCGCTGACCGATGGCGACTACACGGGCTTCATCACGGTTGACGCCACCGGCCAGCCGGCCTTCCACGTCGACGCCCGCTACGCCAGTTCGACCACCGGCACCAACGCTTCGATCGTCAAGATCGTGCTGGACCAGTATTGGCAGACGGCCAGCCTGGTCGGCGCCATGGCCCAAACGGACCCGTCGCTGTTCACCGACCCGGCTCTGCTGGAGCGGCTGACCACGGAGGTGTCCTACACCCAGCGGGTTTCGGTCACTGCCAACCCGCCCAGTGACTCGCTGGCCTACATGTATTCGGCCCTGGCTTTCTCGGTCATCATGATGATGAGCTTCGCGCTGGCCGCCGTCGAAGACATCCAGGCCAACACCTCGGCTCTGGGGGCTCGGCGCTCGCTGGCCGGCCAATCCAAGGCCCGCACCCTGGCCCCGGCCATCGCCGCTTCTTGGGTGGTGGGTTTCGGTGTCCAACTGGTCGGCTACAGCTACGTCAAATTCGCTTTCGGCACCTCGTTCGGCGGCAAGGATCCGGCCGTCTTGCTGACCCTGGCCGTAGGGGTGCTGGCCATGACATTCACCGGCGCGTTCGTGGGGTCTTTGCCCATCTCTAGCGGCGCCAAGAGCGGTATCACCGCCACCTTGTCCTGCTTCCTCTCCCTGTTCGCTGGCCTCTATGGGCCGTTCGCCCAGGACCTGGCGGAGAGCGCGGCCGAAAACGCCCCCTTGTTTGCCCTGGCCAACCCGGCGCGGCAGGTCACTCAGGCCTTCCACGCCCTGTACTACTACGACGGCTACCAGCAGTTCTTCCAGGCGATTCTTGCCCTGCTGGGCCTGGCCGCAGTGTTCTTTGTTCTGTCCACCCTGATGTTGAGGAGGAAGCGCTATGCCAGCCTTTAGGACCGCCCTGCGTCTGATCGTTCGTCAATGGCCCAACGTGTTGCTGTACGTGATTGGTCTGGGCATGCTGGGGGTATTCATCCTGGCCAACATCAACCTGACCTCGGTGGAGACCTTCTCGGAAGCCAAACCGAACGTGGCCGTCATCGACCGCGACCATTCGGCCCTGTCGGAAGGGTTGACCGACTACCTGGCCACCCGCTCCACGCCAGTCGCCCTGGAAGACAACACGGTGGCCCTGCAGGATGCGACGGCCAAGAACACCACGCCCTACATCGTGATTGTGCCGGCCGGCTTCGGTGACGCCTTCCAGGCCGCCGTGGCCGATGGCGCCCCCGCCCCCACGGTGGAGACGGTGGTCAACTACCTAGCCTTCACTGGCCAGTACATGGACCAGGTCACCAACGCCTACCTGAACGCGGTGCGCATGGTGCTGAGCGCCGAACCGGACACACCGCTGGCCGAGGCTTTGAGCCAGGCCGCTGCCGCCACCGACCAGCAGGTGCCGGTCGAAGTGGTTGAGGTGGAAGGCGCCAAGAGCATCTACTACAAGGCCTACTTCTTCTTCCGCTGGATGGCCTATCCGCTGACGGCTGGGCTGATGGTGCTGGTGGGCATGGTCTTCTCCACCTTCATGGGCGGTGAGGTGCGCCGGCGCAACCTGGCTTCGCCGTTGGCGCCCGGACGCATGAGCACCCAAGTGGCGTTCGCCTGCGTGGCCCTGGTGCTGTTCGCTTGGTTGTTCATGATGGTGTTGACCCTGATCCCGGCCACCGGTGGGCTGGACCTGCTGCAGGGCCAGCCGGCCCGGTTCGGCATCCTGGCCGTGGCGGCCCTGATTTACGCCCTGGTGCCCTTGGCTATCGGCTTCCTGGTGGCCCAAACCGGCATGCGGGCCGCCGCCCAAAACGGCGTGGCCAACATCGTCTCGCTGGGTTTCGCCTTCCTGTCCGGCATCTTCATGGATGACCTCAGCCTGATGGGTGACACCGTGCTGAAGGTGGCGCACGCCACGCCCACCTTCTGGTTCGCCAAGGCCACCTTTGCGGTGCAGGACGGTGACCCGATGAGCACCTTCTGGGGTTACAACGGCATCGTGTTGCTGTTCGCCGTTGCCATCTTCGCGGTTGGTCTGCTGGTGGGTCGCCTGCGGACCCAGACGGCCGATGCCGGCGGCAACCTAGTGGCGGCCCCGGCTGCTGCGTAGGGCTCTTCTCGCGTTACTGGGGGCGGGTCCACGGAACCGTCCCCTGTAATGTCCCCTGTAACGCGCTCCGCGGAACCGTCCCCTGTAATGTCCCCTGTAACGCGCTCCGTGGAACCGTCCCCTGTAACGGCCAGCCACGACACCAACAACACGACCCCACGCTCACAACAGCGACCTAATCGCTTATGTGGTACACCCAACGGCCGGTTCAATCAGCCAACACCCGGCCAGGACCACCTCACCACAACCAGCCCAAAGCGTTGACCTGTACAAACACAAACCAAAGGGTTCCGGTCGATGTCCGAATAGCGCTGCCTGGCTCTCTGGCGCGTACCAAATAGGCGATCAGGTCCCCCTTTTGGTGCATGACTCTTTCCGAAACCGCCAGGGAGATAGCAGCCAGCGACTCTTAGCCGGCCCAGTGCAGGCTGATGTCGCCGCTGTCGCTACTGGCCGTAATGGTGTTTGAGGCGCCGGCGGTGTTGGGGATGGCCGATGTGACGTCGCCATGCGGCGAGTCGAGGTCCACCGCGTAGTTCGCTTGCGGCACCGCCAAGGTGATGGTGGAGGTGTCGGACTTAACCGCTAACGTGCTCGGCACACTGGTCAAGGTCAAGTTGATGTCCCCAGTGGTGGTGCCGGCCGCCACCGTGGCCGCACCCAGGCCGCTCGTGGTGACGTTGCCGCTGGTGGCGACGGCCGCGAAGCTGTCGCCGGTGACGTCGGTGCCGCTGATGTCGCCAGTGGTGGTGGTGACCGCGACGTCCGCCTGGACACTGTTCAAGGTGACGTTGCCGCTGGTGGTGCTGACGGTGACATGGTCGGCAGCGACGTTATTGATAACCATGTCGCCGGTGGTGGCAGTGGCCTCGACGTTGCCTTGG
The DNA here is from genome assembly GCA_031272885.1 of Bifidobacteriaceae bacterium. Lineage (GTDB taxonomy): Bacteria > Actinomycetota > Actinomycetes > Actinomycetales > WQXJ01 > JAISSX01. Next base: position 107,298 of record JAISSX010000037.1, on the reverse strand, counting down.
ATGTCGTCCAGATCAGCGTTGCCGCTGTCGGTGATAATGCCAACGGCGCAGGTCAGGTGGCTAACCGCGATATCACCGTGGGTGGTCTTGATGGCCAACCCGTCCGCGAAGCCGCTGGCGTCCACGTTGCCGCTGTCGGTGGACAGGTGGACGGTCACACCCGTGGGCACGGTCACCTCATAGCTGACGGCACAGTTGCCGATGGTGGTCTTGCAGTTGTGCCGCAGTTCGATCAGGTCGGTGGTACCGCCATCGGCCGAAACCAGGCCGGCCTTCAGCTCCCATTGGGCCTCGGCGCCCTTGACCTTCCTGGTCACTTGGACGCGGTCCACGTTTCCGGGTGTGATGACCAGGTCGCCGCTGCCGGTGGTGATGGTTACATCGGTGCCAGTCAGGGCGAAGTCGGTGGATTCCGTTTCGGTGGCGGCCCAAGACTGGGCGCTGCACCCACCAAGTAGGCCGGCCGCCGCCAGGCCGATGGCGCCCGCGGCCACACACAGGCTGACACGCCGGGCACGAGGGGTTGCGAAAAAGAGGGGGACTTGATTCGTCATGTACCAGAGGCTAGGAGGCACCTGGACCGGTCCACTATGGGGGAAGCACCCCTAAGGCACCCTGATTGGCCCCTGATTTTCACCCGAGACCAGCCCTGTAACGCAGACCACACAAAGTTGAGCCGCACCGACTCAACTTGACTTGACGCCATCGAGCAGTGGTGTCAAACTTGAGTCCGGAAGACTCAAGATCAACGGGCCACCCCGGCCCCCAACCAACAAGGAAGCAACAAGTTATGGCACGTGTAGTCGGTATTGACCTGGGCACCACCAACTCTGTGGTTGCGGCACTGGAAGGCGGCGACCCCACCGTCATTCCCAACGCCGAAGGCCAGCGCACCACCCCGTCGGTGGTGGCCTTCACCAAGAGCGGTGAGGTTCTGGTGGGTGAGGTCGCCAAGCGGCAGGCCGTCACCAACGTGGACCGCACTATCAGCTCCGTCAAACGGCACATGGGGACCGACTGGCGCATCGACATCGATGGCAAGGCGTATACCGCCCAAGAGATCTCGGCCCGGGTACTGGGCAAGTTGAAGGCCGATGCCGAGGCCTACCTGGGTGAACCGGTCACCGAGGCCGTCATCACCGTGCCGGCCTACTTCAACGACGCCCAGCGTCAGGCCACCAAGGAAGCGGGCGAAATCGCCGGCCTCAAGGTGCAGCGCATCATCAACGAACCGACCGCCGCGGCGCTGGCCTACGGCCTCGACAAGTCGAAGCACGACGAGCTGATCCTGGTGTTCGACCTGGGTGGCGGCACGTTCGACGTCTCGCTGCTGGAAGTGGGCAAGGAAGACGACGGCTTCAGCACCATCCAGGTGCGTGCCACCAGCGGCGACAACCGCCTGGGCGGTGACGACTGGGACGCCCGCATCGTCGACTGGCTGGTGGCCGAGGTCAAGAAGTCCAGCGGCGTTGACCTGTCGAAGGACAAGATCGCCCTGCAGCGGTTGAAGGACGCGGCCGAACAGGCCAAGAAGGAACTGAGCACCGCTACCACCACCACCATCTCGCTGCAGTACCTGTCGGTCACCGAGGCCGGCCCGCTGCACCTGGACACCAAGCTGTCCCGGGCCCAGTTCGAAGAGATGACCAAGGACCTGCTGGAGCGTTGCCGCCGGCCGTTCCAGTCGGTCATTGCCGACGCCGGCATTTCGGTCAGCGAAATCAACCACGTCATCCTGGTGGGCGGCTCCACCCGCATGCCTGCCGTGCCGGCCCTGGTCAAGGAACTGACCGGCGGCAAGGAGCCCAACAAGGGCGTCAACCCGGACGAAGTGGTGGCCGTGGGCGCGGCTCTGCAAGCCGGCGTCATTGCTGGTGAGCGCAAGGACGTGCTGTTGATCGACGTCACGCCGCTGTCGCTGGGCATCGAAACCAAGGGCGGTGTCATGACCACCCTGATCGAACGCAACACGGCGATCCCCACCAAGCGGTCGGAGATTTTCTCCACGGCGGATGACAACCAGCCGTCCGTGTTGATCCAGGTCTACCAGGGCGAACGTTCCCTGGCGCGGGACAACAAGGCGCTGGGCACGTTCGAACTGACAGGCATTGCGCCGGCGCCGCGGGGCGTGCCGCAGATCGAGGTCACGTTCGACATCGACGCCAACGGCATTGTGCACGTCAGCGCCAAGGACCGGGGCACTGGCAAGGAACAGTCGATGACGATCTCGGGCGGTTCGGCGTTGCCGAAGGATGAGATCGACCGAATGGTGCGCGATGCCGAGGCTCACGCCGCGGAGGACAAGAAGCGCCGCGAAGAGGCCGAGATCCGCAACACGGCCGAGCAGCTCAGCTACCAGACCGAGGCACTGTTGCGCGAGAACGGCGACAAGCTGCCCGATGACGTCAAGACCGAGGTGCAGGCCGCCCTGGATGACCTGAAGAAGGCCCTCGAGGGAACCGACGCGGAAGAGGTCAAGGCCAAGCAGGCCGCCCTGTCCGCTGCCGCCCAGAAGATCGGCCAGGCGTTGTACGCCCAACAGGGTGCGGCCGATGCCGCCGGGCAGGCCGGGGACGGCCCCTCGGCCGGCGCTGGGGCCGGGTCCGGCGGGTCTACGCCGTCCGATGAGGACATCGTGGACGCCGAGGTCATCGACGAAGACCAGGCGTGAACATGGCCGAGCCGAACCAAGCCGGCCAGGCTAGTGAGGGCACCCCTGAAGAAGGCCAGACCACCGGCCCGGTGATCCGCGACCGCCGCAAGGTGGATCCGGTCACCGGGGCGGCCCGGTCCGATGCCGCGGCGGCTGTGGCAGAGTCCGTCACCCCCGAAGTGTATGAGGCACTCGAAGACGAAGTCATCGCCGCCGCCGAACTGATCGCCGCCCGGGAAGAACTGGCGGTGCGCACCGAGGACCTGCAGCGGGTGGTGGCCGAATACGCCAACTACCGCAAGCGGGTGGAACGCGACCGGGCCACGGCCGGCGACAACGCCACGGCCGATGTCCTGACCACGCTGATCCCGGTGCTGGACGATCTCCAGGCCGCCCGCGACGCGGGCGACCTGGAGGGCCCGTTCAAAGCGGTGGCCGAAAAGCTCGAGGCCGCCCTGGGCAAGTACGGCCTGGAACGTTACGGCGCCATCGGCGAAGCCTTCGACCCGTCCATCCACGAGGCGCTGCTGCATCAGACCAGCCCCGACGCCACCGGCCCCACCATCTTCGCCGTGCTGCAACCCGGTTACCGCATGGGTGACCGGCTGCTGCGGCCGGCCCGTGTGGGGGTCGAAGACCAGGAGGTTTGATGGCGGGACAGGACTGGTTCGAGAAGGACTTCTACAAGACCCTGGGCGTGGCCAAAGACGCCGATCAGACCACCATCAAGAAGGCCTACCGGCGCTTGGCGCGGGAGTTGCACCCGGACGCCCACCCGGGTGACAAGGCAGCCGAGGAACGCTTCAAGGAGGTCAGCGAGGCCTACTCGGTGTTGTCCGACGCCGATCAGCGCAAGCAGTACGACGGCGTGCGGGCCATGGCATCCGGCGGGGCGCGGTTCTCGGCCGGCGCCGGCGGCGCCGGCGGCGGCGGGTTCGAGGACCTGTTCAGTGGCATGTTCGGCCCGGGCGGTGGCCGGGTGCGCTTCAGCACCAACGGCGGCAGCGCCGGCGGCATCAACCTGGAAGACCTGCTGGGCGGGTTTGCCGGCGGCGGCTTCGGCGGCAGCTACGGCAGGCCCCCGATGCCGGTCAAGGGCGGCGATATCCACGCCTCCGTCACGCTGCCGTTCCGCCAGGCGGTGGAGGGCTCAACCCAGAGCCTCAGCCTGGACGGCAAGCCGTTGACGGTGCGCATCCCGCCGGGGGTACACGACGGCCAGAAGATCAAACTGGCCGGCAAAGGGTCGCCATCGGCCACCGGCGGACCGGCCGGTGACCTGATCATCACTGTCAACGTGCCACCCCACCCGGTGTTCGCCCTGGACGGCAACAACCTGCGGGTGACGGTGCCGGTGACGTTCGCCGAGGCGGCCCTGGGTGCCCGGGTGGACGTACCCGTCCTGGACGGCTCAACGGTGGCCGTCAAGGTGCCGGGGGGGACGCCATCGGGCAGGGTGTTGCGGGTCAAAGGCAAGGGCATCAAGACCGCCAAGGGCACCGGTGACCTGCTGGTGTCGGTGCAGGTAGCCGTGCCACAGAAGGTCAGCGGGGCGGCCAAAGACGCGCTGGAGGCACTGCGCGAAGCGACCAAGGGTGATGACCCACGGGCGGAACTGAAAGAGCGGGCGGCCGAATGAGCCCGACGGTGCGGATCGATGTGCGTGTGGCGGTGGCCGGCCCGCCAGACGAAGACACGCCGCTGTACCTGATCTCGCAGGCCGCCCAACTGGCCGGCATGCACCCCCAGACGCTGCGCCAATACGACCGGCTGGGGCTGGTGGTACCGGGCCGGGCGCGGGGCCGCGGGCGGCGCTATTCGCTGCGGGACGTGGCCACGCTGCGCGAGGTGCAGCGACTGTCCGCCGAAGAGGGCATCAACCTGGCCGGCATCAAGCGCATCCTGCACCTGGAGAAGGAGAACCGCGAACTGCGGGCCCAGTTGGAGAATCTGAAGGCGGCGGCCTACCCGGGCCGGCGGGTTTTCGCGGTGGCGGCTTCGGGCGATGCCGTGTCGCTGGCCCGTGGTCAAAGGGCTCCCCGTGAGCCGTCCAGCCAGGGCCGGGCCCTGGTCTTGTGGCGGCCTTGATCGACCAGCCAACCGGCCCCAGACGTGCAGCAACCCCGCAAGGGATGGTCGCGCTTGCGGGGTTGGCGTGGCTCGAACCGGCGTCGATCCGGTGACCTTCCGCTTTTCAGGCGGACGCTCTCCCAACTGAGCTATCGAGCCCGGCAAGAAGGGCTGACCACTACGGTCAGCCCTTCTTTCCGCGACCCCGACGGGACTTGAACCCGCGACCTCCGCCGTGACAGGGCGGCGCGCTAACCAACTGCGCCACGGGGCCGAGCGTGCTTACGCACAGAGGGACATCATGCCATTTTGGCTGGCCTTGCGTCCAATCCACCACGCCGAATGGGCGTCGCAGCCGTTCCCCGGCTGGGTCCGGCCGAAACTGGCCCGAATTGGCCCTGTTGTGCCCGCGACCTGGGTTGTAAGCTCGGCACAGAGCATGGTCCCGCTCAGCAGTCCGGCAGCAAAGGAGCTGTCATGTCCCCCCATACAACATTTTGTGGCAAGCGTTTCATCGCAGCGGTCGGGGCAGCCGCCTTGGCCGTTCTGCTGGTGCCCACGGCGGCCCAGGCCGATCCACCGATACCCAGCCTGGCCGCACCGGTGGTGTATGACGACCCGGACCCGGAGGCCAACCTCCTGGAGTATTTCCACAACTTCAAACTGGAGTACTTCCTGCCTGCCACCGATAACGAGGTCCAGGCCTTCATCGGCACCACCCAGTCGGTGCCGCCGGAATCACGCTGGGATTTCAACTCCTACAACTCGCACGCCGTCGGCTGGTCAACCGCCCTGCCGGCCGTGGGCGCGGTCGAATGGGGCCCCACCGCCAACTATGGCCACGTCACCACGCCGGAAGACTCCTACTACTACAACCATTTGGCCTATCTGACCGGCCTGGAGGAGGGCACCACCTACCACTACCGCCTGCTGTACCGGGGCACGGACGGCATCACCCGGGCGTCATCGGACAACGTCTTCACCACCAAGACGTTCACCAGCGACATCGTGCGCCTCCCGGAGGACCGGCCGGCCGGGCCGCCGTATGTCATCCCGCTGGACGAAAACGGCACCACGTACGTGCTGACGCAGGACATCGTGGCGCCTCAAGGCGGCTTCTGGGTGAAGGGCGGCAACATCACCATCGACCTGAACGGCCACACCCTGACTTATGACAATGAGGAGGCCCTGGTCAGTTCAATTGTGGACTGTGCCGTGTTCAACAACCCAGACCGGGAGGGCGTTTGCCACAACCCCCACATCTACACCGATGATCCGGACGCGACGGCCGGCATCCGGACCTCCCACCCGGCCTACAACCTGAAGATCTACAACGGCACCATTGTCCAAGGCGCCAACGGCGGCGCGGCCGATTCGATGTACAACATCGGCTTTTCGCCCATCTACAACGCGGCCTATCAGAACGGTGACGGGTTCGGCAACGTGGTGGCCGGCGTCACCATCTTCTACCGCGGCGACGGCCTGCGCGGCATGCAGATCGAAACCGGCGCCGATACGTTGGTGACCCACAACGTGGCCTATGACCTGGGCACGGAGGCTCTGAACCGCAACCAGCAGTCCCGGGTCATGACCGGCCACATGGAGGCGTCCTACAACTCGGTTCGCCGCGCCCGTCAGTCCGGTATTGGCCTCAGCAGCGGCAACTTGACTCACAACGAGGTCTACGGCGACTCGTACAGCACCAACTCGATTCTGATCGGCCCGGCTGATGGCAGCCTGGTGGAAGACAATGTGGCCTTCGGCATGGGCTTCAACCCACAGGGCTACGGCTGGGGCAGCGGCGCCACGCTGCGCCACAATCTGGCCTATATGCAGTTCTATTCCCCCACCCAGCGCTACCCGGAGTACTCCTGGCGCAAGTCTGGTGGCGGCGGTTTCCGCTACACCGACTACGGCACCTACGCGGAGGGCGGCGTGACGGCCCACAACCAGTTGTGGGAGTTCAACACCTCGGTGGTCAAGTGCTGGGAGGGCTGCGGTTACGCCAAGGCGTTCTGGATGTCGGGCGGCACGGGCGAGTCCTCGCTCAACAACGTGATGCGGAACAACGTGGCCAAGGCCGAGATCATGCAGGATCCCCAGTTGGGGATTGACACCTTCAGCAACTACGAGGTGGCTGCCCTGGAAATCCATGGCGCTGCCACGCCCTGGGACGACAACCCCTTCAACGATTTCTTGATCGAGAACAACCGGCTGATGGGCAACTTCCAACTGATCGAGTTCAGTTCTTCTTACGGAGTTGGCGGCGGGGCCGTGCTGAAGAGCAACACCTACGAGCGGATCACGCACGATGACGCCCAATTCCAGCCGATCCGGCTGGGCTGGTACCAGACCCCCAGCCTGGACAACCGGATCATCGACGCGATCGAAGGCCCAGGCGTCAACCTGTTGACGCCGGAGCAGAACGTCGCCCCGGTGTTCGAAGGCCCCGAACGCGGTTCGGCCCACACCGACCTGACCTACATCCGCACCCTGAACGCCGTCTTCCGTGACGCCGCGGGTGGGACCCTGGCCAACGCCACCATCAACGTCTATCTGGACGGCCGGGCGGCCGGCACCATTCGCACGGACGCGGCCGGACGGGCCAACTACCAGGTGCTGGAGGGCCACTACGGCCACGGTTATTTCAGCGACCTGGTGGGCGGCGGTGGCTACTACAGCGAGATTGGCTTCGGCACGGCGGGCGGGTCGAAGATCATGGCGGTTAAGGCGCTTAGCACCACCACGTCTATCACGCTCGATGGCGCCGGGTGGGCCGGCAGCGCCGGGGCCTTGAACAGCACCAACCAGCTCATTAAGCCGGTTGCGGGCGCGGACGTGTGGCCCCTGCTGCCCGGCGTCTACCGGTTGCACGGTGGTCTGGACGCCTACGCCCTGGAGAACCGGAACGGCGTCATCGGGGCGGTGGCGGCCTATACCAATGCCGCGGGGCAACAGTTCGAGATCTCCTTCACGGATGACGGCTACGCCGTGATCAAGTCGGTGGTGGACAACCTGGTCTTGACGGCCTCGCCGAATGATGGCATCTACGGCGGCCCGCTGCGCCTGACGGCCTTGAACGGCCAGGCCACCGAGGAACAGAAGTGGTGGATCGCGCCCCAGCCCGGCGGCACCTACCGCATCCAGCCGAAGGCCTATGCGCCCACCGGTATGTCGATCGGCCGGCCCGGCTGGTTGCAGGGTGACGTGCCGGCGGATGAGTGGAACACGCCCGTTTCCGGCTGGGTTTACCCCGGTGAGACCTTCCTCGAGCCGGTGGCCGTGCCTGATCCTTGGGAAGGCTTTGTGACCAATCCGCAGCCCGGCACGTTCCGGGTCGGTTGGTCAACCATCTCGGGTGAGGCGCGGGTCGGTTCGACGGTGACGGCCAACGCCGGGACATGGGTGCCGGTGCCGGACTCCTACACCTACAAGTGGAAGCTGGACGGGAAGGCCATTCCAGGGGCCACCCAGGTGACTTACACGCCGGTGGCGGCCGATGTCGGCAAGAGACTGACGGTGGTGGTGACCGGCCAGAAGGTGGGTTACACCACGGCCCTGAAGACCTCGCCCGGGGTGGTGGTGACGGCCGCGACGCCGCGGGTCGAGGTTGGCGCGGTGACTGTAGGCGGTCAGGTCAAGGTCGGCGCCATGGCGGACGCCCAGGTGACGGGGGTGAGCCCGGCGGGAGCCAACCTGTCCTATCAGTGGCTGGTGGCCGGGGTAGCGGTGGCCGGCGCCACCGGGCAGGGCTACGCGCCTCAAGCGGCCGATGTCGGCAAGAAGCTGTCGGTCCGGGTGACGGCCACGCTGGCCGGCTACGACACGGCCGCGGTGATGTCACCGGCCGTCGATATCGCCTTGGGTGTGTTGGAGCCGGGCACGGTCAAGCTGGTCGGTTCGGCCAGGGTGGGGCAGACTTTGTCGGTTAACCCGGGTGTGTGGGGTCCTGGGGCGGTGACCTTGTCCTACCGCTGGAGGGTGGGCGGCGCGGTGGTGCCGGGGGCGACATCGTCCACCTACGTGCCTCAAGCGGCCGATGCCGGCCAGACGGTTTCAGTGGTGGTGACGGGTACGAAAACCGGCTACGGCACCATGGCCGTGGCCTCGGGCAGCGCCCGCGTCAAGTAACAGCACCCCCAACCGGATTCGAACCGGTGCCGCCGCCGTGAAAGGGCGGTGTCCTAGGCCTCTAGACGATGGGGGCTTGGACTGGCTGGTGCCTGCGCGGCCACTGGGTGGCACCCGCAAGCCCGGCCAATCCTACGCGACGGTCAGTCCCCCGGCAAAGTGATGCCGCATTGGGCTCGGATCGTGTCCATCAGTCCCATGATCGCCACCGTCTCGGCCACCGGCATGACCGGGGACTCGGTTTCACCGGCCGCCACCCGGCGGGCCACCTCGGCGATCTGGTACTCGTAGCCGCGGCCAACCGTCTGGTAGCGCCACACCTCCGGTTCCTTGCCTTCGACGGCGATCTCCAGCGCGGTGGGCGCCCAGAACGGCGCCGGCAGTTTGACCATGCCCGCGCTGCCGGCCAGCAGGGCGGCCTGCGGCGTGGTCACGTTGAGGGCTGATTCGACCACCGCCTGGGCCCCCTTGGAGGGATAGTCCAGGATGGCGCAGAACTGGGCGTCCACGCCGCTGGGCGCCAACGTGGCGGCGGACACCACCGCTTCGGGCAGCCCGAACAGGCTGACGGCGGCCGAGATCGGATAGATGCCGCGGTCCAGCAGCGCCCCGCCGCCCAGTTCCGGGCTGTAGAAGCGGGTGTCCGGGTCGAACTCGTTGCGGAAGCCGAAGTCGGCACTGAAGTACAGCGGGTCACCGATCACCCCGGCGGCCACCCGTTCGCGCAGTTCAACCATGTGCGGCAAGAACCGGGTCCACATCGCTTCCATCAGGAACAGCCCGCGGGCCGCCGCCAGTTCGGCCAGTTCGGCCGCTTCGCGCTGGTTGACGGTGAAGGCCTTTTCCATCAGGACGTGTTTGCCGGCTTCGAGGGCCAGCTTGGCGGCCGGATAGTGGGTGTTGTGGGTGGTGGCAACGTAGACCACCTGCACCTGGTCATCCGCCACCAGTTCCTCATAGGAGCCATAGGCCCGCGCCGCGCCGAACTTGTCCGCGAACGCCTGGGCCCGCTCGGCCGACCGGGCGCCTACCGCCACCAGTTCCTGCCGGGTGGCCGCCTGCAGATTGGTGATGACGGTGTCGGCGATGCCGCCGGCGCCGATCACGCCCCACCGCAACACCGGGGCCGCCATCGGGTCTTGAATCGTCGCCATGGTGCGCTCTCCCCTCGCTTGGGCCCCACTTTGGACCACGCCGGGGCTGGTAGCCACCACACTAGTGGCGTCCTTCCCAGTTACAACAGCTGTAGGGCACAATCATCGGGTGGGGCACGGACATGATGGAGGCCAAGGTCACGGGCACAGCCATGGCCTGGCTGGTGGCAGCGGCCACCGGGGCCGCCTGGCCTGGGCGCTGGCCCTCACGTCGCTGGTTCTGGTGGCCGAGGTGGTGGGCGCCATCGTCAGCGGTTCGTTGGCCCTGTTGGCGGACGCGGGCCACATGACGGCCGATGCCGCCGGGTTGGCTTTCGCCCTGGTGGCCACCTCGTTGGCCAACCGGCCGCCTACCGCCACTCGGACGTTCGGCCTGAAGCGCCTCGAGGTGTTGGCCGCCCTGACCAACGGCCTGGTGGTGGTGGCGATCGCGGTCAGCGTGGCCGTAGAGGGTGTGCGCCGCCTGGTCCACCCGGGCGAAGTCAAGGCCGGGCCCGTGATGGTGATTGCCGCCATCGGCCTGGCCGCCAACGCCATATCGCTGCTGATCCTGCGGGCGGGCCGCAAGGAGTCGATCAACGTGCGGGGCGCCTACCTGGAGGTGGTGGGGGATTCGCTGGGTTCGGTGGCGGTGATCGCGTCCGGCGCCGTGATCGCCTGGACGGGCTGGCTGAGGGCCGATGCCGTGGCCTCCCTGGTGATCGCCTGCCTGATCGTGCCGCGGGCGTTTGCGCTGCTCAGGGACGTGGTGCGGGTGTTGATGGAGGCCACGCCGCAGGACATGGACCTGGCCGAGGTGCGGGCGCACCTGGAGGCGCTGCCCGGGGTGATCTCGGTCCATGACCTGCACGCCTGGACCATCACTTCGGGTTTGGCGGCGCTGACCGCCCACGTGGTGGTGCGCCCAGAAGCGTTCACACCCCAGGCCTACCACGAACTGTTGGACCAGATGGCCGGCTGCCTGGCGGGTGACTTCGACCTGGAGCATTCCACCTTCCAGATCGAACCGGCGGACCACACCGAAACGGGCCTCCACCCCTGACGGCTAGCATGGTGCGCGCAGGTTCACCAATCAGCCGAGAGGGTAACCATGTCGATTTGCGTAACGGGCGGGGCTGGCTACATCGGAGCCCACATTGTGCGGTTGCTGCAACAGGCCGGGCACCATGTGGTGGTGTTGGATGACCTGTCCACCGGTGTCCCGGAACGGATCGGCGGCGCCACGCTGGTGCAGATGGACCTGGCGGACACGGCCGAGATTCCCCGCATCCAGGCCGCCCTGGATGGCTGCACTGCGGTGATCCACGTGGCCGGCCGCAAACAGGTGGGCGAATCGGTGCAGCGGCCCGCCTGGTACTACCAGCAGAATGTCGGCGGCATGGCCAACCTGCTGCTGGCCATGCAGGCGGCCGGGGTAGACCGGATGGTGTTCTCGTCATCGGCCGCCACCTACGGCGAACCCAATGTGGCCCGGGTGCGTGAAGACATCACCATGAAGCCCATCAACCCGTACGGTGAATCGAAACTGGTCAGCGAATGGCTGGTGCGGGACGCTGCCCGGGCATGGGGCCTGCGGGGTGTCAACCTGCGCTATTTCAACGTGGCGGGGGCCGGCTGGGAGGAACTAGGCGATCCGGCCGTGCTGAACCTGATCCCAATGGTGTTGGAGAAACTGCAGCAGGGCGCCCGCCCGGCCATCTTCGGCGATGACTACCCCACGCCGGACGGCACCTGTGTGCGTGACTACGTCCATGTGGTTGACCTGGCCAACGCCCACCTGATCGCGCTGGATTACCTGGAACGCGATGAACGCCCGTTCGACGTCTTCAACATCGGCACCGGTAACGGCAACTCGGTCCGCGAGGTGATCGAGATGATCGGCGAGATCTCCGGCCTTGATGTGACGCCGCAGGTGACGGCCCGCCGGCCGGGTGACCCGCCGGTGTTGATCGGTGACGTGGACCGGATTGAGCAGGTCTTCGAATGGAAGGCGCAGCATGACCTGCGTTCCATCGTCGACTCGGCCTGGCGGGCCTGGCAGGCCGGGCCGCGCCGCATAGCGCTCTGACCGGTTGGCAGCGGGCTGATGCCCGGGGTCCCAGCAACCCCCGGGCATCAAGTAAGCTCAAGCCCTTAGGCCCGGTGCCGCGCCTCTTGCCTGCGGCCGGCCGCCAACACCATGGCGGCACCCACGGCCAGGCAGAAGCCGGCCAGGACCAGGGCGACGCCGGCCCCAACCGTGCCGGTAACCTCAAGCGTCTGGCCCGGCACGGCCGCGACCGGGGTCGGCTTGATGGAGGCGGTGGCGCCTGACCCCTGCGGGTTGGGCGTGCCGCCCGCTGTGTTCTGCACTGTGGGCCCGGCCACCGATGGCGATGGCGATGGCGCCAGTGTGGGTGACGGGTCATCGGTCGACTGGGGGCTGGGGCTGGGGCTGGGGCTTTGGCTGGCCGGCGGCGTGGTGGTGGCCGGCGGCGTCGACGAACGCTGCCCGGGCACGCGCTCCCACTGGGCCACATAGACGGTCGATTCTGTCACCGTCTGGGACCGCACCGGCGCCCAACCGACGAACGTCCAGCCGTCCTCATGCGGCGTGTCGGTCGGTGCGGCCGGCGTCCAGGCGCCGTGTACCAGGCCGCTGAAGTAGTACACGCCGGTGGCCTGGGCGGCCGGCGCACCCGAAGGATCGGTGGTGGCCCAGGTCCCGTGGTCACCGGGCGCATAGGTCACGGCGTAGTAGGCGCGCTCCCACTGGGCGATGTAGACCACGTCCTGTGTCACGGTGGCCGCCACCGCCGGCGCCCAACCCGTGAACTGCCACCCGGCATCGTGCGGCAGGCTGCCAGAGACCGCCGGGGTGTCGGCCCCGTAGGCGACATGCTCGAACAGGTAGCCGGTAGCGGTGGCCAGCCATGAACCGTGCAGGCCGGGCGCATAGGTGACCGTGTAGACGGCCTGACGCCACACCCCGTACAGGTCGACATCGACCGTACCGATCGAGATGCTGTCACCTGGCGCCGTCACTCCCGCCGGGGTGGGGTCATCCCAGGCCAGGTCATCCAGGCGAGTCTCGCTCCAGCCGACAAAGTCGAAACCGGGCCGCTCGAAGTCCAACCCGAAGGCGCCTTCGACCCGCAGCAGGTGGGCCGAGGCGTTCTTCTGCACCGACAGCGGGTAGGCCGCCACCGAATCGGACCGGGTCACGCCGGGCACGTCATTGGCGTGGTAGCGCAGCATGACGGCGTCATCCAGCGGCAGGTAGAGGGCCACAAAGTGGGTGGTTCCGGTGACCCGGTAGATCTGGCCCGGATAGTACAGCCGCCCGCTGCCGTCCCGCTGCCAGCCCAAGAACACCTGGCCGGCGGGTGCGGCCACGGTCTGACGCAGCCACAGGCGGGTGTCGGTGCCGATGGTGAAGGTGGTGGTTTCGGTGCGGGTTTCGGTGGTGGACGTGTCCGTCCAAGTGCCGGCGCCCGGTTCGAAACTGACTTCGATGCCTTCGGTCTTGTAGGTGGCGTAGACCTTGATGTCGCGGTAGACCGCCACGGTGGCCGGGTCATAGGGCACGTAGGCGGTCAGGCCCTGGACGGTCAACGGGGTGACCCAACTGGTGAACTCGCCTAGGTGCCAGTTGTCGGGATCATCCACTGTGGCGATGACATAGTGGCCAGTCCCATCCAGGTAGACCTGGGTGTCGTTGCTGAGCGCTGGTACGGAAGTGGGCACGGCGCCATCGGGCACCGACTGAGGGGAGCCGGCAAACGGGTTGTCGTCAGCGGCCTCGACAGACGGGTAGAACCAGACGTTGTGCGGGTTCAGCAGCCACTGGGCGTAGACCGTGGTGTCACCGGCCGGCATCGTGTCGGTAGCCCAGTTGACGGGCCGGCCGAAGTCCGGATCCCAGTACCAGCCGCCGAAGTAGTAGTCGTCGTTGTCCAACTCTGGGGTGACATTGTTGGCCACATCCAGCCAGCTAAGCGGCTGTTCGAACATGATGTTGCCATAGGCGCCGCTGTAGGCGTTGGGGTTGGCGAGCAAGCTGACGCCGTAAACGCCCAACAGCGTCACGGTGGCGTCCTGGAAGGTGGCCTGGCCGCCAGAGGCGTCGAACGTCAAGGTGCCGCGCACACGGGAGTAGTAGCGGTAGTACTGGGTGACGTTCCCGCCGGTGGCGGGCGCGCCGACGCTGTTCAGGGCTTGGTAGTCGTTGTCGCCGATGGTGAAGCCTTCGATCGGCTTGCCGTAGTGGGACGAATAGGTGAAGTAGCGCAGGGCGCTGAGGTTGGTGTCCTCCACGAAGTCCTTACCGCGGAAGGCGGTGGGGGTGGAGGTGTCGCCCAGCAGTTGCTCCTTCATTTCGTGGAAGTAGACCGTGTGGTTGGAAGCGGTCCAGGCGGCTCGGGTGGTGATGGTGGTGCCGCTGGTGGGCGTCATGTCCCAAGAGAAGATGGGCCGCGAGCTGATCCAACTGGTTTCGCCGGAGCCGCGCAACGCCGGGCTGAAGGTGTCGAACTGGGTGAAGTAGGGCGTGCTGCCGGAGCCGGTCAGGGTCATGCGGCCGGAATCGGAGATGGGGAATTCGGCCGCTATGTTCTGGCCCACCTTGGCCTGCAATACGTACTGGGTGCCGGTGTAGGTGACGGAGGTGGCGTTGTCTGTCAGGCTGCCGCCGTTGAGGTTGAAGATGATGGTGTAGACGGTGCGCTTGTAGAAGACGTTGATGATGGTGTTGCCGTCTCCCAGCACGGTGGCGGAATTGGCCGTCCAGTCGGTGGGGTTCCACGGGTCGGCCCCCTTCAGGTCCGCCGTGGCGCTGTTGAGGCTGGGATGGCCGCCGGTGCCCGATGCCGGGATGGCCGCCACCGTGGTCTCGATCGCTTCGCCGACGGGCCGGTTGGTCAGGGTGACGGTCTTGGCAAAGTCGTAGTAGTCCGTGTTCAGTGGCACTGCGGCCACGCCCTGGTTGGGCTTTTCGAACCAGAAGATGACCTTGACGTCCGCCCGGGCGTCCGGGTCCGGGCTCCAGCAGGCGTAGAGCGTGAAGTCGCTGTTCACCGGGTCATCGACATCCCACATGGTGCCCGCGGTGCAGGCAGAGGTGGTGGACCAGCCGTCCAGGATGTAGCCGGTCTTGGTGGGCGTGGGCAGGGCGTCCAGGGTTTGGCCGGTCTTGGTGGGGGCGAAGTCCACCAGCGAGCCACCCTGGGAGTCGAAGATGACGTATTGGACGCCCACAAACTTGGGGTACAGCGTCAGGTCGGAGTTGACCGGGCCGGTGGCGGGTGCGGTCAGCGCGGCGTTGGTGTACCAGGAGTCCAGGATCTGGCCTTGTGGGGTGCCCAGCAGGTGGTGGTTGGTGAAGGTGGGTAGGGCGCCGCCGCTGGCCACCAGGTTGGACTGGATGACATCGCCCGCGTGGCTGAGGAAGCCCACCAGGTAGTCGTAGTAGAAGGCGGCGTACAGGTAGATGTCGTCGTTGATCGGGGCGGTGGAGTTGAAGTCGAAGCGATTGGTGTCATAGGCCGGGGAATCCGCGGCCGCGGCGGCATCGGCCGCCGTGGTGAACCAGCCGGCGAAGGACTTGGCGCCGGCCGGCCAGGTGAAGATGTCCGGTTCGGGTTCTTCGGAGGTCAGGCCGTACAGGGCGGCGTCCCGGATGGCGGTGCCGTCGGGGATCTTCTGATCGATCAGGCCCACTTCGGTGGCGCCGATGTAGTAGTGGGCCGAATGGAACGGGTCACCCACGCCCTGCACAACAATGTTCTGGGCGGCTTCGACCGGCGGGGCGGCCAGGGTTTGCCCGATGGCGCCCGAACCGAGCGCCATGGCGGCTACCGCTAGGAGGGACAGGCGGGTGGCCAGGCGGCGGTAGGGGTTTGGGGCAGCGGCAGGCGACAGCGATCTCATCGCTTACATCCTTTACAACTGGGACTAATGCCACTGATCAAGGCTCTACAGCAGGTTGGGCTCTCTAGGGGGATCTCAGCCGCGGGGAAGACCAGCTAGAATCGACACTACCTTCCCGGCGGAGCCACCGCTAATGGCCGATACGGTTGCGGGTAATAATGCCCATTGAATTGGGTCGTTTTCGGGTGTCCTAGCTGGTCAAACAGCAACAAAAGGTAGAACTACCCAGGCCGGTGGTACGGGCCGGTGGCTACTGCAGCAGGACGAAGAAAATCACCGTGTCCAACAGGAACAGCGGGATGAGGAACCGGCCGGACCAGCTCATGTAGCCGAAGAAACTGGGCATTTTGACGTCATGCTGCACGGCGATGGACCGGACCATGAAGTTGGGCGCATTGCCGATGTACGTGTTGGCGCCCATGAACACGGCGCCGGCCGAAACGGCCAGAAGCAGCGACGGCGCAATGGTGCCGATGGTAGTGGTCAACGCCCCGGCCCCGGTGGGCAGGGCAGCGGCCGTGGTCATGAACACCAGGTAAGTGGGGGCGTTATCAAGGAACGAGGACAGGCCACCGGTAACCCAGAAGAACTGCCACGGTTCGGTCAACCCCAACTGGTCGCCCCGGGCGTGCAGGATCGCCAGGGCCGGGATCATGGTGACGAAGATGCCGATGAACAGGCAGGCCACCTCTTGTATGGCCCCCCAGTTGAAGTTGTTGGCAGCGTGGTATTCGGAGTTGGTGATCATGATCGACAAGATGCCGCAGATGATGATCAACACCATCTGGATCACGTTGTTGAGCGGCAGCTTCAGACCGTAGAAGAATGGCAGCCCCAGGTCCTGCCACGAGTCCAGTTGGCCCAGGATGCCGGACAGGATGACGGCCCCCACAATGCCGGCCAGGAAGGCCAAGTTGTGCAGGCCGTAGACCCGGATGCGTTCCTTGGGGCTGCCGTCCAACGGCAGTTCCGGCCAGCGTCCGGCCGCGATCTCCTTGCCGTGCAACCGCCGGTCCATCAGGAAGAACACGCCCAACAGGACCACCACGTTGAGCGCCAAGATGGGCGCCAGTCGCATGGTCCAGAAGAACGGCACGCCGCGCAGGAAACCAAGGAACAGCGGTGGGTCACCCACCGGCGTCAGGCAGCCACCGATGTTCGAGACCAGGAAGATGAAAAACACCACGATGTGAGCCCGCTTCTCACGCCAGGCGTTGGCCCGCAGCAGCGGCCGGATCATCACCATGGAAGCGCCGGTAGTGCCGATACAACTGGCCAGCACGGTGCCAATGGCCAACAGCACGGTGTTGACCAGCGGCGAACCGGACAGGGAACCCTTGACCACAATGCCGCCGGAGACGGCGAACAGGCCCCACAGCAGCACGATGAACGGCAGGTAGTCCAGCAGCATGGCGTGGTAGAAGTCATGCCCGGCTTGTCCCGGCCCATAGATGATGGCGAACGGCACCAGGAACACCAGCGACCAGCCGATGGCCGCGTTGAGCAGGTTCTTCTCCCACCAGTGGACCTTGAACAGCGGCACGATGGCGATTGACAGCAACATGCCAACAAACGGCAGGCACAGCCACAAGCTCAGGTCTTGGCCCAACTCGTCGGATTCTTCGTGGTGGGCGCCGAAGAAGGCGGGCACGATCAGGGCGATCAACAGAAGCACGATGACGATGAGTTTGCCGCTGACACGACGGCGTGCAGCAATCATCGGCTGAATCCTTCAGTAGTACGGGCGGGGCCAGTCTAGCAACGGGTGGTTACCGCTCCGTTCGCTGCGGCGGCTGCCGCGTGTGGCCTGGTCGCGGGAGGATAGTGCCTATGAAATGGACGGTGGTGGTGCCGGTCAAGGACGCCGGGGCCGGCAAGTCACGCCTGGGCGCCTGGCTGGACGCCCCCGCCCGGGTGGATTTGGCCCGGGCGATGGCGCTCGACACCATCGCCGCCGTGGCCGCCTGCCAGTCGGTCGGTTCGGTTTGGGTGGTGACGGCCGATCCGGTGGTGTCGGTCGAGGCGGTAGGTCTGCCCGATGCCGTGGCTCCCGTTGAGGTACTTGGGGAACCCAACGAGCGGGGCACCTTGTCCGGGCTCAACGCTGCCGTGGCCGCCGGGGTAGTGGCGGCCTGTGGGGCTGTGCTCGATGGCGCGGTGGCCGCCCTGCTGGGCGACCTCCCGGCGTTGCGGCCGAGTGAGTTGGAGTCAGCCCTCGTGGCCGCTGGCCGGCGGGCCCGCGCCTTTGTGCCCGATGCCGCCGGCACCGGTACTACTCTGCTCACCGCCGGGCCGGGCGTGGGTTTGGCGCCGCGCTTCGGGCCGGGTTCGGCCGCGGCCCACGCGGCGCTGGGCTACGAGGCGTTGGCCGGTGACCAGTGGCCGTCCCTACGGCTGGACGTCGATCTGCCCGGTGACCTCGAAGCTGCCCGGGCCTTGGGTCTAGGGCCGCGTACCGCCGCCGCGGTCCGGCGGCTGCCAATCACTTCTTAGGGCAGGCGGTCCACCAGGCGCAGCACCGCCTCGGCCACGCCGGCGGCGGCCGGCACGTCGGTCATCAAGGTCGGTGCGGCGGCCACCAGCCAGCCTTCCCCCGCCAGGCCGGGGACGGCATCGGCGTCAGCGGTATCGAGCAGCCAGGCGTCCAGCACGCCCCCCTGCGCCCGGCGGCCGTAGTGACGGGCCACGGCAGCGGCCTCGGCCGCCACCCCGATGGTGGCCAGGCAGGTGTCCAGCATGCCGCGCACCGGCGCCCCGGCGATGATCGGGCTGACCCCCACCACGGGGGCGCCGGTCGCCGCCACCACCTCCCGCACACCCGGGATGGCCAGGATGGTGCCCACCGAGACCACGGCGTTGGACGGCGGCACCACTAGCACATCGGCCTCGGCGATGGCCTCCAGCACCCCGGGGGCGGGGGACGCGCCATTGAGCCCCACCTGGACAAAACGCCTGGCCGGCAGGGAAGCTCGCCAGCGCACCCACCACTCCTCGAAGTGAACCAACTGTCCGTCGGCCGTTTCGACGTGGGTTTCCACCGCGTCATCGGACATCGGCAGTAGGCGTACCGGCAGGTGCCAACGCTGGGCTAGGTGGACGGTGGCGGCCGAGAGGGTGAGCCCCTGGCGCAGCAGTTCGGTCCGGGCCAGGTGGGTGGCCAGGTCGAGGTCACCCAGGGTGAACCACTCCCAGCCCAAACCGTAGTGGGCCAGGTCGTCACTGACGCGGCGGGATTCGTCGCGCCGGCCCCAGCCTTGTGATTCCTCCACCGCGCCGCCCAGCGTGTACATCAACGTGTCCAGGTCGGGGCAAACCCGCACGCCGTGCAGCCACAGGTCATCCCCGGTGTTGGCGATGACGGTGACCTGCGCGGTGGTGCCGCCGGCGCCATCGGGCAGCCGCTGCGCCAGCAGCGCCAGCAGGCCGCGCGTGAACCGGGCGCCGCCCACGCCGCCGGACAACACGGTCAGCTTCATGGTTGCAGCTCCAGGAGGGGTGCGGGCAGGGGTGCCGGGCCGCCCACCGCGATGACCGGCCGGCCGGTCTCAGGGTGGGTCAAGACGGCGGCGTCGATGCCGTAGACCTGGCTGATCAACTGGGGTGTGAAGACCTGGGCTGGGCTGCCGGCGGCGGTCAGCCGGCCCTGGGACAACACCAGCACGTGGTCGCAGAACTGGGCCGCCAGGTTCAAGTCATGCAGCGCCGCCACAGTGGTGATGCCCAGGGCCTTGACGAAGGCCAGCACAGACAGCTGGGCCGAAATGTCCAGGTGGTTGGTCGGTTCGTCCAGCAGCAACAGCTTGGGTTCTTGGGCCAGGGCGCGGGCAATGTGGATGCGCTGGCGCTCGCCGCCGGACAGGGACGCCCATGGCCGCCCGGCCAGATGTGAAGCCCCTACGGCGTCCAGCGCCCGCTCCACCGCGCCTTCATCGCTGTCCGAACCCCACCAGGTGCGGTGCGGCACCCGGCCCAGCGCCACCACCTCGCGGGCCAGGAACGAGGCCGCACAGGCCGATTCCTGTTCCAACAGGGTGATCCGGCGGGCCCGTTGGCGGCGGGGCAGGGCGGTGAGCGGGACGGGGGGTGTTGGCTGGCCCGCGGCCGCTTCGTCCAGGCCGCTGACCAGCACCGTTCCGCTCTGTGGGGCCATGATGCCGGCGATGATGCGCAGCAGCGTGGTCTTGCCGGCGCCGTTGGGCCCCAGCAGGCCGGTCACCGCCCCGGCCGGCGGGGTGGCGTCGATGCCGTCCAGCACCCAACGGCCACCCAGTTCGGCCCCCACCGCCTGCAGCGTCAGTTCCATGCGCCACCCCGCGCCCGGCGTAGCAGAAGGGCGAAGACGGGCGCCCCCACCAGGGCCGTCACCACGCCCACCGGCAGTTCCCGGGGGGCAAACAGCGTGCGGGCAATCGTGTCCGCCCACACCAGCAAGATAGCCCCGGCCAGGGCGGCCACCGGCAGCAGCCGCCGGTGGGACGGTCCAGTCAGTTGGGCCACGGCGTGCGGCACCAGCAGGCCCACGAAGCCGATGGCGCCGCTCACCGCCACCAGCGCGCCGGTCAGCAGGGCCACAGCCGTCAGCAACAGCCAGCGGGTCCGGTTCGGCTCTACCCCCAAGGCGAGGGCGGCTGTGTCACCGAAGGCGAAGGCATCCAGCCGGCCGGCGTAGGCCAACACCAGGCCGCCGATGACGGCCAGCGCCCCGGCCGCCAGGCCCACCGAGGTCCAGGTGACACCCGCCAGGGAACCCATGATCCAGGCCAGGATCTCCTGGTAGGAGTCGCCCTTGGCGGTCCAGAAGACCACGAACGACGTCGCCGCGGCGGCCAATTGGGACACCACCAGCCCGGCCAGGATCACCCTGGTGGGGGTGAGTGAGCCGCCGGCCCCGCGGGCAAGGGCCAATGTGACTATCAGGGCGGCCACGGCACCGGCGAAGGCGGCCAGGGGCAGTAGTACCGCCCAGCCCAGCAGCAGCACGGCCGCCGCGCCGAGCGACGCGCCCGAGGACAGGCCCAGCAGGTACGGATCGGCCAGCGGGTTGCGTGTCAGGGTCTGCATGACGGCACCGGCCAGGCCCAGGCCGGCCCCTACGGCGGCGGCCGTCAACACGCGGGGTAGCCGCAGGTCCCAGACGATGGCGTCCGGGATCGTCTCCACGGGCTGCACCGGCAGGCCAAGGTGACCGGCCACGGAGCGCAGCACTTCTGTAAGCGCCAGGTTGGCTGGACCGATGGTCACCGTCACGGCCAAGGTGACCAGCAGCAGGGCCAGGCCGGCGGCCAGGATCAGCGGCAGGGCGGCGCGGCGGGGGGTGGCCGGTTTGGGTGGCTTGGCCTGGGTGGCCGCCGGGCCCGGGCGGCCCTGTCCGGTCAGGGTGGTGGCCATCTATCCACCCAACCCCATGGCTCGCGTCTGGTCAACCACGGCCTTGACGGTGTCGACGTTGCGCACGCCGGCCTCCGTGGCGGCGAACGGCAACCGGATGAAACGCTGCTCTTTGACCGCCGTCATGGCCTGAAGGGCCGGGTGCGCGGCGATGTCCGCCAGCTTCTTGTCGTAGCTGTTCCAACTGGCGTCCACCAGCACAATCACGTCCGGGTCGGTGGCCACCAGTTCCTCCCAGCCCACCGAGGCCCAGGTGTCGTGAACATCCGCCAGCACGTTGGTCAGCCCGGCGGCGTCCATGATCATCTGGGGGGCGCCGATGCCGGCCCCGGCGTAGGGCGTGTCCTCGCCGGAGGACCACCAGAAGGCGGTCACGTTCTGTACCGGCGCGATGGCGGCCAGTTCGGTTCGTTGTTCTTCGACCAGGCTGGTGGCGGCCGCTTCGACCCCGAACAGCCGGCCTAGCTCTTCGATCTCGCCCCACACGTCAGCGAACGTCAGCGGGTCTGGCTGGTAGCCGGGTTCCTTGCAGGCCGATGGCGACACGTAGGTGGCGATGCCCAGCGCGGCATAGGAATCGCGGCTGCCGGCGCCTTGATCCGAGACGTTGGATTCCCAGCCGGCGTAGACGAAGTCCGGATTCAGGGCCAAGACGGCCTCTTGCGAGGGGACGCCCTCGGAGAGGACGGGGATGGCGGCGGCGGCCTGGGTCCACTGTTCGGGGACGGGATCATCCTGGAAGGCCCAGCCCACGATCTTGTCTTCTAGCCCCAGCGCCAGGAGCAGTTCGGTGGGCGTGGACTTGATGGTGACCACCCGTTCTGGGGGTTGGTTCAAGGTGACTTGGGTGCCACAGTTGTCCACCGTCACCGGGAAGTTGTCAGCGGTGGCGGTGATGGTGACCGTGGCGGCACTGGCGGCCGGGGCGCCATCGGGCGTGATGTTGGGGTCGTCATCGATACAGGCGGTCAGGCTGAAGGCGAGCAGGGCCAGGCTGGCCGCGGTGGCTGTGGCCCGCTGGTTCTTGGGCATAGTGACCATCATTCTGGTCCGCTTTCACCGGGGCGGCCCTCGCCGGCCGTCTGGTAGCCGGCCGCGAAGGCCTCGGCCGTGCCCAAACGGAACATGTCTTCGGCCGCCGGGCGGATCAGCGCCGTGGCACCTGGGCCGTCCTCCTCGGTGACCCAGCGGCCGGCGCCGCGGATCACCGCCAATGGCAGGCCGTTGGCCTTGCCTTTGACCAGCTCGGCGGCGGCGGCCAGTTGGTCCGCCACCGCGGTGATGGTCATTTCCAGCCGGTGCCCGGCCGTGTCGGTGGTGCCACGCAAGTCCTCCAGCACCTGCAGGCCGGCCGCGCCCACCGTGAAATCGGTCAGGCCGTTGCGCCAGGGCCGGCCGGCCGTGTCGGTGATGATGAGGCCGATGGTGACGCCAAAGCGGGTTGTGAGCGCCTGCCGCAACTGCCGGGCCGAGCGGTCCGGGTCTTCCGGCAACAGCAGCACGGTGCCGTCAGGTGCGTTGGACCCGTCCACCCCGGCGGCCGCCATCACCAGGCCAAGGCGGTTCTCCACGATCCGGGTGACACCTCGCTCGTGGTGGCGGGTGGCCACCACGCGGACGGTCTGGTCGGTGATGGCCTGTTCACGGCTGGCGGCGATAACTTGGCGGCCCTCCGCTTTGGAGACAATCTTCGAAGTCACCGCCAGCACGTCGCCATCGGCCAGGGCATGGTCCGGGTGCTGGGCGGCATCGGCCTCCAGGGCATCGCCCAGCTGGGCGGCCAGGTCATCTCCTGGTCCGATCTCGGGGATGCCCGGGACGGCCCAAAGGCGCAGTTCTGGCGCGCTGACTCCTGACACGACACAAAGACTAGCCGTGACCTGGGGCGGGACGCCGGGGTGCGGTGGGATGTAAACGCTTGCGGGCGCCGTCGGGCATATTGGCCGCGCCCGGCAACAGGAGTACCTTGCTGGCTGTGCGGCCAATTCCCCTGAGACGAGCCCGCCGATGAGCAACCCGCTGTTCAAGACCATGATCAGCCTGCGCGGCAACCCCAGGGCCTGCGTCTACACCGAGCCCATGTGGGGCTTGTCGATGAACCTGTGCCTGCCGTACGCCTCCGTCTACATGTTGGCGCTGGGGTTGAAGGACGCGCAGATCGGGCTGCTGGCCTCGTGCGGCATGCTGTCCCAGATGGTGTGGGGCCTGCTGGGCGGGGTCATCACCGACAAGCTGGGGCGGCGCCTGACCACGGCGGTGTTCGACGTGCTGGCCTGGTCTATCCCCTGCCTGATCTGGGCCAGCGCGTCAATGGTTGACCGGCGGGCGGCGTTCTGGCTGTTTCTGGGCGCTTCGCTGGTCAACGGCACCTGGCAGGTGACCCAGAACTCGTGGGATTGCCTGATGGTGGAGGATGCCGAACGCCAGCAGATCACCGGCATCTACTCGCTGGTGATGGTAGCCGGTAATCTATCCGCCCTGTTCGCGCCGATTGCCGCCCTGATGGTGTCGCACTTCTCGCTGGTGCCGGCGGTGCGGATACTCTACTTCAATGCTTTCGCCATTATGACCATAAAACTGGTCATTCTGTACTTTGCGTCGCACGAGACCGAGATGGGTGTCATCCGGCGCGAAGCCACCCGCGGGGTGCCGATGCTCCAACTGCTGCGTGGCTACCGCGGCGTGCTGGGTGTCATCCGGCGCTCCCCTGGCACCATCTTTTCCTTGGTGATCGCCGCCCTGGTGGGGGCTGTTTCGACCGTCAACACGACGTTCTGGCAGGTCATCGCCTCGAAGAAGCTGCTGGTGCCGGACGCGCTACTGCCCTTCTTCCCGATGGCGCGGTCCATCCTGGCCATCGGCTTCTTCTTCTTTGTGATTCCGCGGGTGACGGGGGATACGAACCTGAAGCGGCCGTTGCTGCTGGGGTTCGGCGTGTTCGGGGCGTCCCAGGCGCTGCTGGCGTTGATTCCAGCGCCGACGGGTGGTGCTGGTGGCGGTGGGGTGGCCGTGGCGGGGGCTTCTGTTTACTGCCTGTTGGCGTTGTGCCTGGTGCTGGACGGTTTCGGCGCCGGCATTCTGGCCATGCTGGCCGAGTCCTTGGTGGCGTTGAACGTGGACAAGGAAGAACGCTCGCGGGTGATGGCGGTGCAGCGCACGGTCATCATGTTGGCGGTGGCGCCGTTCGGGTGGATCGGCGGGCTGCTGTCCGGCGTCAACCGGTCGCTGCCGTTCGTTCTGACCACGGTGCTGTTGGCACTGGGCCTTGTTGTAACGGTGGCCTTCTATCGCCGGCCTCCCAGCGCCACACCGGCTAGCTGAGGTTTAGTGGGTTGAACCAGTCCAGGCCGGGAAACAGGGCGAAGTCGCGGTCCATGGTGGCCCACTTGGCGCCGTGCTCAATGGCGACGGCGGCGTGGTGGGCGTCTTGGACCAGGTTGCCGGTGGCATTGGCCTGCCGGCACAGGCGGCGGAAGATCACCCAGTGGTCTGGGCCCGGGTAGACCCATGAAACTCGGTCTGCTGCCAAGAGGTCATCAATCACCTCCAACGCCCGATCCAGTGGCGTCGGTTCCTTGTGAATCCGCGGGTTGGTCACTATTCGCAGGTATCCCGAGGCAACCGCGGGCGTCAGACCCAACCAGTCGCTTGACTCATTGACAGTGGCCAGCCAGGCGTTGATGGCTTCGTGCTGAGGGTGATCGCTCCGGTTAGCGGCCACCAGGATGTTGACATCGGGCAGGATCATGCGAGGCCATCCATGATGTCCAGGAGTGCAGCGTTGCAGTTCAGGTCAACACCAGGCAGGGTCCCGGGAACTGTTGGTGTGAACTCCCGGATCCGGAACGGCTTGCGTGGCACGTGATGCTCCTGGTACTTGGCCAGGAGGTCCAAGAGAGCCTCTTCCATGACCGACCCCACAGTGCGCCCTAGCTTGGCGGCCGTGGCCTTGGTGTCCCGATATAGGTCGTCATCGATCATCAGTGTGGTCCGCATACATACAAGCATACAGCCGATATGCGTATATGTTCAACCAGGTCGCGACGTTGGAATGGCGTCCTTTCGGTAATCCGGGGGGATTCGACGCGCTGCGGCGCTGCGCGTTGCCCTCTCACTCGTCGCGGAGGTGCTCGGCCTGCGGCCTACGACCTCTGCTCCTCGCTCGGCACAACGCCGCAGCAAGCTGCGCGTTGCCCTCTCACTCGTCGCGGAGGTGGGGGGATTCGACGCGCTGCGGCGCTGCGCGCTGCAGCGCACCGCTTGCCGGGCCGCTGGCCCGGCGGCGCGACTGAGCCTGCTCGGAAGCCCACCGGGCTTCCTCACGACGGCTCAGCCCTCACGGGTTCGAATCCCCCCACTGCGAGCGAAAGGGCCACGAGCGGCGCCCGTGGCCCTTTCACTTGCGGAGGTGGGGGGATTCGAACCCCCGAGGGCTTGCACCCAACACGCTTTCCAAGCGTGCGCCATAGGCCACTAGGCGACACCTCCGGGAACGCACCGCCGCGGCCCCGCGAAACGGTACGCCCGTTGAGGATACCCGAAACCGGCCCCCTGCCGAGGCCGCCGGCCCAACCACCCAACCCAACCGGGCGCCATCGGGCAGCCAGCCGGCAGCCGGCGGACTACCTCAGCCGCCGAAATACCGCCCCAGGAACTCACTGCGTAGATGATCGAACGCCGCCTGGCCGGCGTCCTCGATGGCGGCCCGCATCCGGTCAACCAGCCGCACCACGAACGCCTCATTGTGGATGGTGGCCAAGGTGGCGCCCAACATCTCGCCGGACCGGAGCAGGTGGTGCAGGTAGGACCGCGTGTAATGGCGGCACGTGTAGCAGTCGCACTCGTCACTGGGCGGGCCGAAGTCCTTCTTGAAGGCGGCCCGGGTCACGTTGTAGCGGCCGTCCGGCGAATACAGTGCCCCGTGGCGCGCGGACCGGGACGGCGCCACGCAGTCGAACGTGTCCGCCCCCGCCTCCACGGCCGCGAACAGGTCATCCATCTCGGAAATGCCCAACAGGTGGCGTGGCGCGGCCTCGGGCAGCGAAGTGGCGCACCAGCCCACAATCCGGGCCAGGTTCTCCTTCTCCAGCGCCCCGCCAATGCCGTAGCCGTCGAAGCCGTATCCGTCCACCTCAAGCCCAGCCAACCCCGTGGCCGCCATTCGCCGCAGGTCCTCGAACTGTGCCCCTTGCACCACGCCGAACAGGGCCTGATATGGCTTGCCCAGCCGTTCGGCGGTCAATTGGGCGTGGGCCGCCAGGCAGCGTTCGGCCCAGGCGTGCGTCCGGGCCACCGATGCCTCTTGGTAGTGCCGGGTGTTCATCAACGTGGTGCATTCGTCGAAGGCGAAAATGATGTCTGCCCCCAACTGGTGCTGCACGGTCATCGACACCTCGGGCGTGAAGCGATGCAGCGAGCCGTCCAAATGTGACTTGAATGTCACACCGTCATCGTCCACATGGGCCATGCGGCCGGACTGTTTGGCGATCACGTCATCGTTCGCCAATCCGGCGGTGCTCATCGCCAGCACCTTCTTGAAACCGGCCCCCAGCGACAGCACTTGGAAGCCGCCCGAGTCCGTAAACGTTGGCCCGGGCCAGTTCATGAACCGGCCCACCCCACCGGCCTCATCCACCACGTCGGCGCCGGGCTGAAGGTACAGGTGATAGGCATTAGCCAGGATTGCCTGAGCCCCCAGCGCGGCCATCGCCTCAGGCAGCACCCCCTTGACGGAGGCGCGCGTTCCCACCGGGATGAAGGCCGGGGTGCGGATCTGGCCGTGGGGGGTGGTGATGACGCCGGTGCGGCCGGGCTTGCCAGGCAGGCGAGTCCCAACCGAGAACTGGAAACCGGCGTTTGTCACGCAGGCATGGTGTCACATCACCGCGGTCAAACAACAACGACCCCAAAACGGCCACCCTTCGATTAACGCATCATTGGAATAGCGAAAAAACGGCGCTGACCAGGCTTAACCGGGCCCAATGGGGAAGTTCTTTTGCCATTTCGTGAGGTAAATTTGGCTGTCGGCTTCAGCGAACAATCGCTGTCAGCCAGCCTGTCCGTCGATGAACCCCAGCGCCTGGAGGTCCTGAGTGAGTTCGCAAGTAGTCAGTCGATCTGACGTAGATCAGATCCCGGTGGCCAAACGACCGGCCACCTCACCACCGCAGAAACCTGAGACCTGGGTTCTCAAGGTCATCATGGCCGTCACCGGCTCGGTCTTCGTGGCCTTCCTGCTGTTCCACATGGCCGGCAACCTGAAGGTCTACCTGCCCGATGCCGAGTTGCACTTCAACGAGTACGCCCACTGGCTGCGTGGTTTCCTGAACCCGCTGCTGCCGGGCTCCAGCTTCCTGTGGGCCTTCCGGGCCGTCATCGCCCTCTGCCTGGTGTTGCACGTCTACGCCGGCACCACGATCTTCTTCCGGGCCCGTGTGGCCCGCGGCGGCTTCGGCCGGGCCATCACCGCCAAGTGGCACGCCCTGACCGGCCGCACCATGATCTGGACCGGCCTGATCATCCTGTGCTTCATCATCTTCCACCTGCTTGACCTGACGGTGGGCGCCAAGGGTGTGGCCTCCAAGTCGTTCTCCGGCAAGGCCACTTACACGCTGGAAGACGGCGAAGTGGTGACCAACGCCTATCAGAACCTGATCGGCTCGTTCGAACGCCCGGCGGTGGCCGCCTTCTACATCATCACCATGGTGCTGATCGCGATTCACCTGTCACACGGCATCTGGTCCATCATCAACGACTTCGGCGGCACGGCCAGCCGTACCCGCAGCGTCTTCCTGGTGCTGGCCGGGCTGATCGCCCTGGTGATCGTGATCGGCAACGCCTCCATTCCGCTGGCCGTGTTGGCAGGGGTGATCTCATGAGCGCCGCCAAAGCAACCGAAGGGAAAGGCACTGCCGTGGACCCGTTGAGCCTTGACGCCCTGCGCGTCATCGGGCAGGAATTGGACGGCCACCTGCCGGACGTCCACCCGCGTGACGCCTGGACCGACCGCAAACTGCACTACAACCTGGTCAACCCGGCCAACCGCCGCCGCTTCAAGATCATCGTGGTGGGCACCGGCCTGGCCGGCGCCGGCGCCGCTGCGGCCCTCGGTGAACTGGGCTACGACGTGGAGGTGTTCTCCTACCACGATGTGCCGCGCCGGGCCCACTCGGTGGCGGCCCAGGGCGGCATCAACTCGCCCCGCGCCCGCAAGGTGGACAACGACTCGATCGACCGGTTCGTCAAGGACACCGTCAAGGGCGGCGACTACCGCGGCCGCGAGCAGGACGCCTACCGCCTGGGCGAAGAAGGCATCCGCGTCATCGACCACATGCAGGCCATCGGCGCCGCCTTCGCCCGCGAGTACGGCGGCCAGTTGGCCACCCGCTCGTTCGGTGGCGTGCAGGTGTCCCGCACCTACTACACCCGCGGCCAGACCGGCCAGCAGTTGGAGATCGCCGCCGCCCACGCGCTCAGCCGCCAGGTGGCGGCCGGCACCTGCAAGCTGCATTCACGCCAGGAACTGCTGGACATCATCGTCAAGGACGGCCGGGCGCAGGGCATTGTGGTGCGTGACCTGGTGACAGGCAAGGTGCGGGCCATGACGGCCCACGCTGTGGTGTTGTGCACCGGCGGTTACGGCAACATCTACTACAAGGCCACGCTGGCCAAGAACTCGAACGCCAGCGCCATCTGGCGGGCCTACAAGCGGGGCGCGTTCTTCGCCAACCCGTGCTTCGTCCAGATTCACCCCACGGCCTTGCCGTTGATGTCCCAGTGGCAGTCGAAGAAGACCCTGATGTCGGAGTCGCTGCGCAACGACGGCCGCATCTGGGCGCCCCGCAAGAAGGATGACGACCGGGACCCCAACGACATTCCGGAAGAGGAGCGCTTCTACTTCCTGGAGGAGCGCTACCCGGCGTTCGGCAATTTGGTGCCCCGCGACGTGGCGTCCCGCAACATCCGCGAACGGATCGACGCTGGCTATGGCGTGGGCCCGCTGAAGAACGCCGTCTACCTGGACTTCAGGACCGGCATCGAGCGCCTGGGCGCCAAGGTCATCCGCGAACGTTACTCGAACCTGTTCGACATGTATCACGAGCTGACCGGCGAAGACCCGTTCCAAACGCCCATGCGGATCGCGCCGTCGGTCCACTTCACCATGGGTGGCCTGTGGAGCGACTACGACCAGATGACGTCCATCCCCGGCCTGTTCGTGGGTGGCGAGGCCGGTTGGGGTTACCACGGCGCCAACCGCCTGGGCGCCAACTCGCTGCTGTCGGGCTGCGTGGACGGCTGGTTCACCCTGCCGTATTCGGTGCCGAACTACCTGGCCGGTCTGCTGGGCAAGGAACCGTTGGCCCACGACGACCCAGCAGTGACGCAGACGATCGCCGATGTCGAGGCCCGGGTTGAGCGGCTGCTGTCCGTCAACGGGTCGCATGGGCCGGATTACTTCCACGAGAAGCTGGGCGCCATCATGGACCGCTACGCCTCGGTGTCGCGGGACGTGGAGGGTTTGACCAAGGCGATCGGCCTGATCCGCGAGCTGCGGGAAGAGTTCTGGCGTGACGTCAAGGTGATCGGCGAAGGCGACCGGCTGAACCAGGAACTGGAGACGGCCGGCCGGGTGGCGGATTACCTCGAGTTGGCGGAGTTGCTGTGTGTGGATGCGCTCGACCGCGACGAATCGGCCGGCGCCCACTTCCGCACCGATCATGAGATCGATGGCGAGGCGGCCCGCGATGACGAGCATTGGTGCTTCTGTTCGGCCTGGGGGGTTCCCGCCGAGTCAGGGCCCGATGCCGGCAAGCACATCCGTAACTATGAGCCGCTGACCTTCGTGGCGGTCCCCCTGCAGCAAAGGAACTACAAGTGAGACTGATCCTTGAAGTCTGGCGTCAGGATGGCCCGCAGGCCCAGGGACGCTTCGAAACCCACGAGATCACCGACGCGACGCCCGAAATGTCGCTGCTGGAACTGCTTGACCGTCTGAACCACCAGTTGGTGGAACAGGATCAAGACCCGGTGGCGTTCGAATCGGACTGCCGCGAAGGCATTTGCGGCACGTGCGGCATCGACATCAACGGTGTGCCGCACGGCCCTGAGGACAATGTGCCGGCCTGCGGCCAGCACGTCCGGTCGTTCCACGACGGGCAGACGGTGCGGATTGCGCCGTTCCGGGCCAAGTCGTTCCCGGTCATCCGGGACCTGATTGTGGACCGGACCGGTTTGGACCGGATCATTCAGGCGGGTGGCACGGTGGCGGTCGATGCCGGCACGGCGCCCGATGCCGATACGATCCGCATCACGCACCACGACGCGGAAGAGGCGTTGGACTTCGCGGCCTGCATCGGTTGCGGCGCCTGCGTCTCGGCCTGCCCCAACGGCGCCGCCTACCTGTTCACGGGGGCCAAGCTGGCCCACCTGCGGTTGATCCCGGCCGCCCAGCAGGAGCGGTCCAAGCGGGCGCGGTCGATGGTGGCCCAGATGGAGCAGGAGTTTGGCCCCTGTTCGCAGATCGGCGAATGCGCCCTGGCCTGCCCGGCGAAGATTCCGCTGCGCGCCATCGCCGCCGTCAACCGCGAACGGATCCGGGCGGGCTTCCGCTCCCGGTCCAAGGAGAACTAGGTCGATCAGGCCGGCCGGGTAGCCAACAGACTCGGCCGGCCAGGCGACATCGGGCAAAGGCCGGTGCCGCACCCAGGGGGTTCCCACGAGGCTTCAAGCCTCGGGGCCTAATGGGTACGGAACCGGCCTTTCGCGTGAAAGATGAGTGAAAAACCTCCCCTGGGAGGACACGTCCCAAGCGGTCTGTCTTAGGCTTAGCCCGTGGAGTTGTTCTTGTCCGGCTTGAAGATGAGCACCAAGTGGATCTTTGGCTTGGTGATGATTGTGGTGTTGTCGCTGACGGTCGGTTTGTTGGCGGCCATTCCAGCGGTGCCGGTGGTGCAGGCCGCTTCGACATTGGCGGAAGGAGCCGACGAAGCGCTGGCGGCCGTCCCGGACGATCTGGACATTCCCCAACTGTCGCAAAAGTCATACCTGTATGCCTCGGACGGCACCCTGATCACCACCTTCTACGCCCAGAACCGTGTGGTGGTGCCGCTCAGCGAAATCTCCCAGCCGATGCAAGACGCCGTGGTGGCATTGGAGGACAGGCGCTTCTGGGAGCATTCCGGCGTTGACGCCCAGGGCATGATCCGGGCTTTCATCTCAAACGCGACCTCCGGTTCGGTGCAGGGCGCTTCGACCATCACGCAGCAGTACGTCAAGAACGCCCTGATCGAACAGGCTGTGTTGGCGAACGATGCCGAGGCGGCCACCGAGGCGCGCGAGACCAGCTACGCCCGCAAGCTGCGGGAAGCCAAGATGGCCATCGCCCTTGAGAAGAAGGCCGGCAAGACCAAAATCCTCGAAGGCTACTTGAACATCGCCCAGTTCGGGCCGTCCCAGTGGGGCGTGGAATCCGCCGCCTACTACTATTTCGGCGTTCACGCGGCCGATCTCACGGTGGTGCAGGCGGCCACGATTGCCGCCATCACCCAGTCCCCTAACGGGCTGGACCCGGTGAAGCACCCGGAAGCCAATCAGGCCCGCCGTGACCTGTGTCTCGAATGGATGCTGAAAGAGGGCTACATCACCCAGACCCAATACGACATTGCGGTGGCGCAAGATGTGACGAAGACGTTGTCGATTCACCAGC
This sequence comes from Bifidobacteriaceae bacterium, assembly GCA_031272885.1. Taxonomy (GTDB): domain Bacteria; phylum Actinomycetota; class Actinomycetes; order Actinomycetales; family WQXJ01; genus JAISSX01. The sequence continues at coordinate 75,290 of JAISSX010000037.1, read as the reverse complement.
CCCAGTCGGGCTGCGAGGTGGCCGATTCGGACACGTTCAACCGGGCCGGGTTCTTCTGCGACTACGTGCTGTCGGTGCTGCGCAACTCGGAAGAGTTCGGTGCCACCCAGCAGGAACGCGAAAACCTGCTTTACCGCGGCGGCCTGCACGTTTACACCACCCTTGACCTGAAGATGCAGGGCGATGCCGTGGCCGCCATCGAGAAGCGCATTCCCACCGATGATGCCTCTGGGGTGGGGCATGCCCTGACATCGATCGAACCGGGTACCGGCAAGATCAAGGCGATGGCGCAGAACCGTCACTACAAGCTGGGTGAACCCGAGGGCCGTTCCACGTCGGTCAACTACAACGTCGACAAGGCCGATGGCGGGTCATCCGGGTTCCAGGCCGGGTCCACCTTCAAGCCGATTATCCTGGCGGACTGGCTGGCGGAGGGGCACTCGCTGCGTGAACCATTCGACGCCTCCAAGACCACCTATTCCAACACCGACTGGAAGGCGATTGGCTGCGGCATCGGCGACGGCGGCGGCGACAACATCCACTTGCAGACCTGGACCTTCAAGGGCTCGGCTAAGGGCGTGGTGGACGCCTACCGGGCCACGCAGAGTTCCATCAACTCGGCCTATGTGGCGATGGAGTTCAAACTGGACCTGTGCCAGGTCAAGGCGATGATCGAGGCCTTGGGGATTCACCGGGCGGACGGCCAGCCGTGGGAGAACCTGCCGTCGCAGGTGTTGGGCACCAACGAGATTTCCCCGATGACAATGGCGGCCGCCTACGCCACGTTCGCGGCCGATGGCGTGTACTGCACCCCGATTGCGATCGAGCGGATTGTCGATTCGGACGGCAAGTCGGTGCCGGTGCCTTCAGCCAACTGTCACCAGGCGATCGACCCGGACATTGCCTATGGCGTGACGGGCGCGCTGCAGCGGGTGATTACCGGCGGCACGGGTACAGCGGCGCGGCTGGCGGATGGCCGGGTTGCGGCCGGCAAGACGGGTACCACCGACAATTCGGTGGCGGCTTGGTTCTGTGGCTACACGCCGCAGCTGGCCACTGCTGTGTGGGCCGGTTTCCCGGACGTGTCGAAGCCGTTGGAGAACATCCGCATTGCCGAACAGTATTGGTCCAACACCACGGGTGGTGGTCTGCCGGGTGTGACCTGGAAGTGGTACATGGATGCCGCTCTCGAAGGGGCCGAGAAGCTGGAGTTCGAGCCGATTCCTTCGATCATGGACCGCGGCGTGCCGATCGAGATCCCGGACGTGCGGGGCATGTCCCAGGCGGCAGCCGAAGACGCGCTGGAGAAGGCCGGCTTTGCTTTCAAGTGGAATTGGGACGGCGAGTGGTCCACCACGTATGCGATCGGTACGGTGGCCAGCCAGTCGCTGAGCGGTAAGGCCTACGTGGGCACCACCATCACGTTGACGCCATCGAAGGGGGCTGAACCGCCACCCACGCCGACACCAACGCCGACGCCTGATCCGTCCACGCCAACGCCGACGCCTGATCCGTCCACGGCCTCGGCTACGCCGGATCCGTCCACGGCGTCTGCCACGCCGGCGGCCGCGCCGGCCGGCTAGTGCCGGGATTCGCCAGGGCTAGCGGGGTACCGAGGCGGCGATCAGTTCCAGCGCTGTGGCGATGTCGCTGTCGCCGATGTCGCGGTGCGTCACCAGCCGTACGGCCGGCCCCATCACGTGGCAGCCGATGCCGGCCTCGGTCCAGGTTTGGGCTAGTTGCGGCGCGCTCAGCCCCCAGGCGGCGGGCGGTGTCACCAGCAGGATGTTGGTTTGCGGGGCGGGAGCGTCGAAGCCCATTTCTCGTAGCCCGGCGGCCAGGCGGTCTGCCCGCACCCGGTCTTGGTCGATGCGCGGCAGTTCTTCATCCAGTGCCACCAGGCAGGCGGCGGCCAGTACACCGCCTTGGCGGATGCCGCCGCCCAGGATCTTCCGGTTGCGCCGGGCCCCTTCGATGAAGTCTTTGGAGCCCACCAGGACGGAACCGACCGGGGCGCCCAGGCCCTTGGAGAAGCACACCGACACCGAATCGGCCGCCCCGGCCGCCGCGGCCGGCGTGATGCCTTGGGCGGCGGCCGAATGCCAGATGCGGGCACCGTCCAGGTGGACCTGCCAGCCGGCCTGGTGGGCTTCGGCGATGAGTGCGTCGTTGACGTCCTGCGGGATCAGGAAGCCGCCGGCGTGGTTGTGGCTGTTTTCCAGGCACAGCAGGCGGGTGATCAACTCGTAGTAAGAATGGTGGGCCGGTTCTTCGGCCGCCACTTCGGCCACATCGGCCGGGGCCGGCACACCGGGGGCGTAGGTCCAAGGCAGTTCCAGTGGCACACCCAGGGCGATGTGGGCGGCGGTGCCCAGCTCGTGGGACAGGATGTGGGCGTGGCGCGGGGCCAGGAAGCGGTCGCCCCGGTGCAGGTGGGTCATCAGGGCGGTCAGGTTGGACATGCAGCCGGACACCAGGTACAGCCCGGCCTCCTTGCCCAGCAGGGCGGCGGTGCGCTCCTCTAGTTCCACCATGGTGGGGTCGCGGCCCACCACGTCATCGTCCACCACGGCGGCGGCCATGGCGGCCCGCATGGCGGGCGAGGGTTTGGTCACGGTGTCTGAGCGCAGGTCAACGGTCAAAGCCATGACATCAGTTATAGCCCCTCCCGGAGGTCCCCGCCCAGGCCGCCCAGCCCGTGGGATTATTCGTCTGCGGGGCCAATGGCCAGTCGCCCCAGGAACTGGTCCCACTTAGGAATGACACCATGATTCTTGACTTCAACGAGGGTTGGCGGGTCCGCCAGCCGCTGGGTGCCTTCGCCACGCTGGGCCCCGATGCCGCCAAACCGCTGGCCGTGACCCTGCCCCACGATGCCATGCGGGACACGGTCCGGACCGCTGATGCCCCCGGGCAGGGCTCCAGTGCCTACTACCCGCCGGCCGCCTTCGCCTATTTGAAGGCCTTCGACGTCCCGTCGGCATGGGCCGGCAAGGTGGTGCTGCTGGAATTCGGTGGGGCCATGCGCCACGCCCAGGTCTTCGTCAACGAGGAGTTTGCCGGGCACCGCAACAACGGCTACGCCCGGTTTTTCGTTGACGCCACCCCGTTCCTGCGGCCGGGTGAACCGAACGACCTGCGGGTTGAGGTCCGCACCGGGCAGGACACCCGCTGGTATTCGGGGGCCGGCCTCCACCGCGACGTGCGGTTGCATGTGCTTGACCCGTTGCACCTGGTGCCCGATGGCGTCCGGGCCACCACCGTCGATCTGGTTGGCAACCAGGCGGTGGTCGAGGTGGCGGTGACTGTCACCAACCGCGGCCTCGGCACCGCGGCGGCCGCCGTCCAAACCCGGATCACGGATGCCGATGGCGCGCCGGTAGACCAGCAGTCCGGCCCCGCCACGGTGCCCCCCGGCACCACCCAGGTGGTCCGTCACCGCTTCTACCTGGACCGGCCCCGGCTGTGGAGCCTCGACCAGCCGCACCTCTATACCGTCCAAGTTGCCCTGGACGGGGACGATCCCGTCACGGCCCGCTTCGGCGTGCGAAAGATCACCGTGGACCCGCGCCACGGGCTGCGCCTCAACGGACAGCCGCTGTTGCTGCGTGGCGCCTGCATCCACCACGACAACGGCCCCTTGGGCGCCGCCGCCATCCCGCGGGCCGAGGAACGCCGGGTCGAACTGCTCAAGGCGGCCGGCTTCAACGCCATCCGTTCCGCCCACAACCCGGCCTCCGAAGCGCTGCTCGAGGCCTGTGACCGCCTGGGCGTGGTGGTGATGGACGAGGCCTTCGACATGTGGGTTCGTTTCAAGAGCCCCTACGACTACGCCATGGACTTCCCGGAATGGTGGCGCGAGGATCTGGGCGCCATGGTGGCCAAGGACTACAACCACCCTTCGGTCATCATGTATTCGATCGGCAACGAGATCGGTGAAATCGGCAGCCCCCATGGCGCGGTGTTGGCCCGTACCTTGGCCGAGCACCTGCGTTCCCTCGACCCGACCCGGCCCATCACCAGCGCCTTCAGCCTGACCCTGGTGGCTCTGAACGAACTGGGCGAGGAGGCGGTTGGGGTCAACGAAGCCCTGGCCGGCGGCCTGGAGGAGGTCAACAATCGCCTCAGTTCCAGCGAAACCGTCACCCGCCGCACCGAAGAGACCGCGGCCGCGCTCGACATCGTGGGCCTCAACTATGCCGAGGAACGCTACGGGCCGGACGCCCAACGCTTCCCCCACCGGGTGGTGGTGGGTTCGGAGACGTTCGGTTCGCGGATCGGTCTGTTGTGGCCCATGGTTCAAGCCCATCCGCACGTCATCGGCGATTTCACCTGGACCGGCTGGGACTACCTGGGTGAGGTTGGCCTGGGCGCCACCCTCTACGGCGAAGTGGCCGATGCCGCGTCCATACCCGCACCGGGGTTCCCCTCCTTGACGGCGTGGTGCGGCGACATCGACATCACCGGTTTCCGCCGTCCGATCTCCTACTACCGGGAGATCGTCTACGGCCTGCGCACGGAGCCTTACATCGCGGTCCGCCGGCCCGAACACCATGACGACACGATCGTGGCGCAAACACCTTGGGCGTGGAGCGATTCGATCGGCTCTTGGACCTGGCCCGGCTTCGAGGGCAAGCCGATCACGGTGGAGGTTTACGCGGACGCCGACCAGGTTGCCTTGCTGCTGGACGGAGAGGAGTTCGCCCGCAGTGCGATTGGCTTGGAGAAATCTCGCCTGGCGGTGTTCGAGACGGTCTACCGCCCCGGCTGGCTTGAGGCCGTGGCCTACCGCGACGGGACCGAGGTGGCGCGCCACGGCCTGGATACCGCCGCCGAGCCCACCCAGTTGGCCGCCACGGCGGATCGGGTCCGCTTGAAGGCTTCCCCGGCTGATCTGTCGTACGTGGCGCTCGAACTGCGGGACGGCGACGGCTGCCTGGCCACCGCCTGGGACCGGCCGGTGACCGTCGAGGTGTCCGGGCCCGGCTGTCTGGCCGGGCTGTGCAGCGCCAACCCCAAGACGGCCGAACGGTTCGACTCCCCCACCTGGCAGACCTTCGACGGCCGGGCCTTGGCCGTCATCCGGCCCACTGGCGAGGGGACCATCCAGGTCCGGGCCGTGGCCGAAGGCCTCCCCCCGGTCACGGTCAACCTAACCGCCGCTTCCTAGTTCGGCTAATGCCTCTGGGAAGACATATTCGCAAGGGTTATATTTCGTTATTTATGTGAGCAAGTCTGGGCGTTAAGGCGCAGGTCAAGAAAAGACCCGCGAGCTACAATCGAAAGTAGGCGGCAAAACATCCCATGTTTGGGGTAATCTGTCGTGCGCCCGGGGCAACTAGACGTTCATAGGTGGGGGAGGCACATGTTCCAGACAGTCATTCACGGCCGAGGTGGCCAAGGGGTGGTGACCGCATCGGAGCTGCTGGCCCGCTCCGGTTTTGCCGGCGGCGCCCAAGTTCAGGCCATTCCCAGTTTCGGGTCGGAGCGCATGGGCGCCCCAGTGGTGGCCTACACCCGCTTCTCGGACCAGAAAATCCTGACCCGCGAACCGATCAACCACCCAGACGCCGTCATCATCCAAGACCCCACCCTGCTGCGCACCATGGACGTCTTCGAAGGCCTGGTGGAGGGCGGCTGGGCCGTGGTCAACACCCGGGAAAGCCCCAACGAAGTGCGGGCCGCCCAGCCCGGCGCCCCCAAGGAATCCGGCCACCTGGCCACCGTGCCGGCGGACGACATCGTGCGGGAATACCTGGGCCGGCCCATTCCCTCGGCCGCCCTGCTGGGCGCCTTTGCCGCGCTGACCGGGCAGGTCACGCTGGAAGCCGTGGTCAACTCGATCAACGGCCTGTTCAAGGGCAAGGTGGCGGAAGGCAACTCACGCAGCGCCCAAGTGGCCTACCAGTGGGTGATAGACCACCGCGGCCACGAAGACGAAGGTGCGCCGCACGGCATCGCCCCCGTGGATGTGGACAAGCCGTCCACGGCCGAACTACCCATCCCGATTGCCGGCTCACCGGAGGTTGTCAATGCCTGAGCTACTCGAAGGCTCCCAAGCCATCGCCAGGGCCGTGGCCCTGTGCCGCCCGTCTGTGGTCTGCGCCTACCCCATTTCGCCGCAAACCCACATCGTGGAGGCCTTGAGCGGCCTGGTGCGCACCGGCAAACTGGCCAACTGCGACTACATCAACGTCGAATCCGAGTTTGCCGCCATGTCGGTGTCGATCGGCGCCAGCGCGGCCGGCGGGCGTGTCTACACCGCCACCGCTTCGCAGGGCCTGCTCTACATGACCGAGGCCATCTACAACGCCTCCGGCCTGAAGCTGCCCATCGTCATGACGGTGGCGAACCGCGCCATCGGCGCCCCTATCAACATTTGGAACGACCAATCGGATTCGCTGTCGCAGCGTGACTCCGGCTGGCTGCAGCTCTACGCGGTGGACAACCAAGAGGCGCTTGACCTGCACATCATCGCCTACAAGATCGCCGAAGAACTGTCGCTGCCCATCATGGTCTGCATGGACGGCTTCGTCCTGACCCACGCCTCGGACGTGGTGGAGATTCCCACCCAGGAACAGGTGGACGCCTTCCTGCCGCCCATCAAACCGTTGGAGAAACTCGACATCGCCGAACCGCGTTCGATGGGCATGATGGCCGGGCCGGACGTTTTCACCGAGACCAAGTACATGGCCCACCAGGTCATGTTCCACGCCAACGACGTCATCAAGCGGGTCACCCGCGAGTTCGAGGAGGCTTTCGGGCGGCCGTCCGGCAAGCCCGTGCGCGTGTGGGGGCCCGATGGCGAGGACCGCCCGGCCCGTCAAGGCGAGATCGCGGTTATCGGCATGGGTTCGGTCATGGGCACCATGCAGGCCGTCGCGCCAACGCTGTGGGACCGGGGTGTGCGCACCCGCCTGATCACGCTGGGTTCCTACCGGCCGTTCCCGGCCACCTCGGTGCGTCAAGCCATCGGGGCGGCGGACCGCGTGGTGGTACTGGACCGGGCGCTCACCTTGGGTGTGGGCGGCGTGCTCAGTTTCGACGTGCGGCGCTCGATGGCGCGGCTGGGCATCCCGTTGCACTCGGTGGTTTGCGGCCTGGGCGGCCGGCCCATCACGGAACAGTCCCTGGCGGAGACGCTGACGCGAGGCAAGGCCGGTGATCTGGGCGAACTGGAGTTCATGGACCTGAAAACCGAGCTGGTAGGAAAGGTGGGCTGAGCCATGGCGAAGGTCAACATCCCCTTCATGCAAACCGGCACCCTGGTGGTGGGCAACCGCCTGCTGGATGAACAAGACCGCTCGGTGCAGGCCTGGCAGGACCGGGCCTCGTCGCTGACGCACGGCCACCGCGCCTGCCAGGGCTGCGCCGAGGCGCTGGCCGCCCGTTGGGTGCTGGACACCGCCATGGAGGTGACGGACGGCAAGCTGATGGTGGCCAACGCCACCGGCTGCCTGGAGGTCTTCTCCACGCTGTATCCCGAATCGGCCTGGAAGATCCCGTGGATCCACTCGCTGTTCGCCAACGCCGCCTCGGTGGCCACAGGCATCGCCGCCGTCAACGCGGTGACGGGCCGCGGCGACATCCGCGTCATCGCGCAGGGGGGCGACGGCGGCACGGCCGACATCGGCATGGCCTGCCTGTCCGGCATGTTCGAACGTAACGATGACGTGCTGTATGTCTGCTACGACAACCAGGCCTACATGAACACGGGTGTGCAGCGGTCCGGCGCCACCCCGCCGGCCGCCCGCACCGCCACCACCCCGGCGGTGGGCCGCCAGCCCGGCAACACGTTCGGTCAAGGCAAGTTCATGCCCAAGATCGCCATGGCCCATGAGATCCCCTATGTGGCTACGGCCACGGTGGCGGACCTGCGTGACCTGGAGGCCAAGGTGCGCACCGCCATGTCACACCGTGGCGCCCGCTACCTGCATGTGCTGGTGACCTGCCCGCTGGGTTGGGGCACCAAGTCGGCCGATTCGATCAAGGTGGCCCGCCTGGCCACCCAGTGCGGCCTGTTCCCTGTCTTCGAGGCCGAATATGGCGAACTGAAGTCATCCACCAAGATCCGCGAGCGGGTACCGGTGGAGGACTACCTGAAGCTGCAGCGGCGCTTCGCCCACCTGTTCGGCGCCAATGCCGACGAGGCCGCGTTGGAGCGGATACGCCGGTTGGCGGACCGCAACATCAGGATGTACAACCTGTTGCCGGAAGGAGCCGCAGCATGACCGCCGTCGTTGTCCCCCCTGGCCTGTCGGCATCGGCCGGTTCGTCCGTACGCTACCTGACCGGTTCGTGGCGCACCGAGCGTCCCGTCTACATGTCCCTGCTGCCGCCCTGTTCGGCCGCCTGCCCGGCGGGTGAAGAGATCCAGGCCTGGCTGTATGAGGCCCAAGAGGCCGGCGAGGGCTACGAGCGGGCCTGGCGCAGCCTGACCCAAGAGAACCCGCTGCCCGCCATCATGGGCCGGGTCTGCTACCACCCGTGCCAAACCGCCTGCAACCGTGGCGGCCTGGACGAGATGGTGGGCATCAACGCCGTCGAACGGTTCCTGGGCGATCAAGCGATTGAGCACGGTTGGCAGTTCGAGGTGCCGGTGGACATCACCCTGTCGCACAAGCGGGTGCTGGTGGTGGGGTCTGGCCCGTCCGGCCTGTCCGCCGCCTACCACCTGCGCAAACTGGGCCACGAGGTGACCATCTACGAGGCGCAGGAGGCCACGGGCGGCATGCTGCGGTACGGCATTCCGGCCTACCGGCTGCCCCGGGCCGTGATCGATGCCGAGGTGTCGCGTCTGGTCAACATGGGTATCAAGATCGAGACCGGCCACCGGGTGACCGATTTCGCGGCCGAGACCGCGGGCTTCGACGCCGTGGTGTTGTGTGTGGGCGCCGGTGTGGGCCATCACGTCAACATCCCGGCCGGCCACGCCGCCAAGGTGATGGACGCGGTGAAGCTGTTGCGTGACACCTCGGCCGGGTCGCCGCCCATGCTGGGCCGGCGGGTCGCCATCTACGGTGGCGGCAACACGGCCATGGACGCGGCCCGCACCGCTAAGCGCCTGGGCGCCGAGGACGCGGTCATCATCTACCGCCGCACCAAGGAGCAGATGCCGGCCCACGAGGAGGAATACTTGGAGGCCTTGAGCGAAGGCATCCGGGTGAAGTGGCTTAGCACCATTTCGGAGGTTGACCAGGGCCGCGTGGTGATTGAGCGGATGGAACTGGACGCCGAGGGCCGCCCGCGGCCCACCGGCGTGTTCGACGAGGTTGAGGCGGACACGGTGGTGTTGGCGATCGGCCAAGATGCCGACCTGTCGGTGCTTGATGGCGTGGACGGCGTCACGGTGGATAACGGCGTCATCGCGGTGGACGAACACATGATGACGTCCCGGCCGGGCCTGTTCGCGGCCGGCGATGCCGCCCCCGGTGACCGCACGGCCACGGTGGCGGTGGGGCAAGGCAAGTTGGCCGCCCGCAACGTGGACGCTTGGCTGCGCGGGGCCGTCTACGAGGCGCCGTCGCGCGAGGCGAAAGCCCTGTTCAGCCGCCTGAACACCTGGTACTACGCGGACGCGCCGCTCCAGTCCAGGCCCGAGTTGGAGGCGGCTCGCCGCACCTCCGGCTTCGAGGAAGTGGTGCAGGGCCTGTCCACCGAGTCCGCCCTGTTCGAGGCCCGCCGCTGCATGAGCTGCGGCAACTGCCTGGAGTGCGACAACTGCTACGGCCTGTGCCCGGACGATGTCATCATCAAGCTGGGCCCCGGCCGGCGCTACGAGATCAACTACGACTACTGCAAGGGTTGCGGCATCTGCGCCGCCGAATGCCCCTGCGGCTGCATCGAGATGATCCCCGAAGAACGCTGACGCGCAGCAGCCTGCAGTTACGCCCGGATTAGGGCCTCACAGGCTGTGAAAACGGCATCTTGCGCGGCTTGGTCGAACACCTGGGGGTTGAAGTGGTCCGGCTTGCGGTTGGTGAAGAACTCACCGGTCACCAGCGCGGCCGGATCGTTCGAGGCGGCCAGCCAAGTTGGGGTGTCGGCCCCCTCGGCCACCGAGAGGGGCGCTTCGGCAGGGCTCATCTTGGTGCGCACCCAACCGGGGTGGAGGGCGTTGACCAGCGCGTTGGGCAAGTGCCGCGCCCAAGCCATGGCCAGGGCCGAAACCGCCAGCTTGGAGTTGGCGTAGGCCAGCGCCGGGCTCCAGCCGTGCAGCAGTTCGATGTCGGTCAAGTCAAGCCGAGAATGCCGGAATGAATCCGAAGCCACGAACACCACCCGGGACGGAGCGCTCGGAGACAGGAGCTTGGTCAGGAGATGGGGCGCCAGAGTGTTGACAGCGAAGGTGGTTTCGACTCCGTCCCTGGTGACGGTGCGGGCAGGCCCGGCAGCGGTGCCGGCCGCGTGCACAATAACGCCAATCCGGCCAAGACGACTGGCTTGTTCGGCCAAAGACCTCACCTCGGATTGCAGCGACAAATCGCCGATGACGATCGGCATACCCGGCGGCAACACCGCCCGGGCGGCTTCGGCCCGGGCAACAGAACGGGCGTGAGCCACCACGGCGTGACCTTGTACGGCGAGATTGCGTGCAGTCTGGGCACCGATCCCGTCAGATGAGCCGGTGACCAGAATAATGGTCTTTTCAGTTGCGCTCATGTCTGAGCCTCCCAAAGGCCGCTGGTGGTGAGGGTGGCGGCCTTGAGTTCGCCCAAGACGGCCGGTGCGGCCTGGTCCCGGCGAGTTTGGGCGGCCGCGGGCACGTGGACAGGGGCATCCGGCCGCAGGGGTAGCAGCAGCAATTCGATGGCGCCTGCCAGCCCCAGGTCGTATGGGTTCACCACCCAAGGTGTGCCATCCCAGTAGTCGTCGTCGACAACGGCGCCACCGATGGTACACAGGTTGGCCACGTCACCCTCCCAAACCAATTCGAGGCGGGTCTGCGGAGAAGGGTGTTCTGGCAGGTCGATCCGCCAGACCGCTCCCAGTTCGGTCACCTGCTGGAGTGTGGGGGCGGTGGCACGGCCAGGCGACAGCTCGCCGTAGCCGCCGGCTGGAACCGGGTCCGCCGGGCGCAGGCAGCGGAACGGCAGTTCCAGTCGCTCCGGTGTCTGCCCGATGGCGGTCAGCGGCACCCGAATCAGCCCTCCCGTGGCTGTGTCGAACCGACGCACAACCGGTACGGCAGTCTCGGAGCGCACCACCAGCCGGTCGCCATCGGCCGCCAGATCGGCTTCACTGAACCAGACCTCTTCCCCACCCGGCCGGTCCAGCAGCCAGAAGGTGTGGGCCTGGCTGGCGGGCACCAACAGGAGACTGGCGCCGTCCACCACAACAAGCTCGATGTCGTCGCCTGCCCATTGCCACACGTCGCCGTCCGTAGTCTGGTCGATCCGGGCCAGACTGGAGCCGACCCGACCGGTGGCCTTTGTCCCGGCGGGCAGCGCGAACCGGACCGGAATGCCGGGCGAGGCCAGCAGCACCACGGCGGGAGCGCCATCGGGCAGCGACAGGCGAGCCACTGGGGAAGCAGTGGCCCACTTCAGCTTGGCTGCGCCCAGGTCCAGGTTGAACGGCCACCAGGCCAACGTGCCGACAGGAATGTCGATTGGGCTGTCCGGCAGTGTGACAGAACCGGCTGACCCTAAGTCCACCTGGAACTGGGCTTGTGAGTAGGGCTCCAGCGGATCGTGTGGTTGGTGCCAGGCGATAAACAGGAAGCCGCTGCCACCGTCCGCGCGCACGGCCCATCGGAGGTTCGTCTTGTCATAAACGGAACTGAAGGCGCCGGCCGGCAGGGCCGGCGACGAGTGAACCAGTTCACTGCCGAAACTAGCCAGGAAGGCATGTTGTTGCCGCAGAAGGGCATGGCTGTAGCGCAGTTGGCCGGCCTCGCCGATGGGGGCGTGGAAGTCGTAGCCCAGGTGTTGCATGTCGTTGGGGTAGCCAGTCTCATGGGATTCGTGGACCGGTAGCTCCCGGTGCGGGTTGGTGCCGCCCGCGTACAGGTAATAGCCCTGCCAGGCGGAGCCTTGACCGATCTTGGTCAGGGCAATGGTTGCCACATCTAGTGGAGCGGGGGCAGGCCGGCGGTGATAGGCCGTGGCCATGCCGCCGCCCAACTCACAGGTGGCAATGGGGAAATCCGGCGATGGCTGGTTCAGGGGGCCACTGGGTGAAGCACCAAGAACCGGTGATTCGCGCACGTCGGAGCCGATACCGGGGTCATCCCACTGGGTGGAGAAGTGGTAGTGGGCGCGGAAGGTGTGATGCCAGCCTTCGTGGGACGGCACCCAGAAGCCGTCGCCGTAGCCGCCGAACTGGGGCATGACCTCGCCCACCGGCAGGTTGGCCGAGCCCCAGGCGGTGGCGGTCCAGATGGGTGCCACCAGGCCGGCTTCGCGCATCAGGCGTTTGAGGGTAAGAAGGTGTGCAGGGTTGTCATACAGTTCGTTTTCCACTTGGAGGACCACCACGGGGGAATCGGGTCCCAGCAGGCCATTGAGGTGATCGCCCAGGCGGCCGAACCATGTGGCCACCTTGGCCAGGTAGGTGGGGTCGTCCTGCCGCACGGGATGCCCGGCTTCAGCCACCCAATTGGGCAGGCCACCGTGGCGAGATTCGGCGTGGACCCAAGGGCCCGGGCGCAGAGCCACCAGAAGCCCGGCGCGTTGCGCCTCACGCACGAAGGCGGCCAAGTCGAGGTTGCCTTCGAACGAGGCTTGACCCTCTATCGGTTCGTGGTGGTTCCAAAAGATGTATGAGGCGGCCACGGTGATGCCGCCCGACCTCAGGTAGGCCAGACGTTCGGCCCAGCGGTGGCGTGGCAATCGCGAGTAGTGGATCTCGCCTGCGACGGGGATGGTGGGGACGCCATCTAGTTCCACATAGGCCGAGGTCAACGCGATGTGGTGGTGTCGGTCGATCGTGTTCGACATAGCCGGACGGTGGATGGGCCCAGGCGGTGGGGCGGCCTTGATGGTCAGGGTTGGCACCACGATCTCCTTTGATGACCGGTACAGACTGAGAGCGATCTTAGCATTGAACAGAAATGCCTCGACCAAGACCGAGCATTCCTGCTACTCCTTAGGCCAGTCATATACGGTTGACCTGCACTCTTGACAGGACCAGGCGATCTGGGACAAACTGAAACCGATTACAGGATCGGGTACCAGGCGCGGCCAAGGATGGCGCGCACATGACCCCACTAGTCGATGACGACTGAAGGAGAGAACAGTGAACAATCGGACATGGGCTCGCCTGGCGGCAGTGACCGCCGCCCTGGCCCTCACACTCGGCGCCTGCTCCAGCTCCGATGGCGACAGTGCCACCGGCGGCTCCACTAGCGGCGACACAGCCACAGATAGCGCGGCCGGTGGCGACACTGCGGCCGGTGGCGACACTGCGGCCGATGGCGACACATCGCAGGGCGATGGCGCCACCAGCGGCTACGACCTCAACAACCCTCCCGGCAGCGAGACCCCGGTCGAACTGATCTACTGGGATTGGGCCCCTGGCATCGAGAACATCGTTGACCAGTGGAACGCCAAGAACAACGGCATCACCGTGACACTCGTGACGATGGACGGCGGCGACCCGGCCATTGCCAAACTGCTGACGGCCATCAAGGCCGGTTCGGGCGCGCCGGACATCATGCACTCCGAGTATCAGATGATCCCAACGCTGGTGGTGGGGGACGCCCTGATCGACATGACGGAGTACCTCGATCCGTCGGTCAAGGGCCAGTTCACCGACGCGGTGTGGAACTCAGTCACCCTGGGCACTGACGCCGTCTATGCTGTGCCCGGTGACTTCGGCCCGCTGGCCTTCTTCTACCGGGCCGACAAATTCGAAGAGTGGGGCCTGACGGTTCCAACCACCTGGGACGAATACGCCGAGGTCGCACGGCAAGTGCGAGAGAAGGATCCCAACGCCTACCTGGGCACGTTCAGCTCGAACGATGCCGGTTGGTTCACCGGCATGACCCAACAGGCCGGCGCCTCTTGGTGGGGCATCAAGGATGATTCTTGGACGGTTGATGTCAACTCTGACGCCACCAAGAAGGTGGCCGAATACTGGGGCGGCCTAGTCGAAGAGGGTGCCATTCTGAACACTCCCATGTACACCCCGGAATGGGTCGCCGCCCTGGCCGACGGCACCCAGGTCGGCTGGTTGTCCGCCTCTTGGGCACCGTCGGTCTTGATCTCGAACGCGCCTGACACGCAGGGTCTGTGGAAGGCCGCACCGCTGCCGCAGTGGGACGCCGCCAACCCGGCCACCGGCACGTGGGGCGGTTCTGGCACCGCCATTACCGCCCAGTCGGAACACCCGGCCGAGGCCGCCCAGTTCATTTCCTGGCTGAATGCCTCCGAGGAGGGCGTCAAGGCCATGGCCGAGCTTGGCCAATACCCGGCGGCCGATGATCTGCGTACCAAGGTGATGACCGAACCCCCGGCCTTCATGGCGGCGCAGACCGACTATGTTGATCTGCTCAATCAGATTGCCGGCACCGTCAACCCGTTCACCTACGGGCCCAACGTCAATGTGGCCTACTCGGCCTACAACGACGAATTCGGCAAGGCCTGCGAGCAGAAGAGCCAGGACGCCTTCGTGGCGGCTGTGGACACTATGCAAAGCCTGACTCTGGAAGATCTGATCAGTTCGGGCTTCGCCGTCGCTGAGTAACGCCAGACCAGAACCCGGTGTCGGCCGGTGGCACGAACGCGCAGCGCCACCGGTCGGCCCGGCTAGTCCCGCCTGTTTGACTACACGCCACAGGCTGGCGTTCTTCCACACAGCCACCACGCGACATCGTGCACCAGCCCAAGAGGCCAACCCGAAGCGAGACCCAGATGACCGCCGCCCAAGCCACGCCATCGGCGTCGCCTCCCACAGCGACGCCTGCGGGCACCACCCGCCGACCCCGCAAGCGCAAGCGTCAACTGTGGCGCGACTTGCCCGCTTGGGGCTTCTTGACCCCGGTTGCGGTGCTGTTCGTCCTATTCATGGTTGCGCCCATCGGCTACGCGCTGTTCTTGTCGTTCCGCACCTACAAGACACAAGGCCTGGGTCTGGGCAAGGGTGCCCGCAAGGAGGTATGGAACGGGCTTGAGAACTACGCCAAGGCATTGTCGGATCCGGAATTCCTGGCCTCGGTGGGACGTGTCCTGATCTACGGTTTGGTGCTGGTACCAACCATGATCCTGCTGGCCACCATCTTCGCGTTGCTGCTGGATTCACGCAGGGCCCGGCTGAAGCAGTTCTCCCGGGTGTCGATTTTCCTGCCTTATGCCGTGCCGGCCGTGATCTCCTCCCTCATGTGGGGCTTCCTCTACCTGCCGGCCGTTTCGCCGTTCCACTGGTTGGCGGGCCGAGCCGGTGTCTCGTTGCCCAACATGGTGTCGCCCAACCTGATCACCTTCGCGGTGGCCAACATTGCCTTGTGGGGTGGGGTGGGTTTCAACATGGTTGTCATCTACACCTCGCTGAAGGCCATACCGAGCGAACTGTATGAAGCGGCAGTGCTTGACGGCTGCACCGAATTCCAGATCGCGGTGCGGGTCAAGGTGCCCATCGTGGCCCCAGCCATCATCATGACCCTGTTGTTCTCCCTGATCTCCACGCTACAGGTCTTCGCCGAACCGATGACGCTGAAACCGTTGACTAACACCGTCCCATCCACCTGGACACCGTTGATGAAGATCTACCGCGACGCCTTTGTGCGGGACGACATCTTCTCGGCGGCGGCCTCCTCAATCGTGGTCGCCTTTGTTACCTTCTTGGTTTCGTTCGGCTTCCTGCGCCTAGTCCAAGGGAGGGCCTTCAATGAAGACCAGTAGTCAAGCGCACGGGCGCCGGGACGGACAACGGAATGGGCGCCGCGACCGTATCGGTTGGCCCTCCACCATCATCCTGCTGCTGGGTGCGTTCTACTGCCTGATGCCGGTGGCCTGGGTTCTGATGGCAGCCACCAAGAGCACGGCCGAGCTGTTCGGCACCTTCACTTTCTCGCCTTCCGGCAACTTGTTCACCAACATCGCCAACCTGACCGACATGCGTGACGGTCTCTTCTGGCGCTGGATGGGTAACTCCGCCCTCTACGCCGCGGTTGGCGGCGGCCTGTCGACTCTGATCTCGGCGATGGCCGGCTACGCCCTGGCCAAGTTCAATTTCCGAGGCAAGAAACTGGCCTTCAACATCCTCCTGGTGGGGGTGCTGGTGCCCGGCGTGGTGCTGGCCATTCCGCAGTACCTGTTGCTGGCCAAGGTGGGCCTGACCAACACCTACTGGTCGGTGTTGCTGCCCAGCATCATCTCGCCCTATTCGGTTTACCTGGCCAGGGTCTACGCCGGGGCGGCCGTGCCCACCGACGTGATCGAAGCCGGCCGGACCGACGGTGCCCACACCTGGCGCATCTTCCGGTCGATCGCCATGCCCATGATGCTGCCGGGTCTCATCACCATCTTCTTGTTCCAGTTCGTGGCGATCTGGAACAACTACATGTTGCCGTTCATCATGCTGGGCAACGACCAGTTGTATCCGCTCACGGTTGGTCTATCGAGTCTGGTCAACCAGGGTTCCCAGTACCCGGCTATGTACGCGCTGGTCATCACTGGAGCGTTACTGTCGATCATTCCGTTGATCGCCCTGTTCCTGTCGCTGCAGCGGTACTGGCGGGTTGACCTGGCCGCCGGTGCGGTCAAGGCCTGACGTTAGGATTGGTGCGTGAAGGCCGAGGACCCGAATCACCGTCCAACAATCAGCGATGTGGCGGCGATAGCCGGGGTTTCAAGGGCCACAGTTTCGCGGGTCGTCAACGGCGGTCACTGGGTGGCGCCAGAGACAGAAGCCAAGGTTGAGGCCGCCATCGAACAGACCGGGTATTCCGCCAACCGTCACGCCCGTTCGCTGGCTTCCGGCCGGTCCAACTCGGTGGCCCTGGTGCTGGTCGAGTCGGAGCACTCCCTGTTTGCAGACCCGGTGTTCGAACCGATTCTGCGTGGCGTGGCCCACAACCTGGCCGAACATGACCTGGTGATGGGCTTGATGCTGGCGGGCGCCGACAAGGACAGGACCCGGCTGGAGAGCTACATCACCACGGGCCACTTCGACGGGGTGGTGTTGGTGTCACCACACACCTCCAGCGCCGGCCTGATCCAGCGCTTGGCCAAGTCCCACGTGCCGACTGTGATCTGCGGCGCGCCCATGGGCTACGGCGGCAAGATCTCATACGTCAGTGCCGATGACAGGGACGGCGCTCGCCAAGCGGTGCGCTACTTGCAGCAGCGCGGCTGCCAGGCGATTGCGACGGTGGCCGGTCCGGGCGATCTGCCAGGTGGCCGGGACCGGTTGGACGGCTACCGGGACGTGGTGGGGTCCGCCTATGACGCCGCGTTGGTGGTGGAGGTGGCTCGGTTCGCCAGAGAGGACGGGCGGACGGCTGCGGCAGAATTGCTTGACCGGGGGGTGAGTTTCGACGGCCTGTTTGCCGCCTCCGACTTGTTGGCAGCCGGGGTCATGGATGAGTTCGAGCGGCGTGGCGTCCTAGTGCCCGACGACGTGGCGGTGGTCGGTTTCGACGACTCCCCTGTGGCCTTGGAGACCAGGCCGCCCCTCACCACGATGGCGCAGCCATTCGACCGAATTGCGCGAGAGATGATCCGGGTGTTGCTGGCTTCGATCGACGGTGATGCCTCAATGACCGTGACGTTGCCCACCACTCTGGTGCGCCGCGGTTCTGCCTGACGCTCGGTGTCGGCGGTCCTCAAGCCCGGGTGAGGGGCAGGGCGGCGGCCACGATCAGGGCGTCCGGCGGCAGCGTCAGCGTGCCGCCGTCAACCGCCTCATGGCGGGTGATGCTACCGTCGGCCGTCAGCACGTCCACCCAGGTGGGTTGTACCTGGCCTTGCTTGATGGCCGCCCCCACGGTGCTGTTTTGGGGCAACCGGGCGCCATCGGGCACCTGCCAACCCTTGGGTTGCAGGACGGCCGCGAGGTGACGCCAGGTGCACTTGGTCTCCACGGTGACGGTCGGCTGGGGTGTGTCACCGCTGACGGTCACCACGCGGTTCAGGGCGCGGGTATCCAGGCGGTCGGCAACGGCTGTGAGGCTTGGCACGCCCGGCGACGGGTCGGTTGGGCCGCCGCGGTATTCCGGCCGGCCGGCGGCGTACAGCGAGTTCACCAGGTCGCCGATGGCGGCCGTGTGGTGGTGGTGTCCGGCCACCTGAGGCTGGGGCGGCCGGGGCTTCCGCAGAGTCACCCTCGTAGCCTACTGAGGTTCACCCGGCGGGTGGGGTGACCGGCGCCATCGGCCCTTGCCCGGCCGGCGCAAGACTTGCAGAAACCCGGTTACATGACTTGCACAAGCCCGGTTACATGACTTGCACAAGCCCGGTTGAATGACTTGCAGAAACCCGGCTAAACTACTTGCATGACACCGAATGGCCAGGTCAACGGGCCAGATCAAGAGGCCTCAAGAGGGCCTCGCCGTGACTACATCGAGCGGGTCGCAGACACCGTTCTGGCTGACACCCTGAGTCGCATCGGCGCGGTCTTGGTAGAAGGCGTCAAGGGCAGCGGCAAGACAGAAACTGCTCGCCGGTTGGCTGCCAGCGAAGTGCGGCTTGATGTCGATGACTCTGCCAGGGCCAGCGCCGTCGAGCATCCTGCGTCAATCCTGGCTGGTCCCTCGCCCCGGTTGATCGACGAATGGCAGTTGGCGCCGGAGGTATGGAACGCGGTGCGACGGGCAGTGGATGACAGGCAGAGCGACGGCCAGTTCATCTTGACCGGCTCGGCCAATCCGAGTGATGACGAGGCCAGGCACAGTGGTGCTGGCCGGTTCGCCAGATTGCGCCTGCGTCCCCTGTCCCTGTTCGAATCAGGTCTGTCCAGCGGCCAGGTGTCCCTAAGCCAGTTGCTCGAAGGTGTGGAGAAGGTCGAGGGCCAGGCGCCTTTGACGCTTGAACAGTTGGTGGAAGAGACCTGCCATGGTGGCTGGCCGGCCGACAGGAGCCGCCCGTGGCAGGCCGCCCAGCGGAACGCAGCGGCCTACCTCAGAGAATTGGCCAGTGCTGACATCAGAACGGTCGACGGCGTGCGGCGCGATCCCACGCGCTTGCTGGGCTTGTTGCGTGCGGTAGCCCTGAACACTGCCAGTGAAGCGACGCTTGTCACCCTCGCGAAAGACACCTTCGGTGCCGGGCCCAGCCCGGGCGTGGAAACGGTGGCGAGCTACCTTGATGCCTTGAGCCGCTTGATGGTGTATGAGGCACAACCGCCCTGGACACCCGTCTTGCGGTCGAAGGCTCGGGTTCGCGGGCAGGCAAAACACCACCTGGTCGATCCGGCGTTAGCTGCCGCCTTGCTGGGGGCTTCACCGGAGCAGCTCATGTTGGACCTCAAGACGTTCAGCTTCTTGTTCGAGTCGCTTTGTCTGCGTGACTTGCGGGTCTATCAGACCGACCCGCTGGTACAAGTGGGCCATTACCGGGACAACACAAACCTGGAAGTTGATGCAGTGGTCGATGCCGGCTATCGGCGGTGGGCCGGCTTCGAAGTGAAACTGGGTGGCTCTCCAGGGGCAGTGGACAAAGCAGCGGACTCGTTGACCAGGTTTGCGGCGAAGGTGGATGTTCAGTCGATGGGGGAGCCTAGGGCGCTGGTGGTGTTGACAGCTTCCGGCTACGCCTACACCCGGAGGGATGGGGTTCATGTGGTGCCGTTGACCACGCTTGGTCCGTGAGGCGGTCAGGGCGGGCAAGCCGGTCGGTAGGGTTGTGCTGTGAGCGAACAGCGGCGGGTTCTGGTGGTGATGGCCCACCCGGACGATGTCGATTTCTGGGCCGGCGGCACCGTGGCCACTTGGGTGGACGCGGGCGTGGCGGTCACTTACGCACTGGTCACCGGGGGGGATGCGGGCGGCTTCGACCCGGCGGCACCCCGGGATGATGTGGCTGATCAGCGCCGCGAGGAGCAGCGCCGGGCCGCGGCCACCTTGGGGGTGACAGACGTCCGCTTCTTCGAAGGTTTCCGCGACGGCCAGGTAGTGGCCGATGACGCCCTGATCCGTTCGGTTTGCCGGGTCATCCGGCAGGTCCGTCCACACCGGGTGCTGGCCCAGTCGCCCACGCGGGCCTGGCACGACATCAGGTTGTCCCACCCGGACCACCTAGCGGTGGGTGAAGCGGTGGCCAGGGCGGTCTACCCGTTTGCCCGCAACCCGTTCGCCTTCCCGGAGTTGGCGGCGGAGGGCTTGGCGGCGTTCGAGGTCCGCGAACTGTGGTTGCAGGGTGACCCGGAGCCGAATCACACGGTGGACGTGACCGCCGTGTGGGCGCGGCGTGAGGCGGCGCTGTTTGAGCACGTCTCGCAGCACCCGGATCAGGAGCGGGCGCGCGAACGGTTGCGGCAAGAGGCGGCCGCAGTGGCAGTCAAGGCCGGCCTGGGCCCGGGCCGCTACGCGGAAGAGTTCCGCGTCATCCCCATCCCCGCCTAGCCTGCGCCACCTTTCCTCGCGAGAGTACGGTTATGTAGGTTCTAGTCGATGCTCGATTAGCGTTTACGCAGGTCAGAGCGTTGAGGTAATTGGCACCGAGCTACATAACCGTACTCTCGCGAGGAAAGAGAGCTGAGATCGGCTTAGGATGGCGAGCCGTGGGTGAGTCTTCGATCAGGCTGCATCGGGCCGATGGCGGCACGGTGCTACTGCCGCTGGCGCCGGGCGCCGATCTGCTCACCACCTTCCGCCAACATGGCGTCACCGGAGTGTTCGGTCCCTGCGGCGGACGCGGCACCTGCGGTAAGTGCCTGGTCCGGGTGGGCCCGGATCAGGCCGAGGCCAAACCAGTGTTGGCCTGCCGCTTGACGGCCGCGGCCTCAGGAGAGGTCCTGGACGTGTGGCTGGACCAGGCATCTGACATGACCATCCAGGCCGAGTTCACCGGCCCGGCCCGGCCCACCTGGCAACCTCCCAGCGAGCCCGGCGGCTACGGCGTGGCGGTGGACGTTGGCACCACCACCGTCGTTGCTGCTCTGATCGAACTGGCCACCGGTGCCACCGTGGCCGCGGTCAGCGACCGCAACGACCAGGGCGACTTCGGCGCGGACGTCATCAGCCGCATTACCGCGGCCACGGACGGTCACCTCGCCACACTGACGGACGCCATCCGGCACCAGTTGGCCACCCTCACCGCTTACCTGCTTGACCGTACGGGCCTGGCCGCGGACGCCATCGGCGGCTATGCGGTAGCCGGCAACACGGTGATGTTGCACTTGCTGGACGGACTGCCGCCCGAATCGATCGGTGCCGCGCCCTTCGAACCGCTATCCCTGTTCGGGGACACCCGCCCGGCAGCCAACCTTGGCCTGCCAGGGGCGCCCGGCGCGGAGGCCTACCTGCTGCCGGCTGTGGCCGGCTACGTGGGGGGTGACATCACGGCGGGCCTGCTGGCTTGCGCCGTGGACCAGCCGAATGAGCGGGTCACGTTGCTGCTGGACTTGGGCACCAACGGTGAGATCGCCCTAGCCACCCCGGGCAGCATCGTGGCCTGCGCGGCCGCCGCCGGCCCGGCCTTCGAGGGCGCCAACCTGGAGTGTGGCCTGCCGGCGGTGGCGGGCGCCATCGACCGCGTGACGGCCGGCGCCGGGCAACTGCGGTACACCACCATCGCGGGGGCGGACGCGACGGGCATTTGCGGTTCGGGCATCATCGATGCACTGGCGGCCGGCCTGGAGTTGGGGCTGGTGGATGACACGGGTTACCTGCGGTCACAGGCCGAGGTGGCCCCCCACCTGGCCGCCTACGCCACGCCCGCCGATGTCGCCCGGTTGCGGTTGACACCCGATGGCGCGGTCTACCTGTCACAGGCAGACATCCGGCAGTTGCAACTGGCCAAAGGGGCCATCGCGGCCGGCCTGGACGTCCTGTTGGATGAGGCCGGTCTGACGGCGCAAGACGTGGACCAGGTCTACCTGGCGGGCGGTTTCGGCAGCCGGGTACGGCCGCGGTCGATGCGCCTGACCGGCCTGCTGCCGCCCGTGTTGGCGGGCCGGGTCAAGGCGGTGGGCAACGCCGCCTTGGAGGGTGCCATCAGGGCTTTGACCAGGGAGGGCCGGGATGGCCTGGCGCGGCTGGCGGCTGGAGTGCAGTATCTCGAACTGTCTAGTGATGCGCGCTTCACCGGTGCCTTTATGGAGCAGATTGGCTTCGCCCCCAGCCCCTACCAGGACTATGACGCGGTGGCGGACCTGGCCGCGGGGTTGGGTTTCGAGACGGTGGCCCGCATGGCGGCCACCAGCCTGGAAGCGCATCCTGAGGTGCGGGAATGGTGCGCGGCGGACAAATGCCACGCGTTCGGCACCAACTGGATGTGCCCGCCGGCCTGCGGCACGTTGGAGCAGACGGCCGCCCGGGTGGGCGAATACCGCTGGGGCGTGCTGGTGCAAACCGTTGGCCACTTGGAGGACCAGTTCGACCTTGACGGCATGCAGGCGGCCGAACGTCTGCACAAGCAGCGCTTCCGCAAATTGGTGGCCAGTTTGGCCGGTTCTTTCCCGCGGCAATGGCCGTTGGGCGCCGGGGCCTGCAGCCTGTGTCCGCAGTGCACCTACCCGGCGGAGCCGTGCCGCCTGCCGGGCCTGGCCCACGCCTCGATGGAGGCTTCGGGTCTGATTGTGTCCGAGGTTTGCGAACGGGCCGGCGTGCCCTACTACCACGGGCCGCTCACCCTGGCCTTCACCAGCTGCATCCTCCTGGACTAAGGCCAGGGGTCACAGGCCGGTGGTGATCCAGGTGTCCAGTTTGGCCAGCAGCACGTCCATGTTGGCCTTGCCTTCGGGGCTGAGCGGCCGGAACGGTGGGCGGCAGCCGCCCAGCGTCAGCGGCTTGATGTCGCGTTCCGCCAGATACTTGGCGGCCGGGTAGAGGTCGTTGGCGAACAGCGCCTGCAGCACTTGGGCCAGATAGCCCTGCACCCGCCGGGCGTCATCGACCCGGCCGGCCTGGAAGTGGTCCCGCGCCGCCCGGTACAGCTCGAAGCAGCTACCGGCCGTGACGCCGATGGCGCCCGTGGCCCCCACCGACATGGCGGGAACGAACAGGTCATCGAAGCCACCCAGGAAGGTCTTGTCCGGGTAGGCGGCCTTCATCAACTGCAACGACGAGATGTTGCCGCTGGTGTGCTTCATGCCGATGACACGTGGATCACCCAGCAACTCCGGCCAGTCGACCGTGAACTCGATGCCGGTCAGGCTGGGGATGTTGTACAGCACCATGGGCAGGGCGGTGGCGTCCATGATGGTCTGGTAGTGGCCCACGATGGCGGCCTTGGAGTAGGAGAAGTAGACGGGCGGAATGGCCGAGATGGCGTCTGCCCCGGCGGCCTCGGCGTGGCGGGCCAGCCGGACAGAATCGGCCGTGTTGACGGCGCCGATGTGCGCCACCACCGGCACGGCGCCCGCGTTCACGGCAACAACGGTCTCAAGGATCCGTTCACGTTCTTCGAGCGACAGCAGCAGGCTTTCGCCGCCGGTGCCGCAGACGAACAGGCCCTCAACCCCTTTGTCGAGGTAGCGGGCCACCAGGGCCTCTAGCGTGTCAAGGGCCACGGCGCCATCGGGGGTGAACGGCGTGGCCAAAGCGGGCATGATGACGGCAAGCTGGGCAGCCGTGATGGTCATAAGAGGGCCTTGGGTTTCGATTATTCGACGGGCCGGTCGCCCCGGGCGTGCTGGCGGAAGGCGTCCGCCGCCTTTTCGGGGTTGCCGCGGGCCAGAACGTCGATCAGGTCTTGGTGCCAGCCAACCAGGGAGCCGCGGTGCCCGGGGTAGGCCGGGTCGCCGATGGCGCGTTGGCTGATCAGGGTCAGTTCCAGGGTGTCCCACAGGCGGCTGAGAATGCCGACACCGGCAATGCCCACCACGGTGCGATGGAACTCCACATCAAGGGAGCGGAAGGCGGCCCAGTCATCGCGTTCGATGGCGGTGGCCATCTGGGAGACGATGTCCCGCAGGCCGGCAAGGTCGGACTGTTCCACCAGTCCAGTGGCGATGGAGGCGCCGATGGCCTCGATCTCACCGCGGAGTTCGCGGGAGACGCCCATCTCATCGGGCGAAATTTCGGTCACGTAGGAGCCGTTGCGGGGGATAGATACCAGCAGGCCGGCGTGGACCAGCCGCTTGACGGCTTCACGCACCGGCGCCTGGCTGACGCCCAGTTGGCGGGCAATTTCTGACTCCACCACCCGGGAGCCGGGCGCGCGCGAACCATCAAGAATCGACGTCAGCACCAAGTCATATACCTGGTCCGACAGGAGCCGCCGGTTGATTCCAATCTCAGTCATAGTGTTCCCCCTGGTCTACGGCCCGATTCTAGCCAGCTTGGCCGTGCTTGTCCCGATCCTGGCCGTGTGGCGGCCGCGCCGCGTTGCCGGCCGTCCACGGACGTAGGTCCTATGCCAAGTTTAGCGATAATCGATACAGACCGCCAGCCCCCTGCTTCCCGGCTCCTATGCCAGGAAGCCATCCAGGCCCATGGCCTGCCACAGGGCGCCCAACTGCGCCGGGTCACGCGGCGCGGTGGCCCACTCCACGGAGCGTTCGATCTGGGATGGCTTGGAGGCTCCCACCACCACGGAGGCCACCGTGGCCGGGGCCAGGGCGAAGGCCATGGCGGCTTCCGGCAGGGTCAGGCCGTGGGCCTGGGAGGCCTCGGCCAGTTCGATGGCGCGGGCCAGGATTTCGGGCGATGGCGCCTCGTATTCGAAGTGGCTGGCCGGGCTGGGTTGCGGCTTGGCCAGGATGCCGGTGTTGAAGATGGCCGAGTTAAAGATGGAGACGCCGCGTTCGGCACAGGCCGGCACTAGTTCGTCAAAGGCCTCGGTGCACAGCAGCGTCATGCGCCCGGCCACCATCACCACGTCTAGGTCGGTTTGGCGGACAAACCGGTTGAGGGCGCCGATGTCGCGGGTACCAACGCCGTAGGCGCCGATCAGGCCTTCGTCCCGCGCCTTGGACAGGGCCGGGGCGGCCTTGGTAACGGCGTCCTCATAGTCTTGTGGGCTGGAGTCGGTTGGGTCGTGGATCAGGGCGATGTCAACATGGTCCAGGCCCAGGCGTTGCAGCGACTCCTCAAGGGAGCGCAGCACGCCGTCGGCCGTGTAGTCGGTTTGCCTTACCGGCTCGTCCCCAGGACCTGGCACCAGCAGGCGGCCCACTTTGGTGCTGAGGGTGTATTGGGCCCGTGGGTAAGCCTGTAGTGAAAGGCCCACGCGGGTCTCTGAGCGGCCCACGCCGTAGTGGGGAGCGGTGTCGAAGTAGCGAATGCCCTGGTCCCAGGCGGCGGCGATGACGGCGTCCGCCAAGGCTTGATCGGCCGCTTCGAACAGATCACCCAGTTGGGCGGTGCCAAGACCGAGTTCGGTGACTTGTACGGTTGAGTGTCCCACTTGGTGCTGCTTCACTGCTTGGCTCCTTGTGCTTGGTTTGACCTAGAACGATAGGGCCTACCACCGGCTGGGACCAAAGGCCCGATCCAGCTTGACGTGACCTTGGGTAGGTCTGTATCCTTTCTCGGTAAGGCATCATCGTCTATCGATAGATGATAACCAGACCAAGGAGGGTCTAAATGCGTACCGCAAAGCGATCAATCGCAATCCTGACCGGGGCCGTTCTGTCTGTCGGCTTCATGGCGGGTTGCTCCGACGACAAGACCGAAGGTAGCGGTGACGCCAGCGCCACTGCCACTGCCGCCGAAGAAACAACCGAGGCTGCGACCGAAGAAGCCACCGAGCCCGTGACGCTGCGCATGCTGGCCAACGTCACCCCGGTTCTGACCGAAGAGTGGTACCAGGAATGGGCCCAGCCGTGGCTGGACGCTCACCCGAACGTGACCCTTGAGGTTGACGGCCCCACTGCTGAAGGTGTTGAGCAGCAGTTCCAGCAGGAAATCGCGGCGCAGGACGTGCCGGACATCATCTCGGGCGGCATGGGCAAGACCACCGCCTCGCAGCTAGTTGACCTGTCGGCCTATGACTGGGCCACCGGCGACATCCCCGGCACCACCTACAACGGGGATAATGGCGTCATCTTCGGCATCGCCCCCGCCGTCCAGATCCAGTCCCTGGTCTACTACAACGAAGACGTTTGGACCGCGGCCGGCATCACCGAACAGCCCAAGTCGCTGGACGAGTTCACCGAAGCCCTGCGCGCCATCAAGGCCTATGATTCTTCCATCATCCCGCTGCTGCTGAGCGGCGAGTGGACCACTCAGGCTGAGGTCAACGAAATGGCCGTGCCGTCCGTCATGGGCAGCACCGACCAACTGGCCGCCATTGCCGATGGCTCTCTGCAAGTGGCCGATTCGGCTTATGCGCCGTACTTCGAGGCCGTCGAGACCTGGGTCGCGGAAGGCCTGGTTTCCCCCGATGCCGCCGCCATCACCTATGACGACTCGCTGAGCATGTTCTCCACCGGCGAGGCCGCCACCTACGTCATGGGCGCCTGGGCCGTGAGCACCATCAACGAACTGAACACCACCTTCACCGCCAAGGTGATGGAAACCCCCACGCCTGAAGGCACCACCGGCCACGCTCAGTACGGCAACCCGGCCGTTGGCGTGTACGTGCCGAAGGACGGCGCCAACGTTGATCTGGCGCTGGACCTGGCCAAGTACCTGACCACCGACACCGAGGCCGTCACCAAGGCCTGCGTGGTTGAGGGCAACTTCGCCAAGGGCGTCACCTATGAGTCCACCCCGCTGGGCGAGGAAGTCAACGCCATCTACGGCGCGGCCTCTGGCCTCGTCGCCGTCGACACCGCCCTGCCCGGCTTCATGGACCAGGTTGGCGTGCCGGTGCAGTCCATCCTGACGGGTGACTTCACCGCCGCCCAGGCGCTCGACGAACTGCAGTCCTGGGTCGATCAGAACCGTGGCTGATAGCCACCAGGCAACCGACGGGGGCGGTACGGCTGCTGTAACGGCAGCGGTGCCGCCCTCGGCGGTTCCAGGCCCCGGCCACCCGCGGCGGCCTGGTAGGCGCCTGAGACTACCCAGGGTGGGTCGCAGGGCGGCGGAGAAGATTGCCGACATCTCAATGTTGTCGCCAGCGGTGTTGCTGGTTGTGGTCTTCTGCGTAATTCCGCTGGGACTGGCCATCTATCTCAGCTTCACCGACTGGAACGGCTTCGATGAGGCCAACATGGTTGGCTGGGCCAATTACAAGCGCATCGGCTCGGACAGGGATGTGCACCGGGCGGCCATCTTCACCGGCCTCATCGCCATCTTTGGCACCCTTGGCCTGAACGTGTTCGGCCTGGGCACGGCCATGTTGCTGAATCGCAACACCAGGGTCAACCGTTTCATGCGGTTCCTGGCCTTCAGCCCCTTCGTGCTGGGCGCCGTGGTACTGGGCTTCCTGTGGAATGCCATCCTGGGCCCTAGGGGTGCCATCAACACTCTGCTGAAGACCTGGGGCTATGGCTCGATACCTTTCTTGTCTCAGTCCACTCCGGCCAAGATCTCCGTCATCTGTGTCATCATCTGGGCCAGTTACGGTTTCCACGCGGTGCTGTACCTGGCCGGCCTGCAGACCATTGATCAGTCGCTGATCGAGGCGGCCGTGGTCGATGGGGCCAACCGGTGGCAGATCTTCCGGCGGGTCAAACTACCGGTGCTGGCACCCACCATCACTGTCAACCTGACGTTGGCGATGATCGGCATGCTGAAGGTCTACGAGTGGGTGTTGACCATCACCAAGGGCGGCCCTGGTGGCCGCACCCAGACCATCGCCTACGAGATCCTTTCGGTTGCCTTCGACAACTCCTGGCTGGGCTACGGTTGCGCCCAGGGCGTGGTGCTGATGGTGATTCTGGTGGTGTTGTCCGTGGCTATCCAGATTGCCCGGCGCAAGTCTGAAGAGGATGTGGCGGCATGAAACGCAGCGGAGTACTTGGAAAACTCGGCCACCTGGCCGGTGTGGTGGCACTGTCGCTGATCATGTTGGTGCCGCTGTACCTGCTGGTGATCAACTCGTTCAAGTCGGATGCTGAGATCCGGCTGAGCGCCTTCGCCCTGCCGGGGGACTTCACCTTTGACTACATTGTGGGCGCGGCCACCGACCCCAAGTTCAACATGCTGAAGGCCTACGCCGTGACGCTGTTCTTGGTGGTAGTGGTCAACATCCTGTCCATCCTGGTGACCGGCCCGGCCGCCTATGCCATCGCCCGTGGGCGGGGCATGGCCTACCGGGCCATCATGTTGCTGCTGCTGGGGGCGCTGTTCATCCCCGGCCAGGTGACGCTAATCCCGTTGATCTACGTGCTGCGCACCCTTGGTCTGATGCACACGCTCCCGGGCCTGTTCCTGACCTCGACCGGCGCCACCATTCCCACCACGGTGTTCTTGTTCAGTGCCTACATCAAGTCGATTCCACGTGACCTGGATGAATCGGCCAAGCTGGATGGCGCCGGCCGCTACCGCACGTTCTGGCAGATCATCTTCCCCATCATGAAGCCGGCCGTGGCCACCGCCATGGTGTTGAACGTGGTGGGCATCTGGGTGGACTTCTTGGGTCCGCGCATCATCTTGGGGCCTGGTTCGAACGTCCGTACCGTCACCACCGGCGTGTATGCATACATCACCAAGTACGACACTGACTTTTCCAAGGTCTACCCAACCATGTTGTTGGCCGTGGCACCGGTGTTGATCTTCTACGTGCTGTTGCAGAAGCGCATTATCGGCGGCCTGGCCGCGGGGGCCATCAAGGGATGAACACCGTTACCGGAGTGCCGCTGCGCGCCATGCCCCGTTGGGCCATCCTTGAGCGGGCCCTGTTTGCCCAGCTCGATCAGGCGTGGCGGATCTTCGAGGCTCGTTTCTGCGAGCCCGATGGCCGCGTGCGGTACTCCGGTGAAATGGTGGGCCGGGACGGCGTCGATGACTTCTACGAGCCGTTCTTCAACTGGCCCATGCTGTACCGCTTGGGCGGTGCGGCCGATCTGCTGCCGTCCGCCAAGCACCACTGGGAGGGCATCACCCGCCAGATGACCGAGTTCGGTTTTGTGCGGGATGAATACGAACTGGGCTATGACTGGTTCCATCAGGCCGAATCGCTTGGCCTGTTCCTAGGCCTGTGCGGGGCCGATCCTTCGGATCAGGCCTTCCAGGCCAGGGCGGAACGGTTCGCCGGGTTCTTCCTGCCCGGCTCGCCCGCCGGCAACTACAACGCCGAACACCGCATGATCGTGGCCCCCCACAACGGGGCCGGTGGGCCGCGCTGGGGGGTGGGCGAGAGTTGGCTGGCCTACAGCGCTGACCAAGAGGGCATGCGCATCTACGGCCTGCCGCTGCATGACGTGCCGGGTATCAACACCTGGGAAGACCTGCGCCAGCCTGGCGCGGCCGAGGCCATGGGCCAGGCCATGCACCAGCGCATGGGCAAGGGCGACACAGCCATCTCGATTGCCGCTACCACCTTGGCCACCAACGCCTGGTTGTATGGGCACGGCGAACAGTACGCCGCCTGGGTCATGGAATACGTCGATGCCTGGCGCCAGCGGGCCGTGGCCAACGGCGGTGTGGTGCCGGACAATGTGGGCCTCAGCGGCCAGGTGGGCGAATACCATGGCGGCGCCTGGTACGGCGGCCATTATGGCTGGACCTGGCCCCACGGCGCTTACTCGATTCTGCCGGCCCTGCTGGCCGCGGCCGTTAACTGCACGGTGATGGATGGCAACCTGGAGCGCCTGGACGTGGCCCGGTCCACCCTGGAAGCCCTGCTGGCCTTGGGAAAGGTGGGCAGCGACATCGCCCACCAAGGCTCGCTTGGTCCCGGGTTGGCCGCCCAACTGGGGGCGGATGAAACCACCCAAGAGCTGCTGATCCCCTACCGGCACGGGCCCAACGGCTGGTTCGACTGGCATCCGGTGCAGGCCGAATGGCTGCTGTGGCCGCTGTGGCTGAGCGGCCAAGCGGCTGACCTGGACCGCCTGGAGCGCGTCCGCCGGGCCTCGCAAACCGACTGGGAACTGGTGCGCTGGTTCCAGAACAAGGAAGAGCAAGGCCACGGCACACCGTGGATCGGCTTCCTGTCCGGCCGCTGCCCGGACTATCCCGAACAGGCCCTCACCATGGCGATTGGGCAGGTGACCCGCCGCCTGGCGTTGATCGACGCCGCGCCGGACGAACCCGAAAACCTGGACATTCACTTCTGGCAGCGCCTCAACCCCGTAGTGACCGAGGTACTGACCCAGCTCACCACCGGCGCCCCGGCACCCCTCTACTACGGCGGCCTCACCGTGGCACGGGTCATGTACGGCGACGCTGACGCCGGCCGGCCCGGCTTGCCGCCCGATGTCGCGGCCCTGGTCAGCCAGGTTTCGGCCATGACGGCCGCTGCCCAGACGGCAGTTCCCGATGGCGCCCCCGCCGCCGGCGAGACCGTCACCGTGGAGTTGGTCAACACCGGCAACCAGACCCGCCGGGTGACCGTGCAGGCCGGCGCCTTTGCCGAAGACCAAATCCTGTCTGTGGCCTATCCCCAAGCCACTGGCACCTACCCGGGTGATTCACACGGGTACTACATTCCTCCGGTCGGTACCCAGCCGGCCGAAGCCACCGTGGGCGCCCCACGCTTGACGGTGGAACTGCCCCCACGTGGAGGCATCACCCTTGAGCTGACGGTGGCACGGCGTGTCCACCGGGCGGCTCATCGCACTTTCGCCCGTGACGAGGTGTTGTCATGAGCGAAATAGGTAGCGCTCCAGCGAGTAGCGCCTCTGCACCCGAGCCCCTGGACCGTGCAACCCACAAAACAGAATGCGACAAGACCATGACCACACTAGTTACTGCTCCATCCCTGACAGCTCAGCTCGAACCTGAGTCACCCTCGACCGTTTGGCCGCTGCCCGTCCGTGGCGAACCCTACCAGCGCCAGTCGGTTGACTTTCTGCGCCGGTTTGACGGCATTAGCGCCGCCACCGCCTGCGCCAAGCTGAACGGGATGGGCATTCGCCGCACCTTCATCGACGGCCCCACGCCGTTGGAGCGCGGCCACCATGTGGTGGGTAACGCCTTGACGTTGCAGTTCATGCCACAACGCGAGGACGTGGCCAGCGGTTTGGCGCAGGAGTACATCGAACGCAACACGGCCCTGTGGGCGGTGCTGGAGACTGTCCAAGAGGGCGACATCCTGGTAGTCCAGGCGTATGGCTCATCCCGCACCGGTTGCCTGGGCGACATGCTGGTGCGCTACTTCAAGCGCCGCGGCGGCGCCGGCATTGTGGTGGACGGCCGCATCCGTGACTCCGGCCGGGTGCGCGCCCTGGGGGTGCCGATCTGGTGCACCGGGCGGACCCCCAACTTCGCCTCACAGGATGATCTGTTCCCGTGGGCCTACGACGTGCCGGTGGCCGTGGGCGGTGTGCTGTGCCTGCCGGGTGACGTGGTGGTGGCCGATGACGACGGCGCGGTAGTGGTGCCGGTGGGCAAATCGCATGAACTGCTCGATGACGCGGCCGAACACGAGGATTGGGAAGAGTTCTCCCGCATGCGCCTGGCCCAAGGCGCGCGGCTGAGCGACTACTACCCCCTCAGCGACCGGAGCCGCGGCGAGTACGAGGCCTGGTGCGAGTCCGGCCGCCCCCGTGACTAACCCTCCCGTCGGCGCTGAAAGCGTCTCCGGTCCGGATGAAACGAGCGTCCCTGGTCCGGATGAAAAAAGCGCCATTCCGGGCTTGACCCGGGATCTTATCGACTCGCATGTTCACATCTGGGGCGAAGAACTACTCGCCGCCCCTTGGCTTCAGGGCGCCTTCGAGGCGCCCATCAAGCGGCCCATCGGTCTGGACGACTGGGCGGCTGCTGTAGGCCACGGCCAAGCCATTTTGGTGACGGCCGATGAAACCCGCCCGGGCCAGACCCTCCAACTGGCCCGGGCGGCGGCCTCGCCAAGGGTGGCCGGGGTAGTGGGTTGGGTCGATCTGGCCGCCGGCCAGGTGGCGGACCAACTGGCAGACCTCAAGGCCAACCCCGGTGGCGACAAACTCAAGGGCATCCGCCAGTCATTGATGGGGGTTGATTCCGACTGGTGGCGCGATCCGGCCACAGCCGCAGGCCTGGCGGCTATCGAGGCGGCCGGCCTGGTATTCGAAGCGTTGATCGGCGCCGCCCAGCTTCCCCTAGTGGCCCAGGTGGCGGAGTGTTGGCCCGGTCTGACCGTGGTGATAGACCACCTGGGCAACCCCGCCCGTGGTGGCGCAGACCTGCCTCAGTGGCGGCGCGACATCGGGCAGGTGGCCGCGCAGCCCAACGTCTACCTGAAGCTGTCCGGCCTGTACGTGCCGGATCAGCAGTATGGCGAACTGGCCCATGCGGCTCGGGTGGCCTTCGGCGCGGAACGGCTGATGTGGGGCTCCGACTATCCGGTAGCTACCCTGCACGGCCCGGCCGATGGTCCGTGGCGGCAGGCTCAACTGGCCGCCGCCACCTGGTCCGCCCAGGAACAGGCGGCCCTGTTCGGCGGCACGGCCGCCCGCGCCTACCGCCTCTAGCTGCAGCCAGCCCGCCTCAGAGCCCGCGGATCTCCCGCAGGGTGTCGATCACGGCCACCACGTTCGCCACCGGCACGTTGGCCTGAACGTTGTGCACGGCATCGAACACGAAACCGCCGCCGGCGCCGAAAATCTCGATCTGCTGCAGCACGTGTTCCCGTATCTCCGCCGGGGTGGCGTAGGGCAGCACCCGCTGGGTGTCCACGCCGCCGCCCCAGAACGTCACCTGGTCGCCGTAGGTGGCCTTCAACCAGGTGGGGTCCATGCCTTTGGCGTTGACCTGCACCGGGTTGAGGATGTCAAACCCGGCCTCAATCAGGGACGGGATCAACGGCACAATGCAGCCGCAGGAGTGCTTCATGGTTTTCCACGGCGTGTGCTGGTGGATCCAGTTGGTCAGACGTTGATAGTGCGGCAGCCACAACTCGTTGAACGTGTCCACCGAACAGAACTGGGAGTCCTGCGTGCCGAAGTCGGTGCCGCAAATGTAGGCCACGTCCGCGTCCTCACCGACGGACTGCCACAGCCGCTCCACGTTGGCCAGGGCGATGTCGATCTGGCGCCGGAAGACCTCTTCGATGTATTCGGGCCGGGTCAGGATCGACATGTACCAGTCGGCAATGTTGCGGATGCCCTTCGGGTCCGGCAGGCAGGCGCCCGGCACGTAGGCGATGTCGCCCAGGCCGGCGCCGGGGATACCCAACACCACGGCCTTGCCGGTGGCCCGGGCGGCCTTGGCCCCGGCCACGATGTAGTCCATGTCCGCCTGGCTGAGCGGCCCGAACTCTGCCAGGTTGTCTGCCACGTCCAGGTCATCGTCATCTTCCACCTCGCCCCGGCGTTCGATGGCGTCGAAGAAGAAGCCGCCCTGGTTGGGCATGCGGGCACTGGGCGGATAGTTGGTGTCCCCGGCGCCGTGCACGTAGACGTCGCCATCGGCCGCGGGCGTCAGGTCGATGTCCTTGGCGATCAGGACGGTTTGGCCCCAGGGCGTGACCTGTTCATGCACCTCCAGTTCGGAGATGCCGAAGAAGTTCTTGGGGCTGGGCACCGGCACACAGTCCACGCCGATCACTTCTTGCAGTTCTGGATCGACCTCACCCAGCATCTGGAACGGGTCGGTCACCCGGACGGGCTTGTCCGCCAGGCCGTAGTGCCGGCGCAGTTCTGCCACCATGCGGCAGTGCATGCCGGTGACAGCGGTGGCGCCAAAATCGACCGGCACCGTGTCAGGCGTCTGATGGTTCAGGGCGGCAACGACGCGCTCACGGGACTGCATGGTGAAACCTCCTTTGGCTTCGCCCGGCGCGCTGGCCGTTCAGTGGTCTTGGCCGCAGCGCTGGGCCGGGTGACTGCAAACTACAAACCGTATTCTTCGGGGATGAACTTGTCGCCCCACAGCGGCAGCATCTCTTCCACCAGGCTGCCTTCATCGGTGGGGGTGTCTTCCAACTGCATCCGCAACAGGTCGAACCAGGCTTCTTCGGCTTCGGGGATCAGCAGGTCACCGGCGCCGTGGGCGGTTTCCAGCAGGTCCAGCGCCTTGGTGGCACCGGCCACGGCCGCCGCCACCGGGGTGGCCTGAGCCACGATGGCCCGGCTGATTTCGATCACCGAAGCCGGCATCAAGATGAAGGCCTGCGGGTCCAGCGGCGCGTCTGAGGCGGCGTGCAGGTCACGCAGCCACAGCGCCTGGCCGGCGGCCGTGGCCTGGTTCAACAGCCGGGTGTCATAGATCAACTGCTCCACCGACACTAGTGGCGCGGGGCCGGACAGCAGTTTGATGTCTTGGACCGATTCGTTGGACCAAAGGTCGGCCGCGCAGGCCGCCACGTTGCCCACCGGTGAGAAGTGGGCGCAGGCCGCGCTGCGGCCCTCCATTGAGATCGGGATGCCGGCAATGGCCTTCAGGAAGGGGCCCTCGTAGCCGCAGTCCTTGTCCGGCCCGGTAGCGCCCTGCTCCACCGCCACCAGGGTGCGCACCACGGACACCACCCGCACCAGCGCCGCGAACAGCCGCGGAATGAAGCCCTGTTCGGCCAGCACCATGGCGGTGTTGCCGAAGCCGCAGGCCGTGTCGCCACCGGCGATGCGCCCGTGTTTGGCCGCGATCTGGACAATCTGGGACCAGACGAACTCCATGTCCCGCACGCCCAGCACGCCAAGGGCGAAGATGACGGACTTGAGGTCACACATCATCAGGGCTTCGTCGTGGACTTCCTTACCACCGGTCGATTCGATGGAGAGCAAGTCGCCACCGGCGGCCGCGCCCTGATCGAACAACTGCCACATCTGCTCCAGGTGGGCGGAGGTGCGGTTGCGTGGCGGCCGGTCGAATTCGCGCAGGTCATTGGGCGTCAGCCGGATGGCGGTGGGGAAGCCGTCTTCAGTCCAGGCCTGTTCGCACAGGGCCTCCATCACCTGGACCAACTCCACGCCCCAAGCCGGGTTCTTGGTCATTTCCAGCAGGGTCTCGAACTCGAACACCAACCCCGCCGCGTGCAGTCCCTGGGCGTGTTTGATGGCGCCGGCCACGGTTGACCGATAGTGCTCTACCACTTGGCCAAAGGTTGAGTCAGTCACCTCCATGGGCGGCAGCGTGAAGTTCAGTTCCGGGTAAACCGGCCCGGCGCCGAACGTGAGACCCCGGCGAGTGGTGACAGGCTTGGGGGCTTGACCGAAAACCAACCCGGCGGCATCGGGCACCGCCAACGTAGTGAACTTCATGGCGGTCAGGCGGCCAGGCTGGCCAGTAGTTCGACGGCGCCGGCAGGGTTGGGGGCGTAGCCGGAGGCGCCGATCTGATCGGCAAAGCCCTGCGTGATGGGGGCGCCACCCACAATCACCTTGGTGTCCGGGTGGGCCGCGCGCACGGTCTGGATGATCTTCTCCATGTTGACCATAGTTGTGGTCAGCAGGGCGGACAGGCCCACCACGGCGCCCGGGTGCTCCGCTACGGCGGCGGCGAAGGCTTCAGGCTTGACGTCCACGCCCAGGTCGATCACTTCCCAGCCGTTGCCTTCCACCGTCATGGCGACCAGGTTCTTGCCGATGTCGTGCAAGTCACCGAACACGGTGCCCACCACGAAGGTGCCTTTCCGCTTGACCTCGCCGGAGGAGAAGTACGGCTTCAGATGGGCCATGCCTTTCGACATAGCGCGGGCGGCCAGCAGCATGTTGGGCACAAAGGCCTTGCCGGCGGCGAACTGGTCGCCGACCACGCCCATGCCTTTAACCAGGGCATCCAGCACGTCTGACGGGGCGGCCCCGTCCGCCAGGGCCTGTGCTACCAGTTCATCGACGCCGTCTTGGTCGCCTTTGCGGGTGGCCTTGCCGGCTGCCGTTTGGGTGGCGATGAGTTCCAGCACGCTTTCAACGCTCATTGGACTTCTCCCAACATCATTGTCTTGAGGAGGCGGCAGCACTGCCACCCAACTATGGATAATCGATTATACCGGTCAGGTGGTTCGCTTGCCCACCGGGCGGGGCTATAGGCTCGACGAAGCAAGCGGCTATCGATTGAGCCGGCAATCTGGCGCTTGGAGTTCCCTTCCCCGGGCGCCACGGACTGACAAAGGAGTCACGAGGTGACACAGGGACCAGCCTGGCCCAGACGAGACCGGTTGGCTTGCGAACACACCGCCACCTGGCTGGAACTTGACCCGCAGACCGGCCTGCCATGCGCCATCGGCAACCGCGAACTGGAACCGGTGCCGCTGGCCACCACTTTCGGTCTGCTGGTGGGCGGGCATGAACGCCGCGGCCTGTATGGCGTCCTGGAATACGTAGACGCCGTGCTAGAGACTGCGGTACGCCGTACGGGACCCGTCCTGGAACAGCTTGACCTGGATGGCCGCATGTACACGGTGCCGCTGGTGGTGGGTGGCTGGCGGGGCCAGTTCCGCTACCGTTTCAAGGCCACCGCACCGGCCATCACCTGGGATTTCGTCTTGGAACCGGGGCCGGAGGCGCCAGTCTTGCGGGACGTGCAGATCACCTTGGGTGTCACGTTGCCCGATGCCGCCCAATGGACCTGCCAGGCGCCCGGCACCAAGATCCGCCCGGATCTGCCGGTGGCCGACCTGCCGCCCAAACTGCTACTGCACGGCCTGGGCGGTGACCGCGGTGCGGCCGGCGTGCTGGCCCTGTGCGACGAGGCCCGGCCGGCCACGCTGGTGATCTGGCCTCGTTCCTTGACGGAAAAGGGCAACGCCACCGTGCAACCGACGCCGGCGGGTGTGCAGGTCACCAACTCAACCAGGCTGGCGGCCGTGCCCCAGGAGGGCCTGCGGTTGGATCACTCCGGTGTGGCGTTGGACTGGCTGCCGCAGGGCTGGGCTACCACCCGGGCCGGCCTGGCCGGATGGATCGAGGACCTGGGTCTGGCGACTCCAGCCGACCGGGCGGAGTGGACGGCGCGGGCCACCATCTACGAGGTGCAGATAGGCCGGTCGTTGTTTGCTGGCGGCGCCTATGTCTATGAGCCGTATCCGGACATGGCGGCGCTGCTGGCGGATCTGCCCCGCATCCGCTCGCTCGGCTTCGACACCATCCAACTGATGCCGCGCCAGCCGTTTCCCAGTTACAACGTCATTGACTACAGCGACATCGAGACCAGTTACGGCAGCGAGACGGACCTCAAGGCGGTCATCACTTGGTGCCATGAGCATGGCATGAAGCTGATCCTGGACGTGATTCTGCACGGGGTGATCGATCAAGAATCGATTGACGCCGTGGCCCAAGAGGTTCGCGAAGGCCCGTGGGCGGAGCTAATCAGCGCGGACGCCGCCACCATCGCGGCCCTGCATCTGTCCGATGACGACCAAGACACCCTGGCCTGGTGCCGCCACATTCTGGACTTCGAGCAGGCCTGGCATAACGGTTCGCCGGCCCACCACCCGCTGCTTGACCAGGCACCGGACTGGTTCACCCGCTACAGCGACGGCCGGGTCAACGGGGTCTACACCAAGGCATTCGACCTGTCGCATCCTGGCTGGCAGCGTTACTTTGGCGACCAGATGATCTGGCTGGTGCAGACGCTAGGCGTGGACGGTTTCCGGTTCGACGCCCCCGGCTACAACCGCTTTCCCAACTGGGCGCCTCGCACCGCGGCGCGGGCCTCGGTGCAGGAACTGGGCGCGGTGCCGCTGTTCCGGGAACTGCGCCGCCGGCTGCACGCGCTGAACCCGCAACTGATGCTGTACACCGAGCCGAATGCGCCGCTGTTCCGCCAGGACATGGACCTGAACTACAACTACGACGAGGTCTGGCTGCCGGATTCGCTGTTCGGGCGCGGCGGCGACCATCCCGCCAGCCGGGTGCGCCACGCCCGCGACCTGGCCCGCTGGCTGCAGGACAGGGACGCGGCCCTGGCACCCGGTTCGGTGACAGCACATCACCTGGATTCGCATGACACCTTCTGGTGGCCGCTGCCGGGCGCCAAGTGGCGGCGCGAGCAGATCGGCCTGCCCGCCACCCGCGCCCTAATGACGGCGTATGCCCTGGCTGGAGGGCCTTACATGATGTTTGTAGGCGGCGAAGACGGCATGGTGGACGATGTCGCAGCGATGGGCCGGGTGCGGGCGGCCCGGCCGGAAATCGGCTTGGGCCGGCACCAGTTCGGGCTTGATGGGTTGGGCGGGTTGGGCGAGTTGGATGGGTTGGATGGGTTGGGCCCACCCGCGGCCGACAACCTATTCGTGGTGCGCCACGCCTACGGTGAATGGCGTTCGGTGCTGCTGGTCAACCTGTCGGACCAGCCGTTGGCGGCCGACCTCAGTGCGGGGCTGCCAGGGCCGTGGGAGGACCTACTGGCTGCCGATACCGCCCGGGCGGGGGACGCCATCGGCGGCAAACTGGAACTACCCGCCTTCGGTGCGGCTTTTTGGATCCCCGTGTCGTAGCGATCGGTCAGCGTTGCTGATTGGCGGCGAGAGCGCCCGGGGCCGAAACCGACCGAAAGTCTCTCCGCTTGGGTTGGTGGTGGCCGGTGGACTGCCGAAAGTCTCTCCGCATGGGTCAATGGCGTGGGGTTTGCCCAAGGTAGGCGCGGAAGAAGGTCAGGTCACTGGCCAGTTGTCCTTGGGCAATGCCTCTGGTTTCGATGACGCCCCGTGCCGCGGCGCAGCCGTAGGGGAGTTCGTCCGGCCAGAACTCGTGGTTCGGTTTCGAGGTGATGCCGGCCAGTAGTTCAAGGGCTTCAGCGGCCCTGGCGCCGGCCTGGAGCATCTGATGCGCTATGCTTGATGTGTGAGAACCACACTGGACATAGCAGACGATGTGCTGTTCGCAGCCAAGGATCTGGCGAGGGCTTCGCGGGTGCCCATTGGGCAGGTGGTCTCCGACATGGCCAGGGAGGGATTCGCGGCCAGCCGTCGCAAGTCATCAGATGCGGTTACCGCTGACGGGTTGCCAACGCTGCCCAGCCGGGGCGGCATCGTTACCAACGAGGCCATCAACCGCCTGCGTGAGGAGCTGGGGTTGTAGTGCGGGCCCTCCTTGACGTAAATGTGCTGATCGCGCTGCTGGACCCTGACCACACCATGCACGCAGTGGCGCGGACCTGGTTGGCCAGCCGCGGCAAGGATGGCTGGGCCACCTGTCCCATTACCGAGAACGGCTTCGTTCGCATAGTCTCGCAGCCCGGGTATCCCAATCCGGTAACCGTGCGGGAGGGAATCGCCGCGCTGCGCGCCATCGCGGCTGTCGAGAGCCACGAGTTCTGGCCGTGTGACGTCTCCTTGTCGGCGCCAGACACTGTCGACACCGGCCGCCTGATCGGTTCCGGGCAAGTCACCGACGCCTACCTGCTGGCCCTAGCGAAGCACCAGGGCGGGTGTTTGGCCACCTTCGACCGGCGCATCGCGGCCGAGTTGGTCCCTGGCGCAACCCCCGCGCATCTGGTGGTGATTGGCACCTAGCCCAACAGCCCTCCTCGCCAAGGCTCGGGTGCAGTCGCTGCAGTATTCCCGTTTGACGGGCGTTCAGCCCTGTAGATAGCGTTCACCATGTGCGTGTCTTGGTTCCCTGACCAGGAACGCGAGGTGGGGGTGGGCTGCGTCGCGGCGCCCATGACCGACCAGGCAGGTGAAGTCGTCGCGGCCATCTCGGCCGGCCAATGGAAGGCGGGAGTGGCTTCATGAAGATCACGGGTTACGAACTGTTCAAGGTGCCGCCGCGCTGGCTGTTCCTGGCCATTCACACCGACGAGGGCCTGACCGGCTGGGGTGAGCCCGTTGCCGAAGGCCATGCCGAAACGGTTCAGACCGCCGTCGAGGCCATGATGGAGCCGCTGGTAGGGGCCAATCCGCTGGCGATCGAAGACCATTGGCAGCGAGGCTTCCGCGCCGGGTTCTACCGTGGTGGGCCCATCCTGTGTTCGGCTGCGGCCGGCATCGACCAGGCCCTGTGGGATATTGCCGGCAAGGCGGCCGGCCTGCCCGTACATCAGATGCTGGGCGGCGCGGTACGCCAGAAGATCAGGGCCTACACCTGGGTTGGGGGAGACGATCCTGACGAGTTGACGGACGCCATCGGCCAACGAATCAGCCAAGGAGCCACGGCCATCAAGATGAACCTGGCCGGTGCGCTTGATCCGCTGCCGTCCCCGGCCGCCTTGGAGGCAATGGCTGCCAGGGCCGCCGCGGCCCGTGAGGTGCTGGGACCTGACCGGGACTTCGCGGTCGACTTCCACGGCCGGGTGACACCGGCCGCTGCCCGCAACTGCGCCCAGGCGGTGGCACCCTTCAGGCCGCTGTTCGTCGAGGAGCCGGTGGCGCCGGAGTTCACCGCACTGCTGGGTGATCTGGTGCGGGACGTCACCGTGCCGGTGGCGACGGGCGAGCGGCTGTATTCCAGGTGGGATTTCCGCTTGCCCTTGGCGGCTGGGGTGGCTGTGGTCCAGCCGGACCTGTCGCACGCGGGCGGCATCTCGGAATGCCACCGCATTGCCTCGCTGGCCGAGACCTTCGGGGCGCTAGTGGCGCCGCACTGCCCGCTGGGGCCAATCGCCTTGGCGGCCTGCCTGCAGCTTGACGCGGTGACACCGAACTTCTTGATCCAGGAGTGCAGCGTGGGCATCCACTACAACGTGGGCTGGGACCTGCTGGACTACGTGCTGGACAAGAGTGTCTTGGACATCTCCACGGGCTATTTCCAGGTTCCGGGCGGTCCTGGCCTGGGCATTGACGTAGACCTGGCCGAGATTCGCAAAGCTGCCGCCAAGGGCCATGCTTGGCGCACCCCGGTATGGCGCAGGGCGGACGGCACGCTGACCGAATGGTGACTGGGCGCCAGTGACAGAGAGCCGGTAGAACTGGTTGGACCATAAGGCGCGTAAGGGTGCCCAGGTAGCAGGCCACAGTCAGACACAAAACCGGCACATTGCAGAGATTCCAACCGGCAGACGGCAGACAATCTAAGCGGCACCATGCAGAGTCTTCAACCCGCACCCTGCAGACCCGAAGGTCAGTGGGTTGTGGAGACTAGGTACCTTGTGACTTGCCAAGTGATGCATACCAGGATGCAGGTATGCGTACCACGGTTGACCTGGCGACCGACCTTCTGTCCGGGAGGACGGGTCAGGATTCGCGGGTGATGCGCACGTCCACCCACAATTCGGTGGCCACAGCCCCCGAATACACGCCCTTGACCGGCGCAATGTCGTCATAGTCGCGGCCGCGGGCCACCAACACGTGGCGGTCACCCACCGGGATGCGGTTGGTCGGATCGAAGCCCATCCACGAACCCGAATGCCACTCCAACCAGGCGTGCGATTCGGCCTGGGCCGTCACCCCCACCTGCGGCATCTCGTCCGGGTGCAGGTAGCCGGAGACGTACCGCGCCGGAATGCCGACCGACCGCAGGGCACCCAAGGCAATGTGGGTGATGTCCTGGCACACGCCCTTCCCCTTGGCCCAGGCCTCCTTGGCAGTGGAGCCGACCCCGGTGACGCCGGGGACGTAGTCGATCCGGTCCCGGATGGCCTCGCAGATGGCCTGGGCCGTGTCGAACGGGTCACGCGGCGACGCCGCCAGGTCCCGCGCCAACTCGAAGACTTCCTCGGTGGGTTCGGTGCGGGGCGTTTGTGTGATGTGCTCCAACAGCCGCGACCGGGCCTCCGCCTCGTGGCGCATCTCGACCCAACTGGCACGGGTGGCCAGCCGCAGCGGCCGGTTCACCTCCACCAGAGAATCGGCCACCACACACAACTCCGAATGGGGAATCAAGACCTCGAACCCAACCACCGGCGTGCCCCAATAGTCGCGGTACGGGAACTGTGGACCGTGTGGCGTGATAGTCAGCGAAGCCGACAAGACCTGCTGGCCGGAACA
Source organism: Bifidobacteriaceae bacterium (assembly GCA_031272885.1). Taxonomy (GTDB): domain Bacteria; phylum Actinomycetota; class Actinomycetes; order Actinomycetales; family WQXJ01; genus JAISSX01. Next base: position 33,405 of record JAISSX010000037.1, on the reverse strand, counting down.
ATCCCGCGGCAGCATGCGGGCCTCGTTGTACGAGGCGTTGGCGTTGCCCTGGTAGGTGAACCTGGCCTCGTGGCGCACACGCAGACGTTTCATCAGGCCGCCTCCCCCACCCAGACCGGCAACGTCAAGGCCGGGAAGTAGCGTTCCTTGATGGCATCCGACGCAGCCGAAGTCGATTCCTGCACCTTGTCCATGGCCTGCGGCAGGTTGGCCAGAATGTCGCCGATCGGCTGGTACTGCAGCAGCGAAATGGCCTGCCCCAGGATCCACTCGGCCCCGGTAGCCACGCCCGTGCGGGAAGACACCGGCGCCGGGTCCAGTTCATGGACCGCGCCCAACGCCCGGTTGACCGAGAAACGGATCGAGCGCGGGAAGAACTTGTCCAACAGCAAGAACTCGGCCGCCCGTTCCGCCGTGGGCCGGCCCCGGTAGGCCCGCAGGCAGGCCTCGTAGGCGCCGCATGACCGCAGCAGGGTGGTCCAGGAAGCGCCGCCGGTCCCGGCCAGGTCGCGGGTGGCCAACAGCCGGGCTGTCATGTCCGCCCGCTCCAGGCCCTGGCCCAGCATGAAGAACTGGTACGGCTCATCCCGGTTCATGGTGGTGTAGGCAATGCCGGCCGCCATCGCCGACCTTTCCTTGACCCAGGCGAAGAAACTGTGGTGGCGTTCCGGCGGCACCCCGGTAGGCAGGTCGATCGAAGTGGTGTTGAAGCACTCCCACAGTTCAGTCGAAATGATCTCCCGCGCCCGCCGGCCGTTCTCCCGCGCCGCCACCAGCGAATAGGCGATCGAGGCCGGTTCGTTCTTGTCCGTAGCCAGCCGAGTGGCGACATCGGCGCTGGTCAAAGGCCCTTGCACGTCGTTGACGCCCATGATGGAAAGCAGCGCCTGGCAGGCGGCGTCCTGATCCGCCGTGGGGTACTCCAGCATCAACTGCAGGTGCACGTCCAAGATGCGCGCCGTGCCATCGGCCCGCTCCATGTAGCGGCCCATCCAAAACAGGGATTCGGCTACTCGTGACAGCATGTCACGCCTCCTTTCCCGCGGCCTGTGCCAACTGTTGCTGCTGGTGTTCGATCTGCTGGCGGAGGCGAGACTCGTCATCGTCGAACGTGTCACCCTGTCCAAGCTGGTGACCGACGTAGAAGTTGGTGGCCGGTCGTTGGAACCGGGTGGAAGGCTGCGGTACCACCGGTGGAGCGGCGGTGCCCGATGGCGCCCCCACCACCCAGGTGTCCTTCGACCCGCCGCCTTGGGACGAGTTCACTACCAACTGCCCTTCGGGCAGCGCCACCCGCGTCAGGCCGCCCGGCAGCACCCACACCGGGCCCTCGCCGGAGACCGCGAACGGCCGCAGGTCCGAGTGGCGCGGCGCCATGCCGCCCTCCACCAGCGTGGGGATGGTGCTCAGCTGGATGATCGGCTGGGCAATCCAACCGCGCGGGTTGGTGGTGACCTTTTCCTTCAGGGCCGCCAACTGCTCATCAGTGGCCCGGTCACCCACCACTAGGCCCTTGCCGCCTGAGCCGTCCACCGGCTTGACCACCAGTTCGCGGATGTTGTTCAGCACGTGGCTCAGCGCTCCCGGATCCTCCAGCCGCCATGAGTCCACATTGGGCAGCACCGGTTCTTCATGCAGGAAATACCGGATCAGGTCAGGCACGTAGGTGTAGACCAGCTTGTCATCCGCCACCCCATTCCCGATGGCGTTCGCGATGGTGACGTTGCCGGCCCGCGCCACCGTCAACAATCCGGGGGCGCCCAAGACCGAATCGGCCCGGAACTGCAGCGGGTCCAAGAAATCGTCATCCACCCGGCGGTAGATCACATCCACCTTCTGCGGGCCCGAGGTGGTGCGCATCCAGACGAAACCGCCCGAGCAGAACAGGTCGCGGCCCTCCACCAGTTCGACACCCATCAGGCGGGCCAACAGCGTGTGTTCGAAGTAGGCCGAGTTGAACACACCCGGCGTTAGCACCACCACCGTCGGCTCTTCCACCCCAGGTGGGGCCGAGGCCCGCAGGGCGGCCACCAGCCGGCGCGGGTAGTCCGTCACCGGCTGGATCGACATCTTGGCGAACAGTTCCGGCAGGGTTTGGGCCATCACCTCGCGGTTCGAGATGACGTAGCTGACGCCGGAAGGCACCCGCACATTGTCTTCCAACACGCGCCACTCGCCCTGGGCGTCGCGGATCAGGTCGATGCCGGCCACGTGCACCCGCACCCCGCCGGCCGGTTCGATGCCGGCCGCCTGGCGCAGGAAACCCGGGGCGGAGACGATGACGTGGGCCGGTATGACGCCATCGCGCACCGCGTCTTGACGGCCATACACGTCCGCCAGGAAGGCCTCCAGCGCGCGCACCCGCTGGGCCACGCCGGTCTCGATGCGGGCCCATTCGGCCGCCTCGACGATGCGGGGGATCGCGTCCAGCGGGAAGGGCCGCTCCTCGCCCGCGAAGTCGAAGGTGACGCCCTGCGCCAGGTAGGAGCTGGCCAGGGCATCGGCCCGGCTGCGTAGCTCCTCTTGGCTCATGTGGAGGAGGGCCTGATAAAGATCGGCATAGCCCGGCCGGACCTGGTCGGCCCCGATGTTGTCACCCAAGGTGGTGAACATTTCGTCCCATGCGCTGGCGCGGCTGGGATCAGAAGACGTGCCATAGTGTGAGAAGAGCTGGGACATGTCAATAGCCTAGGTGCCGGGTGTTGCCCAAATGTGTCCAGAAGGCCCACGCCCGGCTCGGCCGGCCCAGCACAAAGGGCCTGACTCTCGGAGCCAGCGCTCCAAGGTCAGGCCCTTCAGACGGGGACTGCTCTGTGGCTACAGCACGCGCGCGGCCAGCACGCCTTCGATCTGCTTGACCTGCGCCAACAGTTCTTCCGGAATGTCGCCATCGACATCGATCAGCGTGTAGGCGATCTCGCCTTTGGAGCGGTTCAACAGGTCGGCGATGTTCAGGCAGGCCTCGGCCAACAAGGTAGAAATGCGGCCCACAATGCCCTGCACGTTGGCGTTGGCCACCGCCAGCCGGCGCGTGCCCTCGCCCCGCGGCAGTTCGGCGTTGGGGAAGTTGACCGAGTTCTTGATGGTGCCTTCCTCCAGGTAGGCCCGCACCTCGTCCGCCGCCATGACGGCGCAATTCTCTTCGGCCTCGTTGGTGGAGGCGCCCAGGTGGGGCAGCGTCACCACGGAGGCGTGCTTGTTCAACGCCGGGCTGGGGAAGTCGCAGACATAGCCGCGCAACTCCCCGGCCTCGAGGGCGGCCACCACGGCGGCCTCGTCCACAATGGGGCCGCGAGAGAAGTTGACCAACACCGCGTCATTGGGCATGGCGGCAATCTGTTCGGCCCCGATCATGCCCTTGGTTGCTTCGACCAGCGGCACGTGCAGTGTCACAATGTCTGCCCGCTTCAACAGGGACGTCAGGTCCGTCACCCGCTCTACGAACGAGGACAACTTCCAGGCGTTCTCCACCGTCACCGCCGGGTCGAAGCCCAGCACCTTCATGCCCAGGCCAACGGCCGCGTTCGCCACCTCGACGCCGATGGCGCCCAGGCCGATCACGCCCAGCACCCGGCCCGGCAGTTCGAAGCCAACGAACTGCTTCTTGCCGGCCTCCACCGCCTTGGTCATCTCCTCGTCCGTGCCCTCCAGGCGGTGGGCGAAAGCCGCTGCCGGAATGATGTTGCGGGCGGCCAGGAACAGGGCCGCCACCACCAGTTCCTTGACGGCGTTGGCGTTGGCGCCAGGGGTGTTGAACACCGGGATGCCCAGGGCCGTGTAGTCCGCGATTGGGATGTTGTTGGTGCCCGCCCCGGCCCGTGCCACCGCCAGTACGCTGGGCTCGATGGGAACGCCGTGCAGTTTGAAGGAACGCAGCAAGATGGCGTGCGGCTCGGTTACGTCTGGTCCCACTTCGTAGGTTTCGGCCGGCAGGCGGACCAAGCCTTTGGGGCTGATGGCGTTGAGCGTACGGATGCGGTAGGTCAACTCGAGTCACTCTTTCTGGGGGTTACAGGGCGCTGCCGTGCGCCCGGGGTCTTGGGCTGGGTGGTGGTCAGGCGGCGCTCGCTTCGAACTCGGCCATGAAGTCGATCAAAGCCTGAACACCCTCCATGGGCATGGCGTTGTAGATGCTGGCCCGCATACCGCCGACGGAACGGTGGCCCTTCAGGTTGGTCAGGCCGGCCTCGGCTGCCTGGGCGATGAAGTCCGCGTCCAGGCCCGGATTAGCCAGGGTGAACGGCACGTTCATCCAGCTACGGGCGTTGGGCGCCACCGGGTTGGCGTAGAAGTCCGAGGCGTCGATGGCCGCATACAGGGCCGCCGCCTTGGCCTGGTTGCGCTTCGCCATGGCCTCCAGCCCGCCGCCGGCCACCAGCGAATCCAGGATCAAACCAAGCAGGTAGATGGCGAACGTGGGCGGGGTGTTGAGCATCGAGTCGGCCGCGGCCATGGCCGCGTAGTCAAAGATGCCCGGGGTGGTGGAACGGGCCTTGCCCAGCAGGTCGTCACGCACAATCACGACACACAGGCCGGACGGCCCCATATTCTTCTGTGCCCCGGCGTAGATGATGCCGTAGCGGCTCACGTCGATGGGCCGCGACAGGATGGTGGAAGACATGTCCGCTACCAAAGGCAACCCGGCGGCATCGGGCACATAGCCGAACTCAACCCCGCCGATAGTCTCGTTGGGCGTGTAGTGCAGGTAGGCCGCCCCGGCGGGCACCTGGAAGCTGCCGGGCTCCGGCACCGTGGTGTAGCTGGAGGCCTTCTCGTCAGCGACCACCTGTACGTCAAGGCCCTGGGCGATGGCGGCCTTGATGGCTTTGGCGGACCACTGGCCGGTGTTGATGTAGGCGGCCGTGTCGCCAGGCTGGGTCAGGTTCATGGGCACAACCGAGAACTGGGCCGTGGCGCCGCCCTGCAGAAACAGCACCTTGTAGTTGTCCGGGATGCCCAACAGGGTCCTGAGCTGCGCTTCCGCGTGGGCGGCACAGGCCACGAACGGCTTGCCGCGGTGTGACACTTCCATGACTGACATGCCGGAGCCTTGCCAATCGGTCAGTTCGGCTTGGGCCCGTTCCAGGACCTCAAGCGGCAGTTGGGCAGGACCGGCGGAGAAGTTGTAGACGCGCATGCCGGTAATCATCCCGCGCCCGGCTGGCCTGGAACAAATCTGGCGCGCCCAGGGCGAACAGGGGTTTCGCCGAGCCCTTATCTAGGGCTTGGGGTAGGGGCCGGGGAGACGCTGGGGGTGGCGGCCGCGGCCGCGTCGCCGGACGGTTCCGGTTCGGTGGTGGCCGGCGGTTCGGTGGTGGGGCTGGCGGTTGGGCTTGGTTCGCTGGTGCCCGATGGCGCCGGGCTGGGGCTGGGAGTGCCCTCCGGTTTGGTGGGGCTGGCCGTGGGGGAGGCGGTGGCGGTAGCCGAACCGGTTTGGCTAGGTGTGGGGGTAGGAGTAGGGCCGGTCGAAGCCGAGGCGGTGGCCGAGGCCGTGGGCGAAGCCGACGGGCTGGCAGATGCGGACGGGGTGGCACCATCGGTGGGGCTGGGGCTGGTGCTGTCGGTCGGTGACGGGCTGGGTTCGGTGGTGTCTTCAGCCGCCGATGCCGTGTCCGTCGGTTCGGCTGGTTCGTCACTGGCCGGGTCGCCACCCGCCGGGTTGTCGCCATCGGCCGGTTGGTCGATGGTCGGCGTCGGCTGGGCCGGCGACGGCTTGGGGGCCTGGATCTGGATGGTGGTGCCGCGGCCCGAATCGGTGCCGGTCAACTCATCATGGAGCGGCTTGCCCAAGATCAGTTCGGTCACCGTCACCGCCGTCATAATGACCAGGAAGACGGCCACACCCAGGGCGATCATGGCCTTCCTGGTGCCGTAGCGGGTGACCATCGAGCGCCACCACGAATCGGGGGTGTCATCGATCGGTTCGAACTCCAAGGTGGTGGCGCTGGGAGGTGTCGGGTCGTCATCGTCCACCGGGTGAAACTCCAAGGTGGTCTCACCCGGAGTGGAGGGAGCGTCATCGGACACGGCCGGAAACTCGAGGGTGGTGTCCCCAGGAGCCGCAGCCGGCAGCGAGTGCCCGGCCGCGATGGCCGGGGCGGCGGCCTTACCCAGGGCGGCGCTCTTCTGGGCCAGTGTCTTGACCGCCTTGTGGCTGCGGTGCAGGAAGCGCGAATAGAGGTAGTTGCCCACCACGGTTATGACGGAGGCGAGGGCGGCGCCGATCACCGTGCCGGCCACACCCAGGTAGGACAGGGCAACGGTGGAGGTCACGGCCGCAAACGCGCTGGCCAATACCTGAATCACCGAGATGGAGCCCTGTGGGCGCTTTTCCGCCACCCCGCTAACCTACCTGACTGACGCGTGGGTCACACAGGCCGGAAGACAGTCCGCCGGTGCATGGGGAGTTGTCCCCACAGACAAGCGCCGCGCCCGCCGCTAGTCTCGTGGTTAGTTGCGGCACGCTCCTCCAGCAGAAAGGTGCCAATGATGACAACCCAGGCTTCGACCCAGTCCAGGCGCCGGCCGCGTCCGCCGCTCAATCCCGTCAGGCGGGCCCTCGCCGCCGTGGCCACCCTGGCGGTGGTCGCCTTGGGGGCCGCCGGCTGCATGCGCATGAACGCTGACTTCGTGATCAACTCGGATGACTCGGTGGATGGCTCCATGGTGATTGCCATCTCGGACGCCGCCAGCGAGGAACTCGCCGCTTCAATGGGTATGACGGTGGATCAAATGTGGGATTCCGCCGGTATGTCACCCGAGGACTTTACGGCCGAGATGGCTGCATCGCTGGGTGACGACATCGCCTCCACCGAGCCCTACTCCCAGGACGGTTACACCGGTTCACGCTATATCTTCCTGCCGATGACGCTGGATGACCTGGGCGGCACGTCTGCCGAAGACCTCAGCCTGGTGCACCAGGGCGATGAGTACATTCTGAGCGGCAACCTGGACATGACCGATGAGGACCTCAGCATGTATGAGTCCGATCCGACCACGGCGGGCATGATGGACAGCATGGAGATCAACTTCTCCTTCACCTTCCCCGGCCCCGTGCTCAGCTCGAACGGCGTCATCAGCGGCAACACGGTGACGTTCCCCATCACGTACGGCGAGATCAACACCCTCGAAGCCGTGGCGGATGCTTCGGGTTCGGTGGCCCCCATTACGAGTACCCCCAGCCCCACGCCCAGCGAAACCGAAACCGCGTCGCCCTCACCGGAACCGGAGGAAACCGAGACCGCGTCGCCCTCACCAGAACCAGAGGAGACCGAGACCCCCGAACCCACCGGTGAAGGCGATGACGAGGGCGATGACGAGGCATCCGGTGACGAGGCGGACGACGAAGAGGCCGACGACGAAGAGGCCGACGACGAAGACGCCGACGACGAGGGCGGTTTCCCATGGCTGTGGGTCGGCATCGGCGCCGGTGTGCTGGGTGCGGCCATCATCGTGGTGGTGATCGTGATGTTGTCGAAGCGCGGCAAGGGTGGCAAGGGCGGCGGCATGCCGCAAGGTGGTGCCCCCCAGGGTTACCAGCCACCATCGGCCGCCGCGTACGCGCCCACGCCCACCGGTTACCAGACGCCGATGCCGGGCGGGTACCAGACGCCCACGCCCAACCCGTATGCTCCGCCGGCCGCGGCGCCGTACGTGACGCCTACGCCGCCGACGCAGCAGTTCGGTGCCCCGGGCTCGTACCAGCCGCCGGCCCCGACCCAGCAGATGCCCCCGGTGGACCCGAACCAGCCCTGGGCCCCCCGCTGACGGCTCGCCACCTCGGCGCGCCCTCCCCTCCGCCCTCCCCTCGCGAAAGGTCACTTTTCCTGCGCGAGAGGTCAATTTGTACAGCGCAGCCAATTCCGGCATGAGGCATTTCCGCAGGTCAGCGGCTTATGGCCGATGGCGTCCGGTCGCCAGGGGTTACGGAATTGACCTTTCGTGAGGGAGGCGGTTAGGCGAGCAGTGCGCGGACGTCTTCGGCGGTCAACGCGCCGCTGAAGGCGCCCTCGGCATCCAGCACCGCGTCGAACAAGGCCGCCTTCTTAGCCTTCAACGCCATCACCTTGTCTTCAATGGTCTGCTGCGCCACCAGGCGGAACACCATCACGTTGCGGGTCTGGCCGATGCGGTGGGTCCGGTCGATAGCCTGATTCTCGGTGGCCGGGTTCCACCACGGGTCAAGCAGGAAAACGTAGTCCGCCTCGGTCAGGTTGAGGCCGAAACCGCCGGCCTTGAGCGAGATCAAGAACACCGGCGCGGTGCCGTCCTTGAACCCGGCAATCACGCCCGCCCGGTCCTTGGCCGGGGTTGACCCGTCCAGGTAGGCGTACTGAAGGCCGGCCGCCTTGAGCCGTTCGGCCGCCTTGGCCAGGTAGGTAGTGAACTGGGAGAAGACCAGGGCCCGGTGTCCGCCGGCCACCACCTCCGCCAGCAGTTCCATCAGTTGGTCAAGTTTGGATGACGGCACCCCGGCCAGGTCTGGGTCCACCAGCGAGGCGTCCAAGGCCAGGCGGCGCAGCGTAGTGAGAGACCGGAAGATGGCAAACCGGTTGGCCTCATAGTCTTCCAACAGGCCCAGCATCCGTTTGCGTTCCCGCTGCAGATAGGTGTCGTAAACCTTGCGGTGGCGGGGCGCCAGCTCGATTTCCACCACCTGTTCCAGGCGCTCCGGCAGCTCTGGTGCCACCATGTCCTTGGTCCGCCGCATCAGCAAAGGCCGGGCGCGCCGCCGCAACCGCGCCAGGGCCTCGTTGCCCGCCTCGCCGCCGGCCGCGATGGGTGCGGCGTAGACCTCCCGGAACTGCTTATGAGATCCCAACATGCCGGGCGCCACAATGGTGAAAACGGCCCACAGTTCATCTAGCGAATTCTCCATCGGCGTGCCCGTGACGGCCACCTTGAACGGTGCCTGTAGGGCCCTGGCCTGCTGGTTTGCCTTGGTGGCCGGGTTCTTGGCGAACTGCGCCTCATCCAGTATCAGGCCCGCCCAGGTTTGGGCGCGGAAAGCCTCGTTGTCCAGCCGGAACACGGCGTAGCTGGTCACCACCACGTCTGCGCCGGCGCACAGTTCCGCCATCGACACGCCTGCCGTGCGCCTGGTCTCGGTGGCCGGACGCACGTCCAGGCCGGGCGTGAAACGGGCCGCCTCCAGCAGCCAGTTGGCTACCACCGACGATGGCGCCACCACCAGGAACGGTGGTTCCCCTGGGGCCTGGGTCCTGGCGTGAAGCATCAGCGCCAACGCCTGCACCGTCTTACCCAGACCCATGTCATCGGCCAAGATGCCGCCCAGGTGGTGTTCCCACAAGAAGACCAACCATTCGAAGCCGCGCTGTTGGTAGGGCCGAAGTGTGGCGGTCAGTCCGGCCGGGGGCGGCACCTCCACCGGGGCGGTGTCGGTCTGCGCCAGGTGGCGCAGTTGGGCTACCGATTCCTGCCAAGCCGCCGCGCCCTCGAACGGCCCACCGGTAACGTCCGCAATCTCGCCCCACAGCCCGGCCTGGTAGCGGCCCAGGCGGGGCCGGCCGGGCTTGTCGGACAAGCGGGTCGCCTCGCCGATCAACTCGCGCAGCCGGTCCAACGCCGGATGGTCCAACGCCACCACCGACCCGTCCGGCGCCAACAGGTGCTTGTCGCCCCGAGCAAGGGCCTCGAACAGGTCACGGAAGTCGAACCGGAGGGGGCCGAAGCTCACGGTGACGTGCAGGTCGAACCAGTCCCCGGCGACATCGGACACCGCCTCGACAGAAAACTCCGGGCTCTCTTCCCGCAAGGTGACCGCTGGTGGGGTGCCCACCATGGTGACGCCATCCAGGGCCTCCAGCGCAGGTAGGGCCTCGAAGACGAACGTGGCCAAATGCAGGCCGTCGATGACGTTCGGTTGCCCCGGGGGTAGCAGGCCTGGTGGAGCGAAGCAACGGTGGGCCTGGCGCACCGCCTCAACTTGGTTCAGAATGGCGGCCTCGGCCGTGAAGTCACGGATCCGTTCGGCCTCGGTGCCCAGGCCGGCGATGCCGAAGGTGCGCTGCTCCTTGCCCACCTGGTAGGCCCAGCGCCAGGTCAGACGCAGCTCAGTTGGGCCGCTCGCCACCATGGTGCCCTCCAGCAGCGCCCGCGGCGGGGTGGGGAACTCCACCGACCCGTTGGCGCTGGTCAGCCTGATGGCGCGGGTCAGACCAGGGTAAACGGTGTCCCAGAAGTCGGTTTCGCCATCGGGCGGCACGGTTAGCGGCAGGCGTTTGGTGATCTCGCCCACGGCGGGCGAACCGCGGCCCGGCCCCAAGGCGATGTGGGTGGCCACTTGGTCGGTGGTGATGGCCGCCAGGCCCACATGGCCCACCTGCAGCAGGGTGGCGCCAGGGGCTGGTTCGCCGTCCACCAGCACGCTTTGGGTCAAGGTCAGGCCGTCTGGACTGCGGGAGATGTCGATCACATGGTCGATGCCGCCCACCAGGCTGACCGTATCGAACGGCGAGTCCCCCACCAGTTGAATGCCCAGGTCAGCGGCCCCGGCGAGGTGGCGCCACAGCAGATCCGCTTCCAGCGTGGCCACCGGCAGCCACGGGCCGAACACGGTGGCGGCATCGGAGATCATGGCCAAGGTGGCAAACCAGCGGACCTGGGCTGCCGTGGCACCATCGATCCGTGACGTGGGGCGGATGGCGTTCCAGGCCATCCCGGGTACGGCCACCCAGGCGCCACGTTTGCCGCGCGTGGCGGCCCGCATCTCCAGCCCAGGTACGCGGGCCCAGCTTTGCCGGGTGTCATGGCCGAACCCAACGGTTCTGAACTGTAGGGCCAGCGGCATGGTGCCGGAGGTTGCGCCTGAGCTGGTGCCGCCGTTGGATTGAGCGGAGTCGATGCCCGCCAGCGTGATGATGCGGTCCAATTGCCGCTTCCAGGCCGGTACCAGTTCGGCTTGGCCGCGGGCCAGGCCCTGCACTGCCATCAGGTTGGCCTGCAGGATCAAGGCCACCACGTGTTTGCAGTCGTAGCCCACCGGGCAGGTACACACCGTATTGGCCGCCACTACGTGGCTGCCTTCTGGACGGTCACTGTGCAGCCAGACCCGGCACTCATATGGCCATTGGCTCTTGCCGCGCACCTTGCCGTACAGCCGCATGTCACCTGGGTCGTAGCTGATGGACCTGTCTAGCACCTGGCCCAGGCGGGCGTATTCCTGGCCGCGCGCAAACGCCACGGCGCCCACCATGATGCGCAGGGCGGCGGCGTCAACCAGGGGAAATCCGACAAAGGGCATCCGCCCATTGTCTCCCGCGCGGCTTGTGCAGCGCTACTCGCGGGGTTGTCAGTTGGGCTGCTCACCGCGCCGAGGCCACCCCGGCCACCGGTCACAACTGCCACGCCGTGTCCAAAAAGTGTGTGAAGGTCGCACCCCGTACCGGCCCGGCCTCGGTCCAACTCCCAAATGGCCCAATTGGACGAGTCTTGGCGGGCTGGGGCTGACCCGGGCAAGATCCCGGATCGCCTACGGCCTCCGGATGACATGCCGCACGTCGGAATGACGAACCGCAGGTCCGGGATTGGAAGAGGCGCAACAGGCGCGATACGCGCAAGAGGCGTCTGGTGGGGGAATTAACTCTTAGTTGGAGCGCTGGATGTCGGTGTCGACCAGGCGCCAGATGACGCCGGGCACGGCCTCCAGCCGATGGTCGCCCGGGGTTTGGGGTAGGCCGGCCAACGCCGCCACCCCGGCCGGGGTGAGCGAGATCTCCGCCACTTCGTCCCCTTGGAACGGGGTGCGGACCGGTCCGGTAGGCGGTTCGGGTATGAACTGCACAGCCTGGCTGATGCCGTACAGGACAATTTCCCGGCCGAAGGGCAGGCGCGAGGCGACCGACCTGGCCAGGGTGGGTGGAGCCAAGGCGGACAGAGTCACCACCAGGCCGTCAGGCGACTGTTCAATAGCAAGGGTCTCAACCTGGGTGGCCGCCAGGCTGGAGCCTTCGCGTTTGATGCCTTCCTCGACCAGGGCTACCAGCGCCGGGTCGGAATCGAGCCCCGGCCGGTCCATGATGGTCAGGCCGCGGGGCCAACGCCGGCCGATCACGTCCAGCACGCCGTCGGTGTTCCACTCCACGGCATAGGTCAGTTCCTGGGCCGTGATGCCCACGCCCTGCACCAGCCGGACCAGGCCAGCCGGCGTGTGCAGCGGCGTACCGATCGGATCATCGGTGAAAGCCAGCGCGGTCAGTTGTGTGTTGGCGCCCACCGCGATGGGGCCGTTGGCATCCAGGTGGTGCTTGGCATAGATGACATTGCCGGACCGGAAGACGTAGCGGGCCAGGTTCTGCAGCATGTTCAGCACCCAGGATGGCGGCTGCGCGTTTGGGTCCAGTGCTGACGGATCGACCAGCCGCAACGTCATTTCGATCCCGTAACCAGAATCCTGGTCAGGATCGGCTACGGGCGCGGTGGCGTAGAGGTCGGAGTAGCCGTAGGTGACGAAATGCCAGTGAGGCAGGGGCGTGGCCGCCCGGTAGACGGAGATGCCGTCAAGCGGGTCGTCGCCGCCCAGTCTCCACTTGAGAATCGAGGCGTAGTGCAGTGGCTTCTGCCCAGGGTAGGCGGCATCGAAGTGGGCCGTGATGGCGTCCCAACCAGGGGCGTCATCGTCCGGAGGGGGAGTTGCCGGGCTCTGGGGCTTACGCGAAAACAATCCCATGGCGCGATTATCCCATCCAGGGGTGGTTCGAATCCTCCTGGCGGCGGTGGGGCCATTGGCGAGCGCCCAGCTTCGTTTTTGAGGTTGCCCTCAGGGTGCCACGCCGAGGGCGGCCTTCGGTCTGGTGTGGCATCTTTCGCCAGCGAAATCATGAATCACCTCTTGGGCGGCCGGGCGCCATCGAGCAGGCAGACATGTACGGAAGGTAGCGTTGGGCGGGTGAATCTCGCCCTTCCCATCGGCCCGCCCATTCGCCATGTGGTGTGGGACTGGAATGGCACCTTGCTGGCAGACACGGACCTGACGGTGACCAGCGCGAACGCGGCCCTGGGCGCCATCGGGCTTGACGTGGTGGTGACCAAGACGGACTGGCGTCGCCACACCACCCGGCCCATCCGCTTGACCTATAACGCCCTAGCCGGCCGCGACCTGACGGACGCCGAATGGCTGGTGGTCCAGGACGTTTGGATGGGCCGCTACCTGGAGGGTTTCCCGCAGGTGCCGTTAGCGGCCGAGGCCCCCGCCGCGCTGGAACGGGTGCGGCGGCTGGGGCTGACTCAATCGATTGTGTCGTTGCATGTGGCTCGGGAGCTGACCGACCACGTTGCGGCCAGGGGTGTGGCCGGATACTTCGCGGCTGTGGACGGCGCGCCCGATCAGGCCGGGGCCGGCGGCACGCCGTCGAAGGCGGCGATGTTGGGTGCCCATCTGAAGCACCTTGGTTTGGAACCGGCCGCAGTGGTGATGGTAGGAGATATGGCCGATGACGCCCTGGCGGCTCAGGCGGTTGGGGCCAGGGCCGTATTGGTTGCCACCGGCGACACCGCGCCGGAGCGCCTGGCCGCCACGGGCTCGCCCGTGGCGCCGAACCTCTTGGCTGCCCTTGACGCGTGGGCCACGGCGTAGGCCGGGCGGCGGTGGGGCTAGCCGGGCGGGGGTGGACGTCAAACGGCGGTGGGCATGGTGGACTTGCGCAGGGCCAGGCGCGGCGCAATGACTTCGCGGCCTTCGGCTGGGGTGCCGTTCATGGCCTCGACCAGGCGGGCGGCCGCCCGCCGGCCCAGTTCTTCCAGGTTCATGTCGATCGAGGTCAGCGGCGGGCGGGAGAAGGCGGACAGGACTTCCCAGTTGTCGTGGCCGATCACGGAGATGTCACGTGGCACGGTGACGCCGCGCTCGCCCAGCACATCGAGAACGCCCAGTGCGATCTGGTCCGAACCGCAGACCAGGCCATCCAGGTCAGGGTGACGGTCCAGCAAGGCCGCCGCCGCGGCCCGGCCCCAGTCCTGGTTCCAGGCCCCGAATAGGGCCTGGTCACCGACCATGGCTAGGCCGCTGTCGTGAAGAGCGTCCAACGCCCCGCGCACCCGTTCCTGGGAGGCGCCGTAGCCGGGATCGCCGGTAATGACCCCGATGCGGCTGCGGCCGCAGGCGATCAGGTGATCCACCGCCAGGCGCCCGGACTGGTAGCTGTTGGGGATGATGGAGCAGTCGGTTGGATCGGCCGAATGGGCGTAGGCATAGACCAGCGGCACCGGCAGCGACCGGCCTAGGGAAGCGCGTTCATCGGACCGGGCGCCCACCACGATGATGCCGTCTACCCGCTGGGCCACCAGGGCCTCCAGTTGGCGCTGTTCCCGGATGGCGTCGCCCCGGGCGTCCGACAGCATGACGGACAGTCGGTCCAAACCGAAGGCATCTTCCGCGCCCATCAGGATGGGGATGGAGAAACGACCTTCAAGGTCGTGGGTGACTAGGCCGACGATGCCGCTGCGGGCCGCCAACAGCCCGCGCGCCAGCGGGTTGGGGGTAAACGACAACTGATCGGCCGCGGCCCGTATGCGGTCCCTGGTTTCCTGGCGCAGTTGGCCCCGGCCACGCAAGGCTTTGCTGGCGGTTGGCACAGAGACGCCGGCCAGCCGGGCAACATCGGCCAAAGTGGCCATCTTGCCGTTGCCTTGGCCGCCGTTGGCCATCTGACGCTCCTTCACCTGGGGACATTGGGCCTAAGCACAATCTGCGGCAACACTATCACAAGTTGTTTGCCGGTTTGCCTAGCTTGCTTACATGGGATGAATTCTGGCCTGAAGTGCGTACTTGACAAGCGCCTTGACCCCGTGGCAGTCTTAGGCAAAGCATTGCCGTAAGTGTTTCGGCCGTGCCTGCTGTACCAAGGCAATCAGACTGGGCCCAAAGACCCAAGCTCCAGCGGTGTTCAGGCCCAGATCACACAGAGGAGAACAACGATGTCTCACCATTCCAAGTTGCCCAAAGCTCTCGCCCTGTTGGCGGCGAGCGCGATGATGTTCACCGGCCTGGCGGCCTGCGGTGACGACAAGGGCGGCACCGATGCCACCGACACCCCCGCCGCCAGCCAGACCGAGGAAGCCCCTCCGGTTGACACCTCAGACCAGACCGAAGCTGCCGACGAAGAAACCACGCCCGCCGGCACCGAAGACACCGAACCCGCCTCCACCGAACCCGGTGTCGATGACGGCACCGAACTGACAATGTGGACCCGTGCCCCGCTGGAGCGCCAGGCCAACATGTTGGTCGACGCCTACAACGCCAGCCATCAGAACCAAGTCAAGCTTGAAATCATCCCCAATGACGACATGGAGGCCAAGGTGGCCGCGGCCGTCGTCTCCGGCGGTATGCCGGACCTGCTGGCGGGCGACGTTGTGCGCCTGCCCTACTGGGTTGACCAGGGCTTCTTCACCCCCATCACCGACAAGATCCAGGCCCTGCCGTACTACGACGACCTGGCCGTGGGCCACATCGACGCCGGCAAGTCGAACGATGGCGCCCTGCACACCGTCCCGTTCGTGACCGACATCTCCGTCATGGTGTGGAACAAGGACCTGTACGAAGAGGCCGGGCTTGATCCCGAAAAGGGCCCAACCACGCTGCAAGAGTTCGTTGACCAGGCCAAGGCCGTGGCCGATCTGAACAAGGAAGGCGTGGCCGGCACCTACTTCGGTGGTGACTGCGGCGGCTGCCTGGTGTTCACCTGGTTCCCGTTCGTTTGGGGCAACGGCAGCGAGGTTCTGTCGGCTGACGGCACCGAGTCGCTGATGGCGTCCGATGACGCCAAGGCCGTCTACGCCGCCTTCCGCGAACTGGCCGAATATCCCAACGGCCTGGGCGCCGGCACCAAGGAAGAGAACGGCGGCACCTGGACTGCTCCGTTCGCCGAAGGCAAGATCGGCGTCATGCCCTACCCGAACACCTCCGCCACGGGCGCCCGTGACGCCGGCATCAACGTTGGCGCCGCCCCGATCCCGGGCATCAACAGCGGCTTCTCCACCTTCCTGGGTGGCGACGCCATGGGCATCACCTCCGGTTCCGAGAAGGTTGACCAGGCGTGGAACTTCCTGGCCTGGCTGACCAGCGAAGACGCCCAGCTCAACGTGATCGCGGCCGATGCCGGTGTGCCGGCTCGGGTCTCCCTGCTGGACAACGAGTTCACGGCCCAGGATCCGTTGGCGGTCGCCATGAACTCGTCGGTGGCCAATGGCCGCACCCCGGTTGCGATCTACTTCGCCGAAGCGTTCAACGCCTCCGGCAGCCCGTGGGTGCAGACGTTCCGCGCCGCGGTGTGGGGCGATGCCGACGAGGTTGACGCCCTCAACGACGAGATCACGGCAGTCCTGCAGCAATAACCCTCCCCATCGTTGTTCCCTAGCTAGACGCCGGGCGCGGCGGCGGGCGGTTCCCTCGCTCTGACCACCAGAGCGGCCGTCCCGCCCCCCGCCCGGCGCCAGGGGGAACGAACGACATCGGGCACCGAACGACATCGGGCACCGAACGACCCAACCCAAGACCCCAACCCAGACCCCACCGACAGACCCAAACCCAGTCCTATCCGTCCTCCAAGGAATCAGGTGAAGCGATGAGCAGCGCGGCGGCTACTCCCGTCAAACCGAAGAAGCGGCTGTCAATCCAAAGACGCAACCTGCGCGGTTGGGGGTATGCCAGCCCCGTGGCCGCGGTAGTGCTGGTGTTCTTTGTGGGGCCGCTGGTCTTGATGATGTACATGTCCGGCACGGACTGGAAGATGGCCGGCAACCAGGGCACCAACTTCCCCGACAACTTCAAGGACGTGGTGTCCCAGCGTCAGTTCTGGCCGTCGATCCTCTTCACGCTCAAGTACACGGTGATCGCCACCGTGCTGCTGATCGGCTTGGGCCTGGCGCTGGCCATGTTGGTGCAGGAGTCTTCGCGCTGGCGGGGTTTCCTGCGCACCGCCTTCCTGATTCCTACTTCCGTTGGCCTGGCGTCCGCCTCGCTGCTGTTCTACGCCCTGTACTCGCCCGCTGTGGGACCGTTCAAGGGCATCCTGGCCAAGTTCGGTGTCGACGCCATCCTGGGGACCTCGTGGGGGGCGTTGATCGGCACGGTGTTCCTGATCGTGTGGCGCTACACCGGCTTCTACATGCTGTTGTTGCTGGTAGGCCTGCAGGGGATCTCGGGTGATCTGTATGAGGCGGCCCGCATCGACGGTGCCAGCTCTGGGCAGATCTTCCGCAAGATCACCTTCCCGCTGCTGCGGCCGTCCCTGGCGCTCTGCATCATCATGTGCGTCACCGGTTCGCTGCTGGCCTTCGACCAGTTCTACATCCTGACCAAGGGGGCGCCAGACAACTCGACCATCACGGTGGTCTACCTGCTGTACAAGCTGGCCTTCGAAACCAAGAAGCACCTGGGCATGGGGGCCGCCTTGGGCGTCATCATCCTGATCGCCTTGGTCCTCATCAACATCTTCCAACTCAAGGTCCTGAGGGGAGACGAAGATGAGTAAGAAACTGGTCAAGCGTTCCCCGATGGCCCAATTCGCCATCCGCACTCCGTACTATGTGTTGACCCTTGGACTGGCCATCATCTTCATGTACCCGCTGTTGTGGACGGCCATCAAGTCCTTCGCCCCCCAGGGCGGCTCGATCGGCCAACCTGAAGGCTGGGGCGTGGGCAACTACGAAACCCTGTTCAACTACCAGGCCGGTATCTGGGTCTACCTGAAGAACTCGCTCCTTATCACCATCCTGTGCGTGGTCTTCACCCTGGTCCTGTCCACCTTGGGCGGCTACGCCTTCGCCCGGTTCAGCTTCCCCGGCAAGAACCTGCTGTTCCTGCTGGTGTTGTCGATCCTGATGGTGCCGTACGCCACCCTGCTGCTGCCCTTGATCATCTGGTTGAAGAACCTTCACCTGGCCGGCGCCGGCGCCATCCTGGGCGGCCGGCTGGGGGTGGCCATTGTGCTGGCCGTGTTCCAGTTGCCGTTCGCGGTCTACATGATGCGGATCAGCTTCGAAGCCATCCCGAAGGAAATCGAAGAGGCCGCCCTGATCGACGGCTGCGGTTCCCTGGGCGCATTGCTGCGCATCATGCTCTATGCCGTCAAACCTGGCCTGATCACGGTGGGCATCTTCGCCTTCCTGGCGGCCTGGAACGACTTCATGGTGCCGCTGTTCCTGCTCAACTCCGGCGATAACTCGCCCATGCCGCTGGCCATGGTCAACATGCGCCAACAGGTCATGGGGACCATCGACTACGGCGTCACCGAAGCCGGCGTGGTCTTCCTGACCGTCCCCTGCGTCATCCTGTTCCTCGCCCTTCAACGCCACTACGTGCGCGGCTTCATGTCCGGCGCACTCAAGGGTTGACGGCCGGGCCCACGGAAGGATCCTCCAATGACAACGCTCGCCGACAGTGCGGTCGCCACCGGGGCGGCCCCATCCCCTCTGCGGCCCGCCACCGGCCCGCGGCCCTTGTCATTGACGGAATACAGCATTGACCCTGACGGCTATTGGGGCCGCTTCCAAGACCTCAACGGCGCCACCATCATCGACCACTGCTACGAGTGGCTGGAGCGGGATGGCACCATCGACAACTTCCGGCTGGCGGCCGCCGGACCCCAGGCCGTGGTGGCCGGGCGGCGGGGCCGCGAGTTTGCCGATTCGGACGTCTATAAGCTCCTGGAGGCCATGATCTGGGAGCAGGCCCGCCGGCCCAGCCAGGCCCGTGAGCAGCGCATCCGCGATCTGATCGGGGTAGTGGCGGCCGCGCAAGAGCCGGACGGCTACCTCAACACCAAACACGGGCGGCCGGGCCAGGCAGCCCGCTACTCCAACCTGTCTGAAGGCCACGAGTTGTACTGCTACGGCCACCTGTTCCAGGCCGCCGTGGCCCGGTTGCGTTGTGACGGTCACGACCAGTTGGCCGATGTCGCCCTGCGGGCAGCGGATCACGTCTGCCGCCGCTTCGGGCCGGGTACCGCCGATGACGGCCTGTGCGGCCACCCGGAGATTGAACTGGGTCTGATCGAACTGGCGCGCGCCACCGGCATCGGCCGCTACCGCGACCAGGCCGCCCTGTTTGTGGAGCGGCGCGGCTACGGCCGCCTGAAGCCGTTCTTCGACTCGGTCTACTTCCAAGACGACATGCCCGTACGCCAGGCCACGGTGGCCCGCGGGCACGCCGTGCGGGCCGTCTACCTGGCGGCCGCCGCCACCGATCTGGCCATCGACACTGCCGATGCCGCCCTGCTGGCGGCCCTGAACCTTCAGTGGGCCAACACGGTTTCGGCCCGCACCTACATCACGGGTGGCATGGGTTCGCGCCGCGAGGACGAGGCCTTCGGGGAGGACTTCGAGTTGCCCCCCGACGTGGCCTATTCGGAGACCTGCGCCGGTGTGGGCGCCATCATGTGGAGCTGGCGCATGGCGCTGGCTACCGGACAGTCATACTTCGTTGACCTGGTGGAACGCATCCTGTTCAACGTGGTGGCGACATCGCCGGCGGCCTCTGGCAAGGCTTTCTTCTACTCCAACCCGCTGGCCGTGCGCGTGCCAGGCACGCCGCCCAGCCCGGACGAAATGTCGCTGCGGGCCGTCTGCACCATGCGTTCGCCCTGGTTCGACGTGTCTTGTTGCCCGCCCAATGTGGCCCGCCTGCTGGCCTCGCTGGCCAGCTACACCGGTTGGGTGGATGGCCGCACGGTGACACTGGCCCAGTATGCCTCCGGCAGCTTGGCGGCCAGGCTGCCCGATGGCGACAAGGCTCAGGCCGCCATCACCACCCGGTATCCCGATGACGGGCGGGTGGCCATCATGGTTGGCACCTCGGCGGCCGATCCTTGGACCTTGCGGCTGCGGGTGCCCCATTGGGCCACAAAGGCCACGTTGAGCGTCAACGGCGCCCCCGCGGCGCCGGTCCAACCCGGTTGGGCCGAGGTGCCAGGGCTTGGCGCCGGCCCCACCGAAATTGTGCTTGACCTGGGCGTTGAGCCCAGGTTCACCTATGGTGACCCGCGCATCGACTCGGCCCGCGGGGCCGTGGCCGTTGAGCGGGGTCCGGTTGTCTACTGCCTCGAGTCAACCGACATCGACGGCAGTCCGTTCCATGCGGTGGTCGACGTTGCAGCCGGCCTGACCGATACCGATCAGGGCGTGGCGGCGCACGGCCTGATCGCGGTGCCTCCGGGCATCGATTGGCCCTATCAACCCACGCCCGAGGCGGCGCCCGGTGTCGAAACCGAGCTTCGCCTTGTGCCCTACAACACCTGGGGGGAGAAAGGACCCTCAACCATGACGGTGTGGCTGCGCAGCCTCTGACCGGCCGCCCACCGCCGCAATCCCCCCAAACACTCACTGTGTCGCAAGACGCCGACAGTTGTACCCGTTCACAGAGAGGTGAAACATGACCCACCGGAGAACCGGCCACGTTGCCGCAGTCGCCTTCGCCACCGCCGTGGCGTTGATCATGGTAACTCCCGGAGCCGCTTACGCTACTGACCCCATCGTCCCCGGCAATGAGGGCGATGTCGGGGTTTACACCGCTGGCACCAGCCACGCCATGGACATCGGTGACCCGACCTACACCAACGAAGCCGTTGTGGCCGCCGCGCTGGAACCCGGCGTGGCCTGGAATCCGGGCGGATCGATGTTCAGCGACATCTTCCAAAACGACCTGGCCCAAATCGATGCCAGTATCGCCGCCGGCACGGCCCCGTTCTACCTTGACCGGGTGCTGGGCTACCGCGGCAACAACTCTGGTCTGAACATCTTGCAGACCCGCGGCCGCAGCCTCTACATGCGCGGCTCTTCAACCACCAACTTCACCACCATGGGCTTCGCCGGCACCGCGGCCGGCGGCGGCAATACCTCGTTCGGCAACCTTTATACGATCACGGTGACCGGCAAGACGGTGGCTGAGAACTCGGCCGCGACCAACCGCTTCAATGCCCCCAGCTACATGTCCGACAAGTACAACCTGACCCAATCGAGCCAGACCACGTTGACGGCGGACCTGAAGAAGTTCATCACCTATAACAACGTGGCCGTCACCACGATCACGTTCAACAACCCGGGCACCACCGACGCCACCATCACGGTGCGGGCCACCTCAACCAACGCCCTGACGGCGGTTGAAGGCAAGACGGACGAGATGCGCGGCACGGTCACCATGACCGGCTCGGGCGGTAACCTGAACGGCACCACCACGTGGGGTACCGGTACCGTGGCCGTGACCGTGCCGGGTTCGACCAAGAACGGCAACTACCTGGACAAGTCCATCACCATTCCGGCCGGCGGCTCGGTGGACTACATGGCGGTGGGCGGTTACTGGCACAGCGCCATTCCCGAGTCCGAGGTCGAGTTCTACGACTACGCCGCCATGACCCCGGCTGACGCCTTCAAGGCTGGCACCACCGACTTCAACCGGCGTTGGGCCAGCGACATCCCCTACATCGACGTGCCCAGTGCGGCCGTCGAAAAGGCCATCCTGTACCGCTGGTGGCTGGAGCGCTACGACTCGCTGGACGCGGGCGTGGACGGCTATGTGTACCAGTACCCCACCACCATCGAGGGCGTGAACCTGTACTACAACTCGGTTGTGTTGACCCAGCCGATGCACCTGCAGGACACCAAGTGGATCCGCAACCCCTACCTGGCCTACGGCCAGATCATGAACGTGGGCGAGCTGTCCGGTTCTTCCGCCTTCCTCGACTCGCCCGGTCATGGCTCGTGGAACAACCACTACTCGCAGTACATCGGCACGGCCGGCCTAGAGGCCTATGCCGTGCACGGCGGCGGCACCGAGATCGCGGAACGCTTCGCCACCTACTTCGAGGGCGATGGCGTGGGGCAGTTGGAGCACTACGACGGCAACGGCAACTACCTGATCGCCTACACCGCCAACTACATGCCCGGCAACGACGCGGACGCCTTGACCTTCGGCTACAGCAAGTCCGGTACCGCGACGGCCGGTTCCAACAACATCGAACGGCCCGAGTCGGCCTACGTGTGGGGCGATTTCGACGCCGCGGCGCAGCTCTACGAGATTGCTGGCGCCCCGCAGGCCAAGGTCGATGAGATGGCGGACATGGCGGACACGATCAAGGACGCCATCTTGGACAACCTGTGGAGCCCCACCATGGGTATGTTCGTGGCCACCACCACCCGGGGCCGTACGGCGGCCACTTCGATGAACTCCAACGCCAACCCGTTGGCGGCCACGGAGCCGACCCACATTCCGGCCCGTGAATCGAACCTGTATGACGTCTACGCCCAGAACCTGATCGATCCGGCCGATGCTGCCACCTACGAGGATGGTTTCCGCTTCCTGACCTACGGCGACAACTTCCCGATCTTCCCGTTCTACACGGCCAACCAATACGACAAGACCCGCTACAACATCGGCGGTTCGAACAACTTCTCGAACATCAACTTCACGGTGCAGTACCGCGGTGTGCGCTCCGCCCTGCGCTACTACGACCCGACCCAGAAGTACATCACCAATGAGTACGCCGCCAGGCTGCTGGATTGGATGGCCTGGTCGATCTACCTAAGCGGCGGCGACCTGCTGATGGCCAACCAGGCCGAGTACTACTCGGGCTGGAACGCCACCACCAAGTCCTACAGCCGCAACAATCCGTACCACGTGGCCCTGGGCAACATGAACTACATCTACGTCGAGGACATGGGCGGCCTGCTGCCGCGCACCGATGACGTGATCGAGTTGTGGCCCATCGACCTGGGTTACGCCTACTTCATGGTCAACAACGTGCGTTACCACAACCACGACCTGACCATTGTGTGGGACGAGGACGGCACGCGGTACGGCCAGGGCGCCGGCTATTCGTTGTGGGTTGACGGGGTGAAGAAGGTCACCTCGGACAAGCTGACCCACCTGCAATACGACCCGAACGCCGGCACGGTGACCCACATCACCACCGGTGCCCAGACCGATCCGACGGCCACCGTGGCCGTGGTTGATCCCACCGCGGTGACCTTCCCGGAGGCCGTTGACACCGTCATCGACGATCAGCGCGTGGTCGAATACATGAAGACGGCCGGCATCTACCTGGACCGGACGGACACCCCGAACCTGGCCCTGGACGCCACCGTTACGTCTTCCACCATGCAGACCACCATCCCCACCTCCTCCCGCCGCGCCTTCCACACGCCCGGCTCTTCGACCTCGGCCATGAACTATGACCCGGGTTCGATCTCGGACCAGGAGCGGCCGGCTTCGCTGGCGGCCGTCAACGACGGCTCCACCGTCAACGAGCCCTACTGGGGCAACTACGGCGTGTCGGATCAGTCCGGTTATGTGGAGTTGGATTTCGGCACCGCCAAGACGTTCGACAACGTGGAGATCTACTTCCATGACGCCGTCGGTCTGGATGGTGGCGCCAAGGTGCCGCTCAGCTACTACGTGGCCGTGCCTGATGCCGGAAGCGCCACTGGTTGGAAGGCCATAGCCGGCCAGGCCCACAACCCCAAGCTGCCCGGCATGAAGCAGAACGACGTCCTGTTCAATGACGTGACGGCCTCGAAGGTGCGGGTCTACTTCACCAACAATCCCGGCTACTACACGGCCATCGCCGAAATCCAGGTGTTCGATGCCGACCAAGTGGTGCCGGTGGTGGTGAATGACCCGCCCACGGTCACGGTCGCCGTCAACACGGCCCAGAACGGCAACCTGTCCACCCAACTGACCGCCACGGTGACGGATGATGGCATCCCGTTCGACCAAGAGCTGACCTTTGGCTGGACCGTGGTGTCCAAGCCGGCCGGCGCCTCGGTGGTGTTCGCCGACGCCTCGGCCACCACGACCAGGGTGAACGGCACCGTTCAGGGTTCCTACACCTTTGAGTTCGCGGCCTCCGATGGCGAGCTGACCACCACCCGGCAGGTCACCGCCACCTTGGAGCCCAAGACCACAGGCAACGAGTGGGGAGCCTCGGCCGCGGCCATCACCACCAACTACACGGCCTCGTGGGAGAACCACAATATGGTCAACGCGGCGTCCAACCCGACCAGTTCCAACCCCGGCACCGGCCAAGGCTGGGGCAACTGGTCCAACGGCGCCTCCAGTTCGAACCCGGCTTGGATCCAGTACCGCTGGGATGAGCCGATCTCGATCACCTCGACCCAGATCTACTGGTATTCGGACGGCGGCGGCACCCGCGTGCCTACTGCCGCTGGTTACACCATCCAATACTCGATGGACGGCACCACCTGGACCAACGTGACGTTGACCAATGGTTCCACCTATGCCGCCGGCATCCAGACCGGCCGCTACAACGTGTTCGAGATCGAACCGGTCACGGCCAAGTACCTGCGCATCCGGATCACCGCCATCACCTCCAGCGCCGCCGGCACCGGCGTGCTGCGGTGGCGGGTCTACGGCCCGGGTGTGGAGACGGTTGAACCGCCGATCAAGCACCGCACCGCGGTGGGCGTGATCCCGACCCTGCCGGCCACCCACGGCGTCACCTTCACCGATGGCAGCCGCGGCGAGCTGGTCTTCGAATGGGCGGACATCACGGCCGATGACGTGGCCGAGGCCAACACCGACCCGTTCTCTGTTTGGGGTGTCAACACCACCTTCGACGTCATGGCGGAAGCCCAAATCTATGTCCGCCCGGGCGATCAGCAGGTGGTGATCTCATCGATCGACCCGATGGCCCAGACGGTCTTCTTGGGCACCGAGCCGGATCTACCCGAGAACCTGTCCGTGTTCTTCAACGATGGCTCGGCCGATAACGACTGCATCGGTGTGACCTGGGATTACGACCCGGCCGTGGTCAACACGGTGGGTGTCTACCACATCCCGGGCCACTACACCTTGCCGGATTGGATCAGCGAGACCAACCAGCCGGATGTCTTCTTCGACCTGACGGTGGAAGGCCCCGAGGTGCTGTCGGTTGACGTCACCCCGGTGGCTCCCACCGTGGTGGCCGGCAACACCCAGCAGTTCACGGAGGATGTCGATACCACCTATGACGCCGATGATTCTGTGACGTGGACGGTCGAGGGCGCTGAGTCCTTCATCACCGCCATCGACGCCACTGGCCTGCTGTCGGTGGGTACGGATGAGACGGCGACCACCCTGGTGGTCAAGGCCACCTCGGTGTTCGACCCGACAAAGGTGGGCACGGCCACCGTGACGGTGACCCCGGCCCCGCCGGACGATGCCCTGGCGGCGGCGTTGGCGCAGGCCAAGGCCCTGTTGCCGGCGGCGGACTCCTACACGGTGTCGTCGTGGACCGGCTTCCCGCAGACGGTGGACGATGCCGACGCCGTGTGTTACGTGGTGACCGGTACCACCGGTCCTTGCGACACGGCCGACCCGCCGGTTTCGGCGGCCGACAAGTGGGCCGCCATCGCCGACCTGCATGACGCCATCGCCGGGCTGGTGCCACGGGGCGATCCCAGTTCGCTGGGCACCGTGGTGGACATCCTGGGCAACCTGGATCTGAGCGCCTACACGGAAGATTCGCAAGAGGCCCTACAGGATGCCATCGAAGCGATCGAGAACCTGTTGGCGCAGAATCCCGCTGACGTCTCGCAGGAACAGGTGGACCAGGTGAAGCAGCAGTTGGCGGACGCCATCGCCGGCCTGGAACTGGAGATCACACCCAGTACCAGCCTGGAAACGGTCCTGGACGCCGTGAGTGCCATGGACCTGTCCGGCTTCACCCCCGAATCGGCCCAGGCGCTGGAAGAGGCCTTGGCCGATGCCCAGGCCGTACTCGACTCGAACCCCACCCAGGCGGAGGTTGACGCGGCCATGCAGGCCGTGGCCGATGCCCTGGCCGGGCTGGTGCCGGCGGTCGACAAGAGCGCCCTGGTGTCCCTGATCGACGCCAACGCCGCCATCTACGCGGCCGGCAACGGTGCCGCCATCTACACCGATGCCTCATGGGCGGTGTTCGCGGCGGCCATCGAGGCGGCCTCGGACGAATACGATTCGACCACCTCCACCACCCAGTCGGTGGCCGATGCCTACGCCATCTTGGTGGCGGCGGTGGCCGGCCTGGTGGAGATCGGTCAGGTGGTGCCCGGCACGGTCACCATCAGCGGCACCGTCAAGGTGGGCCAGACCGTGACAGTCGCGCCCGGCACGTGGACGCCGGCCGATGCCCAACTGTCCTACCAGTGGAAGCTGGACGGCACCGACATTGCCGGGGCCGTGACCACCAGCTACGCCATCAAGGCGGGCGACGAAGGCAAGACACTGACCGTGGCGGTGACCGGTATCAAGGCCGATCACGTGGACGGCTCCACCACCTCGGCCGGGGTGCTGATCGGCCTGGGTGACCTGACGGCAGGCACCCCCACCATCAGCGGCACCGTCAAGGTGGGCCAGTCCGTCACGGCGACGCCCGGCACGTGGGGACCCAGCGGGGTGGCCTTGGGCTACCAGTGGAAGCTGGGCGGCACCGCCATCAGCGGGGCCGTCACCTCCACCTATGCCATCAAGGCGGCCGATGCCGGTAAGACCCTGACGGTTACGGTGACCGGTTCCAAGGCTGGCTACGCCGCAGCCTCGGCCACCTCGGCCGGCCAGGTGGTAGCGGCGGCCCCGACGCCCACGGCCACGCCGACGCCCAGCAAGAGTGCCACGCCAACGCCGACAGCGGCGGCCACCAAGACCGCCACGCCCACGCCGGCCGGTCCCAAGGCCTATGTGCCGAAGTACCAGTCGTTCGTGCTGTCGCCTGACCTGGCGGCGGACGGCCGCGGCGAAATCTTGGCCGTCACGACGGCCGGAGCGCTGGAAATCCACTCGGCCAACGCGGCGGGCGGCATCGCCTCCAGCAAGACCGTGTTCAGCAGCGGCTTCGCCGGCACCAAGGTCTACGGGCCGGGAGATTGGAACGGTGACGGCAAGGCCGATGTGGTGGCGGTCGACAAGAGCGGTTACATGTGGTTGTACGCCGGCGACGGCAAGGGTGGCCTGGCGGCCAAGAAGGAGATCGGCCACGGCTGGACGCCGTTCCGCATCATCCCCGCTGGCGACCTGAACCAGGACGGCGCCAACGACCTGCTGGCCATCGACGCCTCCGGCAAGCTGTGGCTCTACGCCGGCAACGGCAAGGGCGGCTTTAAGGGTTCGCCCACGCAGGTTGGCCAGGGTTGGAACGGCATCGACCTGTACGCCGCCGGTGACCTGAACGGTGACGGCAAGAACGACATCCTGGCGCTGCTGCCGGATTCCACCCTGTGGGCCTACAGCGGCCGAGGCAACGGTACGTTCGCCACGCCAACGCAGGTTGGCCGCGGTTGGGGCCAGTTCGAACTGGCGGCCGGGGCCGATCTGAACGGTGACCGCCGGGCGGACATTGTGGGTCGGAACAACTCGACCGGCGAACTGTTCTATTACCAAGGCAACGGCGGCGGTTCGTTCCAGGCCGCCAAGAAGATCGCCTCCGGCTGGTGATGCGATCCGGGCCGGGCCGGCCCTCCTCGACCGGCCCGGCCCCTCGCCGCCCCATGGCAACCCCAACACAGACTTTCATCACGAAGAGGTGAGTGAATTGCAGCATCGCAAGACAAATCGCAGACTGGTCTCCCTGACCGCCGCGGCCGCCCTGGTGGGCGCCCTGGTCACCGTGACCCCCGCCGCCTGGGCGGCGCCGCCTGACCCGGTGCCGGGGGTGCCCCCCACCGCCACCTTCCATTCCAACGGCAACCCGATCCTGTCGGACGGCACGTACTATTCGGCCGATGCCGCCCCACTGGTGGACAACGGTGTGCTGTACATCTACACCGGCCACGACACTTCGGGTGTCAACACCGGCAGTTTCACCATGAATGACTACGGCGTGTTCGCCACCAACGATGTGGCCTCGGGCGACTGGTCCCATTGGCAGCCCAATTTCCAGCCCGCCACGGTCTACCCGGACTGGGCCACCGGCCAGATGGCCTACGCCGGCCACGTCACCAAGGGTGCGGACGGCAAGTTCTACTGGTACACGCCGGTCCAGTGGACCAACACGGCGCCCGCCAACCGCATGGCCATCGGCGTGGCCGTGTCCAATACGCCTGTTGGCCCCTGGCAGGACGCCCGCGCGTTGGCCGATGGCACGGGTACCCCGTTGGTGAGCTGGGTGGACGTGTTCGGCACCTCCACTTCCGGCCAAGAAGTGATCGACCCGTGCGTCTTCGTCGACACCGACGGCCGGGTTTACCTGTTCTGGGGTTCCTGGAGCGTGGTGCGTGTGGTTGAACTGGACCCGGACATGGTTCACATCAAGGCCGGCGCCACCATCCAGACCGTCAACATGAGCGGCAACGGCAACTCCCGCTTCTACGAGGCGCCGTGGGTGTTCAAGAAGAACAACCTCTACTACATGGTCTATGACTGGAAGAACGGCGGCATCGGGCAGTGCACCCCGTCCAACTACCAGGCCTGCATCGCCTACGCCACCGCCACCAGCCCCACCGGGCCGTACAGCTACCAGGGCATCATCATGACGCCCGGCTCGTCCACCACCATGCACCCCTCGGTGATCGAGTTCAACGGCCAGTGGTACATCACCTATCACACCAAGGACGCCACCAACGGTTCCCACTTCCGCCGGTCGGTTGCCATCGACAAGCTGTACTGGGACGGGGATGCCATCCTGCCGGTCACCCAGACCTGGGATCCAGCCATCGACCCGTTCATGAAGCTGCGTGACAACGTGGCCTTCGACGCCACCGTTTCGGCCTCCTATGACGAGGGCCCGCCGGCCCGCATCACGGCCGTCAACGACGGCATCCGGCCCACCACCGCGGTGCTGCCGCCGGACTATTGGAGCTCGTATCGCGGCACCGCCAACTCGACGGTTAGCTCCGAGTGGCTGATGTACCAGTGGGCCACGCCGGTGCGCATCGACGGCATGGGCATCCAGTTCCGTACGGACAGCAACTACGCCTATGCGCCGTCTTCCTGGTCGGTCGAGTACCTGGGGACCGATGGCGTGTGGTATCCGGTGACCCTGGCCGGTGGTTCCAGCTATGGCACCACCACCAGCTTCCAGACCATCGATTTCGCGGCCACGTACGTCGCCACCGCCTTGCGCGCCAACTTCAACCTGAGCGCCCACAGCGGCGGCAGCACCTACAACTGCGTCTTCGTGCCGGAATGGGAGGTGTACGGGGTTCAGCCCGATTCGGCCGACGCCCCCACCGTCTACACCACGCCCGGCGTGGCACCGAAGCTGCCGGGAGCGGTGCGTATCCACTACGGCGCCGATGCCGTGTGGTCGCCCACCAACTGGCGCGCCATCGACCCGTCGCAGTACGCCGCCGCCGGCACCTTCACGGTGGACGGCCGGGTTTCGGCCAAGGCGGACGCCTACGTGCAGGCCACCGTGGTGGTCAGCACCAGCCCGGCGCCGCCGGTCACTGACACCACGCCGCCTACTGCCACCATCACCCTGTCCGGCACGCAAGGTCAGGAGGGTTGGTATTCCACCAACGTGGTGGCCCGGGTAGCGGCCGATGACGAAACCTCCTATGAGAACACCGTCGCCACCAAGACCGGCACCGGCGCCTACACCGAAACCGAAGGCGTGCGCTACGTCGACGTGACCGTTTCGACCAATGGCACCACCACGGTCTACGGCAAGGCGAAGGACGCGGCCGGCAACTGGTCCGCCGAGGTCAGCGCCACGGTCAAGATCGACAAGGCGGCGCCCTCCTTGACTGGTTCGTTCAGCGACACCACCCGTGAGGTGACGGTGACGGCATCGGACGCCTTGTCCGGCCTGGACACCGTGCAGTACCGCTGGGACGGCGCCGGGTCTTGGACCGCCTACACCGTCCCGGTGGCGGCGCCGGACGTGCAGGCCCATCAACTGGACCTGCGCGCCACCGACAAGGCCGGCAACACCGCCACTGCCCAGGTGACCGTGCCGCGCGACCCGTCAGCCCCGCTGACCAGGGAAAACGTAGCACCGTACGCCACGCCTACGGGTTCCGGCGTGACCAGTTGGAACGCCTACACGGGTCTCAACAACGAGGTCATTGCCGGCGGCACCCAAACCGATTTCTGGGGCACCTGGGGTTTGACTGCCAGCGGTGGTTACCACTACGTCATGTACACCTGGTCCACCGCCCAGTGGGTCGATGAACTGAATGTGGTTTGGTTCCGGGATTCGGCCGACACGGCCAACGCCGGCATGATTCCGCCCACCGCTTGGGTGGCGCAGTACTGCTCGGTGGCCACCTGTTCCGTCACGTCCGATGCCGGCTGGGTGGATATTGAACCCACCGGCACCACCAGCTACACCCGGGAGGCGACGGCTAACACGTCCACCAGCTACACGCATCCCAACAACACCGTGACGTTCGATCCGATCTCCGTCACACAACTGCGCCTGAAGATGCAGAACTATGGCGGCGCGACGGGTGGCTCCGGCGATGCCGGCATTCGCGAGTGGCAGGTCTTCAGCTCGACCGTGCAGCCGGGCGTCAGCGCCATCGCGATCAACCCGACCACGGCCTCCGTGGCCAGGGGCGGTTCGACGCTGTTCACCCACACCATCACGGCGGCTGGGGTTTCGGACGCCGTCACCTGGTCCGTCACCGGCGGTACTTCGGCCGGCACAGAGGTGTCCGCCAGCGGCGGCTTGACGGTCGGTTCGGATGAGACCGCCAACAGCCTGACCGTCACCGTGACGGCAGTGGCGGACTCGACCAAGACGGCCAGCGCCACCGTCACCGTGACGGGCGACGCCGGGGCGGATATCACGCCGCCCGAGGTAACCTTCACGGTCACAGCCGGCAGCGCCGGGGTTGAGGGCTGGTACCGCAACAACGTCACCCTGCGCGTCAACGGCACCGACAATGTCAGCGCCCTGTTGACCATCGACTACAAGATCGACGCCGGCGAGTGGGTCTCCACCGCCGCCGTCGCCAACGTGACGCTGCCGCAGTTCACCACCGCCGGTGAGTACGTGGTCACAGCCAAGGCCAAGGACCAGGCCGGCAACTGGTCGGACGAAGGGACCTTCACGGTCAAGATCGACAAGACGGCCCCCACCGTGGACGCTACCTTCGACGCCTGGGCCCGCCTGATCACCATCACGGCGGCTGATGCCGCCAGCGGCCTCCAGGTGGTGGAATACCGTTGGGACGGCACCGGCACCTGGCTGGCTTACAGCGACGGTGACACGGTGACCCCGCCCGATGCCGAGGCTCACACGTTCAACTACCGGGCCACCGACAAGGCGGGCACCACCACCACCAAGTCGTTGGCTATCACCCGCGACCCGGACATTCCGGCGGCCGGCAACCTGGCGCCGTTGGCCACGGCCACTAGCACCAACAACTCGGCCTGGACCACGCCCGGTGCCATGAATGACGAATGCCTGACGCAAGACAACACCTGCGCCTGGCACACCTGGCCGGACGTGGGCCAGCAGACCGCCACCCTGACCTGGGACACGGCCATGACCATCAACGAGGCCAGGGTCTACTGGTTCGCCGATTCGCTGGATACGGCCAACGAGGGCGTGATTCCGCCTTCGGCCTGGTCGCTGGAGTACTGGGACGGCACCGCCTTCCAGCCGGTAGTGCTAGACGCCGGTGATAGTTACGGTCGCGACCGCACCACCTTCAACACGGTCCACTTCACGGCCGTCACCACCACCATTCTGCGCATGCAGATCACCTCGTGGGGTGCTGCCGAGCAGGGTGGCTCACCGGGTATCCGCGAATGGCAGGTCTACGGGCCGGCGCCGGCGGCGGAGGTTCAGACGGTCAAGGTGCGGCCTGACACGGACGTGGCCCTGCGGGTGGGCCAGACCCAGCAGTTTGAGGGTGTGGTCAAGGTGACCGGCACGCTGGTCACCACCGGCACCTGGTCCGTCAGCGGGGCCGCCGATGTCGGCACCACCATCGACGCCACCGGCCTGCTGTCGGTGCCGTTGACCGAGACGGCCACCACGGTTACCGTCACCTACACGTCCGATGAAGACCCGACCAAGACCGCCACGGTCACGGTCACGTTGCTGCCGTCCGATGCCGCCATCGTGCCCGGTACGGTTGCCATCACGGGTCAACCGGTGACGGCCGCCACCCTGACGGCCGATCCGGGCACCTGGGACCCGGCCACCGTCAACCTGGCCTACCAGTGGCAGGCCGATGGGGTCGACATCGCCGGCGCCACCGCCACCACCTACACGGTGACGGCCGCGGACGTGGGCAAGCAGATCGGCGTGGTGGTGACCGGTACCCAGAGTGGTTACCCGGACGCCAGCGCCAGCGCCCAGGTTGGCCCGGTGCAGCCGGGCACCCTGACACCCGGGACTCCGGCCATCAGCGGCACCGTCAAGGTGGGTGAAGCCGTCACGGCCAACCCGGGCACCTGGGCGCCGTCGCCGGTCACCTTGGGTTACCAGTGGAAGCTGGATGGGGTCGACATCAGCGGTGCCACCTCGGCCGGCTACACCCTGCAGCCGGCCGATGCCGGCAAGGCCCTGAGCGTGGTTGTCACCGGTTCGAAGGGCGGTTTCACCAGCGCCAGTGTGACGGCCGGCCCGGTCACGGTGCAGGCCCTGACGATGACGCCCGGCACCCCCACCATCAGTGGTTTGGCCATGGTAGGCCACAGCCTGACGGTGGCGGGCGGCACCTGGACGCCATCGGACGTGCAACTGGCCTACCAGTGGAAGGTGGCCGGTGCGGCCGTCAGCGGCGCCGTCACCAGCACCTACGTGGTGCAACCGGCCGATGCCAACAAGGCCATCATCGTGGTGGTGACCGGCGTCAAGACCGGCTATGACAGCGCTTCGGCCACGGCCGGTCCGGTGACCGCCCAGCCGCTCGCCCTGACCACTGCCACGCCAACCATCAGTGGCACGGTCAAGGTGGGCCAGACGGTCACGGCGGTGCCTGGGGCCTGGGGTCCGCAACCGGTGTCCTACGTCTACCAGTGGACGGTGGGTACCGCAGTGGTTGGCTCCGGCGCCAGCTACACCATCCAGACGGCCGATGCCGGCAAGACCCTGAAGGTCGAGGTGGCCGGCTCGAAGGTCGGCTACAGCACCGCCGCCATGGTCTCCGCCGGGGTGGCCATTCCGGCCGTGCCCGCGACGCCGACGCCGTCGAAGACGACCACGCCGACGCCGGCGCCGTCGCCGGCTGGCACGAAGACGGCTACGCCGACTCCGGCTGGTCCGAAGGGTTATGTGACGAAGTATGAGTCGTTCGTGTTGTCGCCTGACTTGTCGGGTGATGGCCGGGGCGAGATTCTGGCGATCTCGAAGACCGGCGCGTTGGACATGCATTCGACCAGCGCCACGGGCACCATCACGTCGTCGAAGACGCTGGTGGCTTCGGGTGAGTCCGGTAAGCGGGTGTATGGGCCTGGTGACTGGAACTCCGATAAGGCCAACGACATCGTCAGTGTTGATAAGTCCGGGAACATGTTCCTGC
>JAISSX010000018.1 GCA_031272885.1 Bifidobacteriaceae bacterium | reverse complement strand
CTATCACCGAAACTGATCTTGGTGCGAGTTTGGCGGCGACGTTGAAAGCGAACCCGGGTTGGTATTCGGTGACGACGAAGATCTTGTCGGCGGACCAGCCGTCTGCGACGAGGCTGTATCCCCCCGGCGTGTCCGGAGACTTGACTGTTTCGAGAAAGGGAAGGTTGGAGCCATGTCATCGAACACGGGCGCCAGGTGTGCGCCTGAGCTGAGGGAACGGGCGGGGCGGCCGGGAGCTGGGGGCTTTGAGTAATTTCAATGATCCACAGGCCTGAAGGGGTTTGTTGGGGTGCCCGGCGTGTCGCGCCGTAGCGTTACGCCATGCGAGACGCCGATGACGTGCTGGAGCGTCTGCGTCTGCGCGCCCGCATCGACCAGGCCGAGCCCGGCGGGGCGCGCCACCGGCGCGAGCGGGTGCGCCTGGCCGCCAGCCGGCCGGCCGCCATCGGTGTTGGCCTGGCCCTGCTGGCCTTGCTGTTGGTCGCCGTGCTTCCCCGGGTGGCCGCCGGCGGGCCGGGGGAACGGCCGTCCGCTGGTGCCGGGTTGGTGTTGAGCGCCGGCAGCGGCGCGGCCGCCTCGCCGGCCGATGACGTGTCTGCGAGGACGTCTGCGGGGCCTCCTGCTGGTTCGCCTACGGCTGAACAGCCGCTGGTGGTCTACGTGGCCGGGGCGGTGGGTACGCCAGGAGTGGTGGAACTACCAGCCGGGGCCCGGGTGGCCGATGCCGTGGCCGCGGCCGGCGGGGCGCTGCCGGAGGCCGACCTGTCGGCGGTCAACCTGGCCCGGCCGGTGGCCGATGGCGAGATGGTTTACCTCCCGCTGCCGGGCGAGGACCCGCCGGCGGCGGCCGCCGCCGGCGGGGGCGGTGGTTTAGCCGGGGCCGGCGCCGCAACGGCGCCTGGGTTGATTGACGTCAACACGGCTTCCGTGGAAGCCCTGACCGCGCTGCCTGGCATTGGTCCCGTCCTGGCGGGGCGCATCGTGGCCTACCGGGAGGCCAACGGCCAATTCCAGGTGTTGGCCGACCTGGGGGAAGTCAGTGGGATTGGGCCGAAGATCTTGGCCTCGCTGGAAGGGCTGGTGGCCTTCGGATGAGGTGGCGAGGCGAAGTGCGCCCGGCAGTGCCGGGTGACCTGGGGGAAGTCAGTGGGATTGGGCCGAAGATCCTGGCCTCGTTAGATGGGTTGGTGGTGTTTTGATGGGACTGCGACAAGATGCGCGCCTGGTGGCGCCGGCCGCGGCGGCCTGGTTGGCCGCCGGGCTACTGCTGGGATGTCCGCGGGGCTTGGCCATTGGGCTGGGCGCGCCGGCGGCGGTGGCTGCTCTGGTGTTGTTGCTGGCTAGGCGCCCACGGGCGGGACGGCAGGGGTTGGTGATCGGCTTGGCCCTGGCCGGGGCGGCTGCCGGCGCGCTGTCCTTGGGCCTGCAGGGCTGGGCGCTGGAACGGACGGACCTGGTTCAGGCTGCCGCTCGGGGCGAGCGGGCGGACATCGAACTGCGCCTAGACGAGGTTCCCAAGGCGGTCGAATCACCCTGGGGCGGGGCTGCTACCTGCCTGTTGGAGGGCCAGGCGCGCTCGGCCGCCGGTAGTGCCGCGGTGAGGGGCGTGGCCTGGGTTAGCGCGGACCGCCTTCCGGCCGAACTACATGGCGCCTGCCCCGAAGCCGGGCAGGTGGTCAGCCTGCGCGGACGCCTGTCGGTCACCGAACCGGCCGAAAGGGCCAGAATTATGGTCATCCCCACCGCGGTGCCCGGTGTGAGCGACCCGCCCGGTTGGCGCGGGGCGATTGTGCGCTGGCGCCGCGGCCTGGCGCAGCGGACGGAGCCGCTCGGTGAGGAGGCCGGCGGCCTGCTGCGCGGCATCGTCCTTGGGGACACCAGCGCCGAACCGGAGTCCCTCAAGACGGCCCTGAAGGCCACCTCGCTGACCCACATCACGGCGGTCAGCGGGGCCCATGTGGCGATCGTGCTGGGCTGCGCCGTGGGGCTGGCCGCCCTGGCTGGACTGCGCCGCAGCGGGCGAGCCATTCTGGGCGCCGGTGTGCTGTTGGGTTTCGTGGCCCTGGTGGGCCCGGCCCCCAGCGTGCTGCGGGCCTGCCTGATGGGAGGCGCCTCTTTGGTGGCTCTGGCCGGCGGGCGGGCCCGGGCCGCGCTGGGGGCACTATGCGCGGCCGTGCTGGCCTTGTTGGTGCTGGACCCGTTCATGGCCCGGTCCTACGGCCTCGCCCTGTCGGTGGCGGCTACCGCGGCCCTGATCATGCTGGCCCCGGCCCTGGAACGCCGGTTGGCCGGCCGCCTGCCCAGGCGCCTGGCGCAGGCCATCGCCATTAGCGCGGCCGCCCAACTGGTCTGCGCGCCGATCCTGGTCTTGTTCGCCGGGCAGGTCCAATTGTTGGGCGTCCCCGCCAACGTGCTGGCCGGCCCGGCCCTGCCGTTGGCCACCGTGGGCGGGTTGGCCGCCTGCCTGCTGGGAGCCGCCGCCGGCCTGCCCGACCTGGCCTGGTTGGGGCCCGTGGCGCAAGGCAGCGCCTGGGCCGGCGGAGCCGGCAGTTGGTGGATCGCCACCGTCGCTAAGTGGCTGGCGGGCCTGCCGGGCGCCACCCTGGCCTGGCCCGCCGGCTGGCACGGGGCGGCCTGGCTGGCGGCCGGACTAGGCGGACTGGTCGGCGTCATCTGGTGGCTAGCCCACCGTCAAACCCGGGCCCGATGGCGCCCGCTGGCCGGCCTCTTGGCCGGCGCCCTGGTACTTGTGCTGGCCGGCTGCGGCAAGGGCTGGTTGCCCGGCTGGCGCCCGGGCGGCGCAGCCCTGTCCGAAGTGCCCAGCACCTGGCTGGCCGCCGTTTGCGACGTGGGCCAGGGCACGGCCGTGGTGGTGCGGCTAGAGGGTTCCACCGCCTTCCTGATCGACGCTGGGCCGGCCGACGGCGGCGTGGCCCAGTGCCTCAGCGACCTTGGCGTCAAGCACCTGGAGGCCGTGGTAGTGACTCACTATCACGCCGACCACGTGGGCGGCCTGGCGCATGTCATGCGCCGCGGCCGCACCACCTGGTTCATCCACCCGGAGCCCTGCGGTGAGACAACGGCGGCCGAGCAGGCCGCCGGCCTGGCCGTCCAGGCCGGGGCCGGGGACATCCTGGTGCCGTGGGATCAGGGCCCGATGACGGCCGTCGGCCCTGACCTTGAGCTAACCCTGTTGCCTTCACCCTTGGGCCGGGCCTGCACCGCCGGCCAGCCCGCAGACAGCACCGTCAACGACGCCGGTCTGACGGCATTGGTGCAGGTGGGAGGCCTGGCACTGTGGGTCTTGGGTGACCTTGAGGTGGCCGGGCAAGAGGCCTTGGTGGGCGCCATCGGGCAACTGGATGAACCGGTCAGCGGGGGAGTGGTGGTGGTGGCGCACCATGGTTCGGCCCGGCAATCGGCGGCGCTGGCGCGGACGCTGGCGCCGGCGGTGGCCGTTTTCAGTGTGGGAGAAGGCAACAGCTACGGCCACCCCAGCCAGGAGGCGCTGGACCTGTATGGCGCGACGGGCGCGGCCCTGTGCCGCACCGACCAGGCCGGCACGGTGGTGCTGTGGCTGGGCGGCGACGGCGCAATCACCACCAACGCCGCCTGTAGCCGGTAGAGTTAGAGGTGATCCGGGGTCTCCCCCCTCATGACTCCGGCCTACGCCCCCAGCCGGAGGTCCCCGTGGCTGTTTCCCTGCGCCAACCCAAAACCCTGATCGCCCTCGCCTGCGCCGTGGTAGTAGTAGCGACCGGGACGGCCGTGGGGTTGAAACTCCTGGTAGGCAACGACCAGGAGCCCGATGCCGCCCCGTCGCCCAGCGTTTCGGTGGCCCCTTCCCCCAGTGCCAGCCAGGCGGCATCGGCCACCGCGACCCCAACGCCAACGCCAACGCCCACGCCGTCGCCGACGGGCACCGCCGCGCCCTGCACCACGGCGCCTGCCGACGGGTACGAGTTTGCCTTCAACGACCGGGACTGCTTCCCGTTGATCGACGCCTCCACTGCCACGCACCCGCTGGCGCTGGCCTTCATCGAGGCTTTCACCGGCGTCGCCACCACCGCCGTGGATCAGGGCTTCACCAAGACCGACAGCGCCTATCACCGGCTGATCGACGGCGAGGTGGACCTGATCCTGGTGACCCAGCCGTCCGAAGACGAGCTGGCCTACGCCGCGGCCCAGGGCGTCACCTTGGAGGTGACGCCGGTGGTGCGGGAGGGCTTTGTCTTCCTGACCAACCCGGCCAATCCGGTCGAGGGGCTGACGCAGGACCAGGTGGTTGGCATCTATTCGGGCGAGATTACCGACTGGTCCGAGGTGGGCGGCCCGGCGGGGGAGATCGCGGCCTATCAGCGGCCGGAGAACTCGGGCTCGCAGACGGGCATGTTGGAGCTGGTGATGGGGGACACGGCGCTGGCCGATCCGCCGATGGACTTCGTGGTGGGAGACATGGGCGGCTTGATCGACGCCGTCGCCTCGTACGACAACCAGGGTGGCGCCATCGGCTACTCGTACTACTACTACGTCACGGCCATGTACGGCACGGACGCCCAACCGGCGGCCGGGCGGACGGAAACGAAGCTGCTCGCCATCGACGGCGTGGCGCCCAGTTCGGAGACAATCTCCGCCCAGGACTATCCCTACACCACGGCCTACTACATGGTGTACCGCCAGAGCGAACCGGCCGGCAGCCCGGCCCGCCTGGTGAGTGAGGCCATGCTGGCCTCCGCCGGGCAGCAGACCGCGGCGGCGGCCGGATATGTGCCGCTGGCGCCGGAAGACCTGGCCGATGGCGCCGTGTCCGGTTCGGCCGGCACGCTGTACGGCACGGCGGCGGCGGGCAGCGGGGTGCAGTCGCTGGATGAGCAGGTGGCCTGGACGTGCCCCGATCGCTATTGCCAACCCGTTTACCTGCTGGACCCGGCAACGACCACGCTGCAAGAACTGTTCCTTGAAGGCACCGACATCAAGGCCGCCTTAATGGAGGGGGCGCAGCGGTCCGGGTCCGAAAGCCTGACTGTCGATGACATGTTGGGCCTACTGACGGCCTGTGACCTGACTTCTGACGAGGCCTACCATTCGTTTGACTCGGTGGGCTTGTCCGTGTGCGGAGTGGACGTTCGGTGGGAACACATCTATCAATACGTCACGCGCCTGGTTCAGCCTTATGAGGGCTACTCGGCGCAGGACGCTTCGGCTGTGCCCTACTTGGTGTTCACCGAGTTGTCGTTGGCGGTCAGTGCCGGGGGTGACCCAGAGGCCTGCCGGCCCGGTTCCGATGCCGGCGGCTGCCGCCCGTACTGGGGCCTCCAGGCCGACAACCTGATGGTGGCATCAAGTGTGGCCGGCCTGGTTGACAGCGAACTTGATTTGGTGCTGCCCCTGGCCGAAGCCTGGGTGCAAGACATGGTGGCCATGGCCCAGGCCGACCCGTCCCACTTCTACATCGCCACCGCCTGGTGGGG
This sequence comes from Bifidobacteriaceae bacterium, assembly GCA_031272885.1. GTDB lineage: Bacteria > Actinomycetota > Actinomycetes > Actinomycetales > WQXJ01 > JAISSX01. The sequence continues at coordinate 134,466 of JAISSX010000018.1, read as the reverse complement.
CTATCCAGAAACCCGGTTCACTGGCGACTTCTACCAAGTCTGCGGTGAGGGCTTGTGCCAGGACTTGGAGATAGCCCAGTTCGCCCCGGCCGACCGGCTTGAGGCGCTGCGCGTGTTCGGCAGGTCCGACATCTGGCACTGGAGTTCAACCTTGGTAGGCCCCGACAACGCGTTGGGGCACACCTTCTCGGCTTTCCCGGGCGATCCCGACATCCAGGTCGACATCACCCCCGTCACGGTGCCCTAGCCGGGCCGAGCCAGGTGGACCTGGCCCCAGTGTCGGTGGTGTGTGGGAAGCTAGGAGCATGTCACCGCGCGCCGCTACCCCTGTTGCCTGGGACAAGGCCGAACTCAGGCCGCAGGTGCTGGTCAGCGGGCCGGAAGAGCTGCTGGCGGAACGCGCCATCGGGCGGCTGACCCGCCTGGCCAAGCAAACCGACCCGGCCACCGAGGTGACCAGCCTGAACGCCGCCGGCCAAGACGAACTACCGCTAGCGGAGGCCGCCAGTGGCGATCTATTCACCGAGCACACCATGGTGGTGGTGCGCGGCGTGGAAAAGGCCACGGATGAGTTCCTGGCGGACGCCCTGGCGTACGTCGACAACCCCAACCCTGACGCGGTGGTGGTATTCCGCCACGCTGGCGGCAACCGGGGCAAGAAGCTGCTGGACACGCTGCGGGCCAAAGGCGCCCTGGAGGTGGGCGCCGTCGGGCCCAAGTGGGACAGCGACAAGGATCAGTTCGTGGTGGCCGAGTTCCGCAGCCACGAACGGTTGATCGACCAGGCCGCCACGCGGGCGCTGGTCGAGGCCACCGGCGGCGACCTGGCCGAACTGGCCGCCGCCTGCGCCCAGTTGGCGGCGGACACGACGGGCCGCATCACCAAAGCCATGGTGGACCAGTACTACGGCGGCAAAATCGAGACCACCGCCTTCAAGGTGGCGGAGGCGGCGGTGGTGGGCGATGTCGGCCGGGCACTGGCGCTGGCTCGGCATGCCTTGAGCGCGGGGCTGGACCCGGTGCCGATCGTGGCGGCGCTGGCCTCGACACTGCGGACCATGGCCAAGGTGGGTGGCGCCAAGGCCGCCCGGCGTGTGCCGGCCAAAGACTTCGGCATTCAGCAGTGGCAGGAAGACAAGGCCTGGAAGCAGTTGCGCGGCTGGGACGGCCCACGCCTGGGCCGCGCCATCTTGGCCGTCGAACTGGCCGATGCCGAGGTCAAGGGCCTGGAAGGGGCCGGCACCAAGACTGCCCGCGGCTACGCGGTGGAACGCGCCATCGTTGCCGTTGCGCAAGCCGCTCAGGGGTGAACAGGGGCTAGGGGACCGTCACGGGAACGACATCGACCCGCAGGTCGATCTCGCCGGTGTAACTGCTGAACAGCGCCTGCAGTGTGGTGCCGCCGCCCGTCAGGTACTGCTGGAAACGCATCTGGCTGCGCCCGAAAGCCCGCAGCGCCAGGCCGCTGTCAGCCAGCGGCACCACTGCCACTTCTGTGTCTTGGCACAGGGCGGCGTCGCCGCATTCCACCAGGAGTTCGGGGCTGTGGGACCCACCTCTCACCCAGTCGCCCGTCGCGATGTAGAAATGCGAGGGATCGGCTTTGGCGGTGGCCAACAGATCGGCATACCAGGCTTCGGACAGGGTCTTGGCGGCGGCGAGCACCTCTTCGGTCGCAGAGTCGTAGTCCGTTCCCAACAGCCGCACTTCTACCCAGAGATTGTCCGCTACCAGGCCCTCATGGGTAGTGCAGATGGGGTAGTCGCTCCAATCACACTCGACGTCTTGGGTGATGTCCCACATGGGCAGTTCGGTAAAGATCAAGTAGGGCCTGGCGTCTGGATTGGCGGACAGATCCACCTGGTCAAAGGGCTGGAAGATCTGGGTGAGACGGTCATAGATGGGTCGCATGGGCACCCCGACTCCGCACACCACTAGGTCGCTGGTGCCAATGGCATCCAACTCCAGGTCACAACTCGCGAGGGTGGAGAAGGCCTCTCCTTCAAGGTCAAATGAAGCCATCCAGTCATCAGGCTGTTCAACTGCCTCCAGTAACGTCGCCCTGATGTCGGTGCCCTCAAGGAACAGTTCTCCCAGCGTGGACGTCTCTGAGTCGATCAGGTAGACGGGTCCACGACAGCTATCGGTGCAGCTCCAGGCCACTACTTCGTCTAGGGATTTGATGGCGCTGTCTGCCGGGGCGGTGCCATACAGGGTGTCGCCTATACCCGTGCCTGTCGCCACGTCATCGGGCGCCAAAGGGACGTAGCCGGCCGCGGTGGCGGTCTGCTGGCCGCTGGTGGACAGCATCGCTGCCTTGACCAGGCTGGCGGGGCTGTCGGCTGGTTCGCCCTGGCGGGTGACGATGTAATAGGCAGTGGTGTAGGGATACTCCTGGGCGGAGATCGTGGCGGGGCTTGGAGCCACGCCGTCGATGGCGATCAGCTTGGTCTCGGTGCGCCCGGTGACCGGTACCAGATCCGTGCCATACATGGCCGTGACGTAGTAGTAGTACGAATAGCCGATGGCGCCGCCCTGGTTGTCGTAGGAGGCGATCGCAGAGATCAGGAGGTCCATGTCGGATTCGACCAGACTGGTGGTGGGGGGCTCCATGAGAGTGGTGTCGCCCATAACCAGCTCCAACATGCCGGTTTGGGAGCCCGAGTTCTCCGGCCGCTGGTAGGCGGCGATCTCACCCGAAGGGCCACCGACCTGGGACCAGTCGGTGATCTGGCCCGAGTAGATGCCCTTGATTTGGTCTTGGGTCAGCGAATCGACCGGGTTGTCTGGGTTGGTTAGGAAGACAAAGCCCTCGCGCACCACCGGGGTGACCTCTAGTTCGACGCCTTGCTCCTCCGCGTAGGCCAGCTCGTCTTCCGATGGTTGGGTGACCAGGATCAGGTCGACTTCGCCGTCGACCAGCCGGGTGTAGGCGCTGTGGGTCTTGGTGAAGCCCTGGGCGGTGACGGTCGTGTCGACGCCGGTGAAGGCCTTGATGAAGGCCAGTGCCAGCGGGTGCGTGGCAGTCGACGCGTCGATCTTGGGGAAGCATTCGCGGTCGCCGTAGGCGAACTCGTATCCGGGTTCAGTTCGGTCGGCACAGGTCAGAGGAGTTGGGGAAGGCGAAGGTGAGGGTGTCGCGGTGGCCGATGCCGTCCGGCTGGGGCTGGCCGTCGGTGAGGCTGAGACGCTGGGCGACCCGGCGGCATCGGGCACCTTGTCACCGCCGCCGCCGGCGAGGGCCAACCCTGTCACGGTGGCGGCCGCGACAACGACGACGGCGCCGCCGGCCAGCCAAGTGTTGCGCTTGCTAAGGGGGAAAGACACTGGGGGAACCTTCCGGGGACTGGGGCAGTGGGCCGGGCGGCGGTGGGGCGTTGCCCGATGGCACCAACACTACTAGTCATGTGCCGCGACCAATATGGGGACAACTCCCCATCCCGGCGCTGAGCCCCGGCGTGACAGCCGGCCGAGCAGGCGGTGCCACTCTGCGCGAGAGGTCAATTCTGTCGCTGCGGGTCGTTTCGCTGGGGGCATAACCGCAGGTCAGGGGCTCGGTTGGGATGGGTGGTGACGACGGAATTGACCTTTCGCGCCGGAAAAGTGACCTTTCGCGAGGAAGGGGCACCTTGTGGGGGAGATGGTGCGAAGTAATGCAAAGGGCCCGGGTGGTCGTAACCACCCGGGCCCCGAAGCGCTTGAGGCACTGCCTCAGCTCAGAGCGGCCACCCTGACGGCCAGCGCGGACTTGCGGTTCGCGGCCTGGTTCTTGTGGATTACGCCCTTAGAGACGGCCTTGTCCAGTTTGCGCGCAGCCACCTTGAGGGCGGCCTCAGCAGCGGCCTTGTCGCCGGCCGCGATCGCTTCGCGGGTGCGGCGGACGTAGGTCTTCAACTCGGACTTGACAGCCTTATTGCGCAGCCGCCGCTTTTCATTGGTGCGGATGCGCTTGATCTGCGACTTGATATTTGCCACGGATGGTTCCTTGCAGTTTCGTGCCCTGACGGGCAGCGGATAGGTCTGAGGGCAAGGCGAGGGACACAGGACTTGGGCAGTGGGGTGCCCTGGGAAGGTCCCTGGCCGCAGCGCGCGCCGGACCCAGCGGCGCACACCAAACGGACACTCTATCAGGCCACGCCCGGTGCGGATTCAACCGACCAGGCCAACTAGCCAATAGGCTGGGCTTGCGCCGCGCCGTCAACCAGGCGGCTGTGCCCCACCGGAAGCCCTAGGAGTACCCCCCGATGATCTCGATTCCCGGCATCACGATCGGAGCCCGCGGCGTTGCCGAGGATGCCTCCCTCCCAGACCAACCCCTCATGCCCGCAAGGGTGGACGTGTTCCTCGACTACATGTGCCCGTATTGCCGGCAGTTCGACCAGCAGAACGGCCCTGACCTGCAGGAAATGGTCAACCGGGGTTTGACGGCCTGGGTGATCCACCCCTTGGCGTTCCTGGACAGACTGTCGCAGGGCAGCGCCTACTCGACCCGCTCTGCCGCTGCCGCCTACGCCGTGGCCCAGGGCGCGCCGGAGCATTTCGGCGCCTTCAACGCCTTGCTGTTCAACAACCAGCCCAAGGAAGGCACGGCCGGCCTGAGCGGCGCCCGCCTGGAGGGCTTGGCGCAGGAACTGGGCGTTTCACAAGAAGTGACCAAGACCTTCGCCACGGCGGCCTTCTTCTCGGTGGTGCAGGCCTCCACCCAGGTGGCGATCGACGCCGGGGTGCAGGGCACACCCACGGTCCTGTTGTCATCGCCCGGCGCTGGCACCTACCAGTGGGACGGCTCGACCTCGATCGTGGACGCCCTGGAGGTCATGACCCGGGCGTGACCCACGCCATTGGCCCCAACAAGCGCCAACGGCAATAGAATCGCCTGGTTACCCCGAGCCACCGTGCCCACAGCCATTGGCCACAGCCTGAAGGAGCCTGCAGCATGGAACAGATCCGGCGGTCCGATCTGCCGCCGCGCGGCCGCGATGACGACCCACCGCCCCCGCCGGCGCCCGCCGCCGCCCAGGCCAGCACCCAGGCGATCGATGACCTGCTGGATTCGATCGACGAAGTGCTGGAAACCAACGCCGAGGCCTTTGTGCGCGGCTTTGTCCAAAAGGGTGGGCAGTAGCCGTGGCGCTGCCCGGCGCGGCCGGATTCACCGGTCCCTACTTGGCGCCCGGTAACTCGTTCTTCGACTTTGCCCTGGCGGCCGCCCCGGAGGCGCTCCCAGCCCACCAGGCCTACCACAGCACACACCCAGGCACACACCCAGGCACCCTGCCCGATGCCGCCCCGCAGGCCACCACGATTGTCGCCTTGACGTTCAGGGACGGCCTGGTCATGGCGGGGGACCGCCGCGCCACCATGGGCCTGGCCATTGCCAGCCGCGAAATGGAGAAGGTCTACCCGGCGGACCGGATGAGCGCCATCGGCGTGGCCGGCAGCGCCGGCCTGGCCCTGCAACTGGTGCGCCTGTTCCAACTGGAGTTGTCCCACTACGAGAAGATCGAGGGCGCGCCGCTCTCGCTGGAAGGCAAGGCCAACCGCCTGGCCACGCTGTTGCGGGCCAACCTTGGTCTGGCCCTGAAGGGCCTGGCCGCAGTGCCCCTCCTGGGCGGCTACGACAACTCCACCGCCCGCATCTTCTCCTACGACGTGACGGGCGGCCACTACGAGGAACACGACTTCCACGCCATCGGCAGCGGCGCTGTCTTCGCCAAGGGCTCCCTGAAGAAGCTGTGGCGCGCCAACCTGCCGCAGCGGACCGCCGTCAAGGTTGCGATCACGGCCCTCACCGACGCGGCCGATGACGACGCCGGCACCGGCGGGGTAGATGCCGCCCGCGCCATCTGGCCGGTGGTGGCCGTTGTCACACAAGACGGTTACCAACGCATCGATGAAGCCAAGCTGGCCGGGCTGATGGAGGCGAAGCGATGACGATTCCCGCCTATGTGCCCCCGGAACAACTGATCAAGGATCGGGCCGATTTTGCCCGCCGCGGCGTGGCCCGCGGCCGCCCGGCGGTGGTGGTGTCGATGGCGGACGGCATCCTGCTGGCCACCCACAACCCCTCGCGCGCCCTGGTCAAGATCAGCGAAATCTATGACCGCATCGCCTTTGCCGGCGTGGGCAAGTACAACGAGTTTGAGGCCCTGCGCGTGGCCGGCATCCGCTACGCCGACCTGCGCGGTTACGCCTATGACCGCAGTGACGTGACGGCCCGCGGCCTGGCCGGCGCTTACGCCCAGACGGTGGCGGCGGCCTTCACGGCCGAACCGAAACCGCTCGAGGTGGAGGTGGCCGTGGCCGAGGTGGGCGCCACCCAGGCGGACGACGCCGTCTTCCTGGTGTCGTATGACGGCTCGGTCAACGATGAGCACCCGTGGGCGGTGTTGGGCGGCCCGGCCGGCCCGGCCCGCCAGGCGCTGGCCCAGGCTTGGCGGCCGGGTTTGTCACTGCCCGATGCCGCCCGGTTGGCTTTGGACGTGTTGGGCCAGGATGTGCCCGATGGCGAGGTGGAGGCGGCCCGCCTGGTGCGTTCCGCCATACCCGGGCGCACCTTCCAGCGGCTGACGGAGCCCTTGCGGCGGTACGCGGCTTGAGGCGAGTGTACGGGCTGGAAACCGAGTTCGGCGTGGCCGTCTCGGCCGGCCCCAGCACACCCGAAGAGGCGGCCCGCGGCCTGTTCTTGCCGGTGGTGGCGTGGGGCCGGTCATCGAACGTCTTCACGCCGGCAGGGGCCCGGCTCTACCTGGATGTCGGCTCCCACCCGGAGTACGCCACGGCCGAATGCGACACGTTGGGTGACTTGTTGGCGCAGGACGCGGCCGGTGAACTGGTGATGGCGGCGTTGGCGGCGGCCTGGGAACAGACCGGCGCCGGGCGCCTGCACCTGCTGAAGAACAACGTCGATTCGGCCGGCAACTCGTACGGCTGCCACGAGAACTACCAGGTGGCCCGGGCCGGTGCCTCCAGGCTGGCGCCGCGCCTGATCCCGTTCCTTGTGTCGCGCCAACTGATCGCGGGCGCCGGGCGCATCTTGACCTCGCCGCGCGGCGCCCGGTTTGTGTTGTCGCAGCGGGCCGACCACATCGTGGAGGCCACCTCCAGCGCCACCACGCGCTCGCGGCCCATGATCAACACCCGGGATGAACCGCACGCGGACGGCCAAAAGTTCCGGCGACTGCACGTCATCGTCGGCGATTCATCGGTGGCGGGGGCCACCACCATGCTGAAGGTGGGTGCCACCGACCTGGTGTTGCGGGCCCTGGAACAGGGCGTGGCCCTGCCGGACCTGGAACTGGACAACCCGGTGGCGGCCATTAAGGAGATAGCGCACGGCTGGGAAACCCAGCACCCGGTGCCGCTGGCGGCCGGTGGCACCATCACCGGCCTGCAACTCCAGGTCGCCTACTTCGAGGCCGCGGCCCCCTTGGCGGCGAACGACTGGGACCGCCGCGTGGTGGACCTGTGGGCAAGAACCCTGGCGGCCTGGGAGCGGATGGACTTCGACCCGGTGGCAACCGAGATCGACTGGGTCATCAAACACCGCTTGCTGCAGCGCTACCAGGCCAAACACCCCGGCGTCAGCCTGCTGGACCCCAGGGTGCAGCGCCTCGACCTGGCCTATCACGACATCGGCCCGGCCGGGCTGGGCGGCAAGCTGCGTGCCGCCGGGGCCATGGCCCGGGTGGTCGAACCGGCGGCGGCGGCCCGGGCGGTGCTGCAACCGCCCGCCACCACCAGGGCCAATGCCCGCGGCGCGCTGATCAAGGCGGCCCGGGCGGCCGGCCTGGAATACTCGGTTGACTGGGTGCGTTTCAAGCTGGCGGACGGCCCGGCCGTGTCGGTGTGGGACCCGCTCGATGCCGCCAACCCGGCGGCCTTCGACCTGGCCGGCGAACTGTGGGCCAGGGCCGCGGCCGGTGGGGCCGCAGCCCAAGCCAAGGCACCCGCCAAGCCCGGCCTGGACGCCATCTTGGCGGCGGCGGCCGGCGAAACCGGCCGCGACAGCGGCGAGACCCCAACCGAAGGAGGGCAGTGACCATGGGTGTGGCGGTGCGTGTCATCCCGTGTCTGGACGTGGACGCCGGCCGGGTGGTCAAGGGCGTCAACTTCCAGAACCTGCGCGATGCCGGCGATCCGGTGGAACTGGCCGCCCGCTACGACGCCATGGGCGCGGACGAGATCACCTTTCTGGATGTGTCTGCCAGCGCCGCCGGCCGCGACACCATGGTGGAGGTGGTGCGCCGCAGCGCCGACCAGATCTTTGTGCCCCTGACGGTGGGTGGCGGCGTCCGGTCGGTCGATGACGTGGACCGCCTGCTGCGGGCCGGGGCGGACAAGGTGGGCGTCAACACGGCCGCCATCGCCAATCCGCAGTTGATCAGCGACATCGCCGAACGGTTCGGCAACCAGGTGCTGGTGTTGTCGGTGGATGCGCGCCGCTGCCGCGACGGTGTCACCACGGCATCGGGCTATCAGGTGACCACCCACGGCGGGCGGCGCGGCGTTGACCTGGACGCCGTCGAATGGGCCCGCCGCGGCGCCGAACTGGGCGCGGGGGAGATCCTGCTCAACTCGATGGACGCGGACGGCACCACGGACGGCTTTGACCTGGAGATGCTGCGGGACGTGCGGGTGGCCGTGTCGGTGCCGCTGATCGCCTCGGGCGGGGCGGGCACGCCGCAGCACTTCGTGGAGGCGGTCGAGGTAGGGGCCGATGCCGTGCTGGCCGCCTCGGTGTTCCACTTCGGCACGTTGACGGTGGCACAAGTCAAGGACGCCCTGCGGGCGGCCGGTTTCGAGGTGAGGTGAAGATGGACAACCTGGATACCACCCTGGACGGCCTGAAGTTCGATGCCGCCGGGCTGATACCCGCCATCGTGCAGCAAGACGGCAGCGGCCAGGTGTTGATGCTGGGCTACATGGACCGGGAGGCCGTGCGCCGCACCTTGACCAGCGGGCGGGTGTGGTTCTGGTCGCGTTCGCGCGGGGAGTATTGGCGCAAGGGCGACACCTCTGGACACGTCCAATACGTCAAGGCGGTGGCGGCCGATTGTGACGCGGATGCCCTGCTGGTGACGGTGGATCAGGTGGGTCCGGCCTGCCACACTGGTGCCCTCAGTTGCTTCGATGGGCGGGGGCTGCCGGCGCTGCCCGGGGCCAACACGCCGGGCGCGGCATCTGTAGGCTAGGGGGTATGTCGCAACCCGCCAACAACCTCGTGACAGGCCAGTTGGGCCTGGATGGCCCGGCCCCGGCCGGTGGCGAGGCGGTGAGCGACCTGACGGCCGTGCGGCCAACCGGCCAGGCGGGCGGCTTGGCGGCGCCCCCGGTGCCCGGCGCCCAGAGCGCCTCGCGCTATGGCCCCAGCGCGGCGGCGGCCCAGCCCGCCCCGGCGGCCCCGGCTCCGGCCCCGGCCTCTTACCCGACCTTCCCAACACCGCCGGTGGTTTCGGCCTACCAGCCTCAGCCGCCCTATCTGGCCCAGCCGGCCTACCAGCCTCAGGCGCCCGTGTTGCCGGTGGCGCCCACCTACCCCACCATGGCGGCCGGCTACTACATGCCGCCCGCCTACATGGTGATACCGCATGCACCGACCAACGGCTTGGCGGTGGCGGCCCTGGTGTGTGCCCTGGTGGGCGTGTTTGTTGTGCCATTGGCCGGCTCGGCCGTGGCCATCGTGTTGGGGGCTGTGGCTCTGCGCCAAGTCAAGGCGCGTAACCAGGCTGGCCGCGGCATGGCCCTGGCCGGCCTGATCGTGGGCATAGTTGGCCTGGTTATGTGGGGATTCGGGATCGCGGCGATTATCGTGACATCGGATGACTACACGTATCCGGAGTACAACTACACGATGTCCCAGCTGATGACGCACTTCTCGCCCCAGTTGGAGGTGAGCCTGTGACCACCGTGCTGGACCAGATCCTGGTTGGCGTGCGCGAAGACCTAGCGGCCCGCCAGGCCGTCACCTCGCTGGATGAACTGAAACGGGTGGCCGCCCGGCAAGACCCGGCCAAAGACCCGCTGCCGCGCCTCAGCGGGGCGGAGGTGGCCGTCATCGCCGAGGTCAAGCGGTCCAGCCCGTCCAAGGGCGCCATCGCCGACATTCCGGACCCAGCCCAACTGGCCCGCGCCTACGAGGAGGGCGGCGCGGCCGTCATCTCGGTGCTGACCGAAGGCCGGCGCTTCGGCGGCTCGTTGGATGACCTTGATGCGGTGCGGCGGGCGGTTGACCTGCCTGTTCTGCGCAAAGACTTCATCGTTTCGTCCTACCAGGTGTGGGAGGCCCGGGCCCACGGCGCGGACCTGATCCTGCTGATCGTGGCCGCCTTGGACGACAACGCCCTGATCGCCCTGATCGAACGGACCGAGTCGCTGGGCATGACGCCGCTGGTGGAGGTCCACAACACGCAGGAACTGCACCGGGCCCTGGCCGCCGGGGCCAAGCTGATCGGCATCAACGCCCGCAACCTGAAGACCTTGAAGGTGGACCGCCGCGTGTTCGCCGAACTGGCGCCGCTGGTGCCGGCCGGACACGCCATCGTGGCCGAGTCCGGCCTCAGCTCGCCGCAAGACCTGGCCGAGTATGCTCGCAGCGGCGCCAATGCCGTGTTGGTGGGCGAGTATTTGGCGTCTTCACCCAACCCGGGGCGGGCGGTGGCCGAATTGGTGGCCATGGGCTCGCACCCCTCAGTGAGGCAGGACCATGCAGGATAGTCAGTTGGCGGCAGACCCGGCGGGCCCGGGCGCAGATCCGGGAGGGCCCCAGCCGGGCCCCTATTTCGGCCCCTACGGCGGGCGCTACGTGCCCGAGGCCCTGATCGCCGCCCTTGACCAACTGGCCGCCGCCTACCGTGAGGCGCAGGCGGACCCGGCCTTCCAGGCCGAGCTGAACCGTCTGTTGACGGTCTACGCCGGCCGGCCCACCCAACTGACCCCGGTACCCAGGTTCGCGGAGCAGGCCGGCGGCGCCACCATCTATCTGAAGCGCGAGGACCTGGCCCACACCGGCTCGCACAAGATCAACAACGTGCTGGGCCAAGCCCTGTTGACCAAACGCCTGGGCAAGCCGCGCGTCATCGCCGAAACGGGGGCCGGCCAGCATGGCGTGGCCACGGCCACGGCGGCCGCCCTGATGGGCCTGGAATGCGTGGTCTACATGGGCGAGGAGGACACCCAGCGCCAGGCCCTGAACGTGGCCCGGATGCGCCTGCTAGGGGCCGAAGTGGTGGCGGTCAAGGAAGGCTCGCGCACCCTCAAGGACGCCATCAACGAGGCCCTGCGGGACTGGGTTACCAACGTCGAAACCACCAACTACGTGTTCGGCACGGCGGCCGGGCCGCACCCCTTCCCGGCCTTGGTGCGGGACTTCCAGTCCGTCATCGGCCGCGAGGCCCGTCAGCAGGTCTTGGCGGCGGCAGGTAGGCTGCCCGATGCCGTGGCGGCCTGCGTGGGTGGCGGTTCCAACGCCATCGGCATCTTTGCCGGTTTTCTGGCCGATGCCGCGGTGCGGCTGTACGGCTTCGAGGCCGGCGGCGACGGCGTGGAGACGGGCCGGCACGCCGCCTCGCTGACGGGCGGGTCGCTGGGGGCGCTGCACGGCGCCAAGACCTACCTGTTGCAGGATGACGACGGGCAAACCATCGAATCGCATTCGATCTCGGCCGGGCTGGACTACCCGGGGGTGGGCCCGCAGCACTCGTTCTTGAAGGACACCGGCCGGGCCATCTACCGGCCCATCACCGACACCCAGGCCATGGACGCCTTCCAGTTGCTGACCCGCACGGAGGGCATCATGCCGGCCATCGAATCGGCCCACGCCCTGGCCGGGGCCATCCAGTTGGGCCGGGAGTTGGGCCCGGACGGCCTGATCGTGGTCAGCCTGTCCGGCCGCGGCGATAAGGATGTGGAGACGGCGGCGAGGTGGTTCGGACTGTGAATGCGACCGTGGGCGCGGCCATCGACCGCGCCAAGAGCCAGGGCCGGGCGGCCCTGATCGGCTACCTGCCGGTGGGTTTCCCCACGGTGGCGGCCTCGGTGGAGGCGGCGGCGGCCCTGATCGAGGGCGGCTGCGACATCGTGGAACTGGGCCTGCCGTACTCGGACCCGGTGATGGACGGGCCGGTGATTGCCCAGGCGGTGACGGCGGCGCTGGCCGGCGGGGTGCGGGTGGATGACACCTTCCGGGCGGTGCGCGAACTGAGCCCGCTGGGTGCGCCGCTGCTGGTGATGACCTACTACAACCCGGTGTTGCGGCGCGGCGTGGAGCGTTTCGCGGGGCAACTGGCCGAGGCCGGCGGGGCCGGCCTGATCACGCCGGACCTGATTCCGGATGAGGCCGACGAGTGGCTGGCCGCCTCGGACCAGCACGGCCTGGACCGGGTTTTCTTGGTGGCGCCGTCGTCATCTGATGAGCGCCTGGCGCTGACGGCCAAGGCCTGCCGCGGCTTCACCTACGCCACCTCCACCATGGGCGTGACCGGCGTCCGCTCACAGTTGGCGGATTCGGCCAGGGTGCTGGTGGAACGGACGCGGGCGGCGGGCGCGCAGCGGGTTTGCGTGGGCGTGGGTGTGTCCAACCCGCAGCAGGCCGCCACGGTGGCCGGCTTTGCCGATGGCGTGATTGTCGGTTCGGCTTTCGTCAAGCTGCTGGTGGCGGCCCCCAATGCCGCGGCCGCCCGGCGTGACTTGTCTGGCTTGGCGGGCGAACTGGCCGCCGCCACCCGCGGATAGGCCTGCGGTGGACCTGCTGGCCTTCCTGCCCAGCCCGTCCCAAGGCACCTGGCACCTGGGCCCGGTGCCCATCCGGGCTTATGCCCTGACCATGATCGGCGGCATCCTGGCGGCCGGGTGGATTGGCGCCAAACGCATGGAGAGCCGCGGTTACAAGGCCGAAAAGATGATCGACATCGGCCTGTGGGCGGTGCCGTTCGGCATTGTGGGGGCGCGGCTGTACCACGTCTTCTCCTCGCCACAGGCCTATTTCGGCGCCGGCGGCAACCCCTGGAAGGCGTTCGCCATCTGGGAGGGCGGCCTGGGCATTTGGGGGTCCATCGCGCTGGGGGCGGTGGGCGGCATCATCGGCGCCAAACGGGCGGGCGTGCCGGTGGGTGTGTTGGCGGACGCGCTGGCCCCCGGGATTGCCGTGGGCCAGGCGATTGGCCGCCTGGGCAACTGGTTCAACCAAGAGTTGTTCGGCGCCCCCACCACCTTGCCGTGGGGTCTCCAAGTGTCCGATGCCGCCGCCCTCCAGGCTGGCTTCCCGGCCGGCACGCTGTTCCACCCCACGTTCCTGTACGAGCTGTTGTGGAACCTGGCGGTGGCCTACGTGCTGATCCAGGCCGGCCGGCGCTGGCGCTGGCGCCACGGCCAGACGTTCTTCGCCTACATGTTCCTGTACTGCCTGGGCCGGGTCTGGATCGAGGCCTTGCGGGTCGATACGGCCAGCCACGTCCTTGGGTTGCGGCTGAACGTGTGGACCTCGATTCTGGTGGGCCTGGTGGGCCTGGGCTTGTTCATCTGGTCCCGGCGACGGTTCCGTGACGAGGCCGAAGCCGAAGCCGGGGCGGACGAGGACGCGGACGACAGCGGCGACCAGGCCGAAGGCGAGACCGAAGCCGAGGCGGACGAGGACGCGGACGACAGCGGCGACAGCGACGAGCCCGACGAGCCAGAAGCAGGCGAGCCCGCCGCGGACGAGCCCGCCGCGGACGAGCCGGACGAGCCAGAAGCGGACGAGCCGGCAGCAGTCAGTCCGGCAGGATGACGATCTGGGCGGCCGGGTCGCCGGCGTAGGCGCCCACCTCCAGCGCCACCGGGCCGCGGGGCAGGCGGAGCCGGCGCCCGATGGCGTCCCACTTGCCCAGCGGCACCAGCGACACCGGCACCTGGGCGGTGGCCGCGCCGCCTGCCGCCACCTCCACCGGCGCAAACCCGACCAGGAAGCGCTCGCCATCGGCCGCCCGGGCGTAGACCTGCACCACGTGGCGCCCGTCGCGGGAGCCGGTGTTGGCCACCGTCACGCCCACCACGGCCGCCCGGTCATCGCTGCGGGCGGCGGTGGCGCCGCTGAGCGCCCAGGTGGTGTACGACAGGCCCCAACCCAGGGGGTAGGCCGCCTTGACGCCCTTGTGGTCCAGCAGGCGCTGGCCAAACCAGCGGTCGTAGGTGATGGCGGCGGCGTTGCGGTCGAAGGCCGGCAGATCGGCCTCGTCCTGCGGCACCGAGAAGGGCAGCCGGCCGGCGGCATCGACGGCGCCCAGCAGTACATCCGCCAGGGCGTTGCCGCCCTCCATGCCGGCGTACCAGGCCACCAACACGGCCGGCACCTCGGTGTCCCATTCGGCCGTGATGACGGCGCCGGCCGCCACGATCGCCACCACCGTGCGCGGGTTGGCCGCGGCCACGGCCTTGATCAGGGCGACATCGGCCGGCAGCAGGCGGATCGAGGCGCGGTCGCCGCCTTCGCCCACGGCGCCCACCACGGAACGGCCCTCTTCGGTGGTGGCGGCGCCGAGCTGGCGTTCCAGTTGTTTGGCCTCTGGTGTCAGGGCCGGGGGATAGAGGGCGGTCAGCTCGGGGCGCGAGTAGACCTCGCCGCCCACGTATTCGCCCTCGTCATCGGCGGTGTAGCCGACCACTACCAGGGCGACGTCGGCCGCGGCGGCCTGGGCGGCGGCGGTGGCCGGATCGTCAGCGGTGATGTGGTGCACGGCGGTGCCGGGTAGGGCGGCCTGGAGGCCGGCCAGGGCGGTCACCACTTGGGGCGCCCGCACATCGGAGGAGCCGTGATCGCCGGTGTTGGGCAGATCGGCCAGGCGGCCCAGCACGGCCAGGGACTTGAGATTGGCCGGGTTGATGGGGAGCACGGGGGAGCCGCCCACGGGCTCGTTGCGCAGCAGCACCATCGAGCGGGCGGCGGCCAGGCGGGCCAGGGCGCGGTGCTCGGGGGAGGCCACCACGTCGATGGGCGGTTCGGCGGCATCGCGCGTGGCGAAGTAGCGCAACTGGGTGGCGATGATGCGCAAACCGGCCCGCTCGACATCGGCCCACTGGGCCTGACCGGAGGCAAGGTCGCCCGGCAGGTCGCGGCCGCGCTGCTGGCGGAAGGGGGCCTCCACGTCGAGGCCGGCGCGCAGGGCCTTGGAACCGTCCCGCATGCCCCAGATGAAGTCGGTTACCACGAAGCCCTCGAAGCCCCAGTCACCCCGCAGGATGTTGGTCAGCAGTTCCTCGTTTTGGCCGGCCCAGGTGCCGTTGACCGAGTTGTAGGAACTCATGACGCAGTAGGCGCCCTCCTCGATGACGCGGCGGAAGTGGGCCAGGAAGAACTCGTGCAGCACTTCGGGGGCGCAGGTGACGTCAACCGTGAAGCGGGCGTTCTCCATCGAGTTGAGGGCGTAGTGCTTGACGCAGGCCATCAGGTTGTGCTGGATGCCGCGGGTCAGGGCGGCGCCGAACTCGCCCAGCAGGTAGGGGTCTTCGGAGTAGGTCTCTTGGGCGCGGCCCCAGGACGGGTGGCGCGGCAGGTTGATGCAGACGCCGCCGAAGAAGGTGGCACCCTGGGCGCGGCCTTCGCGGCCGATGGCGAGGCCCACCGCCTCCTCCAGGGCGGTGTCCCAGGTGGCGCCGCGCGCCATCGAGACGGGGAAGGCGGTGGAGTGGCCTACCACGATGCCGCGGGGGCCGTCCGCGAACTGGACGCCGGGAATGCCCAGGCGTTCGACGTGGCCCATGGGGATGGGGCGCAGGTTGTAGCCGTCGATGAACATTTCGCGCATGCCGGGCCAGAACTCCCAGTCGCCATCAAGCAGGTCGAGTTTCTCTTGGTCGGTCAACTGGGCGTAGAGCAGGGCGGCCTGGTCGGTGGGGGAGGCGCCGGCTTGGACGGCGGCCAGGGCGGCGGCGAAAGGGGTGCCAGGTTGGGGGTAAGTGGTCATCTTTGATCCTTGACTGGTTGGCAGCAGGCCCGCTCCCGGGGCCTTACTCTCAACTCTCAACCATGGTGGCACGGGCGCGGAAGGGACCCGGCCGGGTGAAGAGTTCCGTTGGTGGGGGCCGCTGCCGGCCGTAAACGTTGCAGTTCGATAACACCGCGAAATGCTGTAATCGTTTGCCAAAACCGCTGGTGGGCCTTTCGCCTGGGGAAACGTGGTGGTGGATGGGAGGCCCGGTTTGGCCGGATCGGCCTGAAGTCTTTCGTGGCGTGAGTAGGCTGGGTGCCTCGAGTTTCGCGCGATATTATAAAAACTGGTAGGCAGAATCGAAAGTGTTTCGTATGCCAAGCCATAAGGGATTCGCTGTTGAAGACCCCCTAACAGAAAGGGAAAGCAAGGATGCTGACCAAGAAGCGGGCCGTGTTGGCGGCCCTCGCCGCAACTGCCATGGCCCTGACAATGGGTGCCTGCTCAAGCGGTGACAAGAAGGATGACGCGGCTAGCTCTGATACCACTGCGGCTGCCGGCACGGACGAAGGCGGCACCGGCACGGCTGCTGCCAGCGTCTGGTACCTGTCCGGCCAGCCGAAGGAAGGCATCTGGGCCAACTCGTTCGCCGAGTGGACCACCGAGCACCCGGAGGCCCCCATCAACGCCGAGATGTACGCCAATGACCAGTACAAGGAGAAGATCCGCACCGCCATCGGCGCCGGCACCGCTCCCACCCTGGTGTTCAGTTGGGGCGCCTTCGGCCCAGTGGCCGAATACGTCGAGGCCAACCAGATCATCTCGCTGGACGGCAAGGTGGATGAGGCCATGAGCCGCGTCCTGCCGTCCGTGGGCGACGCCGGCAAGATCGACGGCGTGCAGTATGCCGTGCCGAACGGCGACGCCCAGCCCGTCATGCTGTTCTACAACAAGGACCTGTTCGAGCAGGCCGGGGTCGAAGCTCCGATCGAGACCTGGGACGAACTGCTGGCTTCCTTCGACAAGTTCAAGGCCATCGGCGTGGCGCCGTTCGCGCTGGCCGGTGGCTCCAAGTGGCCCGATCTGATGTGGCTGGAATACCTGGCCGACCGCGTGGGTGGCCCCGAGGCCTTCAACGCCGTCATCGCCGGCGAGGCCGGTGCCTGGTCCAACCCGGACATGATCACCGCCCTCACCTACATCCAGGACCTGGTGGCCGCTGACGGTTTCCAGGCCGACTTCACCTCGACGCTGGCCGATGCCAACGCCGACGTGGCGCTGGTTTACTCCGGCAAGGCCGCCATGTTGCTGCAGGGCTCGTGGGTCTATGGCTCGTTCAAGGCCGACGCCCCCGATTTCGTCTCCAGCGGCAAGCTAGGCTCCTTCCCGTTCCCCACGGTTGAGGGTGGCAAGGGCGATAAGGGCAACATCGCTGGCAACCCGTCCAACTTCTGGTCCATCAACTCCGACGCCACGCCCGAAGAGCAGGCCACTGCCCTTGCGTGGTTGAACGAGAAGAACCTGAACGAAGAAATGGTCGACGCCCTGATCGCTGGTGGCGCCATTCCGCCGGTGGCCGATGCCCAGGCCAAGTTGGAGGCGTCCGATGACGCGGCCTTCCTGATGGAGGCCTACACCCTGTTGCTGGAAGCGCCGCACTTCCAGGCTTCGTGGGACCAGGTAATCCCCTCCGACGACGCCCAGGAACTGCTGACCAACCTGGACAAGATCTTCCTTGGCCAAATCACGCCAGAGGAGTTCGCGTCCAACATGGACAAGACCTTGTAAATGTCCTCTAATGCGCGAAAGCCCGGTGCGGTCCGCCGCCGCCGCACCGGGCCCAGCGCCTGGCTGGCGGCACCCGCCATGGCCTTCTTCGGGATCTTTGCCCTGATCCCATTGGTCGGTGTGGTGTACTTCTCGATGGTCAAGTGGAACGGCATGGGCACACCCCAGTGGGTCGGCTTCGACAACTGGTCCGCCTCGCTGACCGACAAGACCACCCTCAACGCCATCAAACTGTCACTCATCGTCATGGTGGTGACCTGGGGTGTGCAGACCCCCATCTCGCTGCTGTTGGGCGTCTTCATGGCCGGCCGCCAGCGCTACCGGGCCGTGCTGTCCGTCCTCTACTTCCTGCCGCTGCTGTTCTCTTCGGCCGCCATCGGCATCATCTTCAAGTCGATGGTGGACCCGAACTTCGGCCTCTTCAGCCACATACCTGTCAGGTGGCTGCAGCAGAGCTACCTGAGCCCCACCCTGGCCCTGCCTACGGTGATGTTCGTCATCACCTGGGCATTTGTGCCCTTCCACTCGCTGCTCTACCAGGCCGGCGTGCGGCAGATCCCCCAGACCATGTATGAGGCCGCCATGATCGACGGCGCCAGCCCCTGGAAGCAGTTCTGGTCCATCACCATTCCGCAGCTCAAGTACACCATCGTCACTTCGTCGACGCTGCAGTTGGTGGGCGCCCTGACCTACTTCGACCTGTTCTATGTCATGACCCAGGGCGGGCCCGGGGATGCCACCCGGATCCTGCCCCTGCACATGTACATCACCGGCTTCAAGAGCTTCGACTACGGCCGGTCGGCCGTCATCTCGGTCATCCTGGCGGTGGTCGGCCTGACCTTGTCGCTAACCCTGAACAAGCTCTCAGGTACCGGCAAGATGGAATCGCAGCAGGAGGGGATCTGACATGGCTCAGCGCAAGAAGCTGCTGACCGGGCGGACCCGCCCCAACCTGCTGGGTGGCGCCTTCGGTTGGCTCTGGCTGATCATCATCCTGGTGCCGATCTATTACGGCATCCTGGCCTCGTTCCGCACCCAAGGTGAGTACTACGCCTCCAACCCGTTGGTGCCGCCCAGTTCCCTCAACATGCGGGCCTACAAGCTCGTCATCGAGAACGATTTTGGCCGCTACCTGATGAACTCGGTCATCATCACCGTGGGCACCGTGGTGATCCTGCTGTTCGTCTCGATCCTGGGCGCCTACGCCATTGTGCGCGGCCAGTCCAAGGCCAGCCAGCGGCTGTTCCGCCTGGTGCTGTTGGGCCTGGCCATTCCGGCGCAGGCGACCATTGTGCCGCTGTACTACATGATCGTGAAGATGGGCCTGTATGACACCTTGATCGCCTTGATCCTGCCCGGGGTTGGCTTCGGCATTCCGATCACCATCCTGATCCTGGTCAACTTTGTGCGTGACATTCCGGGCGAGTTGTTCGAATCGATGACGGTGGACGGCGCCGGGTCCTGGCGCACCATGCTCTCGCTGGTGCTGCCGCTGGCCCGGCCGGCCCTGGTGACCGTGGGCATCTACGACGCCCTCCAAGTGTGGAACGGCTTCCTGTTCCCGCTGGTTCTGACCGGTAAGCCCGAGGTCCGGGTGCTGCCCTACTCTCTGTTCACCTACCAGGGCGAGCACGGGGCCGACCAACCCGCCATCTTGGCGGCCGTCATAGTCTCCTGCCTGCCCATCCTGGCCCTCTACATCGTGGGCCGCCGTCAACTGGTGGCCGGCCTGACGGCCGGCTTCGGCAAGTAGAACCAAGTCCACCAACAGAATCAGCCAGTCACGAAAGGAAGGCCAACGATGGCCGTGCCGATCCCCGATACCGCCGCCCCCTGGCGTGATCCGAACCGGCCCATCCCAGAGCGGGTCGACCTCCTGGTGTCCCAGATGACCCTGGCCGAGAAGGTTGGTCAACTGGGCTCGTACTGGCCCCGAGACGAGGCGGAGGCGGAAGGCGACACCAACGTCGCCCCGATGCAGGATGCCTTGGCGGCAAGCGATCCCAGCTTCGAATCCGCCTCCGCCTCAGGCCTTGGCCACCTGACCAGGGTATTTGGTGCCTCGCCGGTCGACCCGGCCACCGGCATCGGGCAACTGAAGGCGGCTCAGGCCCACCTGACCGGCCAGACAAGGCTGGGTATCCCCGCCATCGCCCACGAGGAGTGCCTCACCGGCGTGACCACCCTGGGCGCGACGGTCTACCCGGCCTCAATCGCCTGGGGTGCTACCTTCGACCCGGCGCTGATCGAACGGATGGCCGCCCGGATCGGCGCCGACATGAAGGCGCTAGGGGTGCACCAGGGGTTGTCGCCCCTGCTGGACGTGGTGCGGGACTACCGCTGGGGCCGGGTCGAGGAAACCAGCGGCGAGGACCCTTACCTGGTGGGGCAGATCGGCACGGCCTACGTCAAGGGGCTGCAGTCGCAGGGCATTATCGCGACGTTGAAGCACTTCGCCGGCTATTCGGCCTCGAAAGCCGGACGGAACCACGCGCCCGTGCCGATGGGCCGGCGCGAATTCCTGGACATGATGCTGCCCTCGTTTGAGACGGCGGTGCGTGAAGGCCACGCCGGTTCGGTCATGAACTCCTATTCGGATGTCGATGGCGTGCCGGCGGCCGTCAACCACTGGCTGTTGACCGAAATGCTGCGGGACAACTGGGGTTTCACCGGCACGGTCGTGTCCGACTACTGGTCGATCGTGTTCGTCCAGACCATGCACAAGCTGGCGGCCGACCTGCCGCACGCCGGCGCCCTGACCCTGGCGGCCGGCCTCGACATCGAACTGCCCGAAACCGGCGCCTATGCCGAAGGGTTGGTGGCCCTGGTCGAAGCCGGCGAACTGCCGGAAACCGTGGTTGACACGGCTGTGCGCCGGGTGCTGACGCAGAAGGCCGAACTGGGCCTGCTGGACGCCGGCTGGACGGTTCAGGCGGCCGATCCGGCCACAATCGACCTCGACTCGCCCGGCAACCGTGCCCTAGCGGCCGAGTTGGCCGAACAGTCCATCATCCTGCTGGACAACCCGGCCGGGCTGCTGCCCCTGGCGGCAGCGCCCGGCAAGATTGCGGTGATCGGCCCGGTGGCGGCCGAACCGCGCTGCCTGTTCGGCTGCTACTCCTACCCCAACCACGTGATGAGCCGTTTCGGGGACGGCTCTATGGGCATCGCGGCCGATTCGATCCTGGACGCCGTGCGGGCGCAGTTCGGGGCTGACGCGGTCACCTATGAGCCGGGCTGTCCCATCGTTGATCCCGATGAGAGTGGTATCGCCGCGGCCGTGGCGGCAGCGGCGGCGGCCGATGTCGTCCTGCTGGCCGTGGGGGACTTGGCCGGGTTATTCGGCCGCGGCACCTCGGGCGAGGGCTGCGACGTGCAGAGCCTAGACCTGCCGGGTGTGCAGCCCAAGCTGGTGGAGGCGGTGCTGGCTACCGGGCGGCCCGTGGTCTTGCTGCTGGTGACCGGGCGGCCCTACTACCTGGGTGCTGCCCGGGGGCAGGCGGGCGCCATCGTGCAGGCGTTCATGCCGGGCGAAGAGGGGGCGGGCGCCATCGTGCGCGTGCTGACGGGTGCAGTCAACCCGTCCGGCAAGCTGCCCGTGGGCATCCCGGCCGGACCGGGCGGGCAGCCGGGCACGTACCTGGGGGCGCCGCTGGCGCTGGCTTCCGAAGGCATTTCGAACCTGGACCCCACCCCGGCCTACCCCTTTGGTCACGGCCTGTCCTATACGTCATTCGAGGTCAGCGACCTGGTTCTGTCTGCCGAAACGATCGCGGCCGATGGCGAGCTGCGGGTGGCGGTGCGGCTGCGCAACACCGGTGCGATGGCCGGCTCCGAGGTGGTGCAGCTATACCTGGGCGATGACGTGGCACAGGTGACCCGGCCCGTCAAGCAGTTGGTCGGCTTCGCCAAGGTGCGGTTGGAGGCGGGGACTTCGGCCCGCGTGGAGTTCCGGCTGCACGCCGACCGGACCGCGTTTGTGGGTTTGGACGTGTCGAAGCGGATCATCGAGCCGGGCTGGTTCACGCTGTGGGCCGGCACTTCGAGCGTTGACCTGCCGCTGGCCGGCCGGTTCCAGATCACGGGCGGCGCGGTGCGGGACGTGACGCGGGGCCGGGTGCTGACCACGCCAGTGAAAGTAGTGCCTGAGTAATCTGTAGACCGATTCCTGGTCGCTTCGAGACGGTTGGACGGAAAGGAGGCCGCCGTGACTGGGCCGCGTACCACGCTTGCCACGGTGGCCCGCCGGGCGGGCGTCTCGCTGGCCACTGCGTCCAAGGTGCTGAACGGCCGGGCCGGCGTGGGGGAGGAGACCCGGGAACGGGTCCGCCAGGCCATGATCGAACTGGGCTACCGGCCCACCACGGCGAGAGCCGATCTGCCCGGGGACGCGGTGGAGCGGGTGGTGGCGATTTTCGACCGGGTGGACGCCAACATGTATTCGCCCGAGATTCTCCAAGCCATCATGGACGCGGCCGCGCAGCAGAACGTCGAGGTGATGTTGCGTATCCTGTCCGCCCCGCACCCCGATGTGCCACCGGCCCGGGTGGATGACTGGGCCCGTGGGCTGCTGGGCGGCGGCTGCCAGGGTGCACTGTTCATTACCTGCGAGCTGGAGCCGGGCCAGATCGAGGCCTGCGCCCGGATCGAACTGCCCATGGTGGCGGTCGATTCACAGACCATGATGACGGCCGGGTTGGTGACCATTTCCGCCTCCAACTTCGCCGGCGGGCGGTCGCAGGCCCAGCATCTGATCGACCTGGGGCACCGGCGGATCGGCGTCATTGCCGGCCCCAAGGGCAAGCTGTTCGCCTCCGAACGGGCGCACGGCGCCATTTCCGCCATCCTGGACGCCGGCCTGGAAGACCCGATGGCGCTGATGCGCCAGGGCCAGTTCCTGTATGAGTCCGGCCTGGAGATAGGCGGCGAACTGCTGGACCTGCCGGACCGGCCCACCGGCATCGTGGCCAACAGCGACGTTTCGGCCTGGGGTGTGCTGGAGGCGGCCCGGCGGCGCGGCCTACGGGTGCCGGAGGACCTGTCGGTGGTTGGCTTCGACGGCACCAAGCTGGCCGCCTGGTCGGTGCCGCGCCTGACCACGGTGGTGCAGCCGCTGGATGAGATTGCCCGCCTGGCCGTGGGGACAATCAAGGGCATGATCGAGGGCCGCGAACCGGACCGGTCCCGCATCCAACTGGCCACGCACCTTGAAGTGGGCGAAACCACCGGCCCCCCGCCCCGCGAAAAGTGACTTCTGTCGAATCGCGGGGTTACGGGGTTACAGGGGATGGCTGTCCACAGGGTGGACGTAACCGTCCCGTTGCATGGACCACGGTAAGGTAGGTTCGCTGATCCCCGTGCGGGGGTCAGCGTTAGCCTGCCACAAAAAGAGGTGATCATGCCTAACCCCCAGGGAAACCTCAGCGGCCTAACCCAGGCACAGGGACTCTACGACCCGTCGCGTGAACACGACGCATGCGGCGTGGCTTTCGTGGCGACCCTGCGAGGCAAGCCTGGGCGCGACATCGTCGATGCCGCGCTGACCGTGCTGGAAAACCTGGACCACCGTGGCGCGGTGGGGGCCGAACCGACCACCGGTGACGGCGCCGGCCTGCTGACCCAGATGCCGCACAAGCTGATGGAACGTGTCTTCACGCCGCTGTTGCCGGCGGGTGAAACCATGCCGCTGCCTGGTCACTACGCCGTTGGCTTGGCCTTCCTGCCGCAGGGCGCGCACGCCGCCGCGGCCGCCATGGACGGCGTCGACCAGATCGTGGCCGAAGAAGGCCTCAAGGTGCTGGCCTGGCGTGACCTGCCGATCAAGCCCAAGCCCATCGGCCCCACGGCGCGGGCCAATATGCCGGTGATGCGCCAAGTGCTGATTACTGATCCGGCGGGGGAGTTGAACGGCATCGCCTTGGATCAGCGCGCCTTCCGGGTCAAGAAGCGGGCCCTAAACCAGTGGCAGACGTACTTCTGCTCGCTCAGCGCCCGCACCCTGGTCTATAAGGGCATGTTGACCACGGCCCAGTTGGAGCCGTTCTTCCCGGACCTGTCCGACCAGGATTTTGAGACCGAGATCGCCTTGGTGCACTCGCGCTTCTCCACCAACACCTTCCCGTCCTGGCCACTGGCCCAGCCATTCAGCCACCTGGCCCACAACGGCGAGATCAACACGGTGATGGGCAACCGCAACTGGCTCAGCGCCCGGGCCGGCCAGATGCAGTCCGACCTGATTGGCGACATCGCGCCGCTGCGGCCCATCTGCGCGCCGGGCGAATCCGATTCGGCCTCCTTCAATTCGGTGCTGGAACTGCTGCACCTGGCCGGGCGGTCGCTGCCGCACGCCATGCTGATGATGATCCCGCAGGCGTGGGAGAACAACAGCGAGATGGACCAGCGCATCCGCGAGTTCTACGAGTTCCATGACTCGGTGCAGGAAGCTTGGGACGGCCCGGCCGCCATCGCCTTCACGGACGGCACCCTGGTGGGCGCCACGCTTGACCGCAACGGCCTGCGGCCCGGCCGCTATTGGGTGACGAAGGACGGCCTGGTGGTGATGGCCTCGGAGGCCGGTGTCCTGGACATCCCCCAAGACCAGGTGGTGCGCAAGGGCCGGCTGGAGCCGGGTCGCATGTTCCTGGTGGACCTGGAACGCGGCCGGATCATCGAGAACCACGAGATCAAGTCCGAACTGGCCGCCCGCCAGCCCTACGGCGAATGGATGCGGGAGCACGCCGTCTACCTGGACCAACTGCCGCCACGCGAGCACGTGGACTATTCGTCCGAATCGGTGGTGCGCCGCCAGTTGATGTTCGGCTACACCGAGGAAGAACTGCGCTTGATCCTGTCGCCGATGGCGATCACCGGGGCCGAGCCGATCGGCTCGATGGGCAACGACACCCCCCTCGCGGTGCTCTCCGACCGCCCGCGGCTGCTGTTCGACTACTTCAACCAACTGTTCGCCCAGGTGACCAACCCGCCGCTGGACGCCATCCGGGAAGAGATGGTGACGTCGCTGGCCACCGCCATCGGGCCAATGCCCAACCTGCTGGCGGAAGACCCCGCCCACGCCCGCAAACTGGTCATGCCGTTCCCGGTGGTCAATAACGAGGAACTGGCCAAGATCACCCGTATCGCCCGCTACAAGGAACGGTCCGGCGGCTTTACGGCCATCACCGTGCGTGGCCTCTACCGGGTGGACGGCGGCGGCGCGGCCCTCAAGGCCCGCCTGGAAGAGATCTTCGCCGAGGTTGACCAAGCGGTGGCGGCCGGCACCAGTTTCATTGTCTTGTCGGACCGTGAATCGACCGCGGACCTGGCCCCTATCCCGTCGTTGTTGCTGGTGGGCGCGGTGCACCACCACCTGCTGCGCAACCGCACCCGGACCCAGATCGGCCTGGTGGTGGAGGCCGGGGACGTCCGCGAAGTGCACCACATCGCCCTGCTGATCGGCTACGGCGCGGCCGCCGTCAACCCCTACCTGGCCATGGAGTCGGTGGAGAAGCTGGCCCGCCAGGGGGACTTGGGTGACATCTCGGAGGCCGATGCCGTGGCGCACCTGATTAAGGCCCTCGGCAAGGGTGTACTCAAGGTGATGAGCAAGATGGGCATCTCCACCGTTTCGTCTTACCGCGGCGCCCAGGTGTTCGAGGCCGTCGGTTTGGCTCAAGACCTGGTGGACGAGTACTTCACCGGGACCACGTCGCGGTTGGGCGGCATCGGGCTGGAGCAGATTGCCCAGGGCGTGGAGATGCGCCACCACAAGGCCTACCCGCGTATGGTGTACGGCTCGGGTGACGAGATCCTGGAATCTGGCGGCCTCTACAAGTGGCGCCGTGACGGCGAGATCCACCTGCTGACGCCGGACGCCATCTTCGAACTGCAGGCCGCCACCCGCCGGGGCGACTTCGAGCTGTACCGGCGCTACGCCCGGCGCATCGACGACCAGGCCGGCCGCCTGGCCACGCTGCGCGGCCTGTTCAAGCTGAAGGAGGGCGTGCGCCCGGCCGTGCCGCTGGATGAGGTGGAGCCGGTCAGCGAAATCGTCAAGCGGTTCTCCACCGGCGCCATGTCCTACGGTTCGATCTCCATGGAGGCGCACTCCACGCTGGCCATCGCCATGAACCAGTTGGGCGCCAAGTCCAACACCGGTGAGGGCGGCGAGGACCCGGAGCGGCTGCATGACCCGGCCCGGCGCAGCGCCATCAAGCAGGTGGCCTCCGGGCGCTTCGGCGTCACGGCCGAGTACCTCACCAATGCCGATGACCTGCAGATCAAGATGGCGCAGGGCGCCAAGCCGGGTGAAGGCGGCCAGTTGCCCGGCGCCAAGGTCTACCCGTGGATTGGGCGCACACGGCACTCGACGCCGGGCGTGCAGTTGATCTCGCCGCCGCCGCACCACGACATCTATTCGATCGAGGACTTGAAGCAACTGATCCACGACCTGAAGAACGCCAACCCGGGCGCCCGCATCCACGTCAAGCTGGTGGCGGAAGTGGGCGTGGGCACGGTGGCGGCCGGCGTCTCGAAGGCGCACGCCGACGTGGTGTTGATTTCGGGGCACGATGGCGGCACCGGCGCCTCGCCGTTGACCTCCATCAAACACGCCGGCGGGCCTTGGGAGTTGGGCCTGGCCGAAACCCAGCAGACACTGATCCTGAACAACCTGCGTGACCGCATCACGGTGCAGGTGGACGGCCAGTTGAAGACCGGCCGCGACGTGATTATTGCCGCCCTGCTGGGGGCCGAAGAGTTCGGTTTCGCTACCGCGCCGCTGGTCACGATGGGCTGCGTCATGATGCGCGTCTGCCAAAAGGACACCTGCCCGGTGGGTGTGGCGACCCAGAACCCCGAACTGCGGGCCCGCTTCAGCGGCAAGCCGGAATACGTTGTCAACTACTTCCAGTTCGTGGCCCAAGAAGTGCGCGAATACCTGGCGGCGCTGGGCTTCCGCACCCTGGAGGAGGCCGTGGGGCACGTCGAAATGATCGAGGCCCAGGCCGCCATCGACCACTGGAAGGCGGCCGGCCTTGACCTGACGCCCATCCTGCACCAACCCGAAAACGCAGCCGGCTCGCCGCTGCACCGGGTGCGGGCGCAGGACCACGGGCTGGAGGCGGCGCTCGACAACAAGCTGATCGCGCAGGCGGCGCCGGCCCTTGAGCACGGCGAACCGGTCTTCATCGAGGCGCGGGTGCGCAACGTCAACCGGACTGTTGGCACCATGCTGGGCCACGAGGTGACCAAACGCTACGGCGGCGAGGGCCTGCCACCCGGCACCATCGACATCACCCTGACGGGCACGGGCGGGCAGTCGTTCGGCGCCTTCGTGCCGCGCGGCATCGTGCTCAGGTTGGTGGGTGATTCGAACGACTACCTGGGTAAGGGCCTGTCCGGTGGGCGGATCGTGGTCCATCCGGCGCCCAATGCCGGTTTCCGGGCCGAGCGGTCGATCATCGCCGGCAACGTGATCGGCTACGGCGCCACCTCCGGGCAGATTTTCCTGCGCGGCCGGGTGGGCGAGCGGTTCGCGGTGCGCAACTCGGGGGCGTCGCTGGTGGTGGAGGGCGTGGGCGATCACGCCTGCGAGTACATGACCGGCGGCGTGGCGGTGATTCTGGGCGCCACCGGGCGGAACTTTGGTGCCGGCATGTCTGGCGGCCGGGCCTACGTGCTTGACCTGGACCGCGGTTTGGTGTGCCCGCAGGCCATGAAGACCGGCGAACTGCTGTTGCAGCCGGTGGAGGACGATGCCGAACTGAAGGCCCTGGTTGAGGAGCACGCCAGCGAGACGGGCTCCACCGTAGCGTCCGAACTGCTGGCCAACTGGCCGGAGGCGGTGACTCGGTTCACGCAGGTGACGCCGCGGGAATACGCCCGCATGAACGCCGCCCTGGCCAAGGCCAAGGCCGCCGGCTTGGACTATCACGACCCCGAAGTGTGGGCTTCCATCATGAAGGAGGCGGCTCATGGCTGATCCGAAGGGCTTCCTGAAGGTTCGCGAACGCGAACTGCCGCCCAACCGGGCCGTGTCGCAGCGGGTGCTGGACTTCCACGAGGTCAAACTGACCGCGCCCACCGACGAGGTCATGTTGCACCGGCAGTCCGGCCGCTGCATGGACTGCGGCGTGCCGTTCTGCCACCGCGGCTGTCCCCTGGGCAACCTGATCCCGGAATGGAACGACCTGGTGTGGCGGGGGGATTGGCGGGCGGCCTCGGACCGGCTGCACGCCACCAACAATTTCCCCGAGTTCACCGGCCGGGTCTGCCCCGCCCTGTGCGAGGGTTCCTGCGTGCTGGGCATTTCGCAGCCGCCTGTCACCATCGAGTCGATCGAGATGGCGATTGTGGACAAGGCCTTTGCCGCCGGCTGGATCACGCCGCAGGTGCCGCAGCGCATCACCGGCTACACCGTGGCCGTGGTCGGTTCCGGGCCGGCCGGCCTGGCCGCCGCCCAACAGTTGACGCGAGCCGGCCACACCGTGGCCGTCTACGAACGGGCCGACCGGCCGGGTGGCCTGCTGCGCTACGGCATTCCGGATTTCAAGCTGGGCAAGCACCACCTTGACCTGCGGTTGAGCCAGATGCAGGCCGAAGGCACGCGTTTCCGCACCGGCGTGGAGGTTGGCAAGGACATCGAGTGGGATGACCTGGTGCAACGCTACGACGCGGTGGTTATCGCCATCGGCTCTACGGTGCCGCGTGACCTGCCGCTGCCGGGCCGCGACCTGGACGGCATCCACTTCGCCAAGCGCTACCTGCACCAGGCCAACGTGGTTGCGTCCGGCCGCATGGTGGCGAACCAGATCCGCGCCGCCGGCAAGCGCGTCATCGTGATTGGTGGCGGCGACACCGGTTCCGACTGCGTGGGCACGGCCCTGCGGCAGGGTGCCAAGTCGGTTACCTCGCTGGAGATCCTGCCCCAGCCGCCCTCGGCCCGCCCGGACCACCAGCCGTGGCCGGTCTACCCGCAGGTGTTCCGCACTTCGACCTCCCACGAAGAGGGCGGTGAACGGCTGTATGGCGTCACCTCCCTGGAGTTCTTGGGTTCGGACGGGCAGTTGACGGGGTTGCGGGTGGCCGATGCCGCCCAGGTAGACGGGCGGTTCCAGGCCGTTGAGGGGACGGAACGCGAGTTGCCGGCCGATTTGATCTTCATCGCCATGGGTTTCACTGGGCCCGATGCCGGTACGGCCGTTGGGCAGTTGGGGTTGGAGTTGGGGCCGCGCGGCACCCTGGTCCGAGACGCCGGCTATGCCACCAGCCAGCCGGGCGTGTTCGTGGCGGGCGATGCCGGCCGCGGCCAGTCGCTGGTGGTGTGGGCCATCGCCGAAGGCCGGGCCTGCGCCGCGGCGGTGGACACCTACCTGCAGGGCTCCACCGAACTGGCCAGCCCTATCCCGGCCACGGCCGTGCCCCTGGCGCTCTAAGCTGGTCGGCATGCGCCGGGCCAAGATCGTTTGCACCATGGGCCCGGCCACGTCCACCCGTGAGCAACTGACCGACCTGATCAAGGCCGGCATGGACGTGGCCCGGCTCAACATGTCCCACGGCACCCACAAGGACCACGCGGCGGTTTACCACCTGATCCGCGAGGTGGCGGCCGAGCTGGGGGCCAACGTGGGCATCTTGGCGGACCTGCAAGGGCCCAAGATCCGCCTGGGCACCTTCAAGGGCCACCAACCCGTGGTGCTGGAGACCGGCGCGCGTTTCACCATCACCACCGAACATGTGGTGGGCACGGCCCAGCGCGCTTCCACCACCTACGCAGGGCTGCCGGGTGACGCCCGCGTCTACGACCGGATACTGATCGACGACGGCAAGGTGGTGCTGCAGGTCCAAGAGGTGACGGCGACCGATGTCGTGACAACGGTTGAGGTGGGCGGGCCGGTGTCGGACCACAAGGGCATCAACCTGCCGGGTGTGGCCGTGTCGGTGCCGGCCCTATCCGAGAAGGACGTGGCCGACCTGCGCTTTGCACTCAAGCTGGGGGTCGACATCGTCGCCTTGTCGTTTGTGCGTAACGCAGCCGACTACCGCGACGTGGCCACCATCATGGCCGAAGCAGGCGTGACAGTGCCGGTGGTGGCCAAGATCGAGAAGCCGCAGGCGGTGGAGAACCTGCCCGAGATTGTGCTGTCCTTCGACGCCATCATGGTGGCGCGCGGCGACCTGGGGGTGGAACTGCCCCTGGAGGACGTGCCGCTGGTGCAGAAACGCGCCATCGACCTGGCCCGGCGCTACGCCAAACCGGTGATCGTGGCGACGCAGGTGTTGGAGTCGATGATGACGAACCCGCGGCCCACCCGGGCGGAGGCGTCCGACTGCGCCAACGCGGTGCTCGACGGCGCGGACGCGGTGATGCTGTCCGGCGAGACGTCCGTGGGGCGCTACCCGGTGGACGCGGTGCGGACCATGGCGCGGATCATCGAATCGACCGAGGTGCACGGGCGCGAACGCATCCCGGCGCTGACCTCGATGCCGCACACGCGCGGCGGCATCCTGACCCGGGCGGCGGCCGAGATTGCGGACACCCTCGACGCCGCCTACCTGGTGGCCTTCACCGAGACGGGCGATTCGGCGCTGCGGATGGCCCGCCTGCGGTCCGAGATTCCCCTGATCGTATTGACGCCGGACAAGCGGGTGCGGCGGCAGTTGGCGCTGGCTTGGGGTGTGTGTGCCTTCGACGTGCCGCACTTCGACCACACCGACCAGATGATTCACGGGGCCGATGCCGTGTTGGAGGCCCAGGGGATGGGTCGCCGGGGGGACACGATCGTGATCGTGTCCGGCGCGCCGGTGGGGCAGGCCGGGACCACCAACCAGATCCTGGTGCATCGGATCGGCGAACTTGACACCGGCGCCGAGGTGCGGCGCCGGGCCGCCCTGGACGAGGAGGGTTCGGCGGCGCTGGTGCCGGCGCGGATCGGGCCGTTGGTCAGCCGCCAAAGCCCCAACCCGGTCTATTCCGCCTGAGCTCCTGGCAGCGACCGGCGGCCACCGGTCGCCGGGAGAAAGGTGGTGGCCGCTCACAACCAGTCTGCCGCGCGCTGCGCGCCCAGCAGACGGCCAGGCCCATCCACGTTCGCTACGCCACCACCTTCCCACCGTCGATCGGCGGCGCGGGGGTGGTGGCGCTCCGCCCCTTCGCGACCGGCGGCCACCTCGCGGCGGCCACCGCTGCTCAGATGCCCGTGCGCCGAACCCTGAGCGCCACCACCCCCGCCCCGCCTGCGGCGTGCAACAATTGCGGCTGTGACTACACCGTTCCTGGCGCCCGCGGAGCGCACCTGGTTGGCCGAACAAACCGAACGCCTGCTGGCCTATGGCCATGTGGCAGCCCTGCCGGAAGGTGGTTTCGGTTGGCTGGACGGGGCCGGCGGGGTGGACCGGTCGTATGACCGCGAACTGTGGATCACCTGCCGCATGACGCACGTCTATTCGCTGGGGGCGATCCTGGGACACCCGGGCAGCGCGGCCCTGGTCAACCACGGTTTGGCCGCCCTTGAGTCCCTGTTCTGGGATGGCGTCAACGGCGGCTGGTATCCCCAGGTCGATGCCGCCGGGCAGGGTTACGGCGACAAGGCCGCCTACCCGCATTCGTTCACCATTTTGGCGCCGGCCTCGGCGTTGGCCGCGGCCGGACGGGACCCGGAGATTTCGGCGGCACGGGCCCAGGCCCTGCTGGACCAGGCCCTGGCGGTGGCCGAGGCCCACTTCTGGGACGAGGCCTACGGCATGGTGCGCGAAGAGTTCGACCCCACCTGGGCCATCTGCCACGACTACCGGGGCATCAACGCGAATATGCACACTGTGGAGGCGTACCTGGCGGCATCGGACGCCTTGACCGACCCGGCCGCGAAGCAACTCTGGCTGGACCGGGCGGTGCGGATTATTGGCAACGCGCTGAACCGGTTCGCCCGCGGCAACGGTTGGCGCATCCCGGAACACTACGACGCCACCTGGACCGCCCACCTGGACTACAACCGGGATAATCCGACGGACAAGTTCCGGCCCTACGGTGCCACGATTGGCCACGGCATGGAGTGGGCCCGGCTGGCGCTGCACGCGCGGGCCGCCCTGGGTGAGGCCGCGCCGGCCTGGCTGCTGGAGGCGGCGGTGGCCCTGTTCGACCGGGCCAAGACGGACGGCTGGGCGGTCGATGGCGCCCCCGGCTTCGTCTACACCGTGGACTGGGACGGCACCCCGGTTGTGCATGAGCGCGAGCATTGGGTGGTGGCCGAGGCGATCGGCGCCGCCTATGCCCTTGGGCTGGTCACGGGCGAGGCCGTCTACCGCGACTGTTTCGCCGCCTGGTGGGACTTCGCCAGGCAATACCTGATCGAGCCGGACGGTTCGTGGCTGCATGAACTGGACGCCCAGAACCGGCCCAGCGCCATCGTTTGGGAAGGCAAACCGGACATCTACCACGCCATCCAGGCGACCCTGATCCCGCGCCTGCCGTTGGCGCCCACGCTGACCCCGGCCCTGGCCGCCGGCCTCCTCGACGCCTAATACCTCGCGAAAGTACGTTTATGTAGTTGGCCGCCGAGTTGGCCAACCCTCTGACCTGCGCAAACGCTGGAGGCGTCGGCGCGGAGACCTACATAACCGTACTCTCGTGAGGGTGGGGGGGTGAGGTGGGATGAATTGGTCCGGCGCCTGTGGCCGGGCCGATAGGATGGTGCCAATCCTGCCGCCTCAAGAGAGAGCTTGACATGCCAAGAGACCTGTACAAAGCCGTACTGGGTGAAGACGAGATCCCCACCCACTGGTACAACATCGTGCCTGACTTTCCCACTCCGCCGGCCCCGCCGTTGCACCCGGCCACCGGTGAACCCCTGGTGCCAGACGATCTGACCGCGTTGTTCCCCATGGGCCTGATCGAACAGGAAGCCTCGGCCGAGCGTTGGATCGAGATCCCCCAGGCCGTCCGTGAGATCTACCGCCTGTGGCGGCCCTCGCCGCTCTACCGGGCGTATCGCCTGGAGCAGGCCCTGGGCACCAAAGCGCGCATCTACTACAAGTACGAGGGCGCCTCGCCGGTCGGTTCACACAAGGCCAACTCGTCCGTGCCGCAGGCCTACTTCAACAAGATCGCCGGCCGCACCCGGCTGACCACCGAAACCGGCGCCGGCCAGTGGGGCGCCGCCCTCGCCTTTGCGGCCGAGGTGTTCGGCCTGGAGTGCGACATCTGGCAGGTGCGTTCCTCGTTTGAAGGCAAGCCGTACCGTTCGGCCCAGATGGCCGTGTTCGGCGCCAAAGCCGTTGGGTCGCCATCGGAACTGACCGAGGTGGGCCGCCAACTGCGGTTGAAGTTCCCGGACACGTCCGGTTCGCTGGGCATGGCCATTTCGGAAGCCATCGAAGAAGCGGCCAAGGACCCCAACGCCTCCTACTCGCTGGGCTCCGTGCTGAACCACGTGCTGTTGCACCAGACCGTCATCGGGCAGGAAGTGCTGAAGCAACTGGCTGTCTTCGAAGAGCCGGCGGTTGACTACTTGTTCGCCTGTGCCGGTGGCGGCTCCAACCTGGGCGGCATCTCGTTCCCGTTCATCCGCGAGAACCTGGAAGGCCGCCAGCACGTCCAGATCGTGGCCTGCGAGCCCAAGGCGGCGCCGTCGCTGACCGAAGGCGAGTTCAAGTACGACTTCGGCGACACCGTCGGCATGACCCCCAAGCTGAAGATGTACACCCTCGGGCAGGACTTCGTGCCGGACCCGGTGCACGCCGGCGGCCTGCGCTATCACGGCATGGCGCCGCTGGTGTCGCACGCCTACCATGAGGGGCTGCTGAGCGCCATCTCGGTCAAGCAGCGCGAGGCCTTTGAGGCCGGCGTGTTGTTCGCCCGCGCCGAAGGCATCATCCCCGCGTCCGAGTCCAACCACGCCATCGCCGGTGCCCTGCGCCAGGTGCGGGCGGCCACCGAGGCGGGGGAGAGCCCCGTCATCGTGATCGGCGTGTCCGGTTCCGGTCAGCTTGACCTGCCGGCCTACACCGAGTTCCTGTCCGGCCAGATGCCTGACACCTGATCGGTCTGTCACAGGGGACGGTTCCGGGGTTACCGGGGACGGTTCCGGGGTTACAGGGGACGGCGCTGAGGTGGCGGGGGTTACAGGGGACGGTTCCGTGTAACATCTCTGATGTTACACGGAACCGTCCCCTGTAACCCGGAACCGTCCCCTGTAACCCGGAACCGTCCCCTGTAACCTCGGAACTGTCCCCTGTAACCTCGGAACCGTCCCCTGTACCCCCCCGCAACCCCGTTCCGCGGAACCGTCCCCTGTAACCCCGGAACCGTCCCCTGTAACCTCGGAACCGTCCCCCGAAGGGACCCGGGTCGGACTGCGGTGCCCGATGCCGCGTGGTTGCCTGCCGGTTGGCGACCGGACGCCATCGGGTAGGGTCGTTGCCTACTTGGTGGGGCTGGCGGTGGAAGGGTCGATGCCCAGGCGGTCCTGCCAGTGTTCGATCAGGTCTTTGTTGGTCACTTCCCAAGGGCCGGTCTTCCGGTCGGCGGCCACCAAGTCCGGCAGTTCTTCGCCCTTGAAGTAGTCGACACCGATCACCTCTTCATAGGCCAGGTTGAAATAGAAGATGGTGGCTTCCTGCCGGCAGTGGGTTCTCTGGAACTCGCCATAGTAAAGGGAGCAGCCCGTGATGTTCCGGTAGACAACAGCGGCGGTGGCCAGGTTCTCGAACTGGGCGGACTCTTCGCGCACGCCAGCGGTGAAGATGGCTTCGGCCATCTCGATGGCCTGTTCGCCGTCCTCTACTTCGACTTCGTGGGGGATGTCGACCAGGAAAGCGGCGAAGGGCTGCTCCAGTTCCAGGTCATCCGAGTTTTCCGGCAGGTGGACGACGTCGTCCCTAGAATAGATTTCGTGGCCATCCTCGTCGACTTGTTGTGACCAGGTAGTGTCCCAGTCCCCCGTGGGGTCTCTGCCCCACAGCAGGACGTTCCCGAACAGGTCTTCGGCCTCGCCTGAGTTGTGGACGTCTTCGGTCAGGCTTTCGGCCGCGGCGGCCGAGTCGGTGGTGGCGGCGATCTTGGCGGCGCGGCCCGCCTGGACGGCGCGGACAAAGAAGGCGGCCATGGACGCAACCACTATCGCGCCAATGCTCAAGCCGATGATCGTGCCCACCAAGCGGCGCTTCTTGCCAGGCGGCTTGCGGCCGGGGGATTACGCGTACGGGATGCCCACACCGGCATCGTACCTGCCGGGGCTGCCGTGACTGCACGAAAGGTCAAACCTGTTGCCGAGCCTTGCCTGACGTTATCGGCATCAGGGCTGTGACCTGCGGAGACGCTGAAAGCCCGGATCCGGTTGGGGATGACCGACGGGCAGAATTGACCTTTCGCGCCAGAAAAGTGACCTTTCGTGAGGGAGAGGGGGGGAGGGTTGTAGGCTCCAGGCGTGGAGTTTCAACCGCTCAGTGCCCCGGGGTTGGTGTTGAACCAGTGGCGGGCCGAGGACGTCGAGGACGTCACAGCCGCCTGCCAAGATCCGGAGATCGGCCGGTGGACCCGCGTGCCGTGGCCCTATACCCGCGAGCACGCCGTCGCCTTCTTGGAGATTGTGGGTCCGCACTGGGCGGAAGACTCGGCCTACAACTGGGCCATTCGCCGCACGCCGGCCGGGCCGCCGATCGGTTCGATCGGCTTGAAGGACGTCAACCTCGAAGAAGGTACTGCGGAAGTGGGCTACTGGATCGCGGCCGCAGCCCGCGGTCAGGGTGTGGCCACCGCTGCCACCATCGCGGTGGTCAACTGGGCCCTGGACCCGGCCGGGCTGGGCCTGAGGCGGGTGGACTGGTGTGCCGCCGTGGGCAACGACGCCTCGCGTGTCATCGCCGAGAAGGCCGGCATCAAGGTGTTGGGCACCAAACCGATCGACCCCGCGGCGCCCTGCGGCCAGTGCAACACGGAGATGTGGTACGGCTCCGCCACAGCGTCAGCAGCCCCAACCGCCTGACCGTCCAGCCCAACCGAAACTGTATGGACGCCATCGGCCAGCGTGGGCCGGTAGACAACCAGAACCGCGGTTCCCGGGAAGATGCCATCAGGCGGCAACAAAACGCCATCAGACGGAAAGGGAAACTAAACGCGGCCGTAACACGCCGTCGCTAGCTTGGCACCAAGATGACCCCCAACGTCACCAAGGAGAAGCCCGTCATGCGCGTCCCCACCAATCTAGCAACCCGTTACCCGCGCCGCGCCCTCGCCCTGGCGGCGGCCGGCCTGATCGCCCTGCCCATGATGCTGACCGCCTGCGGCAGCGACAAGTCCGATGACGCCGCCTCCTCCGGCTCAGCCACTGCCACCGGCGACGCTGCCACCACCGCAAACGAAGGCGACGGCTCCGACAGCGCCGGCACCACCACCGAAGGTGGCGGCGAAGGCCACCTGACCCTGGGCGTGATCGGCAACTCGGCCGACCAGGTTGACCCGTATTCGGAGCAGTCATCCCTGTCCGGCCTGGCCGTGTGGACCCAGGTCTACGACGGCCTGACCTATATCACCCACGACGGCGGTGTCGAGATGGCGCTGGCCGAATCCTTCACCCCCAACGAGACCCTGGACGTGTGGACCATCAAGCTGAAGGCAGGCATCAAGACCCACGGTGGCCACGACTTCACGGCCGATGACGTGATCTACTCGTTCCAACGCATGCTGGACGAGGAACACCCCTACGCCGCGGCCTACCACATTGCCATGGTCGAACTGGACGGCATCAAGAAGATCGACGACCTGACGGTTGAGATTCCGCTCAGCCGGCCCTACGGCATGTTCCCCGAACTGATGGGGCGCGAACGGCTGAAGATGACCAGCCAGTATGAACTGGACGGCAACCCGGACGGCACGGGCATGTTCGAACTGGTCTCGTTCACCCCCGGCCGCGAGGCCACCTTCAAGCGCTTCGAGGACTATTGGGGCGAGAAGCCCGGTTTCACCGACCTGACCATCCAGTTCTTCGCTGATCAGGAAGCGGTGGCCAACGCCCTGCGTGGCGGGCAGATCGATGTGGCCCACTCGGTGCCCATGACAGACGCCAAGGCCTTTGCCACCACCGACGGCATCTCGCTGATCGAAAGCGAATCGGCCGCCCACTTGACGCTGGACATGAACACCGCCATGGAGCCCTTCAGCGACGACCGCGTCCGCGAAGCCTTCCGCCTGATCATCAACCGCCAGTTGACGGTGGACAACGCCTACGGTGGCTACGCCGTGGTGGCCAACGACATCAACGGCAACAACACCGCCTGTGCCCCGCCGGACGTGCCGCAACGCGAGCAGGACCTGGAAGGCGCCAAGCAGCTCCTGGCCGAAGCCGGTTACGACGAATCCAACCCGCTCACGGTCGAATTGGTGACCGACGCCTTCAACCCGGGCATGTACGAAACAGCCGAGCTGTTCGCCCAGGAAGCGGCCAAAATCGGCGTCATTGTGGAACCGCGCCAGCTTGACGCCGCCACCTTCCTGGACAACTGGCTGGAGTGGCAGTTTGTCATCAACTGGTCTGGCTCGTCCTACCCGGAGATGTCCAGTTCCCACTTCCTGCCCGGCGGTGAGGACAACGCCACCCACTTCGATGACCCGGAGTTCAACGAACTGCACGAACAGATGGAAGCCACCGCGGTGGCGGCCGAACAGTGCCAGTACATCGAGGCCATGCAGTTGATCGAATACGAGCGCGGCAGCGTCATTGTGCCGGTCTACCAGATCGACGTCACGCCGTACCGGGATAGGGTCCATGGCCTGCAGCAAGACCTCTACAACCGCACCAGCTTCAGCTACGCAGGCGTCACGGTTGATTAGTCGGTAGTCTTCGGTAGGCAAGCCGAACCGACCCAACTATTGACTGGTTAGCGACGATGGCGGATCTGACGTTGATACCGGTGGCCACCACCGCCCGGCAGGGCAAGCGTGGTGGCCACCGGTTGCGCCGCCTGGGCAGCCTGGTGGCCCAGGGTGTGGTGACGTTGTTCCTGGTCAGCGCCCTGGTGTTCTTTGCCACGCAGGCCCTGCCGGGGGATGTGGCCAAGATGATCCTGGGCAAGACGGCCACCCCGGACCGCCTGGCCGTGCTACGCGAACAACTGGGCCTGAATCGGCCGCTGCTGGTGCAGTACTGGGACTGGCTGAGTGGCGTGCTGCACGGCGACTTCGGCGAATCGCTGGCCAACCACGAACCGGTCACCTCGCTGATCGGCGAACGCCTGGTCAACTCCCTGTCGCTGGCGCTGGCCGCCATGCTGGTTATCATCCCGCTGTCGCTGTTGGTGGGTGTGGCGGCGGCCACCCACAAGGATTCCTGGTTCGACAAGGGCTTCCTGGGCGTGTCGATGGTGATCAACGCGCTGCCGGATTTCATTATCGGCACCCTGCTGATTGCCCTGCTCGCCACCAACGTGTCCCACCTGCTGCCGCCGGTTTCGATCATCCCGGTGGGGGATAACCCCTGGCAGCACCTGTCCGCCATGATCCTGCCGGTGGCCACCCTTTCCATCAGCGGTGTCTTCTACCTGGGCCGCCTGGTGCGGGTTTCGTTCATCGACGTCACCAATTCCGAATACATCGAAATGGCGCGCCTCAAGGGCATGTCACAGCGTGTCATCACGTTCCGCCATGCCCTGCCCAACGCCTTGGCGGCTGCCATTCCGGCCGCCTCCCTGGTGGCGGCCTTCACCATCGGTGGCGTGGTGGTGGTGGAGTACGTCTTCAACTACCCCGGCATCGGCATGCTGTTGGTGGAGTCGTTGGGCAACCAGAACCTGCCTGTGATCCAGGCCCTGGTGCTGATAGTCGCGGTCAGCTACTTCTTCTTCAACCGCCTGGCGGACGCGTTGGAGAGGCGGTGATGCACGATGGCGACCGCTGACCTGGCTGCAACAGGCACCTCACCCAAGTCTCCGTCGCGTTTTGCCCGCTCCGACCTGGCCAGGGTGCTCCGCTCCCGCCAGGTGCAGATTGGCCTGGCGCTGACCATTATTATGGTCGCCTTTGCCATTGTCGGTCCCTACCTGGCACCGATGAGCCCCACCGAATCCGTGGCCGGACTCTACGAGGCACCAAGCGCCGAATACCCGCTGGGCACCGAGCACCTTGGCTACGACGTTCTGTCAAGAGTCCTGGCCGGCGGCACCCACCTGGCTTGGATGGCGCCGCTTAGCGCCGTCTTGTCCGTCCTGATCGGGGCTCTGGTGGGCGTGGTGGCGGCCTACTACGGCGGCGCCGTCGACATGATCCTGATGCGCCTGATGGACGTGCTGCTGGCGTTCCCGCTGGTGGTGTTCATCATTCTGTTCGTCTCCATGGTGGGCCCCCAGCCGTGGCTGCTGGTGCTGCTGGTGGTGATCGGCATGGTGCCGGGCGTGGCCCGCGTGCTGCGCGGCGCCGCCCTGCCGCTGAAGCAGCGCGAATACGTCTTATGGGCCACGGCCGCCGGCATTCCGGCGCGGCGCATCCTGCTGCGCGAGTACCTGCCCAACATCTGGTCGCCCCTGATGGTGGAGCTGGGCATGCGCCTGATGTGGGCTATCGGCTCGCTGGCGTCGATCAGCTACCTGGGCTACGGCATCCAGTACCCCGCGTTCGACTGGGGCACCATGATCGAGGAGAACCGCAACGGCCTGCAGGGCCAGCCGTGGGCGGTGATCGCTCCGATTATCGTCATTGTTCTGTTCACCATCGGCTCGAACATCATGGCCGAGGGCGCCGCCCGCGTGGTGGCCCGCACCGAGAAGGACAAGTAGACGATGGCGTACGTAGAGGTCAGGGGCCTGACGGTGGCCATCGGGGATGGCAGCCTGATTGTCGATGACGCCTCCTTGGATCTGGAAGCCGGCCAGGTTCTGGGTGTGGTGGGGGAGTCCGGCTCCGGCAAGTCGACGCTGGCCTTGGCCCTGCTGGCCTACGCCCGCCAGGGCGCCCACATCACGGCCGGCCAGGTGGTGGTGGGCGGCACCGACATGTTGAAGCTGACCGGCCGGCCGCTACGCCTGGCCCGGGGCGGCACGGTGGCCTATGTGCCGCAAGACCCGGCCACCGCGCTTAACCCCAAACTGTCTATCGAGCACCAGATCTCCGAAGTCCTAACCGAACCGCTGAAGGAGCGGCCCGCCATCGTGCAGGCCGCCCTGGAATCAGTTGGCCTGCCGTCTACCAGAGAGTTCAGCCGCCGCCACCCGGCCGCCCTGTCCGGCGGGCAGCAGCAGCGCGTGGCTCTGGCCATGGCGATTGCCCCCGGACCCGGCCTGCTGGTGCTAGACGAGCCCACCACCGGCCTGGACGTGACCACCCAGGCCCGGGTCCTGGAACTGGTGGACAACCTATGCCAACAGCGCCAGATGGCGGCCATCTACATCTCGCATGACCTGGCCGTGGTGGCCGATGTGGCGGACCGCATCGCGGTCATGTACGGCGGGCAGTTTGTCGAGGTGGGGGAGGCCGAACAGGTCACCACCGCGCCGCGCCACCCGTACACCAGGGCATTGATCGATGCCGTCCCCTCGGTGCGCCGCCGCCTGCGCCTCAGCGCCATCCCGGGCCGGGCGGCCGAACTGAGCCCCAAGCGCCAGGGCTGTGTCTTCTACGAGCGCTGCGCACTGGCGCAGGAGCGCTGCCAAACGGACGCCATCGGGCTGGCGGACTATCCCGATGGCGGGCAGGTGCGTTGCATCCTGAGCACCCCGCCGCCGGCTGCCCCGCGGGTGATCGTAGACGAGGCCGAGCCGGCGGCGGACCAGAAAGAAGCCGCCCTGCTGGTGAAGAACCTGGCGGCCGGCTACGGCCACACCCAGGTGCTGCATGATGTCTCGTTCGCGGTGGGTCCGGGTGAATGCGTGGCCCTGGTGGGGGAGTCCGGTAGCGGCAAAACCACCCTGGCACGCTGCCTGATCGGCCTGCATGAACGCCAGGCCGGCGAGGTGCTGGTGTTCGGCGACTACCTGGAGCCGCTGG
Organism: Bifidobacteriaceae bacterium; assembly: GCA_031272885.1. Classification (GTDB taxonomy): domain Bacteria; phylum Actinomycetota; class Actinomycetes; order Actinomycetales; family WQXJ01; genus JAISSX01. The sequence goes on along the minus strand of JAISSX010000018.1, from coordinate 93,810 downwards.
CGCGCCAGCGTACGCCGGAGCAGCGCCGCGACATCCAGTACATCTTCCAGAACCCGTACGCCTCGCTCAACCCGCGCCGCACCGTGGGGGATTCGATCGGCGTGGCGGTCAAGTTCTTGGGCGGCGTCAGCGGCAAGGCGGTGCAGGCCGAAGTCAACGCCGCCCTCGAACGGGTGGAACTGCCGGCCGCACTGGCGGGGCGCTACCCGGCCGAGCTGTCCGGCGGGCAGCGCCAACGGGCCGCCATCGCCCGGGCGCTGGTCTGCCACCCCAAGGTGTTGCTGTGCGACGAGGTCACCAGCGCCCTGGACGTGTCCGTGCAGGCGTCCGTCATCGAGCTGCTGCGGGGCCTGCTGGAGGACGGCCTCAGCATGCTGTTCGTGACCCACAACCTGGCGGTGGTCCGGTCGATTGCCCACCGGGCGGACGTGCTGGAAAAGGGCCGCATTGTCGAATCGGCCCTGGTAGAGCAGCTTTTCGCCACGCCTGAACACCCCTACACCCAACAACTGTTGGCCAACACGCTGGAACTGGCCGATCCGGCCGGCGGCGAGTGAAGGAGCAGACCCCATGGGGCAATACAGCCACCTGTTTGTGACGGACATGGTCGACGCCGCCACCGACTACGTCAACGAGGGCGAGGCCGTTGACGAGGCCGGGCGCCCAGCCAACGTGGGCCGGCCGTGGCGGCTGATGGCGCGCTTCGACGTGCCGCCCGCCACCGTCTACGTGGGCGTGTCCTGGATTCACGTCACCAGCGACGAGGCCCTGTGGGTCCACACCCATGTCCACGAGGATTCGGACGAGGTGCTCTACTGGATCGGCACCGACCCGGACAACCCGAATGACCTGGGCGGGGAGGCCTACTTCGAACTGGGCGGCGAACGCCACCTGCTGACCACCACCACGGCCGTCTTCATCCCACGCCACCACTGGCATTGCCCGCTGGGCTGGAACCACGTGGAGCGGGGTTTCCGGTTCATCTCGATGGACCTGAACCCCACCTATGAGTCCTTCAACGACAAGGACCTGGCGGCGGGGCAGTCCACGCCCACACCGCCCCCGGAAGGTCCGCCGCCGCCCGGCACCTTCGACCACCTGTTCATCAAGGACGCGGCCGTCGATGCCGCCCGGCCCGGCCCGGGGGGCGCCCCCGGCTACGCCCTCATGACCAGGGCGCGGGTGCCCGAAACGACCATCCAGGCGACCTATTCCTGGGTGGGGCCGCAGCACGCCGGCGGCGCCTGGGACCACCCGGACGTGCATCCGGACAGCGACGAGCTGTTGGTTTGGCTGGGCGGCGACCCGGCGGACGAGAAGGCGTTGGGGGCCGAGCTGACGGTCGAAATCGAGGACGAACGCCACACGGTCACCACCACGGGGGCCGTTTTCATTCCGAAAGGCTTACGCCACCGGGTGTTGGGGGCGGACCGGATCACCCGTCCATTCACCTTCATTCACATGGCGTTGGACCGCTACCAGGGTTAGGGCACAGGCAACCAGGACATGACCAAGACACCAGAAGAAAACGGCTCCACCCGCACGGTGGAGCGGGCCCTGGCCCTGTTGGCGGTGGTCTGCGAATCCGGCCAACTGTCGCTCAGCGAGGCGGCGCGGGAGACCAACCTGGCGGTCTCAACCGCCTTGCGCCTGTTGCGCACCCTGGAGCAGGCCGGCTTCGTGGTGCGAGACAACGACGGCAACTACCGCGCCGGCGCCCGCGTCATCCAGATCGGCGCCCAGGCTCTGTCCGACCAGGCCCTGGTGTCCCTGGCCGCGGGCGCCATGGAAGACCTGGTGCAGGCCACCGGCGAATCGGCCTACCTGTCCGTGCCCGGCCACCGCGATACCGCCCTCTACCTGGCCATTACCGAAGGCACCCATCCGGTCCGCCACGTCAGTTGGGTGGGGCGGACCGTGCCACTGGATGGTTCGGCCGTGGGGGCGGTGATGGGTGGCCGCACGCCCGCTATCGGCTATGTGGTGGTGGAAAGCGGCGTCGAACCGGATGTTACCGCCATCGCCGCGCCCATCATGCTGCGGGGCCGGGTGGTGGCCGCCATCTCCCTGTTGGTGCCGTCCTACCGGGCCGATGCCGCCAAGGTCGCTTCGTACGGCAGCGCAGTGGTGGAGGCGGCCGGCCGGGTGAGCGAGCGGCTGGGCGGCTGACCGAGGAGGTTCGCGAACATGCACCTGACGGCTGACGAACAGGCCATGTTGGATGGCCGCGATGGACCGGGCGCCCAACTGGCGATGCGGGTACAGGTCGCCATCGGCGAGGCCTTCGACGCCCCCTACATGGTGCCGGTGGAGCGGACCCATGTGGCCCTATCCAACCAGGAGGCAGACCTCTGGTTTGCGGAGAAACTGGCGGCTGCCGGGGCGGTTTGCCGGGTGCGGCCCACCGTCAACCCGTCCTTCAACTGGAAGCAGTTCAGCGCCATCACCGACCTGGACCCGGCGGACCTGGAAACGGTCAAGCGCACCCATGACGCCTATCTCAAGTTGGGCGCCATCATGACCTACAACTGCACGCCCTACCTTGAGGCCAATGTGCCGGTATTCGGCCAGGTCATCGCCTTTTCGGAGTCCAGTGCCACGCCCTACGTCAACTCGGTCTACGGCGCTCGGACCAACCGCGAATCGGCCCAGAGCGCGCTGACGGCCGCCATCACCGGCGTGGCCCCCTACTACGGCTTCCTGCTCGATGAGAACCGCCGCGGCCAGGTGTTGGTGCACGTCGATGCGCCGATGGCGACCGATTTCGATTATCAGTTGCTGGGCTATTTCACGCCGCGCCAGACGGGCTTCCAGGTGCCGGTGTTCGACGGCCTGCACCACCCCAGCCGCGAGGCCCTGATGAACCTGGGGGCCGAACTCAACACCGGCGGCAACGTGGCCATCTACCACATCGTGGGCGTCACACCCGAGGCGCCCACCGTGGAGGCGGCCTTCCAGGGCCGCGCGCCGGAGCGCGAGGTCACCATCACCCAGGCGGACCTGGACTGGATGCGCGAGGAACTAACCGACCCGTACGGGCCGGTCGACTTCGCCCTGTTCGGCTGCCCGCACCTGACCATCCGGCAGGTCACCACGGTGGCGGACCTGGTGCGGGGCCGGCGCCTGGCGGTGCCGCTCTACATCATGACCTCGTCCCTGACCTACTCGCTGGCCGAGAAGATGGGCTACTTGGAGGACATCCGCGCCGCCGGCGGCGAGATCTTTGCCGACACCTGTATGGACCAGCCCTGCTGGAAGTTCCTGGCCGGCAAGAAGGGCGTCACCGAATCACCCAAGTGCGCCTACTACACCAAGCGCCGCAACATGAGTTTCGTGGTGACCGAACTGGAGCGGGCCGTCCAGGCCGCCCTGGAGGGGGAGATCCGCTGATGGCCCGCACCTTCACCTGCCACAAGATTGCCGATGGCGCCGCCACCGGTCAGGTTCTGTTCTCCCGTGACGACATCTGCTTCTACCTGGTGGACCCGGCCACCGGTTGCGTCATCGAGGACCACCACGCCCTGTTCGGCCAGTCGATTGCCGGCAAGGTGCTGGTGTTCCCCAACGGGAAGGGCTCGTCCGTGGTGCAGGCGGACGGGATGTACCAGTTGGCCAAGACGGGCATGGCCCCGGCCGCCATGATTGTGCGGAACGCCGACACCACCCTGGCAGCCAGCGCCATCATCATGGAGTTCCCGCTGGTGGACCGCCTGGAGGAGGGCTTCTACGAAACCGTCAGCGACGGCCAGGTGGTGCGCGTGGACGCCGGCGCCGGCCAGGTGGAAGTGCTGTAGCGATGACACTGGTCTGGATCATCGACGAAGAGTGGCCGGACACGGAGTACGAACAGGCCGCCCTGGCGGCGGCCCTGCCGGGAGCGCAGGTGCGGGTCTCCGGCTACGACTATGCGGCCGACCTGTCCGAGTTCGGCTACCGGGCGGACCTGATCCTGGCCCAGATCTACACCTATATCCCGGCGGTGGTGATCGAGCGCCTGGAACGCTGCCGCGGCATCGCCGTCTTCGGCGGCGGCTACGACCGGGTGGACGTGGCGGCGGCCCGGGCCAAAGGCATCGGCGTCACCAATGTCAAGGGCTACTGCGCACCGGACATCGCCGAGTATGTGCTGACCGCCATCGCCTGGCTGAACCGGCCGCTGCCGGCCTGGGGGCACCAAGGCGACGGGCCGTGGGGCGCCCCGGCGCTGGTGTCGCCGCCGCGCCGGCTCAGTTCGCAGACCCTGCACCTGATCGGTTACGGCGCCATCGGGCGAACGGTGGGGCAGGCGGCCCGGCGGGCCGGGTTGCGGGTGTTGGCGACCGACCCGTTGGTGGCCCCTGAGGTGATGGTGGCCGATGGCGTCACCCCGGCCACCCGGGCCGAGGGCCTGGGGCAGGCCGACTATGTGTCGCTGCACGTGGCGCTGAGCCCCGAGACCGAGGGCCTGTTCGGTTGGACCGAACTGGCCGCGATGAAGCCCACCGCCTACCTGATCAACACCGCCCGCGGGGCGTTGGTGGACGAGGCGGCCCTGATAGAAGCCGTGGCGGCGGGCGCCATCGGGGGCGCGGTCCTGGACGTCATCGTGCATGAACCACCTGAGCCGGATGACCCGGTGCTGCACCAACCCCACATCCTGGTGACGCCGCACATCTCATACCTGACGAAGGAGGCATTTGCCGACCTGCGGGCCCGGACGGTGGCCAACGCCCTGGCGCTCTACCGCGGCGAAACCCCCGCCGACCTGGTCAACTAGAACATGGGGTGACGCAGGCCGCGGATGAGGGACGGCAGCGAGGTGGCCGTCACCAGGGCCATGCCCAGCACGGTGACACCAAGCGGCGCCACCCAGACCAGCCAGTCCAAACCGTAGGCGCCGGGCCAGCCCGGGCTGCCGGCCACGTTGGAGATGCCGGCGCCCACCGCCAGCGCCACCAGCACCACCCCGCCTAAGCCGACCAACGAAGCGGTGACGGCCAGGATCATGGCCTCGACGAAGCCGGCCTGTAGGATCTGCCGGCCGGTGGCGCCCACCAGGCGCAGGGTTTGGGCCTCGGCAAAGCGGTTACGGGCCGTGATGGCCACCGTCACCACGGCCGCCACCAGCGCAAACGCCACCGGCACGCCGGCCTGCACGGCGGCCGAGATGTCGCGCGTCTCCACCCAGCCGCGGCCGGCCGGGTCCAGCGAACTGCGCGCGAAGTAGATCGACATGGCCGAACCGACAATCAGCGTCCCTACCAGCACCAGGGCGAAGGCGTTGAGGGAGCGGCCGGCCTGGTAGGCGGCGCCGCGGCGGCCAAGGAGCAGGGTAGGGGCGTGGCTCTCGGGCAGGATGATGGTCCAGGCGCGGATAAGCCGGGGGCAGTAGGCGCTGGCCGTCAGCGTGAACAAGATGGCCAGGCAGCCGGCCATGGTGGTGCCTAGGGCCACCACCCAGTTGGCGGCTTCAAGGGGGCGCTCGGCAAAGGCCATGCGGCCGGGAATGGTGAGGCAGGCGACGGCGGCCCCCACCGCGCCCACGGCCGCGATCAGGGCCACGAACGCCTTGGGCCGGGCCGAACGCTGCGGCGTCCAGGGCAGCGCCTTGATGGCCTCGACCGGCTGGACCGAGCGGGCCACCTGGGCGCCGCGCACCGAGGCCATGACCGACACGCCCATGGTGATGATGCCGGCGCCCACCAGGGCGTGGGCATCGACCGCGCCGATGACGCCCACGTGGCCGGCCCCGGCCCACACCACCAGTTCAACGGCGCCAGGGGTCATGGCGGCGCCCAGGCCAAGGCCCAGCAGCACCGCCAACCCGGCCAGGGCCACCACCTGGTGGTAGAACAGCGTCGAAGCGTAGGTGGGGCTGAGCCCCGCAATGGCGAAGAACCCGATCCGCTGGCGCGACCGGGAGGCCGCCCGGTCAACCGCGACGCCCACCGCCGCCAGGGCCGCGATCAGCGTCAAGGCCAGGATGACGGCCGTGTAGTTGTCCATCAGGCCGGCTTCTTCTTCTTCCAGGTCCTGTAACCCCTGGCCGGCGGTGCGCATGGAGAAGACGGCCACCAGGACGGCGGTGGTCAGGGCGATCAAGGGGATGGCGGCGATCCACATGCGGATGTTGCGCAATGTGGCCCGGAGCACCAGACGGGTCATGCCGTGGTGCCCTCCGGCTCCGCCTCGGCGGCCGCTGTGGGCTCGGCGTCGTCCGGCTGGCCGATGTCGTCAGGCTGGCCGATGTCGTCCGGGTCGGCCGGTTCGGCCTGGGCTGCGGCGGCTGGCTCAGCCGGTTCAGCCGGTTCAGCCGGTTCGGCTTGGGCTGCGGCGGCCGCCTCAGCCGCCTCGGCCTTCAGGGCCTCCCGGATGGCCCGCACGTCGGTGCGTTCGGTCACCAGGTAGGGCGTGGGCTTCGGGGCGGGCGGCGGCACCGGCGGCACAGGGGAAGCTGCGGACGCGGCCGCGGGGGCGGCATCGGGCACCGCGCCTTCGGCTTGGCCGGCCAGGGCGCTCAAGGTAGCGGCCCCCATGGTCTGCAGGATCTGTTCGGCCGTGGGGTGGTCCAGCACGGCCGCGACGGCGCCGTCCACCAGCGTGATGACCCGGTCGGCGCGGGCGGCCAGGTGGAGGTCATGGGTGCACAGCACCACCGCCGCGCCGCCCTTAGCCAGGCCCATCAGGTTGTCCACCACCACCAGGGAGTCTTGGACCGAGAGGCGGTCGGTTGGCTCGTCCGCGAACACCACCTTGGGGTTCTGGGCCAGCACCCGGGCCAGGGAAACCTGGGCCGCCTGGGCCGGGGTCAACTGGTCCGGTGTCAGCTTGGCGATGGCGGCGGCGCCCACCTGCTCAAGGGCCTTCTCGGCCAGTTCGCGGTTGGACCACAGGCTGCGGCCGGCCAGGCGGCCCGGCAGTTCGACATTCTGCAGGGCGGTCAGCGACGGCACCAGGGCCGGGCTGGACAACAGCAGGCCCACAGTCTCCCGCAACTGCCGGGCGATGGCGCCGCGGGTGGCCCGGGACAGGTTGGATTCCAGCAGGATGATGTGCCCTTCGGTGACGGGCTCCAGCCCGGACAGGCAGCGCAGCAGGGTCGACTTGCCGGAACCGGACGGCCCCACGATGGCCAACATTTCACCCGCCCGCAGCGTCAACGAGATGTCCGTCAACACGTGCAACGGATGCTTGGCGCCGCGCATCCAAAAGACCTTCGATACCTTGTGGGCACTGAGCACGGCTCCGCCGGGCCGTGTTCGGCTCTCCTCCACGTCACTCCTCAGGGTCGCATTGTGCTAGTCCTAGCCTACCGATTAGGTTTGGCCCGTGGCGGCGGAACGGCTTGGGACACCAGCGGGGGATCTCCCGTATACCGTGCACGATGCCGCCCGGCTGGCTCCGGAAGACCCAAAATCGCCGACGCGTACAGCTTTCGAACGGGATAGGGCCCGGCTGGTGCATTCCGCCGCCCTGCGCCGGTTGGGCGCCAAGACACAGGTCAGGACGCCCTGGCGGCGGTCCGACCATCCCACGGGGGATGACTTCATCCGCACCCGGCTGACGCATTCGCTGGAGGTGGCCCAGGTGGGCCGCGAACTGGGCAAGGCGCTGGGCTGCGACCCGGATGTGGTCGACACCGCCTGTTTGGCCCATGACCTGGGCCACCCGCCGTTCGGCCACAATGGCGAGCGGGCCCTGGCGGAGGTGAGCCGCGACATCGGCGGCTTCGAAGGCAACGCCCAGACGCTGCGGCTGCTGACCCGGCTGGAGGCGAAGGTTTGGGCGGACGGCCGTTCGGTGGGCTTGAACCTGACCCGGGCGTCGCTCGATGCCGCCACCAAATACCCGTGGGGGCGTGGCCAGGGGCCGGCCGGGTCCGACCCGGCCAAGTTCGGCGTCTACGAGCCGGACCGCTTGGTGTTCGAATGGCTGCGGGAGGGCGCGCCGGCCGGCCGCAAGTGCCTGGAGGCGCAGGTGATGGACCTGTCGGACGACATCGCCTACTGCGTCCACGACGTGGAGGACGGCATTGTGGGGGGCTCCATCCCGGCGCCGGCGTTGGCGGCGCCGGCGGACCGGGCGGCGGTGGTGGCCATGGCGGCTGAGCGCTACGCGCCGTGGGGGCCTGACGTGGCTGAACTAGACGATGCGGGCCGACGTCTGACTGGGTTGCCGTATTGGGCGGCCGGCTGGGACGGCTCGCGGCGCGACCTGGCGGCGTTGAAGGACATGACGTCGCAGTTGATCGGGCGGTTCTGCGCCGCGGCCGAGGGCGCTACCCGGGAAGCCTACGGCGGTGGACGCCTGGTGCGGTACGCCGCGAACGTCATCGTGCCGCCTGAGACGCTGGCCGAGATCGCCATGCTGAAGGCGCTGGCGGCCGTCTTCGTGATGGAGCCGCGGCTGGAGGACCCAGTCTACGTGGGGCAGCGGGCCATGGTGGCCGGCTTGTACGGGTACCTGTTGGCGGAGGCGCCCGGGTCGCTGGAGCCGGAGTTCCGGGCGGACTTCGAAGCGGCGGCCGATGGCGCGGCGCGGGCCCGGGTGGTGGTGGACCAGATTGCGTCGTTGACCGATTCTTCGGCCACGCTGCTGTACCGGCGGTACGCCGGTGGCGAAGGCGCTCTGGCTGTCGGTGGTGGGCTCTAGGCTTATTGCTGTGCCGGGACGGATCAAACGCGAAGACGTAGAGGCGGTGCGCGCGGCGGCGCGCATCGAGCAGATTGTCGGTGAACGCGTTGCCTTGAAACAGGCCGGCGTGGGGTCCATGAAGGGCCTGTGCCCGTTCCATGACGAGCGCACGCCGTCGTTTCACGTCCGCCCCCAACTGGGGCTGTGGCACTGTTTCGGCTGCGGCGAGGGCGGGGACACCATCGCCTTCCTGATGAAGGCCGATTCGCTGGGTTTCCAAGAGGCGGTGGAATACCTGGCCGGGCGCACCGGTATTCAGTTGCGCTACGAAGAGGTGGCCGGCGGGCAGGGTCGCGGCGGCGCGGGCGATGAGGGGCCGTCGCGGTCCCGGTTGGTGGAGGCCAACCGGCTGGCGGCGGAGTATTTCCTGGAGCAACTGGCCGGGCCGGAAGCCCGGGCGGGGCGGGACTTCCTGCGTTCGCGCGGCTTCGACCGGGTGGCGGCGGACCGCTTCGGCGTGGGCTACGCGCCGCAGGGCTGGGACGGGCTGCTGCGCCACCTGCGCGGCCGGGCCTTCACCGATGCTGAACTGATGGCGGCCGGGCTGGTCACCCAGGGCCAGCGGGGAGTCTATGACCGCTTCCGCGGCCGGCTGATGTGGCCCATCCGGGACCTGACCGGTTCGGTGGTTGGCTTCGGCGCCCGGCGCCTGCTGGAGGATGACCAGGGGCCCAAGTACCTCAACACGCCCGAGACCTCCTTGTACCGCAAGTCACAGTTGTTGTACGGCGTTGACCTGGCCAAACGCGCCATCGCCCGCGAACGTGAAGTGGTGGTGGTAGAGGGCTACACGGACGTCATGGCGATGCACCTGTCCGGGGTGGAACAGGCCGTCGCCACCTGCGGCACGGCCTTCGGGGCGGACCACGTGCGGGTGGTGCGGCGGCTGCTGGGAGACCACGCGGACCCGTCCACCGGGGTACAGATGTCCGATGGCGGGGTGATGGGCGGGCGGGTCGTGTTCACCTTCGACGGTGACGCGGCCGGGCAGAAGGCCGCCATGCGGGCCTTCGCGGAGGACCAGCGGTTCTACGCCCAGACCTTCGTGGCGGTGGCGCCGGGCGGCATGGACCCGTGCGAGCTGTGGCAGGAACAGGGCGAGGCGGCCCTGGTTGACCTGGTGAAGCAGGCCCGGCCCATGTTCAAGTTCGCCATCCAGCAGGTGTTGGCGTCGGTTGACCTGGACACGGCCGAGGGCCGGGTGACGGGCCTCAGGGCGGCCGCACCCATGGTGGCGGGCATCCGCGACGACGCCCTGCGGGGCGACTACACCCGGCTGTTGGCCGGTTGGGTGGGTCTGAACGAGGGGGACGTGCGCCGGGCGGTGCGGGCGGCCCGGAACCGCCGGGGGCGGGGTGCTGGGCCTGAGGGCGGCTTGGCGGCCGGTGCCGGCGCTGCGGGGGCTGGGCCCGGCGGCGAGGTGCCCGCCGGCGGGGGAGCGGGCCCTGGTGCGGTGCGGCCGGTGGCGCGGCCGGGCGCTAGGCCCGCCCGGGCTGGGGCGGCCGTCGTCTCGTCGGAAGACCAGGTGGTGCAGACCGAACGCCAAGTGCTGGCGGCCGTGCTGCAATACCCGCACCTGGCCCCAGCCGAGTTCGATGACCTGGACGGCAACACCTTCCAGGTGCCGTGGCTGCGGGCGGTGCATGACGCCGTGCGGGCGGCCGGGGGAGTTAGGGCAGCCAGGGCCGATGCCGCGGCCTGGGTGGCGCAGGTGCGTGACTTCGCGGCCGGGCCGGTACAGGGCATGGTGACGTCACTGGCGGTCGAAGCCCTACCCCTGAGCGAGGGGCAGGAAGAGACCTACGTGCGGGGCGTCATCGGCGGCCTGTTGGAACTGGCCGTGACCCGCCAACTGGCCGAGCTGACGGCCAAGCTGGGGCGCATGGACGCGGACACCTCGCCCGAGGCGCACCAGGCGCTGCTGGCGCAACACCAGGCGCTGGTGGAACGCCGCGGCGAAATCAAGGCCGAATACCGCGGCGAGTGAGGGCGGCTGTGGCCGGCGTGGTCCGGCCGCTGGTGACGCGCCATCGGCCGCCGGGGCGTCTGGTTGGTGGCGAGCGCTAGCTGCCCAGGCCGGGCACCGTGTGGCGCAGCGGGCCGGGCACCTTGAAGTCCAGGCTGTTCTGCTCGCCTTCCCTGGGCATGGTGACCTGGACAAGCTGCTCCTCGCCATCGGGCCGGTAGAACAGCCAGGGGGAGAGGGCGCCCTGTTCGCCCTGGAAGGTGCGGATGGCGGCGGCGGCCAGCTTTTGGGCGCCGTTCATCCAGTTGGGGCCTTCCACCACCAGCACCCACAGGGTCTGGTGCGTGGGCACCGCCACGTACAGGCCCAGGCCGTGTTCCTGCACGCCGGCGTCCCGCATCAGTTCGTCCAGGATGGCCAGGCGGCTGGCGATGAAGAAGTCGTCACCGTCGAAGGCGTGGATCACGGCGCCGTCATCGCCGGCTGGCTCGGCGAAGTGTTGCACCTGGCCGAAGGCGCGCAGGTTGGCTTTGGCGGCCTCCCAGTAGGCGCCGCCGGGGCCGCGCCAGTCCTCATCGGTGGCGCCGTAGCGGGTGAACAGGTCTGTCGCCGTTTCGGTTACCACCATGTTGGGCTTGTCGATGGCGAGCAGGTAGTTCAGGCCGGGGGCGGCCGGGCGGGCCCAGGGCGGCGCTTCGCCCCAAGCTTCGCCTTCCGGGGTGAGCCTAGGCAAGGCCACCTTCTTCAGGTCTTCGCCGCTGAGCGGGTCATCCAGGTTTTCGGGCCGCATGGCCAAGAACTCGTCGATGGCGGCGCGCCACCCCTGCCGGTCGGTGCCACGCAGGCGGACCGACAGGTTCCACAGGCCGTAGATCATGCCTTGGTCATCGATCACGCCGGTGCCGTCATCGGTCACTTGGACCACCCTGGAACCGGCGGCCTGGAGGGCGGCGCTGACCTGGTCCAGGAGGAAGCGGTAGTCACTGGGGCTGAAGCCGTCCAGCGGAGACTCGCTGAGGCCCTGGTTCTTGTTCTGTCGCTTGAAGAATCCCATTGCCCAAGCCTACTGGCCCGGGTAGTTAGCCGTTGCGCTTGGCGGGGTTTTCCTTCTCCCAGGCGGTCAACTGAACCTCTAGGGCCTTCATCAGCTCGAACACCTGACCTGGGGGGATGCGCACGCGGGACACCACGGTGGCGTCCAGCACCACGGCGCCGTCCTGCTGGTGGGGCGGATCGGTCAGGGTGGAGAAGTCCAAGACGAAGGCATCTTGGGTGTGCCAGGCGCGGACAAAATCGGCGTAAACGCCGCCGGCCTTTTCTTGCGGCAGTTTGATCTGAATCCGTTGTTCCGCCATGCCCGAATTCTACGGCCCTGTTGGGGCCGCGGGCGCCGCGGACGCCGCGGGGTCCGCAGGGTCCGCAGGGTCCGCGGGGGCCGGCTTGCGCAGCGAGTCCAACTGAGAGGCGACGATTCCCAGGATCATCAGGGCCGCGCCGCTGTAGCCGCGCAGGCCCATGTTCTCGTGCAGCAGCAACGCTCCGCCCAGGGCGCCGAAGACGGTCTCCATCGACATGATCAAGGCGGCGTGGGCGGCCAGGGCGTCACGCTGGCCGAACACCTGCAGCGTGTAGGCGATGCCGACCGAGATGAAACCGCCGTAGAGCAGCGGTATGACGGATTCACGCATGCCACCGTACGGGTGGGCGTCGAGGAACAGTCCGGCTACTCCGGCGCAGACCGCGCAGGAGAGAAACTGGGCCGACGAGAACCGCAGCGCGCTAAGCCGCGGCGCGTAGTGGTCCACGATCAGGATCTGGATGGCGAACAGTAGGGCCGCTGCCAGCAGCAGGGCGTCGCCGCGGCCGATGGTGAAGCCTTCGGTCACCGCGATCAGATACAGCCCCGGTACGCACAGGACCACACCCAACACGGTGAACAGGCTGATCCTGGTGCCGCGAAAAGCGCCCAACACCGGTACCAGCACCATGTAGAGGCCGGTGATGAAGGCGGCGTTGCCCACGGATGTGTATGACAGGGCGGCCTGCTGCGCCACCACCGCGGCGGCCAGGAACAGGCCGCAGATGCCGCCCGGCACCAACACCGCCCGCGTAGCCGCCCGGCGCTTGGCGGCCGGCCGGTGGCGCACCCGGTCCAGGACCACGATGACGCCTACCAGCAACAACCCGCCCATGGCGAAACGCACCGAGCTGAAGGAGAACGGTCCCATGTGTTCGGCGCCGTGTTTTTGGGCCACGAACGCGAAACCCCACAGTGCGGCCGCCAACAGCAGCAGCAAGTTGCCGCGCAGGCGGCGCGGGTCAACGTGGGGCTGGTTCACAGGCACCAGAGCATCATGCCACGCCGGCGGGGGCGGCATCGGGCACGGCCGATGACGCGCCGCCAGCCGCTGCCGCGGCCGCCGGTAACGGCGTCGCAGCCCCGGCGGCCGAACCAGACCCAGCCCCACCGGCGCCGGCCAGCAGCAACTTGATGCGGTTCAACTGGTTGACCTCGGAGGCGCCCGGGTCGTAGTCGATCGACACGATCGACGCCTCCGGGTGCAGGCGGCGCAGTTCGCGGAACATGCCGCGGCCGGTGACGTGGTTGGGCAGGCAGGCGAACGGCTGGGCGCAGATAATCTTGTAGACGCCGTTGCCGATCAGTTCTAGGATCTCGGCCGTCAGCAGCCAGCCTTCACCGGCCTGGTTGCCCAGGGACACCACTTCGGAGGCCTCGCGCACCATTTGCGGCAGGTTGCCGGGCCGGGGGAAGTCGGTGCGGGCCCGCCGCAGCGCCCGCCGCACCGGCCCCCGGTAGCGCTCCAGCGCCCACCGGGCCACCCGCTTGGCGTGCCGAGTTCGCTTCTCGGTGCCCAGGTTGGCGTAGTTCCATTGGGCGGCGTACATGCCGTTGGCCACAAACTCCATCAGCCCGGGCACCACGGCCTCGTGGCCCTCGGCCTCAATCACGTCCACCACATGGTTGTTGGCGTCCGGGTGGAACTTGACCAGGATCTCGCCCACCACGCCCACGCGCGGCTTGCGCGGCACGTCCAGCACCGGCAGCCGGTCGAACTCCCGCACCGCCCGGCGGATCACCTGCCGGTAGCGGATACGCCGGCCCAGCGTCTCCGAGTAGTGGGTGGGTTCCATCAGGTATTCCCGCCCGATGGCGTTCCAGCGCCGGTACAGCGCCACGGCCGAGCCGGGTTGGGCCTCGTAGGGCCGTTGCCGCAGCAGCAGCGCCTGCAGCAGGTCGCCGAACACCACGGCCTGGGTCAGTTTGTGGACCAGGCCGGCCGTCAGCTTGAAGCCAGGGTTGGATTCCAGCCCCTGGGTGGAGATGGCCACCACCGGCACCTGCGGATAGCCGGCCTCGGCCAAGGCCTTGCGTAGCAGCGAGGTGTAGTTGGTGGCCCGGCACATGCCGCCGGTCTGGGTGATCATGACCGAGGTCTGGTCCGGGTCGTAGCGCCCGTCCACGAAGGCGTTGACCAGTTGGCCCACCACCATGATGGCGGGGAAGCACGAATCGTTGTTGACGTGCCTAAGGCCCAACTCGACATCGTCCTTGGTGGCGGTTTCCAGCACCTCCACCTGGTAGCCGGAGCCGCGCATGGCGGCCTCCATCAACCGGAAGTGCACGGGCGACATCTGCGGCGCCACGATGGTGTGTTTGGCCCGCATCTCGGCTGTGAAGGCGACCCGTTGGGCGGTGTAGGAGTGGTCGATGGCGCGCGGCGTGCGTTCTGCCGCCGCCGCCGCCAGGGAGCGCAGGCGGATGCGGGCGGCCCCCAGGTTGGACACTTCGTCGATCTTGAGCTGGGTGTAGACCTGGCCTTTGGCCTTGAGGATGTCCGCCACCTGGTCGGTGGTGATGGCGTCCAGGCCGCAGCCGAACGAGTTGAGCTGCACCACTTCCAGGCCGTCGATGGTGGTGGCGGCATCGGCCGCGGCGTAGAGCCGCGAGTGGTAGGCCCACTGGTCGCGCACCCGCAGCGGCCGGTCGACACTACCCAGGTGGTCGATGGCGTCCTCGGACAGCACCACCATGCCCAGCGAGGTGATCAGCTCGGGGATGCCGTGGTGGACCTCCGGGTCAACGTGGTAGGGCCGGCCGGCCAGCACGATGCCGCGGGTGCCGGTGCGTTTCATGTAGTCGAGGGCGGCGGCCCCGGCTTCGCGCACGTCCGCGTGGTAGCGCTCTTGTTCTTCGTAGCCGGCGGCGACCGCGGCCTTGGCTTCGTCGAGGGTGACGTGCCAGTCCTTGAAGACCTCCACCAGCCGTTCGGCCAGTTTGTCCGGCAGCGCCAGGTTGAGGAACGGCTTGATCAGGCGCACCCGGCCGTCCCGGATGGCGGGGATGTTGGCGGCGATGACCTGCGGATACGAGGTGACCACCGGGCAGTTGAAGTGGTTGTCGGCGCCATCGACCAGTTCACGCTCGTAGGAGACCGACGGGTAGAAGATGGTGGTGATACCCCGCTGGATCAACTGCTCGATATGCCCGTGGGCTAGTTTGGCCGGGTAGCAGATGTTCTCCGACGCGATCGAATCCATGCCGGTGACGAACAGGTCGTGGTCCGACCGGCCGGAGATCATGACCCGGAAGCCCAGCTTGGTCAGGATGGTGAACCACAGCGGGTAGTTCTCATACATGTTGAGGGCCCGCGGGATGCCGATGTCGCCCCGGTGGGCTTGGGCCGCGGTCAGGCGGCGGTAGGCGAACAGGCGCTTGTATTTGAAGTCATACAGGTTGGGCAGGGTGGAACGGGCCACCGTCTTGTCCGCCCCGCGTTCGCAACGGTTGCCGGAAACGTGCCGGCCGCCATCGGGAAACGCCGAAATGGTGCAGCGGCAGTGGTTTTGGCAAAGCTGGCAGGTGGTGGTCTGGGTGGTGACCTTGAGTTCGCGCAGGGCCAGCGGCGGCAGCAGGCGGCTGGGGTGGCCGGGCGTGAAGCGGGCGCGGGCAATCAGGGCGGCACCAAACGCGCCCATCAGGCCGGCGATGTTGGGCCGCACCACCTCAAGGCCGGTCAACAGTTCGAAGGCGCGCAGCACGGCATCGTTCAGGAAGGTGCCGCCTTGCACCACCACGTGGTCGCCCAACTGGCCGGCGTCCCGCAGCTTGATCACCTTGTAGAGGGCGTTGCGGACCACGGAATAGGACAGCCCGGCGGAGATGTCGCCCACCGTGGCGCCGTCCTTCTGGGCTTGCTTGACGGACGAGTTCATGAACACCGTGCAGCGTGAGCCCAGGTCAACCGGGTTGTAGGCGGCCAGGGCGGCCTCGGCGAAGGTTTCGATGGGCAGGCCCATGGTTTGGGCGAAGGTCTGCAGGAAGCTGCCGCAACCGGACGAGCAGGCCTCGTTGACGCTGATCGAGTCGATCACGCCATCGCCCACCCGCAGGTATTTCATGTCTTGGCCGCCGATGTCGATCACGGACGTGACGTCCGGGTCCAGGTACTGGGCGGCCCGGTAGTGGGCCATCGTTTCGACTTCGGCCTGGTCCACGTGTAGGGCGGCCCTGATCAGGCCTTCGCCGTAGCCGGTGACGCAGGAGTGGGCGATGATGGCGTCTCTTGGGAGGCGCTGGCGGACTTCGGTCAGGATGGCGGCGGCGGCCGTCACCGGGTCGCCACCGTTGGGGGCGTAGGTGGAGTGGACAATGCGGCACTGGTCGTCAATCACCACGGACTTGATGGTGGTGGAGCCGGCGTCCAGGCCCAGGAAGCAGGCGCCGTGGGCCTCTTCGATGGGGACGATGTCGACGTGCGCCTGGGCGTGGCGGAAGTCGAACTCCTCGCGTTCCTGGTCGTCCTTGAACAGGGGGCGCATGGTGCCTTCGCCTCTGGCCAAGGCGGGCGCGCGGTGGGCGGCGTGGGCGGTCTTGGCGGCCAACACGGCCAGCGAGGTCGGTTCGCCCGTGGCGAGGTAGGCGGCGCCCAGGGCGACCATCAATTGGGCACGGTCTGGGGCGACGAGTTCGACTGGCTTGCCTTCCAAGGCGCGGGCGAAGGCCTGGCGCAACTGGGGCAGGAAGTGAAGCGGGCCGCCCAGGAAGACCACCCGGCCTTGGATAGGCCGACCGCAGGCCAGGCCCGCAATGGTCTGGGTGGCGACGGCCTGGAAGATCGAGGCGGCCAGGTCCGCGTGGGGGGCGCCTTCATTAAGGAGGGGCTGTAGGTCAGACTTGGCGAAGACGCCGCAGCGGCTGGCGATGGGGTAGAGGTTCTGGTAGCCAGCGGCCAGTTTGTCAAGCCCGGCTGCGTCGGTGTGCAGCAGGGTGGCCATCTGGTCGATGAACGCGCCGGTGCCGCCGGCACAGGTGCCGTTCATGCGCTGTTCGGGGGTGGGTTTGAGGTAGGTGATCTTGGCGTCCTCACCACCCAGTTCGATGATGACGTCCGCTTCAGGGTCCAGGCGTTGGATGGCTGTGGTTTCGGCGATGACCTCTTGGACGAAGGTCTGTTCCAGTTGGGAGGCCACCCCCAGGCCGGCCGAGCCGGTCACCGCTACCTGCGCTTCGCCATCGGGCCGGACCTTGGCCACGTCCTTGAGGAGCGCCGCCAACTCGATGCGGATCTCGGCGTTGTGGCGGCGGTAGGCCTCGAAAATGATGGTGTCGCCTGAGAGCAGAACAGCCTTGACCGTGGTGGAACCCACATCGATGCCGAGGCGGAGGGTGGGGGTTTCGGGGGTGGTGCCTTGGGGGCCGGGGGTGCCGGGGGTGCCGGGGCGCGGGCTGGTGGCGACCTGGCGGCTGCCGTCGGGGCGGCGGCCGGTTGGGCGCGGGACCTGTGCCATGTGGGCTCTCCCTGGGGGCCTGGATCGAGTGTGAGGCAGAAACCCCAGGTTACCGGCATTTGCGTTGCGATTGTGTGACCTGGTCCGCCATGTGGATGAATCCTCAATGGTTGAGGTGTGGCCTTGTGCGTGGGCTCTGGGTCGATACTGTTTGAGCCATGGTGTTTGCGCGGCGCGATGGGGTCCCGGGGGAGGTGCTGGGCAGGCTTGGCTTGGCGCGCGGCGCCAAGGTGCTGGCCGCTGCCTGGCTTGAGCGGCCGTCGGTGTGGTTGATTGCCACGCAGGAGGACCTGGTGGTGGCGGGCGGGGAGGCGGACAAGGAGGCGGACGAGTCGATCCCGTGGACCGACATCGAGCGAGCCAAGATTGGGCGGGACACTGGTTCGGTAACACTGCTGTTCGTGGACCCGGCCCGCGCGCCGCGACGGTTTGTCGTTCCGCCCACAGGCAAGCGCCTGACCAAGGTGATCGATGAGCAAATCCGATCCTCGGTGCTGGCGGTCCAGTTTGTGCCCATGCCCGGCGGGCCGGCCCGCGTGGCCCTGCGCCGGCCAATCCACGGTGAACCATTTGTGCAGGTGATCCTGCCCAAGGGTGTCCCGGAGCTGGATGGTGAGGCGCGTGCTGCGGTGGACGCGGCGGTCGCCTCGCTGCGCGAAGCGGCCGGCCTGCCGGCTTAGGCGGGGGCCGGGTCTCAAGTAGGGCGTCAAGCTGGGCCTCAAGCTGGGCCGGGGGAGGCCCGGCCACTGTGATAATCTTGCTGACTTGGCAGCCCCGGTTGTCATTCCCGCCTAGCTCAATCGGCAGAGCATCTGACTGTTAATCAGAGGGTTACTGGTTCGAGTCCAGTGGCGGGAGCCCTAGAGGGCCCACCGGCCCCCAGACCCGGGGCCAGTAGCTCAGCCGGTCAGAGCAGCGGACTCATAATCCGCCGGTCGTGGGTTCAAGCCCCACCTGGCCCACACAGTAGCCCCCTGGTTGGGCGGGCAGTCTTTTCCCCACGTGAGCAAAACACACCTGCCCGATGGCGCCCCGGCCTAGAAGCCGGATCGCTGCTGGTTGGCTTTCCTGGTCCCGTGCGATGGGACAGGTTCGGCCCGTTGTCACACGGGGCTTAGCAGCCGGGATACGCGCTGAGTGGTGATCCCCATTAAGTAGGCCACGTCCCGGGTGGAGTGCTTGGCGTGCAGAGTGTCGGCGGCGGCCCGGTTGGCGACCGAGGCGGCCCGCGCCGTCTCCGACGCAGCCTGTTTGGCGGCTGTTGCCCGAGCCATGGCGGCTTCCTCTTCCGGGCTCAGGCGTGGATCCACTCTCACGGCGAAGTCTGCCTGTGGCCGGCCGGTGTGCAGCGAGACGGCATCCAGGGCCATGCCGGCCACGCGGTCGAGGGTGCGGGCTTGCGAATAGACGTGGGGCACCTCTGGAATCTCGATGGCCCACCAGCCCTCGGTCCAGGTTGCTACGGCTGTGATGTTCACCTCAACTCCTCCAGGTCCTTGATGATCTGTCTGCCGGTCAGTCCACCAGGTGGGGCGCCGGTCGCTACCCAGTTGCTGTGCCCGGCCGCCGGAGAGTTGTTACCCATCTGGTTGGCGAAGAATCCCATACGGGGAGTGTGTCACAGGTGTCGGACCTGCCCGCGCCGAACAGGCTCGGAGGACAGCATTCGCCGGGCGGTGGCTCAGGGCCTCGCACTGGAGGACGTTGCCGCCGTTTTCGACACCCCCCTCGAAGAGGTCGCCCGGCTGACGCAGGATTGAGCCGAGGCTGATGGCGGCTCGGTGGGGAGTTGTCCCCATCGCACGACGATCTGGAGGCAGATAGCCTCCGGTTTATGAATGATCAGTCTCTAGCCAAGCGCCTGGCCACCGCTGTGGGCGCGTTCGTCTTGGTTGCTTCGACTACCGCAGGCGCCATCGCCTGCAGTTCGACATCGGACGACGCGCCGCCTGAGCACGATGGCGCCACTCCCGAAGAGGTGGTGGCCCGCTACTTCGAGGCCATTCAAGCCGGTGATGCCGCGGCTGCCCTTGGCTGCCTCGCGCCCACCAGCCTTGACGAGACTCTGTTGACGGATGCCGTGTTGCAGGAGGCGCAGCGCCTGGCGCCCGTTTCGGACGTGGAAGTAGCCGATGACTATCCCAACTACGCCACCTGGAACGCCACCAACGGCACCGTCACCTACACGGTGGGCGGGCAGCGGGTCAACGCGTGGATTGCACTGCAATGGCAATCTAACCAGTGGCTGATCTACCCGGAGTCAGCCTTGAACCAGGTCGACTTGGGGAATATCGTTCAGGGCTCTCCCGCCGCCGAAGTTAACGGAGTGGGTGACCTGGCCGGCAAGGAGACCGTGCCGACTTTCCCCGGCGGCTACCAGTTCGACACCGGCAACCCCCTGGTGGCCTATAACACCGCAGATGGCCCCTACGTTGTGTTTGCCGGATCTGTACTGGGATTGGTTGATGCCGGAGGCGCCTTGATGGGGCCGGTTGAGGCCAGCCAACAACCGTCCATTATCGTGACCGAAGCCGGCCAGGCTGCCGTGGCCGCGGCGGTCGAGGACAAGGTGGAGGAATGTGTTGAACTGGGATCTGATGCCCTGGCTAGCTGCGGCTTTCACCTGACCATGGAAGGCGACGGCACTTGGGCTATTACCGAAGGTGACCCGAGCCAATGGGAGATTCAGGCAGCGTCGGTGCTAGGGATTTGGGCTTCCAACCCGACCGGCATTATGGTCACCTGCACGGATGCGGCGGGCGAATACTGCGGCAAGGCTTCGGTCATGATAGCGACGATCGCCCTGTCCGATCCCGACAACCTCACCGTCATTCTGGGTACCTACTCCCAACTGCAGGGCTTCTAACCCCAGGCGCCACGGCGATCGTCGCCCGCTCGGTGGGGAGTTGTCCCCATCGCGCGGCGATCCGAAGGCAGATAGCCTCCGGTTTATGAATGATCAGTCCCTAGCCAAGCGCCTGGCCACCGCCGCGGGCGCGTTCGTCTTGGTTGCTTCGATTACCGCGGGCGCCGCCGCCTGCAGCTCGACATCGGACGACGCGCCGCCTGAGCACGATGGCGCCACCCCCGAAGAGGTGGTGGCCCGCTACTTCGAGGCCATTCAAGCCGGCGATGCCGCGGCCGCCCTTGGTTGTCTTGAGCCCTTAGGCCCTGACGCGAGGGGTCTGTTGACGGATGCCGTGTTACAGGAGGCGCAACGCCTGGCGCCCGTTTCGGACGTGGAAATACCGGACTATGACAACTACGCCTCCATGGACCGCACCTTCGGCACGGTCACCTACACGGTGGGCGGGCAGCCGGTCGAGGCAAACATCGGACTGGAATGGCGCTTCGGCCAGTGGTTGATCTGGCCGATACATAGTTTGGGCGGGATCTACTTGCCGCCGATCGTTTCTGGCTATCCCACCGTGACCGTCAACGGAGTGGGTGACCTGGCCGGCGAGGTTAGCGTGTGGGCCTTCCCCGGCGGCTACCAGTTCGACACCGGCAATCCCCTGGTGGCCTATGACACCGGGGATAGCCCCTACATCGTGTTTGGCCGCACTGGGCCGGGAGTGATTTATGCCTATGGCACCAAAATAATGGTCCAGGATGACGCCAGCCAACAACCGTCCATTATCGTGACCGAAGCCGCCCAGGCTGCCGCGGTCGCGGCGGCCGAGGACAAGGTGGAGGAATGTCTTGAACTGGGATCTGATGCTCTGGCTAAGTGCGGCTTCAGGGTGTCTAGGGAAGGCGACGGCAGTTGGGCCGTCACTGAAGGTGACCCGAGCCAATGGGAGTTCAAGCCAGCATTGGGGACAACAAGGGTTTGGGCTTCCAACCTGCCCGGGGGCGTTGGGGCCACCTGCACGGATTCGGCCGGCGAATACTGCGGCCACGCTTGGGTCCGGAGTGCCATAGTCGACCTGTCCGATCCCGACAACCTAACTGTCATTCTGCATCAGGACCCCGACCCATATGGCTATGGCCTCTAACCGTAGACGCCACGGCGACCGTAGCCGGGCGCCATCGGACTGAGGCCGTTGAACAGGGGATTTGGCTGGGGGAGAGGAGGGGTTGGTGGGTGGCCTGAGGTTCCCTAGCCTGAGTTGGTGAAACGATGGCAGTTGGTGCGAGGGCACGGGGCTGTCTCGCCAGTTGAACGCGATGTCGAGCGGGCCAAGCTGACCCCGCGGGAAGCCGCCGGCCTTGATTCACTGAAGGATCGCATCGCATGGGGTGAGGCCACCGCGGCGGATGTTGCCCACATCCAGGGGTATCCGCTGTTGGAGGCGAGGCTCAAGACTCGGGACCGGTTGTTCAGGCTGCTGTATGTCGAGGAGGCCGGAACCAGGCCGGTGCTGCTGGCGCTGCTGTTCACGCCGAAGAAGTCTGGGAAGCTGCCGCCGTCCGTGTTCGAGACGGCCGTAGCGAGGCTAAAGGTTCACCGCGAGATTGTGTCCGCCTTGCCTCGGCTATCTCTTATATGTGATACTGACCGGGACGATGGAGGAATCCGATGAGTTTCACCTTTGCTTCCCTGGCGGGCTATGACCCGGGCGACCCTCGAATCACTGCAGCCAGGGAGGACTTCGACAACCTGGGGAATCTGATCCTGAAACTCGTGGCCCGCCGCAAGGCTCTGGGGATCACCCAGTGCGATGTGGCCAGGACCATGGGCACCACCCAGTCAGCCGTGTCGCGGCTCGAACGCACGGGCGGCAACCCCACTGTTCAGACGCTGCAGGAATACGCTCGCGCCATCGGGATGCGGCTTAACCTGGATGCTTCACCCATCGATGCCCTGCGGGCCGACCTGAAGGCCTCCGCCTGACATCAGACCCTAATTCGCAGCGGGTGGTGGCGGGGTGCCGCCGGGAGAGCCGGGATAGGTGGGTCCGCTAGGCGGCGCGCCAGGGTAGTAGGTGCCCGGCGCCGGGCTGGCCGGGTAGCCAGGCGGCGCGCCAGGGTATGCGGCGGGATATCCGGGAGATCCGGCATAACCCGGGTAGTAGAACGCCGGAGGCATAGCCGCGCGGCGGGCGCGAGACCGTTTAACCAGAGCGACGATCAGCAGTATCAGGCCGACAATGAAGAAGATGGTGCCGATCAGGGCCCCCACGATCATCAGGACCAGGCCCAGGCGCCAGGCCGGAATCTTGGCGACCAAGATGTCCCGGTCCGTCTGGTAGATGTCCTGCGAGGCGGTCCAATCCGCGCATTCGAAGGTGTAGCGGCCGGCCTCTTCGCTGGTGAAGGTCAGGCCCAGGCCGAACTCTTCATCGCTCCACTGGACGGTGTTACCAACCATCGTGCCGTCCGTTATGATCACGTCGCCGCTGGGGCTGTAGACGAAACAGGTGACGGTGAACGACCCGCCCCGGGTGTCGGAAGACGGCACGAAGATGCCATAGTCTGTATCAGCCTCAAGGGTGGCGTACTCGGAGCCGTCCGCGGCCACCAGGTCGGAGTTGACGAGCGGCCGCATGATGACCGCCGTCCCACCGACAAATAGGCCGATGCCGCCCACGAAGCTCAGCACCAGCAGCACAATGCCGATGGCAAGCATGCGTCCGGCCGGCTTGGCCGGCGTAGCGGCGGGCTGGGCGGCAACGCCCGGGGGAACAGGGCCAGGCGGGGGGGCATACGTCATGCCCAGAGCCTACCGCCGAGTGCTCTCCACACGAAAGGTGACCTTTCGTGAGGCAGAGGGCGAGGCGAGGGGGCGAAGGGGAGGGCGGGACGGCAAGCGGGCCTTTTGGGCAACCCAGCGGTGGGTCATGGATGGATAATGGTTCAACCAAGGATAGTATTACCTTGACGTCAAGATAATCTGTCGAGCGCCCCAAAGCCGGGAGCGGTGCAAGGGGAGCCCAGAAGGGAACCAGCCATGGCCTCTGTCAACTCCTTCGGTGCCCGGTCGCAGCTCACAGTGGGCACCAGGACCTACGAGATCTTCCGCCTCGACGCGGTACCCGGCCTGGAGCGCCTCCCGTTCAGCCTCAAGGTGCTGGCCGAATCCATCCTCCGCAACGAAGACGGCGCCACCATCACGGCGGACCAGGTCAAGGCCCTGGCCAACTGGGACCCCGCCGCCGAACCGGACACAGAGGTCCAGTTCACGCCGGCCCGCGTGGTGATGCAAGACTTCACCGGCGTGCCCTGCGTGGTGGACCTGGCCACCATGCGCGAAGCGGTGGCCGATCTGGGTGGGGACCCCAACAAGATCAACCCCCTGGCGCCGGCCGAGATGGTGATCGACCACTCGGTCATCGTCGAGTTTGCCGGCTCGGACCAGGCCTTCGAGCAGAACGTCCAGATCGAATACGAGCGCAACCGCGAGCGCTACCAGTTCCTGCGCTGGGGCCAGGGCGCCTTCAGCGAATTCAAGGTGGTGCCGCCGGGCACCGGCATTGTGCACCAGGTCAACATCGAATACCTGGCGCGGGGCGTCATGGAACGCCAGGGCCAGGCCTACCCGGACTCCTGTGTGGGCACCGACTCCCACACCACCATGGTCAACGGCCTGGGCGTGCTGGGCTGGGGCGTGGGCGGCATAGAGGCCGAGGCCGCCATGCTGGGCCAGCCCGTCTCCATGCTGATTCCGCGGGTGGTGGGCTTCAAACTGTACGGTGCCATCCCCCGCGGCGTCACGGCCACGGACGTGGTGTTGACCATCACCCAGATGCTGCGCCAGCACGGCGTGGTGGGCAAGTTCGTCGAGTTCTACGGCGAGGGTGTGGCCGCTGTGCCGCTGGCCAACCGCGCCACCATCGGCAACATGAGCCCGGAGTTCGGCTCCACCTGCGGCATCTTCCCGGTCGATGACGTCACCCTGGACTATTACCGCCTGACCGGCCGCTCGGAGGAGCAGGTCGCCCTGATCGAGGCCTACGCGAAGGAACAGGGCCTGTGGCTGGACCCACACGCGCCTGGCTACCAGGAGCCGGTCTTCTCCGAATACATGGAGCTGGACCTGTCCACCGTGGTCCCCTCCATTGCCGGCCCCAAGCGCCCGCAGGACCGCATCCCGCTGGCGGAGGCCAAGACCGCCTACCGCCGCGACCTGCCCGCCTACATCCCCGAAGGCTCGCCGGCAGACAAGGGCACCAAAGTGACGGTGCCGGGCAAGGGCACCTTCCGCCTGGCCAATGGCTTTGTCTGCATTGCCGCCATCACCAGTTGCACCAACACCTCCAACCCGTCGGTCATGCTGGCGGCCGGCCTGCTGGCCAAGAAGGCCGCCGCCAGGGGTCTCAAGGCCAAGCCTTGGGTCAAGACGTCGATGGCGCCCGGTTCCAAGGCTGTCACGGCCTACTACGAGGCGGCCGGCCTGTGGCCCGCCTTGGACGCCCTGGGCTTCAACCTGGTGGGCTACGGTTGCACCACCTGCATCGGCAACTCGGGCCCCCTGGCCCCAGAGATCTCTAGCGCCATCGCCGAACAGCAGTTGGCAGTCACGGCGGTCCTTTCCGGCAACCGCAATTTCGAAGGGCGGATCGGCCCGGACATCGCCATGAACTACCTGGCCTCGCCGCCACTGGTGGTGGCCTACGCCCTAGCCGGCACGCTCGACTTCGACTTCGACACCGAACCGGTGGGCTTGGACCAGGACGGCATCCCGGTGTTCCTGCGGGACGTCTGGCCCACCCCTGAGGAGGTCCAAGAGGCCATCGACCAGACCATCACCCGCGACATGTTCGTCTCCTCCTACGAGGACGTTTTCGCTGGTGACGAGCGTTGGCGCACCCTCCCAACCCCAGACGGCGACGTCTTCGAATGGGACCAGGCCTCCACCTACGTGCGCAAGCCGCCCTACTTCGACGGTATGGGCCTGGCGCCCAGCCCCGTCACGGACATCCACGGCGCCCGCGTCCTGGCCAAGCTGGGAGATTCGGTCACCACGGACCACATCAGCCCGGCCGGCAACATCAAGGCCGATTCGCCGGCGGGCCGCTACCTGGCCGAACACGGCGTGGCCCAACACGACTTCAACAGCTACGGTTCGCGCCGCGGCAACCACGAGGTCATGATGCGCGGCACCTTCGCCAACATCCGCCTGCGCAACCAGTTGGTCGATGTCGCGGGCGGCTTCACGGTCAACTGGCTGGACGGTGGCAAGCAGACCACCATCTTCGAGGCCGCCGAGGCCTACCGGGCCGCCGGGGTGCCGCTGGTGGTGTTGGGCGGCAAGGAGTACGGCACCGGCTCGTCGCGCGACTGGGCCGCCAAGGGCACCCTGCTGTTGGGTGTGCGGGCTGTCATCACCGAATCGTTCGAACGGATCCACCGCTCCAACCTGATCGGCATGGGGGTGCTGCCGCTGCAGTTCCCGCCCGGCCAGTCCCACGAATCGCTGGGCCTGACCGGCGAAGAGACCTTCGACATCACCGGCATCGAGGCCCTCAACCAGGGGGTGACGCCGCGCACCGTCAAAGTGACCGCCACCAAGCGCAACGGCGAGGTGATCGAGTTCGACGCGGTGGTGCGGATTGACACGCCGGGTGAGGCCGACTACTACCGGAATGGTGGAATTCTGCAGTACGTGCTGCGGCAGTTGGCCAACGCGTAAGACGCATAAGGTAGCAGTGTGACAACTAAGCCCCCTGAGGCAAAGCCCGGGGCCACCCTGGCCCAGGTGCGTGGCCTGCGTGATCTGAAGCGCCTGCCGGCCGACCAGCTTGAACCGTTGGCGGCGGACATCCGGGCGTTTCTGGTGGACGCCGTCTCCAAGACCGGCGGCCACCTGGGCCCCAACCTGGGCGTGGTGGAGTTGACCATCGCCCTGCACCGCGTCTTCGATTCGCCGCAGGACACCATCGTCTTCGACACCGGCCACCAGGCCTATGTCCACAAGTTGCTGACCGGCCGCCAGGACTTCTCCCACCTGCGTGAAGAGGGCGGCCTGTCGGGCTACCCCAGCCGGGCCGAATCGGCCCATGACGTGGTGGAGAACACGCACGCCTCGGCGGGTTTGTCCTGGGCGGCTGGTATAACGGCGGGCCGGCGGTTGACCGGCCAGCCGGAGCGCTACACCGTGGTGGTGGTGGGCGATGGCGCGTTGACCGGCGGCATGAGCTGGGAGGCCCTGAACCACATCGCGGCCGAACACCAGGGCCGCCTGGTCATCGTGGTGAACGACAACGGCCGGTCCTACGCGCCCACCATCGGCGGCCTGGCGGCGCACCTGAACGGCCTGCGCACCACGCCGCACTACGAGAAGATCCTGACCTGGGGCAAACGCACCCTGCAAGCCCATGGCCGCCTGGGCCGCCTGGTCTACGGCGCCCTGCACGGCCTGAAGAAGGGCATCAAGGACGTGGTGGCGCCCCAGATCATGTTCGAAGACCTGGGCTTGAAGTACATCGGTACGGTGGATGGCCACGATGAGGCCGCCGTGGAACGCGCCCTGCGCCAGGCCAAGGCCTATTCCGGCCCGGTGTTGGTGCACGTCATCACCGAAAAGGGCCGCGGCTACGTGCCGGCCGAAAGCCACGGCCTGGACCGCTTCCACGCCGTCGGCCGCATCCACCCGGAGACGGGTCTGCCGTTGGAGCCGTCCCGCTTCGGCTGGACCTCCGTGTTCGGTGACGAACTGGTCCGCCTGGGCCGCACCAACCCGCACCTGGTGGCCATCACCGCCGCCATGCTGGAACCGGTTGGCTTGGTGCCCTTCGCGGCCGAGTTCCCGGACCGTGTCTTCGACGTCGGCATCGCCGAGGCCCACGCCGCCACCATGGCGGCCGGTTTGGCCTTCACCGGCGTCCACCCCGTGGTGGCGGTTTACGCCAGTTTCCTCAACCGGGCCTTCGACCAGGTGCTGATGGACGCCGCCCTGCACCACGCCGGGGTGACGTTTGTGCTGGATAGGGCCGGTTTGACCGGGGCCGATGGCGCCTCCCACAACGGCCAATGGGACATGGCCCTGTTCGGCCTGGTGCCGGGGTTGAGGCTGGCTTCGCCGCGTGACGGCGCCACCCTGCGTGAACTGCTGGCGGAGGCCATCGCGGTCGATGACGCCCCCACCGTGCTGCGCTACCCCAAGGGCTCGCTGCCTTCGGACCGGCCGGCTATCGAGCGGGTGGATGGCCTGGATGTGCTGCTTAGGCCCGATGCCGCCCGGTCACCCGGCGGGTCGGGGCCGGCCGTGTTGTTGGTGGGCTACGGCGCCGAGGCCCTGACCGCCCTGGCGGCCGCCCACCTCCTTGAGGACAGCGGCATCGAGGCCACCGTGGTGGACCCACGCTGGGCCTTCCCGGTCAACCCGGCGTTGGTGCGCCTGGCGGCCGGCCACGACCTGGTGGTGACGGTGGAGGACGGCATCGTGCGCGGCGGCGCGGGGGAGGCGTTGGTGCGGCAGATCGCCGAGGCCGGTTCCAGCCTGCCGGTGATCACGATCGGCCTGCCGGATGAGTTTTTCCCGCACGCCACCCGCCAGGCGCTGGCGGAGCGCGCCGGGCTTACCCCCAAAGCCATTGCCGAACGGGTCAAGTCCACCCTGCTGGTAGACCACCCGGTCGCGTAGCCCGGCTGGTTCCGGGGGTTACTGGGGACGGTTCCGTGTAGCGGGGGACGGCTCCGGGTAGCGGGGGACGGCTCCGGGTAGCGGGGGTTTCTGGGGACGGTACCGAGTAACATGGGTGACGGCGTCACCCATGTTACACGGAACCGTCCCCAGTAACCCCCGTAACCCGTAACCCGTAACCCGTAACCCGTAACCCGTAACCCGTAACCCGTAACCCGTAACCCGCTACCCGCTACCCGTAACCCGTAACCCGTAACCCGTTACCCGTAACCCGGAACCCCCAGTACCCGGAACCAGCCCCTGTAACCCCCGGGATGATCGGTCGCCTAGCCCGGGTGGGCGGCGATGGCCTGCTCCACCACTGGGGCCAATAGCTCGACCTGCCAGGGGCGGGCGCCGGCGGCGAGCATCGCCGCCGGCACATCGGCCGGGGCCTCGAACACCACCAGGCGCAGCAGTTCGGGCTGCATCAGGTTTTCCACCGGGATGGCCCGTTCTTCGGACAGGGCCGCCGTGGCCGCCTTGACCATCTCCATGCGGGCGTACGCCTCCGGGTGCCGGTTGGCCCAGCTCCGCGCCGGGCCAATGGTGTGGTGGCGTGGCCCGCGGCTGCTGGGCAGTTCGGACCGAGGCAGGTTACGGGCCCGGTTGATGGCGTCCCACCAGCGGTCCAGCCACTTGGCCTGGCCCTTGGCGCCGAACGGGTGGATCTTGGCCAAGTCCGCCTTGGTGGCAGGTGAGGTGGTAGCGGCGGCCACGATGGCGGCATCGGGCAACACCTTGCCGGGTGCCAGGTCGATCCGCTGGGCCAAGGCGTCCCGGGCCTCCCACAGTTCGCGCACCACCGCCAGTTGGCGCTGGTCGCGCACATTGTGCAGCCCGCTGGTGCGCCGCCACGGGTCCGGCCGCGGCACCGGGGGAGGGGCCGCCAGGACGGCCGCGAACTCGGCCCGGGCCATGTCGGCCTTGCCGGCGTCCTCGAGGGCCGCCTCGATGGCGTCGCGCACATCCAACAGCAACACCACGTCAAGGGCGGCGTAATTGAGCCACGACTCGGGCAAGGGCCGGCGGGACCAATCCTGGGCCGAGAACTGCTTCGCCAGGCCGATCCCAAGGGTGCGGGCCACCACGCCGGCCAGGCCCACCTGCGGCCAACCGAGCAGGCGGGCGCCCAGTTCGGTATCGAAAATCAAGGAAGGGTTCAGCCCCACCTCGCGCAGGCAAGGCAGATCCTGGGAGGCGGCGTGGAAGACCCATTCGGCGCCGGACAAAGCCGCTGCCACCGTTTCCAGCCGCGGCAGGGCCACGGCGTCGATCAACACCAGGCCGGTGCCGCGGCGGTACAACTGGACCAATTGGGCATACGAGCCGTAGCGGAAACCGCTGGCCCGTTCCGAATCGGCCGCCACCGGGCCCTGCCCGGCGGCCAGCGCCGCGACGGCGCGTGCCAGTGCCTCAGGTGTGTCAACCACCGGGGTCAGGCCGTCCGGCGGGGCCGCGAGGGGGACAACTGAGGCCGTCTCGGTGTCGAAGGCCTGGAAAGACATAACGACCTCAGCCTACGCCGCCGTAGGTCCTTTTCCGCGGCGCGAGGCCAACGACACCACGCCGGTTGGGAGCGGCTCCACCCCGCCCAGCCGCAGCAGGAAGCCCAGCCACGCCGTCAGGTGCGGGCCCACGTCAGGGGATGAAGGCGTCCAAGAGGCCCGGGCCTCAACCCCCACCTGGTCGCCGCGGGACTTCAGTTCGCCGAACGTCTCCGACAGGGTGCGGGTGATGGTGCCGGCCAGGTGCCCGGCCACCAGGCCGGCCGTGTCCAAGGATTCGGCCAGCCAACACCAGGCCACTTGGGCCAAGAACGGATCGGCCCCTAGCTCTGGCTCCACCAGGGCCTTGGCCACCGTGACGATGCGGAAATCGCCGTCCCACACCACATGCCCGCCCGGTTCGTGCAACACGATGATGGAACCCGAGGCGGCATCGTCGCCATCGGGCCCCGGCACCCGGGCCTCCAGGGCGACGGCGAAACTGGCGGCGCGGGAGGGCGCAGGAATCTCCTCCAGGACAACCTGATTGACCTGGGCGTGGCGGATCGATGTCAACGCCTCGGCAAACCGGCCCTCTGCTACAGCCGCAGTCCTCACACCGCCAGGGTAGGTGTCCTGACCTGGTCAGTCACTGCCGCCACGCCGCCAGGTGTCGAAGCGGTAACGCAGGCCGTTCTTGGACACGTGCCAGCCTTCCTCCGGGTTGGAGGAGACGCGCCGCCACGGCGCCACCAGTTCGGGCGCCAAAGTGTCGCCCTCCACATCCAGGTCCACCACTGTCACCTTGGCCTGGCCGGCCAGCGGCTCGAACAGCCGGTACATCGCCCCGCCGCCGATCACCCATGATGGGCCCGGTAGGTGCGAATCGGTCGCCGCCGCCAACGCCTGCCCCAACGTGGACACCGTGTGGGCGCCATCGGCCTTGAAGCCGGCGTGGCGGGTCATGACGATGTTGACGCGGTCCGGCAGCGGCCGGGCCGATTCGGGCAGGGCCAGCCAGGTGTGGCGGCCCATGATGACCGGGTGGCCGGTGGTCAACTGGCGGAACCGCACCAGGTCTTCCGGCACCATGAACGGCTGGCCGCCGTTGTTGCCTATCACGCCGCCGTTGGCTTCGGCCCAAATCAGGGCGATCATACGGCCACCGGGGCCTTGATGGCCGGGTGGTGTTGGTAATCCGGGAACACCACGTCCTCCAAGCTGTAGTCGAAAATGGAGGCCGCCCGGTGCAACTCGAGGTGCGGGTACGGGTGGGGCTCCCGGGAAAGCTGTTCGCGGACTTGGTCCACGTGATTATCGTAAATGTGGCAGTCGCCCCCGGTCCAGATGAACTCGCCCACGCCCAGGTCCGCCTGCTGCGCCATCATGTGGGTCAGCAGCGAATAGGAGGCGATGTTGAACGGGACGCCCAGGAACATGTCCGCGCTGCGCTGATACAACTGGCAACTGAGGCGGCCTTCCGCCACGTAGAACTGGAACAGGATGTGGCAGGGCGGCAGGGCCATTTCGGCGAGGTAGCCCACGTTCCAGGCCGAAACCACGATGCGCCGCGAATCCGGCCGGGTGCGCAGCAACTCAAGGGCGGT
The DNA here is from genome assembly GCA_031272885.1 of Bifidobacteriaceae bacterium. Taxonomy (GTDB): domain Bacteria; phylum Actinomycetota; class Actinomycetes; order Actinomycetales; family WQXJ01; genus JAISSX01. The sequence continues at coordinate 62,700 of JAISSX010000018.1, read as the reverse complement.
GGCAATCTGGTCGATGGTGCCGCCATCGGGCGCCGGCCACGAACGCCACTGGACGCCGTAAACCGGGCCCAACTCGCCATCGGGCGCCGCCCATTCGTTCCAGATCCGCACGCCGCGTTCCTGCAGCCACTTGACGTTGTGGCCGCCCTGCAGGAACCACAGCAACTCCGTCACCACCGACTTGACGTGCACCGCCTTGGTGGTCACAAGCGGGAAGCCCTGGTTCAGGTCGAAGCGGATCTGCTGAGCGAACAGCGAGGTGGTGCCCGTGCCGGTGCGGTCAGCCTTGTGGGTGCCTTCCGTCAGGACTTTCTCAAGGAGGGCCTCATAGGCCGGGCGGGTGGTCACCCGTCAATCGTAATCAGCCGCCGGCCGTCCTCCTGGAGGCTCGCTGGGAACGGCGCCGCCGCCAGCCAGGCGTCCAGCGCGGCCCGCGCCGGGGTGTCCAAGCCCAGCTCAAAGCGGGCGTGTTGGCCCTCATAGGCGACGGCGGCCAGTTCCGCGCCGCGGGTGCGGCCGGCGAAGGTCCGCAGTGAGTGTTCCGCCCTGCCAGCCTCCTGGGCCGGCACCTCCAGTTGTACGATGTCGCGCCAAGCCTTGTGGGCCAGGCGGGCCTGGTCGAGGGCGGCGCTGACCCCGCCGGAATAGGCCCTGACCAGCCCGGCGGCCCCCAGGAGGGTGCCGCCGAAGTAGCGCGTCACCACCGCCAAGATGTCGCTCACCTGGCGGCGGCGCAGCACCTCCAGCATGGGGGCGCCGGCCGTGCCCGCCGGCTCGCCGTCGTCGTTCGAGCGCTGCCACTCGCCATCGGGCCCCACCACCAGGGCGCTGCAGTGGTGGCGGGCCTGGTAGTGCTCCTTCCGCACGGTGCCGATGACGTCCCGGGCGGCCTCCGGGTCGGTCAGCGGGAACAGGTGGGTGATGAAGCGTGACTTCTTGATCACCTGTTCGCTGACCACCTGGGCCGCCAGGAAGCCCCAACCAAGGTCGGCAGATTGCGCCACGGCTTGAACCCTAGCCTGGTTCGGGCCGCCGTGCGCTTAAGGTAGTTGGCATGGCAGAGGCGGTAGAGGCGGAGGGCCTGGACAGGGCCGACCGGTTGTGGACCGTCCCCAACGCCATTTCGCTGCTGCGCCTGGCCCTGGTGCCGGTGTTCGTGCTGTTGATTGTGCGGCACCACGACGGCTGGGCCATTGTGGTGCTGGCCTTCAGCGGCATCACCGACTGGTTGGACGGCTTCGCTGCCCGCCGGCTGCACCAATACTCCAAGTGGGGCCGCCTGCTGGACCCGACGGCCGACCGGCTGTTCCTGTTGGTGACTGTGTTCGGGCTGCTGTGGCGCGGCACCATCCCATGGTGGCTGGTGGTGCTGCTGGTGGTGCGCGAGGCCGTCATGGGCGTGACGCTGCTGGTGTTGAAGTCGCGCGGCATCTCCACCCCTGAAGTGGTGTTTGTGGGCAAGGCCGCCACCCTGGCCCTGATGTATGCCTTCCCGCTGCTGCTGCTTGGTTCATGGGGCAACTGGGTGGGCTGGACCGCCTGGACCTTCGGCTGGGCCTTCGCCATCTGGGGTGTGGTGTTGTACTGGGTGGCCTGCGGCGCCTACCTGATCGAGGCGCGGCGGGCGCTGGCCCTGGCGGCCGCGGCCGGGCGGGCCGGGTTGGACGGGCCGCAGCCGTGAGCACCCCGGGCAGCCCCAGGCCTGAAACGTCTTCCGCCGGAACTGGCCGGCGGCCTCTTGACGCGTCGATGACGCTGCTAACCGAGGTCATGAAACGGCCCTTGGACGCCGGCTACGCCGAGGCGGCCGAACGCAAGCGGGTCGGCACCGCGCCGCCCCTGCGCTACACCCTAGTGCCGGTGCTGCTGATCGCTGTGCTGCTGGGGCTCGCCGTGACCTGGGGGGTGGAGGCGCTGCGCAACCCTGGCCAGGGCGAGGCCGAGGCCCGGGCGGTGCTGGAGGCCAACACCGTCAAGGAATACGACCGCGTGCAGGCGTTGAGCGCCAGCGAGGCGTCGCTGGCGGCCGAAGTCGATGCCCTGCGGCGCGAGGCGTTGGCGGCGGACCCGTCAGCGGCGCGGGCGGCGCAGAACCTGGCGGCGGCCGCGGGGGCGGCGGCCGTCAGCGGGCCCGGCCTGCGGGTCACCCTGGAACAGGCTCAAACCGAACCGGGCCAGGGCGCACCCAACGACGAATCACGCCTGCACGCCGGTGACCTGCGCGTCATCGTGGGGGCGCTGTGGCAGGCCGGGGCGGAGGCGATCTCCGTGGGCGGGGTGCGGCTGACCTCGGTGACGGCCATCCGTGATGTGGGCGAAGTCATCCAGGTGGAACTGCAACCCGTCGCCTCGCCCTATGTGATCGAGGCCATCGGGCCTGGTGAGGCCATGGAATTGGGTCTCGCTAACGGCCGGGCGGGTGACCGGATCGCGTTGCTCAAGGGCTACTTGGGGGCAGAGGTCTCCATCAGCCGGGTAGACGGGCTGGAACTGGCCGCCGGCACGGGGGTGGCGGCGTTGTACTACGCCCAAGCCGCGGGGACGCCATCGGCGGGTGACGGGGCGGCATCGGCGGGTGACGGGGCGGCATCGGCGGCAGGTGAGGCAGCAAGAGAAGAGGAGGTGGCGGGGTGATAGCCGTCATTGGTTTGGTGGCGGGCGTGCTGATCGGCCTGGTGACCGATGTTGACGTGCCGCAATTCCTGGCGCCCTACCTGCCGATCGCGGTGGTGGCCGCCATCGACGCCCTGGCAGGGGCGATGCGAGCCATGCTGGAAGGCATATTCGACGACAGGGTGTTCGTCACCTCGTTCATTTCGAACGTGCTGGTGGCGGCGTTCATCGTCTTCGTCGGTGACCAACTGGGCGTCGGCTCCCAGCTCAGCACGGCGGTGGTGGTGGTGCTGGGGATTCGGATCTTCTCCAACGCGGCGCAGATTCGGCGCTTGCTGTTGAAGGCGTGAGGGCGTGAGTTAAATGCCGGCCACTACCTCCGATGCCGTTTGGCGCCGCCTGCGCCGCGGCCTGACGCCACGGGCCAGCCGGGCCCAGGCGGTGACGGGCCTGCTGTGCCTGCTGCTTGGGTTCGGCGTGGCGACCCAAGTGCGGTCCACCCAAGAGGCCGACTTCTCGACGCTGCGCCAGGACGAGCTGGTGCAGGTGCTGGACCAGTTGGCCAACCGGGCCGACCAACTGACGGCAGAAAACGCGGCCCTAGAAGAAGAGAAAGCCCAGTTGACGGACAAGCGGACCCAAGAGGAGGCGGCCCAGCAGGCGGCCGCCCAGCGGGCCGAGGTCCAGGGCATCCTGGCCGGCACGCTGGCCGCCACCGGCCCGGGCGTCTTGGTGACGATCGAAGATCCTTCGGGTCAGGTGCCGGCGGCCACGCTATATCTGCTGGTAGACGAGTTACGCAACGCCGGAGCGGAGGCCATTTCGGTCGGCTCCGTGAGGGTCACCGCCGCCACCTGGTTTGCCGACGGCGACGGCGGGGTGGTGGTCGATGGCGTGCTGCTGACGCCGCCGTACCATTGGGCCGCCATCGGCGACAGCCAGACACTACAGGGGGCGCTGGGCATCCCGGGTGGGGCATTGGCGGCGGTGCGCACCGCGGGGGGTGACTCGCAGGTGACGGTCAGCGGCTCTATCACCATCTCAGTCGTCAAGACGGTGGCTGAACCGCAGTACGCCACCGCGATAGAGTAGTGGCTTAGGCCTTCGGGCATCGGTAGGCGCTAGTTGGGAGGTACCGCGTGGGCATCGACGACGAAGCCTTTGGCCAAGCGGCCGGCGAAACGACACAGGTGATCGGTGGCCTGGTCGAAATCGACCTGGACGGCCCTACCACTGGCGAGGGGCTCAGCCCCCAGGCGCAGGCCGCCATCGAGGCCCTGCCGCCCACCTCCGCCCTGTTGGTGGTGCAACGCGGTCCCAACGCCGGGTCGCGTTTCCTGCTGGATTCATCTGCCACCACGGCCGGGCGTTCCACCAGGGCAGACATCTTCTTGGATGACGTCACGGTGTCGCGCAAACACGCCCTGTTCGTGCGGGAGGACGGGTCTTTCCTGGTGCGGGATTTGGGCTCGTTGAACGGCACCTACCTGAACCGCGAGCGGGTCGAGGAGGCCGTGCTGCAGGCCGGTGACGAGGTCCAGATCGGCAAGTATCGCCTCACGTTCCATCCCTCGCCGGTGCGGCCGCAGGCGGCGTGATGGCGCAGGCGGCAGAGGCGCGGTGGGCCGCGCCGGAACCAACCAGCTATTCGATCGGAGAAGTGCTTGAGGCCGTCCAAGCCGATTTCCCGGCGTTGACCATCTCGAAGCTGCGCTACCTGGAGGATCAGGGCTTGCTGCGGCCAGCCCGCACCGCTTCGGGTTTCCGGCGGTACACGCAAGAGGACATCGACCGGCTGCGTTACGCCCTGACTTTGCAGCGTGACACCTACATGCCGTTGAAGGCGATTCGGGGCAAGCTGGCGGCGCTGGATGCGGCCGGGACACCGGTGCCACTGCCTGGGCCGCGGGCGGTGCGTCAGGCTCAAGTTGAACCTGAGGATGTGGCCACCGTAACCGGGCAGGACCAGGCGGTGGTGGAGGCCGTGGCGCGGGCGGCGGGGTTGTCGTTGGAGGCCACCGGGGCGGCCGATGCCGCCTTGGTCCAGGCGGTCGAGGCCGTGGTGGAGTTGGCGGAATACGGCCTTGAACTGCGGCATTTGCGGCCGGTCTTCCAGGCGGCGGCGCGTCAGGCCGATCTAGTGGAGGTTTCGGCCCAGGCGATTCGCGGCCATGGTTCGGCCGGGCGTGAGCGGGCGGCTACGCGGGCGGCGGAATGCGCCGCGGCCATGGCGGCCTTGAACGCTGCCGTGGTGCGGTTGGCTCTGGCCGAACGTGACTTGTAGAGGTGCTGGTGAGGTTGTGAATTGGGCCGCAAGTCTCAAGTTCAACTGGAGGGTAAGACACGCCGGGCATTTTGGGGGTGTTTTTTCGGCGTGGCGCGTTGACGGTAGAGGCACAGGCTTCTAGCGTCAAACCCGTAGCCCCAGGCGTATGAGGCCCTAGACGAAGGCGGAGCAATGGAACAGGGAATGCTGTTCGGGGGAAGACTGACCGACGAAGCCATCGGCTTCCGCGGCCCCACGGCCTGCCGGGCCGCCGGCATCACCTACCGCCAACTCGACTATTGGGCCCGCACCGGCCTGGTCGAACCGTCCGTCCGGCCGGCCACCGGGTCCGGCACCCAGCGCCTCTACAACTTCCGCGACATCCTGACCTTGAAGATCGTCAAGCGACTGCTTGACACCGGCGTTTCCCTGCAGCAGATCCGCACCGCCGTGGGGCACCTGCGGTCGCGCGGGGTAGAAGACCTCGCCATGGTGACGCTGATGTCCGATGGCGCGTCGGTCTATGAGTGCACGTCAGCCGATGAGGTGTTCGACCTGGTGCAGGGCGGGCAGGGCGTGTTCGGGATTGCCGTCTCCCGGGTGTGGCGCGAGGTCGAAGGCACGCTGTCGCAGCTGCCGTCCGAACGGTCCGAAGGCCCCGGTGACGTGTCCGCGCCCGTCGATGAACTGGCCCAACGGCGCATGGCGCGCCGGGTAAGCTGAAGCCGGACGAGCTCGCCGGGCGGCCGCGTTGGGGGTTAGCCCCCACCGAGGAAAGTCCGGGCTCCACAGAGCAGGGTGGTGGGTAACACCCACCCGGGGTGACCCGCGGGACAGTGCCACAGAAAGCAAACCGCCCGCCGCCGTTCTTCGCGGTGGCGGGTAAGGGTGAAACGGCGGTGTAAGAGACCACCAGCGCCCGTGGTGACACGGGCGGCTAGGCAAACCCCACCCGGAGCAAGGCCATGCAGGAAGCGCCCGAGGGCTGCTCGCCCGAGCTTCCGGGTAGGCCGCTTGAGACCCACGGCAACGTGGGCCCTAGAGGGATGGCCGCCCTCGACAGAACCCGGCTTACAGGCGGGCTCGTCCGCTGCGCGGGCGACCCCGCCTGTAAGAACTGACACCGGTCCAGGCGGTCAGGCAGCGGCCAGGTCAACCAAGCGGAGAGACTTTCGGTAGTTCCAGAGTCGGAGTTGGAATGGCCCTCCGCTTCTGGCCTGGCATGTAGCCGCCGCGGAACACGGCATTCTGCTTAGGATGGTGGCGTGAATTCCCTGATCGAGGCCCTGCGTGGCGGGTTGATCGTGTCCTGCCAGGCCTATCCCGGCGAACCGATGAACACCCCCGAAACGATGCGGCTGGTCGCTCTTGAGGCCGAGGCCGGGGGAGCCGTCGCCATCCGGGCCCAGGGTTTGACGGACGTCGCCCTGATCGCTGCCTCGGTTGGCGTCCCCGTGATCGGCCTGGTCAAGGAGGGCGCCGATGGCGTCTACATCACCCCCACCCTGGACCTGGCGCTGCGCACGGCCCAGGCCGGGGCCGCCATCGTCGCGGTTGACGGTACACGCCGGCCGCGGCCGGACGGCCTCGCCCTGGCCGAAGTGGTGCGGCGCTTCCGGGCGGCCGCGCCCGGAGTCGCGTTGATGGCGGATTGCGGTTCGCTCGACGACGCCTTGGCCGCCCAGGCCGCCGGCGTCGATGTGCTGGGCACCACCCTCGCCGGCTACACCCTGGACCGCCCCGCCGGCCCGGGCCCGGACTTCGAATTGTTGGACCAGATGGTGGCGGCCTGCCGCCTCCCGGTCATCCTGGAGGGCCGAGTCTGGGAGCCGGACCAGGCCGCCAAAGCCCTGCGGCGCGGTGCTCACGCTGTCTGTGTGGGCAGCGCCATCACCCATCCGTTGCGGCTGACCAGGCGTTTTGCCGCCGCGTTGGCTCCAGCGGAAGGCCGGTCGCTGGAGGGCGTGGTGCCCGATGGCGCCCGGCTGACCGAGCCGGTCACGGCACCTACGCCTGCGGCGGCCGGTGTGACGGCCGTGGCGAGCGCGCTGGCACCGGTGGCGGCGGCCGACATCGGTGGCACCAAGATTGCGGTGGCGCTGGTAACGCCCGATGGCGCCCTGCTGACCGAGCCGGTCACGGCACCTACGCCTGCGGCGGCCGGTGCAGCGGGCGTTATCCAGCGCACGGTCGAGCTGCTGCGGCCGCTGGTGGCCGATGGTGCGGGGTTGGTTGGGGTGTCGTCCGCCGGTGTGATTGATTCCGATACGGGCGCCGTGGTGGGCGCGACCGATCACATTGCCGGTTGGGCCGGGACGGCGCTGGGGCCCGAGTTGGCGCAGGCGTTGGGCTGTCCGGTGCGGGTGCTGGGAGACGGCCACGCCTTCGCAGTGGGCGAGGCTGCGTTCGGTGCCGGGCACGGGCTGGATTCGGTGCTGGTGGTGGCGGTGGGCAGCGGCGTTGGCGGATCGTATGTGCGGCACGGACGCCCGCTGACCGGCAGCCACTGGGCAGGCGGGCATTTGGGTCACGTGGCGGTGCCGCAGGCCGAAGGGCTGCCTTGCCTTTGCGGACGCACCGGCCACGTTGAGGCCGTCGCTTCAGGATGGGGCCTGTTGGCCAACTATCGCAGACTGGGCGGCGACCGGGCCGTGCCCAGCGCCAAAGAGGTTTGCGAACTGGCCGGTTCGGACAGCCTTGCCCGTCAGGCAGTCGAAACCGCGGGGGCAGCCCTGGGCGCCGCTGTTGGCGGCCTGGCGAACGTGTTGGACCCGGCGCTAGTGATCGTGGCCGGCTCCCTCACGGGAGCCGGCCCACTGTGGGAAGCAGCCCTACGGGGCGCCTACCTGGACAACCTGATGCCCGTCATCGAGCAGACGCCTCTCAGCCTGGCCCAGGCCGGCACCTGGCCGGCCCTGCGCGGCGCCGCCTTGTACGCCACCCTGGTAGTAGGCTGACACGCGACAACACCATCCATCCTTTAAGGCCCGTCCGGTGAGGCGGGAAAGGAGGCGAGTCCCATGGCGGACACTGTCGGCACAGAAGTGCTGACCAGCGGCGATATATCTCGCGCACTGCAGCGCATCGCCCACGAGATTCTGGAGAAGAACCACGGCGCCGAAGGCCTGGTGCTGCTCGGCATCCCCACCAGGGGCGTGCCGCTGGCGGCCCGCCTGGCCGGCATCATCGCCGGCATCGAACCCGGTTGGGATGCCTCGGGCGCCACCGGCGAACTGGACGTCACCATCTACCGGGATGACCTGCACCGGCGGCCCACCAGGGTGATCGGCCTGACCCGGCTGCCGGACGGCGGCATCGACGGCGCCACGGTGGTGTTGGTCGATGACGTGCTGTACTCGGGGCGGACCATCCGGGCGGCCCTGGACGCCATCGCCGACCTGGGCCGGCCGAAGGCGGTGCGGCTGGCGGTGCTGGTTGACCGCGGCCACCGCGAACTCCCAATCAGGGCGGACTACGTGGGCAAGAACCTGCCCACGGCGGCGGACGAACGGGTCACCGTGCGGCTCAAAGAGACCGACGGCACGGATGCGGTGATCATCACAAGGGCGGAGGAACAGCGATGAAACACCTGCTCAGCGCCAAGGATCTGAGCCGCGAACAGGCCGTCTTGATCCTGGACATGGCCGAACAGATGGCCGCCACGCAGGCTCGCCAGGTCAAGAAGCTGCCCACCCTGCGCGGCCTGATCGTGGTTAACCTGTTCTTCGAGGATTCGACCAGGACCAGGATCTCGTTCGAAACGGCCGCCAAGCGCCTCAGCGCGGACGTGATCAACTTCTCGCCCAAAGGTTCGTCAGTGTCGAAGGGCGAATCGCTCAAGGACACCGTGCTGACCCTGGGGGCCATGCACACGGACGCGATCGTGGTGCGGCACTACGCCTCGGGCGCGCCTTACACCATTGCGCATTCCGGCTGGACGGACGCCAGCGTCATCAACGCCGGTGACGGCACCCACCAGCACCCCACCCAGTCGCTGTTGGACGCCATGACGATGCGCCGCCACCTGATGGGGCCAAACCCGCTGGGGCAAGGGCTCGATGGCGTCAACGTGGTGATTGTGGGCGACGTGCTGCATTCCCGCGTGGCCCGGTCAGGCGTGGACCTGTTCACCACCCTGGGCGCCAAGGTCACCCTGGTGGCACCGGCCACGCTGCTGCCGGTGGGGGTCGAAACCTGGAACTGCGACGTTTCCTACAACCTGGACCAGGCCCTGGCTGAGGTCAAACCGGACGCACTGATGATGCTGCGGGTGCAGAAGGAACGGATGAGCGCCGGCGGCGGTGGCTTCTTCCCGTCACCGCAGGAATACACCCGCGAGTACGGCCTCGACGAACCCCGCCTGGCGGCCCTACCGAAGCGCACCATCGTGATGCACCCCGGGCCCATGAACCGCGGCCTGGAGATTACGTCAGGTGCAGCGGACGGGCTGCGGTCCGTCATTGTGGAACAGGTGGCCAACGGCGTGGCGGTGCGCATGGCGGTGCTCTACCTGACCATGACCGGCGCCGAGGGAGGGGAGGCGTGATGAAGAACTACCTGATTAAGGGGGCCCAACTGCCCGGCGGCCAGGTGCGTGACCTGCTGCTCGAAGGGGGCGCCATCGTGCAGGTGGCCGCCAAGCTGACTCCCGAGGCCGGCGTCAAGGTGCTCGATGCCGGGGGGCTGGTAGTGCTGCCCGGGCTGGTTGATCTGCACACCCACCTGCGTGAACCCGGCCGCGAGGACGCGGAGACGGTGCGCACGGGCTCGCGGGCGGCGGCGGCTGGCGGTTTCACCGCGGTGCACGCCATGGCCAACACCTTCCCGGTGGCGGACACGGCCGGCGTGGTGGAACAGGTATGGCGCCTGGGCAAGGACGCCGGCTACGTCGATGTACACCCGGTGGGCGCCGTCTCGGTGGGCCTGGCGGGGGAAAAGCTGGCGGAGTTGGCGGCGATGGCGGCCTCGGCGGCGCGGGTGCGTGTCTTCTCCGATGACGGCAAGTGTGTGGCGGACCCGGTGTTGATGCGCCGGGCGTTGGAATACGTCAAAGGGATCGATGGCGTGGTGGCGCAGCACGCGCAGGAGCCGCGCCTGACGGAGAACGCCCAGATGCACGAGGGCGTGGTTTCGGCCGACGTGGGCTTGGCGGGTTGGCCGGCGGTGGCCGAGGAGTCGATCGTGGCGCGGGACGTGCTGCTGGCCGAGCATGTGGGCTCGCGGCTGCATGTCTGCCACGTGTCGACGGCCGGTTCGGTGGAGATCATCCGCTGGGCCAAGGGCCGCGGCATCCGGGTGACGGCCGAGGTAACGCCGCACCACCTGCTGCTGACAGACGAGACGGCCCGGACGTACAACCCGGTTTACAAGGTCAACCCGCCGTTGCGTTCGGCGGCCGATGTCGCGGCCGTGCGGGCGGCGTTGGCGGATGGCACCATCGACATTGTGGCGACCGATCACGCACCGCACCCGCGGGAGGACAAGGACTGCGAGTGGGCGGCGGCGGCCTTCGGCATGACCGGCCTGGAGACGGCTCTGCCGATTGTGCACGAGTTGATGGTCGAGACCGGCCTGCTGGGCTGGGAGGACGTGGCGCGGGTGCTGTCGGTGGCACCGTCGGCCATCGGCCGGGTTGAGGACCAAGGCCGGCCCATCGAAGCCGGCGAGCCGGCCAACCTGACCCTGTTCGACCCATCCGCCCGCTGGACGGTTGAACCGGGAGACATGGAGACGGCATCGGGCAACACCCCGGTGGCCGGACGCGAACTGCACGGGCGCACGGTGGCGACCTTCCTGCACGGCAAGCCGACGGTGCTGGACGGAAAGGTGGTTGGATGAGCCGGGCCCTGCTGGTCTTGGAAGACGGCCGGGTTTTTCCCGGCCAGGCCTACGGCGCGCGCGGGCGAACCCTGGGCGAGATCGTTTTCAACACCGGCATGACCGGCTACCAGGAGACGCTGACCGACCCGTCCTACCGTGGGCAGATCGTAGTGATGACGGCACCGCACATCGGCAACACGGGGGTCAATGACGAGGACCCGGAATCGGGTCAGATCTGGGTGGCCGGGTACGTGGTGCGCGATCCGGCCCGGTTGCCTTCGAACTGGCGTTCGAGGCGGTCTTTGGATGACGAACTGGCTGGTCAGGGCATTGTGGGCATCTGTGCCGTGGACACCCGGGCCATCACCCTGCACCTGCGGGAACGCGGCGCCATGCGGGCCGGCATCTTTTCCGGCCCGGCGGTGGTGGACGCGCACGGCCGGGCGGTGCCGGTGGAGGATCTGGTGGACCAGGTGTTGGCCTCGCCGCCGATGGCGGGCCGCGACTTGGCCGGCGAGGTCACCACAGAAATGCCTTACGTGGTTGAGCCGCCCGCTGGGATCGACACCATTGCCGAGGTGGTGGCGGTTGACCTCGGGATAAAGGCCATGACGCCCGAACTGCTGGCGGCCCGCGGGGTGCGGGTCCACGTGGTGCCGCGGTCGGTGACGTTTGCGCAGATTCAGGCTTTGGCGCCCGATGGCGTGTTCTTCTCCAACGGCCCGGGCGACCCGGCGGCGGCCGGTTCCGAACTGGAGGTGTTGCGGGCGGTGCTCGATGCCGGGATCCCGTTCTTCGGGATCTGTTACGGCTCGCAGTTGCTGGGCCGGGCGTTGGGGTTCGATACCTACAAGCTGGTGTTTGGGCACCGCGGGGTGAACCACCCGGTGCTGGACAAGGCCACCGGCAAGGTCGAGATCACGGCCCACAACCACGGTTTCGCGGTGGCGATGCCCACTGACTCGGATGAACCGGTGGTGGCACCCTATGGCGACGGCCGCTACGGCCGGGTCGAGGTGTCGCACATCGACCTGAACGACGGCGTGGTGGAGGGTATTCGGTGCCTGGACATTCCGGCCTTCTCGGTGCAGTACCACCCGGAGGCGGCAGCCGGTCCACACGATGCGCAGTACCTGTTCGACCGCTTCATCGACCTGATGCAGGCCGGCTAACCTGGCCCCGCCCCCCTTCCTCGCGAGAGTACGGTTATGTAGAGGTTACGCCCACAGCGAAATACGTTTATGCAGGTCAGGGTGTTCCATGGCTTTGTGCGGCCTACACAACCGTACTCTCGCGAGGGGGTGGGTTGGGATCAGGGGTGGTGCTTGGCGCGTTCCAGCCAGACGGCGACGGAGAAGAGGATACCGCCGGCGCAGGCTAGGGTCAGCAGCCAGGGCAGGGTGGAAATCTCGGACCGGCGGACGAAGACCAGAATTAAGGTCAAGGCCATGGCGGCGGCCGCAATGACGAGGGCATGCTTCCACTGGCGCCGGGCGCCGTAAAGCATGGCAGCCATGGCCAGACCGATCACCAGGATGGCCCGCCAGGTCATGGGGTCCGTACCCACAGCCAGGGTGGACGGTCCCAGCGTGGCGGCAATGCCAGGACCCACCAGGAAGACCTGACGCCCGGGATACTTGCCCAGCAACGAATGCCCGGCTGCAAACAGGGCCAAACCCAATGGAATGGCCCAGCACTCCACCCGCAGTTCGCGGGTGGACCAACCGGCGATGCCGACGGCCAGGGCCAGAGGCCAACAGAACCAGTACGGCGGCAGGCCGCCGCGCCCGGCGGCCTGCCGGTGTGCGCTGATATAGCCCAACGCCAATAGCCCAGCCATGATCAGCCAAGTGATGGCCACGATCCACCAAGTGAAGCGCATGCCGATGACCGGTCCCAAGGCCGCCACGGCCAGGCCCGGTGCCAGGTACCAATCGCCCCAGCGGCCGGTCAAAGGTGCCAAGGCTGCGCACCCCAATGCGACGGCCAGGCCGGCCGCCGCCAGCAGGGCCACAATCAGGCCGAACTGGGCGGTGGGGTAAGCCTGCAGGTGCCGGAAGGTACCGTGAGCCCAATCGTCGCCACTCCAGTTGGCCAGTTCAATTCCCAGCCAAGCCGGCCCGCCCGCGGCGACGATGGCGCCAATGCCAAACGGCCGGCGCACCGCCGGCCCAGACCCCGCCGGCGCCGGGCCCGCCGGCACCGGGCCCGCCGGCCCAGACCCCGCCGGCGCCGGGCCCACCGGCACCCGGCCCACCGGCACCCGGCCCACCGGCCCTGATCCCGCCGGCACCAACCCCGCCACCGCCAGCAGCAGAGCCGCGGCTACGGTCAGACCCAAGGCCCGCGGCACCAGGCCGTGGCCGCCTACCTCCAGGACCAGGGAAGGGATCAGGCCCAAGCCCAGGCCGGCCAGGGTCAGGCCCTCCCAGAGCGGCTGCCGACGCGACAGGAACCAGCCGGTGGCGACGGCAGCGAGGGCAGGTGGCACGGTGAAGGCCTCGGCCAGGTCGACCTGCCCCAGCCCCAAGGCGGCCCACAGCACACCCAACGCACCGGCCGCGGCCGAGGCCCATGCCCAGCCCGCGCCAGCCTGGTGTAGCCATCCCACGGCCGCGGAACCGGCCGCCACAAGGGCGCACGTCACCAGCACGGTGACGTTGTCGGTCTGGGGCCAGGCGACGGCTACCGCCACGCTGGCCCAGGCCGTCGCGGTGGCACTGATTAACCCGGCCACGGCCACCGCGCGCGGCTGCAACGCCGTGGCCGCTATCCCCGCCGCGGCCGCCACGCCCGCAATCACCGGCACCAGGACGGGCGAAGCCGAACCGGGCAGCAGCAGTGAGCCCACTCCGGCCAAACCCATGGCGGCGGCCGGCAGCACAAGGGCAGCCGCCGCCGCCCGGAGCGCCACCGGCAGCGCCCGCCGCGGCGTGGCGGCCACCGTGGCCATCAAGACTGTCACGGCCAAAGCGGCGGCCGTGCTCCACCAGTTGCGGTTGTGGAACAGCACCAGGGTGGCCAACCCCGCCGGCGCCAGGCTCAGCCCACACACCAGGTACCAGGTCCACCGGTGCGGCCAGCGCGACAGGCTCAGAACCGCGGCCCCCAGACAGGCCAGCGCACCAACCCCGCCCAACGCCACCAGGCCCTCCGGGTCCGCGAACCAGTCCGCCGGCACGTACCACACGGCTGCCAGGCCGGCAGCCTGCAATACCAACGGGTAGCCGACCGCGACCGCCACCACCATGGCCGGGCGGGGGAACAGGCGCGCGGCCGCCCACAACAGGCCGGCCAGCAACACGGTCCCCACCGGCACCAACGGCCGGGCCATCCAACTGATCAGCCACAACAGCGGCAGCAAGCCCAGCGCCGAACACCGCAGCACCCACGTCCACGGCCGGGGCCACCAAGCTTCCGGTGTGCTGCCCGATGGCGCCGCGGCACCCGCCCGGACGCTGTCCACCTGAGCGGCTACGCCCGGTGTACTGCCCGATGGCGCCGCGGCACCCGCCGGGACGCTGCCCACCTGAGCGGTTACAGCCGGTGTACTGCCCGACGGCGCCGTGGCACCCGCCGAAATAACTCCCACCGGCGGTGCCGCCACCAGCCAGGTGCCCGGCGGCCAGCCGGGCGGCGGGCCAGGCAGCCCCGGGCCAGCCGCCGCCGGTCGCGGCTTGGCCGGCGCCGCGGCGGCCGGATGGCGCAGCAAGGCCCGGGCGGCCATCAGGGCCAGGGCAGTCACAACAGCCAATGCCACCATCGACGCCAGCGCCGGCCAGCCCGGCATCGTTACCAGCAGGGCAACGCAGAACAGGCCGACGGCCGGCAGCACCACCGTGCCCTTACGGTGCAACCAGGCAAGCAACCGTCCTTGGACTGGCAGTAGGAGGCAGGCGGCCACGGTCAGGGCAGGGAGGATCAACGCCACCGTGTTAACGGCGGTCCAGTCGCTCAGCTCGTTGCCCAGGATGACCCGCCAGGCGCTAAGCGAGCCATCGCGGCCATCCAAAGTATCGAGGACATCGAACACGAACAGCAGCTCGAAGGCGCGCCACAGCGCAAGCGGCAGGGTCAGCACCAACGCCCCGGCCAGGCCACCGATGGCCAGCCCCTGGCGGGCCGCCCCGGGGCCGGCCCCGAAGCGAGTGAGGCCGGCTAACGCCAGCCACACGGCCAGGGCCAGTAGGCCCGCCAGGCCCGGCCAGGAGGGGCTGGCGTCCAGGGCGGCCGCGCCGGTGACATAGGCGGCCAGCGTCAGCAGCACGCCCGCGGCCACACCAAACGCCAGGAGCCAGCGCGCCCCGGCCACCAGCGCCAGGCCGGCCGCCACCACCAACGCCACCGGGGCCAGCCAACGGGGTCCGGCCAGTTGGGCGGCCTCAAAGCTCTCTGCGCCCAGGGCGGCCACGGTGCCGCTCAGGGCCACCATCGACCCAATCAACAGCGCCAGGGCCGCCCATACCGCCAACGCCTGGTCTTCGGCCGCCGCCGCTGGCCCACGCCACAGCCGGATGACATGTCTGGCGGCGGCCGCAATTGCCACCAGGCTGAGGCAGGCAATGGTCACCCGCACCGTGGCGTGCTGTGAACGGAAGGCGCTGATCAGCCACAGCGCGGACAGCGGTGCCACCACCAGGCCACAAGATAGCCAGGTGCGCAGGCCCACGGCCCGGCCGCCGGCCGTCAGGCCGGCGGCTGAGACAAGCGTCAACGCGAACATCAGGCCGTAGACCAGGGCATGGCCAGAGGTCAGCTCCGCCTTCAACAACCCCAGGTCAACCGCCAGGAAGGCGGCTGCCATGACGGCCATGCCCTCGGACGAGGCGCGCAACCCGCGGCCCTTCATGCGGACGGCCGCCACCGCCGCGGCCACCGTGGCCACGGCCATGACGGCGATGCGCGGACCGGGATCATCCCGCAGCGTAAAGAACGCGAACACCAGCGCCGCCACGCCCACCAGCCCGGCGCCGATGCCGGCCAGCAGGCCCGTCACATCCAGCGGCTGGGGCGGTGCGGCCGGCACGTACGGCGGGTAGGGCGCGTAACCCTGCCAACCGGGGACGGGCTGCCCGATGCCGCCCGGCACCGCGGCTGCAGCCGGCCCGTACGCCGGTGCCACACCAGGCCCGGTGGGTGGGGGCGCCCAGCCTGGCGCGCCACCCGGCCCCTGGGTCGGCGCCGGCCGCGACCCCGGCACCAGTTGGAGCGACCAGCGCACGGCGTCCTGACCGGCCAGCATTTGGTCAAGCAGGGCAGCCCGCGCCTCCAGGGCACCCGCCGCGACTTCGGACAAACGCCCCAACTCGGCCGCGCCCTCGAACACGTGGTTGAAGCCGCAACGGCGGCACACCACGCCCTCCAGCGGCCAGGTGCAGTTAGCGCAGTGCGTCAAATCGGCCAGGCCCAGCCCGGCCGGCACCGGCTGGGGGTCCAGCGATGCGACGTGCCGGACGGCATCGACCGGGTAGGGAGATAAACGCTGGGCCGCCAACGCTCCGGCCAGCCAAGCCGAACGGGCGGCCAGGGCGGCATCGGCCGCTTGGGAGGCTTCAGCCAACGCCGCCGCCTGTTCCACCTGGTGTTCCAGGCCGCAGCGGCCGCAGCGCGAAGCCGTCAACGCAGCGCCGCAGTTGGCACAGAGCGTGAAGTCCGCGAAGCTAATTGGGGGCAGCGCCGTGGCTGGAGGCACACAACCAGTCTAGGCGCTTGACCTGCGAAAAAGGGTGGTGAAAGTGTGGAAATACTGCGCAGGGAGTCGCAAGGTGCAGGCGCGCACCACCCGCCCTGCCTGCCGAACCGGGCCCCGAGACCAAGGTAGGCTGAACCCCGGCCCCTTCGGCGGCCAGTTACAGTTCCTTTAAGTCCCGTCCCGTGAGGCGGGGAAGGAGGCTCCAGCCAAGTGCCCAAACGGACCGACATCGCCAGCGTCATGGTGATCGGCTCTGGCCCCATCGTGATCGGCCAGGCCTGCGAATTCGACTATTCCGGCACCCAGGCCTGCCGCGTCCTGAAGGACGAAGGCCTGCGCGTCATCCTGGTCAACTCGAACCCGGCCACCATCATGACCGACCCCGAGTTTGCCGACGCCACCTACATCGAACCGATCACGCTGGAGGCCCTCACCGCCATCATCGCCAAGGAGCGGCCGGACGCGCTGCTGCCCACCCTGGGTGGCCAAACGGCCTTGAATGCGGCCATTGCGCTCGATGCCGCCGGCGTCCTGGAGCGGTACAACGTGGAGTTGATCGGCGCCAAGGTCGAATCGATCCGGGCGGGGGAGGACCGCCAAGAGTTCAAGGGCGTGGTGGAACGGGCCGGGGCCGAGGTGGCCCGCAGCCGCATCGCCCACTCGATGGCCGACTGCCTGGCGGCGGCCGAAGAACTGGGCTACCCGCTGGTGGTGCGACCCAGTTTCACCATGGGCGGGCTGGGCAGCGGCATCGCCTACAGCGCTGAGGACCTGCACCGGATTGCCGGCGCCGGGCTGCACTACTCGCCCACCGCGGAAGTGCTCCTGGAAGAGTCGGTGATCGGCTGGAAAGAGTTCGAACTCGAGATCATGCGGGACAAGGCGGACAACGTGGTGGTGGTCTGCTCGATCGAGAACCTGGACCCGATGGGTGTCCACACGGGTGACTCGATCACGGTGGCGCCCGCCCTGACGCTGACGGACCGCGAATACCAGCGGCTGCGCGACATCGGCCTGGCCGTCATCCGCGAGGTGGGCGTGGACACGGGCGGCTGCAACATCCAGTTCGCCGTCAACCCGCAGGACGGCCGCATCATCGTCATCGAGATGAACCCGCGCGTCTCGCGGTCATCCGCCCTGGCTTCGAAGGCGACCGGCTTCCCCATCGCCAAGATCGCCGCGCGCCTGGCGATCGGCTACACCCTGGACGAGATCCCGAACGACATCACCGGCTCCACGCCGGCCAGTTTCGAGCCGTCGATCGACTACATCGTGGTCAAGGTGCCGCGCTTCGCCTTCGAGAAGTTCCCGGCGGCCGACCCAACCCTCACCACCACCATGAAGTCGGTCGGCGAAGCCATGGCCCTGGGCCGCAGCTTCACCGAGGCGCTGGGCAAGGCGATGCGCTCCATCGACAAGAAGGGCACCCGCTTCCACTGGCGCGGCGAGCCGCCCACGGCCGGTGACTTGGAGGCCCTGATCGCCTCCACCGCCGTACCCACCGAAGGCCGGCTGATCGATGTCCAGCAGGCGTTGCGCGCCACCGGCACACCCGGCATCGCCGCGCTGCATCAGGCCAGCGGGATAGACCCGTGGTTCCTGGACCAGATCTGCCTGATCAACGAGGTGGCCGAGGCCGTCCGGCTGGCGCCCGCCCTCGGCCGCGAGGTCCTTGAACAGGCCAAACGCCACGGCCTGTCGGACGAACAGATCGGCGAGATCAGGAACCTCAGCGAAGAAGCCGTGCGGGAGATCCGCCACGCCTTCGGCCTGCGCCCGGTCTACAAGATGGTGGACACGTGCGCCGGCGAGTTCGCCGCCCGCACCCCCTACCTCTATTCCAGCTACGACCTGGAAAGCGAGGTCCGCCCGCGCACCAAGCCGGCCGTGCTGATCCTGGGCTCCGGCCCCAACCGGATCGGCCAAGGCATCGAGTTCGACTATTCGTGCGTCCACGCCTCGCTGGTGTTGGGGGAGCGCTACGAGACGGTCATGATCAACTGCAACCCGGAAACGGTCTCGACCGACTACGACATCTCGGGCCGGCTCTACTTCGAGCCGCTGACCTTCGAAGACGTCATGGAGATCTACCACGCCGAAACCGAAGCCGGGCCGGTGGCTGGCGTCATCGTCCAGTTGGGTGGGCAGACGCCGCTGTCGCTGGCGCAACGGCTGGCCGATGCCGGGCTGCCCATCTGGGGCACGTCACCCGAAGCGATCGACGCGGCCGAAAACCGTGGCGTGTTCGGCCGCGTCCTGGCCGATGCCGGGCTGCCGGCGCCGGCCTACGGCACCGCCCTGTCGGTGGCGGAGGCCCAGGCGGTGGCCGAACGCATCGGCTACCCCGTGCTGGTGCGGCCCAGCTACGTGCTGGGCGGGCGTGGCATGGAGATTGTCTACGACGCCGCCCAGCTTGAGGAATACATGATCAAGGCCCTGCCGGCCGGCGGGCGGGCGGACGCGCCGGTGCTGATCGACCGGTTCCTGGACGACGCCATCGAGATCGACGTGGACGCCCTCTACGACGGCCAGGAGCTGTTCCTTGGTGGCGTCATGGAGCACATCGAGGAGGCCGGCATCCACTCGGGTGATTCGGCCTGTGTGCTACCGCCGGTCACCCTGTCCAACCGCGACATCGCCCGCATTCGGCAATCGACCGAGGCGATTGCCCGCGGCGTGGGCGTGCTGGGCCTAATCAACATCCAATACGCCCTGATGAGCGACGTGCTGTACGTGCTGGAGGCCAACCCGCGGGCCTCGCGTACGGTGCCGTTCGTATCAAAGGCCACCGGCGTGCCGCTAGCCAAGGCGGCCTGCCTGCTGATGGCCGGCGCCACCATTGCCTCGCTGAAGGCCGATGGCGTGCTCCCCGCCACCGATTCGGCCCTGTCGCTGGAGCCCGGCTACACCGCCGTCAAAGAGGCCGTGCTGCCGTTCTCCCGCTTCCGTACCGCCGCCGGCAAGATTGTCGACACCGTGCTGGGGCCGGAGATGCGATCCACCGGTGAGGTGATGGGCCGCGACCGGTCCTTCCCGGCCGCCTTCGCCAAGTCCCAACTGGCCTCGTACGGCGGGTTGCCCATGGGCGGCACCGTCTTCGTCTCGGTGGCGGACCGGGACAAACGCTCCATCATCTTCCCCATCAAAGAGCTGGTCGAGATGGGTTTTGAGGTCATCGCCACGGCCGGCACCGCCTCGGTGCTGCGGCGCAACTCGATCCCCTGCCGCGAGGTGCTGAAGGTGTCGGAGGGCGGCGGCCAGGACGGCGGTCCCACCATCGTCGACCTGATCCTGAGCGGCCAAGTAGACATGGTGGTCAACACGCCATCGGGCGCCGGGGCGCGGGCGGACGGCTACGAGATCCGGGCCGCCATCACCGCCATGAACCGGCCCATCGTCACCACCACCCAGAACCTGGCCGCCGTGGTGCAGGCCATCGAGGCCGAGAAGGCCGGGCCGTTCGGCGTGGCGCCGATCCAAGAGGCGGTGGCGTGATGGTGCTGCCGGCGCCGTTCGGGCAGCGGCTGGCGGACGGGATGGCCCGGTTGGGGCCGCTGTGCGTGGGGATCGACCCGCACGCCGCCACCCTGGCCGCCTGGGATTTGCCCGATGACGCCCGCGGCCTGGAGATTTTCGGGTTGCGCCTGGTGGAGGCGGCGGCCGGGACGGCACCCGCGGTCAAGCCGCAGGCGGCTTTTTTCGAGCGGCACGGTGCTGCCGGGCTGGCCGCATTGGAGAGAGTGCTGGCGGCGGCCCGCGCGGCCGGGTTGCTGACCATCCTCGACGTCAAGCGGGGCGACATCGGCTCTACCATGGCCGGCTACGCACAGGCGTACCTGGGGGAAGGGGCGCCGCTGGCGGCCGATGCCATCACGGTGTCGCCCTACCTGGGTTTCGGCTCGCTGCGCCCCGCCATCGACCTGGCCCAGGCCGGCGGAAAGGGGCTGTTTGTGCTGGCGTTGACCTCCAACCCGGAAGGGCCGGAGGTGCAGGCCGCGGTTGGCCCGGATGGCTTGACGGTGGCCGGACGGATTCTGCGCCAACTGGGCCAACTGAACGCCGGCGCCACCGGTTTGGGCTCTTTCGGCGCCGTGGTGGGGGCAACCATCCAGCCACCGGAAGGGGCCGATGCCGCCGCCCTGGCAACCATGGGCGGGCCGTTCCTTGCCCCCGGCATTGGCGCCCAAGGGGCCGGGCCGGCTCAGCTCGCAGCGGTCTTTGGGCCGGTCAGACGCCATGTCCTGGCTGCCTCCTCGCGGGCCATTGCGGCGGCTGGGCCGTCTGTCGCGAAGGTGCGTGGCGCCATCGGGCAAGCCGTTGCCGAACTGCTCCCCGCGCTGGCTTGAAAACCGGGTATTACGCCTGGTGAAGAGGTATTAGTACGCACAAATTGAGCGGTTCTACCTGCCTTGATGGCCCGCGGCGTGTTGCCGGTTGCATTACCCCAGGTCAGCCGATAGGTTGAAGGTTAATCATTCCCCCTGATTGTGAGGTGAACCAGCGTGGCCCTTCCACCCCTGACCCCAGAACAACGTGCCGCTGCCTTGAAGCGGGCTGCCCAAGCCCGCCAGGCAAGGGCGCAGGTGAAGGCCGATCTGAAGGACTCCAAGAAGTCCCTGTCCGGAGTCATTGCGCTCGGCCAAAAAGACGACGTAATCGGCAAGATCAAGGTCTCGGCGCTGCTTGAGTCCCTGCCCGGTGTGGGCAAGGTCAAGGCTCGCGCCATCATGGCCGAGATCGGCATCAGCGAGTCGCGGCGTATCCGCGGCCTCGGGCCCCACCAGACCAGCCAGCTCGTAGAGCGCTTCGGCTGATCAGTGAGTCCCTGGTCACCGGCCAGGCTCACGGTGGTAGCCGGCCCGTCAGGCGTCGGCAAAGGCACCGTGGCAGCGCTGATTGCTGAGCGCTACCCGCAGGTGTACCTGTCCATCTCCGCCACAACCCGAGCCCCAAGGGTTGGCGAGGTGGATGGGGTCAACTACTTCTTCATGTCCCGCGAGCGGTTCGGCGAGCTTGTCAAAGCCGGGCACATGCTCGAATGGGCCGAGTACGGCGGTAACCTCTACGGCACCCCGCGTGACCCGGTGGAGGACGCCCTTGGGGCGGGGCGGCCAGCTATGCTCGAAATCGACTTGGAAGGCGCCCGGCAGGTCAGGTTGACCATGCCGGGCGCCCTACAGGTGATGCTGGTTCCGCCCAGTTGGGCCGAACTGGAACGCCGCCTACGGTCGCGCGGCACCGAAGACGCGGCCGAATGCGACCGCCGTTTGGAGCGGGCCCGCATCGAATTGGCGGCGCGTGACGAATTCGACTGTGTAGTGGTGAATGACGAGCTGGAGCGGGCCGTTGGTGAACTGGCCCGCATCATGGGACTACAATCGCAGGGTCCTTCCTGAGAAATGATGAGGTATTCGTAGTGTCCGGAACCATGGCCACCCCTGAGGGAATCACCGATCCCCCCATCGACGATCTGCTTGAGGTCACCGATTCGAAGTATGCGCTGGTGATCTACGCCGCCAAGCGGGCCCGCCAAATCAACGGCTACTACGCCCAGCTCAACGAGGGCCTGCTTGAGCATGTGGGGCCGCTGGTCGATGCCGCCCCGCAAGAAAAGCCCCTTTCCATCGCCATGCGCGAGATCAACAAGGGCCTGCTCACCATTCAGCCCGCTGGGGATTAGGCCGCCTGATGGCCCGGGTGGTGCTGGGCGTCACCGGCGGGATTGCGGCCTATAAGGCCGTGGTGCTGATCCGGCTGCTGCAACGTGCCGGGCACACGGTTCGGGTAGTGCCCACCGCGGCCGCCCTGGAGTTTGTGGGCGCCGCCACCTTCGAGGCCATCACCGGCCGGCCGGCCCACGCCGGCGTGTTCGATGACGCGGCCCGGGTGGATCACATCGACATCGCCCGCAGTGCCGACCTGGTAGTGGTGGCCCCGGCCACGGCTGATCTGTTGGCCAAGGCGGCCTGCGGCCTGGCCGGCGACCTATTGACTTCTGTCTTGTTAGCCACCCAGGCGCCCATTCTGGTGGCCCCGGCCATGCACAGCGCCATGCTGGCGCACCCGGCCACCCAAGCCAACCTGGCCACGCTGCGGGCGCGCGGCGTCATCGTGCTCGATTCCCCGGCTGGTTCGCTGACCAGCGGCGATACGGGGCCGGGCCGGATGGCCGAGCCGGAAACGATTGCCGCCGCGGTGGAGCAGGTGCTGCGTGGTGGGCAGCAGGACCTGGCAGGGGTGCACGCCGTGATTTCGGCCGGCGGCACCCGCGAGGCACTAGACCCGGTGCGCTACCTGGGCAATCGGTCCAGCGGCAAACAGGGTTTCGCCCTGGCGCAGGCGGCCCTGGCGCGAGGGGCGCAGGTCTCGCTAGTGGCGGCGAACGTTGACTTGCCGACACCGGCGGGGGCGGAGCGGGTCGATGTGGTTTCGGCCCTGGAACTGCGCGAGGCGATGCTGCGCCTGGCGGCCCGGGCCGATGTGGTGATCATGGCCGCGGCGGTGGCCGATTTCCGGCCGGCCCAAGTGGCGGCGACAAAGATCAAGCGGGGCGCGGCGGGCGAGGGCCTGGTGGTTGAACTGGTGCCAAACCCTGACGTGTTGCGCGAGTTGGTGGCGGCCAAGGGCGAAACGCCGCAGGTAGTGGTCGGTTTCGCGGCCGAAACGGGCGATGGCGCCCGGCCGGCGTTGGAGTACGCGCGGGACAAAGCCAGGGACAAGGGCGCCGATCTGACGGTGGCCAACGTGGTGGCCGGCGGGGCCGTATTCGGCCATGACACCAACGACGTGATGGTGCTGGATGCGTCCGGGGCGACCGTGGCCCAGGCGGCCGGCCCCAAACTGGCCGTGGCGGATGCCGTGTGGGACGCCATCGCCCCCCTTCTCGCAGCCCACGCCTAGTCGAGGGTGGGGTCAACCTGGACGCGGACCGGGCCAGGGGCACGGGCCATCGAGCGGGCCACCACGGCGGCGCGGACGGCCGACACCAGGGTGTCGGCCCCGGCTAACGGGCTGACCAGGAGGGCGCGGGCCTCGGCGCCGTCCCCCTCACCGTGTTGCTGCGGACCAAGGACGCGGGCGCCATCGGGCAGGGCGATGCGGCCAAGCAGGTCGGTGACGGCGGGCGGTTCGCCGGTCAGGGAGACCATCTTGACGGCCGGCGGCAGCCACAGGCCCGAGCGCTCGGCCAACTCGGCGGCGGCGTAACCGACCGGATCCCAGCGGGCCAAGGCCGCGCCCGGGGGAGTGCCGGCCGCGCCCAAGGCCACGACGCGGCCATCGGCGGCGGCCGGGCGCACCAGCGAGGCGGCACGCAGCCAGTGGCGCAGGGCCGACGGGCCGGCGTCCAGGCTGGGCCGGGCGGTCAGGGTGGCGCCATCCAACAGCACGGCGGCGGCGTAGCCGTCCTTGGCCACCGGTTCGGCCCCGGGGGTGGCCACAACCAGGGCCGGTTTGGCGTCCACCTGGGCAATGACGCCGCGAGCGGCATCGGCGGCGGAGTGGCGCACGATGGTGCCCGGGAAGGCGCGGCCCAGTTCCTGGGCGGTGCGCCCGGCCCCGATGGCGATCGAGCGCAGGTTGTGGCCATCACAGTTGGGGCATTGGAAGGCCAGTTCGCGCCGGCCGCACCAGCGGCAAACGGGGGCGTTTCTGCCTTCCACCAGGGCAAGGGGGCCGTGGCAGGCGCGGCAGCGGGCCGGTTCGCGGCAATCGGCGCAGGCCAGGGCGGGAACGTAGCCGGCGCGCGGCACCTGGACCAGGACGGGACCGTGTTTGAGGCCGTCGCGGATGGTGCGGTAGGCCACTTCGGGCAGGCGGGAGGCGCCGACTGCGCCTTCCTTGTCCAGATCGGCCTGGTCGGGCACCACCAGGCGGGGCGCCACCGCCCTTCGCTGGGGCCGGCCCGGCGAGACATCTACCAGCCAACCCTGTTCCACCAGGGCCTGGGCCTCAACCGTGCGCCAAGGCGCGGCGATCAGGAGGCCGGCCTGCTCCAGGCCGGCCCTCAGGGCCAAGACCGAGCGGGCGCGGCAATAGGGGGCGTGGCGTTCATCCAGGTTGGGGTCGCCATCGTTCATCAACACCAACAGGCCGGGCCGCAACAGGGGCGCGAAGGCGGCGGCGCGGGTGCCCACCACCGCGATGGCCTCGCCGCGCCGGCCGGCGGTGTAGGCCGTGAGGCGGGCGGCCGGGCCGTCTTCCGCCACCAGGCGGACCACCGGCCCGATGCCGCCCAGCACCGCCATGAGGCGGTCAACCTCGCGCACGGTGGGGCAGACCACCAGGCTTTGGCGGCCCGAGCGGGCGGTGGCGGCCACCGCCGCGGCCACCACGTCCAAGAGGCCGTCGCGGCCGGAGGCGGCCCAGGGCAGGGTGGCGACGGCGGCGCGGGGTGAGCGGCCGGCCGCCAGATGGCGGACAAAGGCGGCACCACCGGTGTAGGGCTGCCAAGCCGAGACTTCGGCCTGGGACGCTTCCGCCGCCTGGGCCGGGTCCAGGGCGGTGATGGGCGGGCGGGCGGCCAGGGCCTTTTCGGTGGCGACGTGGGCCGCCGGGACGGCCAGGCGCAGCACGTCTGCCCTGACGCCGGCGTGTTTGGCCGCCACCAGGCCGGCCAGTTGCCACAGGCCGAGAGGGAGCACCGGCAAGGGGCTGACCACTCGTGTGATCGGTGACAGGCGTCCCTGGTGTTCGGACACGGCTTGGCGGGCGATGAGATAGCCGCGCAGGCGCCGGCCGGCGAACCGGACCGCCACCCGGACGCCCGGCTGGGCCTCGGCATCGAGCGCTGCCGGCACCGTGTAGTCGAAGGTGCGGTCCATGTGGGGGGTAGCCAGGTCCAGCGCCACCACGGCGACGGGCAGGTGGGCGGCCAATTCGATGGGGGCCTTGGGGCGGGGCTTGCGGGTGCGGGGGGCCAAGCCTGGTAGCACGCCCTGCTGTGGCACCGCCCGCGAATCCGTCACTGCTCCATTGTTCCCCATTCGTTCCCTGTCCCGGCTGGCGCGGCCCTGGCGCGGGGGCTGCCCCGGCCGCTAGCTGCTACCACCACCCCACCCAACCGCCCCCTCCCCACCAGCCGGTGGCCTTGAGCCTGGTAGAGTAGACGGCTGGTCGCGCCTCGATTGGGCGCACCTGGGGCCTTAGCCAATGTGTCGGCCCCGCCCGGGCCAAACGGTCCGGGTGTTTCGCATCACAACACGAACAGGAGAACCACGCGATGACGTCAGTGCGTCGCGCGCGCCGTCAGGTGCGCGAATCGAGGGCTCTGGGCCTGGCCCTGACCCCCAAAGCCGTCAAGTACTTCGAGAAGCGTCCCTACCCGCCCGGTGAGCACGGCCGGGGCCGGCGCCGCACCGAATCGGACTACGCGATTCGTTTGCGCGAGAAGCAGCGCCTGCGCGCCCAGTACGGCCTGCGCGAGAAGCAGATCGCCCGGGCGTTCAACGACGCCCGCAAAGAGCCGGGCCTGACCGGTGAAGCGCTGGTCGAACTGCTGGAGATGCGGCTCGATTCCCTGGTGTTGCGGGCCGGATTTGCCCGCACCATCTTCCAGGCCCGCCAGGCCGTGGTGCACCGGCACGTGCTGGTGGATGGCAAGCTGGTGGACCGGCCCAGTTTCCGGGTCAAGCCGGGCTCGATCATCATGATCAAGCCCAAGTCACAGGCCCTGACGCCGTTCATGGTGGCGGCCGCCGGTGCCCACCGGGACGTGCTGCCGCAACTGCCGGAGTATCTGGACGTGAACCTGGAACGCCTGCGTGCCCAACTGGTGCGCCGCCCCAAGCGGGCCGAAGTGCCGGTCACCTGCGACGTGCAACTGGTGGTTGAGCACTACTCCCGCTAAGCCCCTAAAGCCCTTAGGAGGTCGCCATGACCGTTGGGGATGTGGCCGGCATGATTGCCGCCATCGCCTTTGTGGTGCTGGTGGCGGTATTGGCCGTGCCGGTGCTGCGGCTGGGCGGTGTTTTCAAAGCGGCCGAACAGTCCGTCAAGGAGTTCACCGAACACACCCTGCCCATCCTGGACCAGGCGGCCACCACCGTGGAGGGTGCCAACAAGCAGTTGGAGAAGGTTGACACCATCACCACGGCGGCGGCGGACGCAACCCAGAACGTCTCGGCCATGACGGCACTGGTCTCGGCCACGGTGGGCGGACCGCTGATCAAGCTGGCGGCCTTCACCTATGGCGTGCGTTCGACGGCGGCCAAACGGTTCGGCAAGAAGAAGGGCGCCTAGCCATGCGCCGCCTGTTATGGGCCGCCAGCGGCGTGGCCCTCGGCGCCGCGGCCGCCCTGCACGTGGCCAAACGGCTGCGGGCCGTCCAGGATGCGGCCACGCCCGAAGGGGTGGCCCGCGGCGTGGACAAGGCTGTCACCGGTGCCCGCAGCCTTTGGCAAGAGGTGCGGACGGCGGCGGCCGAACGGGAGGCCGACCTACGGGCGGCCCTCCTTGAGGAGGCGCCCGATGGCGCCCCCTCCACGGCGTCAAGGGGCGCCAAGGCCTCCAAAGCGCCTCGGGTCCATGCGCCCTTGAGGTGCCCGATTGACGACGATTACGACGAAGACGACTTGGAATTCGAGTTTTGACACCTGAAAGGCGTGGGCCAACCATGCGCACATCGGAAATCCGGCAGCGGTTCTTGAGCTACTTCGAGGAGCGCGGCCACCACGTCCAGCCCAGCGCCTCGCTGATCTCCGAAGATCCGTCGCTGCTGTTCACGGTGGCCGGCATGGTGCCGTTCATCCCCTACATGCTGGGGGAGGTGCCGGCACCCTGGCCGCGCGCCGCCTCGGTGCAGAAGTGTGTCCGCACGGGCGACATCGAAGAGGTCGGCAAGACCACCCGCCACGCGACGTTCTTCCAGATGAACGGCAATTTCAGCTTCGGCGACTACTTCAAAGAGGGCGCCATCGGCTACGCCTGGGAGCTGGTGACCGGCTCGCAGGCGGACGGCTTCCTCGGCTTCGACCCGGACAAGATCTGGGTCACCGTCTACCTCGATGACGACGAGGCGGCAGACCTGTGGCGCAAGGTGGCCGGCCTGCCCGAGGAGCGCATCCAGCGGCGTGGCATCAAAGACAACTTCTGGTCCACCGGCCAGCCCGGCCCGGCCGGCCCCTGCTCCGAGATCTATGTCGACCGCGGCCCGGCCTACGGACCGGAAGGCGGGCCGGTGGTGGATGAGGACCGCTTCCTGGAGATCTGGAACCTGGTCTTCATGCAGTACGAACGCGGCAAGGGCGGCGCCAAGGACGATTACCCAATCTTGGGTGACCTGGAGCAGAAGAACATCGACACCGGTATGGGCTTGGAGCGGGTGGCCTACCTGCTGCAGGACGTGGCGAACCTGTACGAGATCGACGAGGTCTACCCGGTCATCACCAGGGCCGGCGAGTTGACCGGCAAGCGCTACGGCGCGGACCGGGCGGACGATGTGCGGCTGCGCGTCATCGCCGACCATGTGCGGTCCGGCCTGATGTTGATCGGCGACGGCGTGGTGCCGTCCAACGAGGGCCGCGGCTACGTGCTGCGCCGCCTGCTGCGCCGGGTGGTGCGGTCACTGCGTCTGCTTGGCCTGGAGGAGCCGGCCTTCCCGGAACTGTTCCCGGTGTCGCGTGACGCCATGAAGGCCTCGTACCCGGAACTGGCCAAGGACTGGGCGCGCATCAGCGCCATCGCCTTCGGCGAGGAGGAGGCCTTCCTGCGCACGCTGGCTTCAGGTTCCACCATTCTGGACACGGCCATCGCCAAGACCATCAAGGCGGGTGGAGCCAAGCTGCCCGGCGATGACGCCTTCAAGCTGCATGACACCTACGGCTTCCCCATCGACCTGACGCTGGAGATCGCGGGTGAACAAGGCTTGGACGTGGACCAAGAAGCCTTCCGCGCCCTGATGAAGGAGCAGAAGGAACGCGCCCGGGCGGACGCGCAGGCCAAGAAGACCGGTCATGCCGACACGTCGCTGTACCAAGAAATCGCGGGCGGGCTGGAAGGCCCCACCGACTTCCTGGGTTACACCGAGTTCGAGGCCCGCGGCCACGTGGTAGCGCTGATCCACGACGGCCAGCCAGTGCCGTTGGTGCGGGCCCCGGCCCAGGTCGAGGTCATCCTTGACCGCACCGCCTTCTACGCCGAGGCGGGCGGCCAGTTGGCGGACCAGGGCACCATCGAGTTCGATTCCGGGGCCGTGTTCGAGGTCGATGACGTGCAGCGGCCCATCAAGGGTCTGTCGGTTCACCGCGGCCGCTTGACCGAAGGTTCGATCGGCCTGGGCGAGGCCGGCTTCGGCCGCATCGACACGGTGCGCCGCCGCGCCATCAGCCGGGCCCACACCGCCACCCATATGGTGCATAAGTCGCTCCGGGAACACCTTGGTTCGACCGCCACCCAGGCGGGTTCGGAGAACGCGCCGGCCCGCCTGCGCTTCGACTTCCGCTACGGCGCCGCAGTGCCCGATGACGTGTTGGGTCAGATCGAGGAGCGCGTCAACACGATGTTGGCCGAGGATCTCGAAGTGACCGAACAGTTGATGCCTCTGGACGAGGCCCGCGGCCTGGGCGCAATGGCGCTGTTCGGCGAGAAGTACGGCGAGATCGTGCGCGTGGTGTCGATCGGCGGCGATTGGTCGCGCGAATTGTGCGCCGGCACCCACATGAAGCGCTCCGGCGAGTTGGGCCGGGTGTCGCTGCTAGGCGAAGCCTCGATCGGTTCGGGCGTGCGCCGGGTGGAGGCCCTTGTGGCCGATGGCGCATACGGCTTCCAGGCCAAGGAACACCTGTTGGTGTCGCAACTGTCGGAGTACCTGAAGGTGCGGCCGGACGAGTTGGTGGAACGGGTGACCGGACTGGTGACAAAGCTGAAGGAATCCGATAAGGCCTTGGCCGCCATGAAAGCCCGTGAGCTGTTGACGAAGGCACCCGAATTGGCTCAGGCGGCCAAGTCGGTGGGCGGCAAGAAGCTGGTCACGGCCAGCCTGGACGGGGCTGGGGCGGACGACCTGCGGACGCTGGCGCAGAGCGTCAGGGACCGGTTGGGCGAGGCCGACCCAGTGGTGGTGGCCCTGGGCGCGAAGGACCCGGATAGCGGCCGGGCCGTGGTGGTGATCGCCCTCAACCAAGCCGCCCAGGATAAGGGCCTGAAGGCCGGCGACCTGGTTAAGGCCGCCTCGCAGATCCTGGGTGGTGGCGGTGGCGGGGCACCGGCCCTAGCCCAAGGCGGGGGCGCCAACGGCGACAAACTGGACGAGGCGTGGGGCGCCATCGGGCAACTGGTGGCGGCCTAACAGCCGATGGCGCGCTGGCTGGGAGTCGATGCCGGGGCGGCCCGGGTGGGTTTGGCGTTGTCGGACCCGGCCGGGAAGCTCGCTATGCCGTTGGCGACGCTGGACCGGCGCGGCCTGGACCAGGCCGAAGTGGTGCGGCGACTAGTGGCCGTGGTGCGGGAACACGAGGTGGGCACCGTGGTGGTGGGCCTGCCGCTACACCTGAACGGCGCCAAGGGTGCGGCGGCCGCGGCGGCCGAGGCATTGGCGGACGAATTAAGCCGGGCGCTGAACGGCGAACCGGGCGCGCCTCAAGTCAAGCTGCAGGATGAACGCGGCAGCACCGTCCAGGCGCACGGGTTGTTGCGGCAGGCCGGGCGGTCAACCAAGCGGCACCGGCCCGTGGTTGACCAGGTTGCGGCCGTGGTGATTCTCCAAGCGGCGCTTGATAACGTTTCGGTAACGGAGCAGGTAGGCTTGCAGGGCTGGAACGGGGCCGACCAGGTATCGGAGGAGACGTGAGCGATCTGTGGGACCCTTTCGCTGACGATGACGAAGCGGAAGAGGTAGAAGACTCAGTCGCACCGCCGCCTACCGGCGTACCCTCGCGCCGGGCGTTGCGTGAAGCCGAAGAGGCCGTGCAGGAAGAGAAGCGGCACACCCGGTCGAAGGGTTTGAGTGCCGTGGTGACGGTGCTGATCGTGGGCGCGTTGGGCGCCATCGGCTACTTCGTTGGTGTGCCGATCTACCATGCCATGACGGAAGAGAAGGCGCCGCTGGTCGCAGAGATCACGGACTATCCGGGGCCGGGCGTCGGTTCGGTTGAAGTGGTGGTCAACTCGGGCGACACGGGCAACATCATTGCCAAGACCCTGAAGGACGCCGATGTCGTGGCCACCGAGAAGGCGTTCTTGACGGCCTGCTCCGAGAACACCGGCTGCGGCGCCATCCAACCCGGCATCTACACGCTGAAGAAGCAGATGAAGGCCGATGACGCCGTGACGGCCTTGCTCGACCCAACCAACCGTGAGACGGTCACCCTGACGGTGCCCGAAGGCTACCGGGCGGACCAGGTCTTCCAGTTGATTGCCGACAAACTGGAGGTGCCGCTGAGCGAGGTCGAGGCGGCCGCGTCGGACACGGTGGCGATTGGCCTGCCGCCCGAGGCCGAGGGCCTGGTGGAGGGCTGGCTGTTCCCAGACACTTACAACCTGAGCCCGGATTCGACCCCGGCGTCGATCCTGGCCACGATGGTGGGCCAGACCACCCGCGTACTGGACGAGGTAGGCGTGCCGGGCGAACAGCGCCACGACGTGATTGTGCTGGCCTCGATGGTGGAGAAGGAAACCCGGCGCGAAGAGGACCGGTCAAAGGCGGCGCGGGTGTTCCTGAACCGGATTGAACAGGGCATGAAGCTGCAATCCGACGCCACCGTGGTGTACGGCGTGGGTCGGTTCGATGACAACGTCTGGACCACCGACGAAGAACGGGCGGACGACAACCCGTACAACACCTACGTCATCGACGGCCTGCCGGTGGGGGCCATCTGCAACCCGGGCCGGGCCGCCATTGAGGCCGCCTTCCGGCCGGCCGATGGCCCCTGGATCTACATGGTGGTGGTGAACGACGACACCGGTGAGGTGGAGTTCAACGAGACCGCCGAGGGTCACGCCGCTTCGCTGCTGAAGTACCAGGAGTGGTTGGCCGCCAAGGCGGCGGGCACGCTGCCGACGGAGACCGCCAGCAGCGAGACGGCCGGGGCTGAAGGCGCCGACGGGGCCGATGGGGCCGATGCCGGCACGGAAGAGGCCGGCACCGATGGCGCCGGTGGCGACGAGGCCGGTACGGACGAAGCCGGTACCGGGGAAGCCGGGCAGTGACGCTGCACCGGGCGGCCGTGCTGGGCCACCCAGTGGCCCATTCGCTGTCACCCCGGCTGCACCGGGCGGCCTATCAGGCCTTGGGTTTGGCCGACACGTGGGCGTATGGCGCCTTCGATGTGGACGAGGCCGGGCTGGTGGGCTTTCTGGACGGATTAGGCCCCGAATGGGCCGGTCTGTCGCTGACCATGCCGCTGAAGCATGCCGTGATGCCGCTGGTAGACCACGTGGAGCCGCTGGCGCAGGCGGTTGGGGCCGTCAACACCGTGCTGTTCACCCCGGGTGGACGGGTCGGCACCAACACGGACGTGTACGGCATCGTGCAGGCCGTGAGGGAGGCGGTGGCCGATGCCGCCCGGCCGGCCGGGTTTGACCGGGTGACCATTCTGGGCGGCGGTGCGACGGCGGCGTCGGCCCTGGCGGCCGTGAGCGAACTGGGGGCCGGACAGATCGAGGTTTACGTGCGGTCGACGGCGCGGGCGCGGTCCCTGATGGCGGCCGCCCTGCGGATGGGTGTGAAGTTCGATTTCCGGGCGTGGCCCGGCGAGGGCGCCGTGGGGTGGGCCGGCGACCTGACCGTGTCCACCTTGCCGCCGCGGGCGGCCGACAGCCTGACGGTGGTGCGAGCGCCCGGCGTGCTGCTGGATGTGGCTTATGATCCGTGGCCTTCGGCGCTGGCGGGCGCCTGGGCGGCGGCCGGCGGCACCGTGGTTAGCGGCCTGACCATGCTGTTGCACCAGGCGGCCGAGCAGGTGCGCCTGATGACCGGCCTGCCCGCTCCCTTGGCCGCCATGCGCGCCGCCCTCTGACGCCCCTTCCCTCGCGAAAGTACGGTTGTGTAGCTACGGCTCAATTGGCCCAACGCTCCGACCTGCGTAAACGCAATTACTCTCTCGGGATCGAACTACATAACCGTACTCTCGCGAGGAAGGGGGGCGGGGGTTGGGGGCGAGGCGCCTGGTGGGGGTTGGGGTCTGGGAGAATGGGGGACATGCTCAGATGGTTGACCGCCGGTGAATCGCACGGCCCCGCCCTTGTGGGGATACTGGACGGCCTGCCGGCCGGCGTCGCCATCACGACGGCCGATGTCGCGGCGGCCCTTGAGCGCCGGCGGCTGGGCTACGGCCGGGGCGCCCGAATGGGTTTCGAACAGGACCAAGTACGCGTGTTGGGGGGCCTGTGGCGCGGGCTGACCACCGGGGCACCCGTGGCGGTTGAAGTGGCCAACTCGGAATGGCCCAAGTGGGAGGCCGTCATGAGCGCCGACCCGGCAGAAGTGCCGGACACGGCCCGGGCCGAGGCGCTGACGCGCCCGCGGCCGGGCCACGCCGACCTGCCGGGCATGGTCAAATACGCCCAGGCTGATGCCAGGGCCATCCTGGAGCGGTCCAGCGCCCGTGAAACGGCCACGCGGGTGGCGCTAGGCGCCTGCGCGGAGGCCTTCTTGCAGCAGGCGCTGGGAGTGGGCCTGGTCAGCCACGTGGTCAACTTGGGCGGCGTCGAGGCCGGGGGCCCAGCGCCGACGCCGGAAGACGTGGCGGCGCTGGACGCCAGCCCGGTCCGCACCCTGGACCGGGCGGCCGAAGCCGCCATGGTGGCGCACATCGACCAGGTCAAGGCGGCCGGCGACACGGTCGGTGGCCTGGTCGAGGTGATCGCCTACGGCGTGCCGGTGGGCCTGGGCTCGCATGTGCAGGCCGACCGGCGGCTCGACGCCGCCCTGGCGGGGGGCCTGATGGGCGTGCCGGCCATCAAAGGAGTGGAGATCGGCCTTGGCTTCGGCGTGGCCCAGCGGCCTGGCTCCCAGGTACACGACCCGATCACCAGCGTGGCGGGGCGCATCGCGCGCCTATCCAACAACGCGGGCGGCATCGAAGGCGGCATGTCCAACGGCGAGCCGATCGTCATCCGCGCGGCCATGAAACCCATTCCAACCCTGCCCAACGCCCTGCCCACCATCGACACGAGGACCGGCCAGGCGGCGCCGGCCCACCACCAAAGATCGGATGTGACGGCCGTGCCGGCGGCGGCCGTGGTCTGCCAGGCGATGGTGGCGCTGGTGTTGGCCCAGGCCGCCCTGGAGAAGTTCGGCGGGGACACAGTGGCAGAGGTGCGGCGGAACCTGGCCGCCTACCGTACGGCCACACCGCCCACCCTGCTGTGATCGGCCGCCTCGCCTGGGGACGACACGGCGCGCCCACCTGGCCAAACGTTAACCGGTGTACTGCGGCCTGACCGCCGTGATGGTGGACACGGACGGCAAGCCGATACGCGCCATCGTCCAACAAATCGCTACCCTTGACCTGGGAGAGACCCGGAGCGGCCCCGTCGGCGGTCCCAACCGCCGCGACCGATCACGTACCAGGCCCGGGGAAGGAGGGCGACCAGTGGACGAGCCACCTACCAGCATCACGGTCAAGGTTGACCCGCCCTACCAGGTGACCGTGGGCAACGGCACCTTGAGCCGGTTGCTCGACTATATGCCGGTGGACTGGACGCAAGCCATGGTGATGTTCCCGCCGGCCGTCTCCGCCTATGTGCTGACCCTGACGGACTACCTGCGGGAATACGGCATGGAGGTGCAACTGCTGGCGGTGCCCGAAGGCGAAGAGGCCAAGACGGTGGCGGTGGCCGAAGCCGCCTGGGAGCGCCTGGCCGAGGTGGGCGCCAACCGTGGCGGCGGCATCATCGCCGTGGGTGGCGGCGCCACCACCGACCTGGCCGGGTTCGTGGCCGCCACCTGGGGCCGCGGCGTCCGCGTGCTCCACGTGCCCACCACGCTGCTGGCCATGGTCGATGCCGCGATCGGCGGCAAGACGGCCATCAACCTGCCGCAGGGCAAGAACCTGGTGGGTGTGTTCCACCAGCCCACGGCCGTCGTTTGCGACCCTGATGTGTTGACTACGTTGCCCAGAGAACACCTGGTCAGCGGCATGGCGGAGATTATCAAGGCCGGCCTGATCGCGGACCCGGCCATCTTGGACGTGGTCTGGTCCGGGCCCCAGGAAACCCTCAACCCAGCCGGCCCGCTGCTGCCGGAACTGATCCGCCGGGCCGTCACGGTCAAGGCGGACGTAGTGGGGGAGGACCCCCGTGAAGGCGGCGTGCGCGCCATCTTGAACTACGGCCACACCTTTGGCCACGCCATCGAACAGGTGGAACAGTACGGCTGGCTGCACGGTAACGCCGTCTCGGTGGGCATGGTGTTCGCGGCCGAGGTCGCCGTGCGGTCCGGCCTGATGGACCCGTCGCTGCTGGGCCTACACCGCGAGATCCTCAGTTCGGTGGGCCTGCCCACCAGCTACCGGGCCGGGCGCTGGGAGGCCCTTTGGCAGGCCATGCGGCGCGACAAGAAGAACGTGGGCCGTACCCGGCGCATGGTGCTGCTGGAAGACGTGCGCAAGCCGCTGGTGGTGGAGGACATCGCCGAAGACGTGCTGGAGGAGGCCTACCAAGCGGTAGCCTCGTCGCAGTCGACCCTGCCGTACCCCACCGCTCCCACCCTGGACAACCCCTACGGCCAGGTGCCCTATGTGCCGCCGGTGGACGAGGAGGCGGCCGAACGGGCCCGCCAGATGGCCGGATGGCGGGCGCCCCTGTGACCGCTGCTGCCCACGCCGCCGGCCCCGAAGCCGCCGCCATCACCAAGGTCTGGGTGTTGAACGGACCGAACCTGGGCCGCCTGGGCGCCCGCGAACCGGAGGTTTACGGCAAGGCCGACTTCGGGGCGCTGCAGGCGGACTGCCGCCGCTGGGGCGCCCGGCTGGGTTTCGAGGTGGACGTGCGGCAGACCGACTCCGAGGCCCAGTTGGTGGCCTGGTTGCACGATGCCGCCGACGCCGCCATTCCGGTGGTGCTGAACCCGGCCGCCTTCACGCACTACTCCTACGCGTTGCGGGACGCCGTGGCGCAAGTGCCCGTGGTGATCGAGGTGCACATCTCCAACCCCGCGGCGCGCGAGGAGTTCCGGCAGACCTCGGTCATCAGCGCGGTCGCCACCGGCACCATCGCCGGCTTCGGCTTCGGCTCCTACTACCTGGCGCTTTCGGCGCTGCGGCGCTTGGCGGCCTCGGCGTAGAGCGCGTCCACCTCGCCGGCGAAATCCTTCAAGACCAGGGACCGCTTGACCTTCAGCGACGGCGTCAGGTAGCCGTTGGCTTCGGTGAAGTCGCCCGGGATGAGGCGGAACTCGCGGATCGACTCGGCGCGCGAAACGGCCTTGTTGGTCCGTTCCACGGCCCGTTCCAGCGAGGCCCTGATGTCCGGGTCGATCAGGGCCTGCTCCGGCGTCAACGGCGACTTGCCGTGCGCCACCAGCCACCCCGGCAGCATCTCGTAGTCCAGGGTCACCAAGGCGCCGATGAACGGCCGGCCGTCGCCCACCACCACGACCTGCGACACCAGCGGGTGGCCGCGCAGCCGGTCCTCCAGGATGGCGGGGGCCACATTCTTGCCGCTAGCCGTGACAATGATCTCCTTGCGCCGGCCCGTAATGGTGACGAAGCCGTCATCGTCCAACGTGCCGACATCGCCGGTGTGGAACCAGCCGTCCTCGATGGCTTGCGCCGTCGCCTCCGGGTTACCCCGGTAGCCGCGGAAGATGTGCGGCCCCTTGGCCAGGATCTCGCCATCGTCCGCCACGGCCACGGACTGGCCCGGCAGCGGCCGCCCCACGGTGCCGATCTTGTTGGGCCGCTCCGGGTTGACCGCCGTCGGCGCTGTCGTCTCGGTCAGGCCGTAGCCCTCGTAGACCGTCAGCCCGATGCCGCGGAAGAAGTGGGCCAGCCGCTCACCCAGCGGCGCCCCGCCCGAAACTGCCTGGGTCAGGCGGCCACCCATCGTCTTGGTCAGCTTCTTGTAGACAAGCTGGCGGGCGATGGCGTATTGCACCTTGCGGACCGGCGTCAGGCCGCCGCGGGAATCCAGTTCGCGCGACGAAATGATGGCCACCTTGGCGGCCCAGCGGAAGATCTTCAGCTTGGCGCCGTGGCCGGCCTTCTGTTCGGCCGAGTTGTAGACCTTCTCCAGCACCCGCGGCACCACCAGCAGGTACGTGGGCTGGAACGACTGCAGGTCATCCGTCAGCGTGGCGATGGACGGTGCGTAACCCAAGACGCTGGGGGAGGACAGGGCGATGACGTTGATCATGCGGGCGAAGACGTGCGCCATCGGCAAGAACAGCAGGCAGCGCGAACCGGTGCCGCAGATGTGGAACAACTCGACCACGGCGTTGCGGGCCGAAGTGACAAAGTTGGTGTGCGTCAGTTCGACGCCCTTTGGCCGGCCCGTTGTGCCAGAGGTGTAGATGATGGCCGCCAGGTCGTCACCCTTGACGGCCACACGGCGGGCCTCCAACGCGTCATCGGACACCGATTCACCCAGGGCCATGATCTGATCCAGGCCGCCGTCCTGTAGCAGCCAGAGCGGCTTGTCCCAGCCTGGCACGGCGCGGATGACGTCGGCGTGCCGGTCCAATTCGGCCACTGCGGCCACCATGCCGCTGTCCGCCACAATCCAGGCGGCCTGTTCGTCCGACGAAGTCTCGTAGATGGGCACGCCGGCGCCGCCGATGTAAAACAGCGCCAAGTCGATCAAGGTCCATTCGATCGAGGTGCGGCCCATGATGCCTACCGTGTCGCCGTGGCCCACACCCAACGCCATCAAGCCCTTGGCGATCCGCTGCACGCGTTCAATCACCTCACCGGCGGAAACAGGTTCCCAATGGCCCGGCTCGGTCTGTTCTTCCATCATGGTGGCGGCCGGGTTCTTGTCCCGCCGGGCCAGCATCAAGTCGGTGATGTTCAAGGCCGGATCGGTCTCATACACCGCCGGATGAGAATACTGTTTCACGCACCGGACCCTACGCCGCGAGTCCAAACCTACCCAACCGTAGCCAGACGGTTAGTACACTATGCCAGGCACATATACGAAAAGACGGGGAGATTCTCGTGGCAACCACCAATGACCTGAAGAACGGCCTGGTCCTCAACCTGGACGGCCAACTGTGGACCGTGGTCGAGTTCCAACATGTCAAGCCCGGCAAGGGCGGCGCCTTTGTGCGCACCAAACTGAAGAACGTCCTGACCGGCAAGGTGGTAGACCGAACCTTCAACGCCGGCGTCAAGGTGGAAACCTCCACCGTGGACAAGCGCGACATGCAGTACCTGTACCGCGACGGCGAGGCCTTCGTCTTCATGGACAAGGACACCTACGACCAGTTGAACGTGCCGGAGGCGACGGTGGGCGATGCCGCCCACTTCCTCCTGGAGGGTCAGGACGCCATCGTCGCTACCCACGAAGGTTCCCCGCTGTACGTCGAACTGCCCGCCGCCGTGATCCTTGAGATCACGTACACCGAGCCCGGCCTCCAGGGTGACCGTTCGACCGGCGGCACCAAGCCCGCCACCCTCGAAACCGGCTACCAGATTCAGGTGCCGCTGTTCCTGGAACAGGGCACCAAGGTGAAGGTGGACACGCGGACCGGCGAATACCTGAGCCGGGTCAACGAGTGACCTCTGAAGCAGTTCAGGCCAGCGGTGGCGGCGGCCGGGCGGCCGCGCGCCAGCGGGCCCTTGAGTTGTTGTTCGAGGCCGATCAACGCGGGGTTGACCTGTTGGAGTTGCTCGAATCACGCCTGGCCAGTCCGGAACTGGGCGGCCCCGTGCCGGCCTTCACCGAGGCGCTGGTGCGCGGCGTGGCGGAACACCGCGAGCAAATCGGCGAGTGGCTTGATACCTATTCCCACGGCTGGACCCAAGACCGCATGGCGGCGGTGGACCGGGCCATCCTGTACCTGGGCGCCTACGAGGTCGTGTGGGAGGATGACGTGCCTGATCCGGTGGTGTTGCAGGCCGCCGCTGACCTGGCCGGGTCGCTGTCCACAGACAAGTCGGCCAATTTCGTATCCGGCGTGTTGGGGCGGCTGTCGGACCTGAAGGAGACCCTGCTGTAGGGGCGTATCAGGGACGGTTCCGCGTTACAGGGGACGGTTCCGCGTTACTGGGGCGACGGCGTTACTGGGGTGACGGCGTTACTGGTGACGGTTCCACGCTACTGGGGACGGCTCCGCGTTACTGGGGACGGCTCCGCGTTACTGGGGACGGTTCCGTGTAACATGTGGCGCCACGCCGCAACTTGTTACACGGACCCGTCCCCTGTAACGCGGAGCCGTCAACTCTAACGGAGCCGTCAACTCTAACGGAGCCGTCAACTGTAACGGGTATCTCGGCTGTGACCGACGACACTTCGGGTGATCACACTCACAGGTGGTCCGGCAAATTGGGGCTTGACCTGCGGGCACGCCGGAATTGGGTTAATTCAACCGAGCCGCGCTGGTGCCAGGATGGTGCGAACGCTTCGCCCCGAAGAAGCTCAGACGTGTTAGGAGGCGAGGCGGCTCGATGTGCCCGATGCACTATCAGACGATCAGCCGGGGGGACCTGTCCTATGGGCAGCCGCTGATGTACGGCTACCGGTTCGGCCGGGCGGCGCGACGCCGCTTGGTGGCCAGCCTGGTGGCCGGCGGTTTGGTGTTGCTGGGCCTGCTGTTGGCGCCGGATGGCGCCGGAGCCGCTTCGTCGGACGCCACCAATGTTGGCCTGGTCGAGGGGATCACCCAGGCGCTGAAGGTGGCGGGCCTGACGCCGGGTGGAGTGACGATGGAGGGCGTCACCCCACCCGGCGCCCGGGCGGAGACCTACAGCCGCTTGAGCAAACCCGACTCCTGGGCCGCCAGCACGGCCGCGCCCACAATGCCGGCCGTGTTGCGTAGTTCGGCCGGGATGATCGGCGGGCGCAGCTTGAGCAGCGGCAGGAATTTCTCGTGCTTCCTCGAGACGCCGCCGCCCACCACGATCAGGTCGGGCGAGAACAGCTTCTCGATCTCGTCGAAGTAGACCTGGAGGCGCTTGGCCCACTGCGGGTAGGTGAGACCTTCCTTGTCCTTGATCGAGGCGGCCGTCCACTTTTCGGCGTCGCCCTTGGGCAGCGTGATGTGGCCCAGTTCGCTGTTAGGCCACAGGCGGCCCCCGGTGACGAGGGCCGAGCCGATGCCCGTACCGAGCGTGAAAATGGCGACCGTGCCCATGTGACCCTTGGCGGCGCCGTACATGACCTCGGCGTAACCGGCGGCATCGGCGTCGTTGACCACCGTGCAGTGGCGGCCGGTGCCGGCCTGGACGGCCTCACCCAGGTTGACCCCGGTCCAAGACTGGTCCAGGTTGGCGATCCACGGCACCTGGCCGTCGATGATGGGGGCCGGGAAGGCCACCCCCACGGGGACCGTCACCGGCAGTGAGAAGTGGTCCAGCAGTTCGCAGATGACGTCCACCACCGCGTCGGGGGTTGAGGGCTGGGGCGTGGCGATCTTGAAGCGGTCATCGGCCAGGTCGCCGGTGGCCAGATCGACCGGTGCGCCTTTTATGCCCGAACCGCCCACGTCAACGCCGAACGCGATCTTGGTGGTCACAGCTTGTCTCCTTTGTGCTTCTTGAACTGCTCTTAGGCCAACTCGTGAATGAACAGCCCACTCAGTAGCTTGGGCTCGAACCAGGTCGATTTGGGCGGCATGATGCGCCCGGCATCGGCCACCGCCAACAGGTCGTCCATCCGGACGGGCGTCAGGGCGAAGGCGGCCCCATCACCGGCCGTGTCGACCCGGCGCGACAGTTCGGCCAGGCCGCGAATGCCGCCCACGAAGTCGATGCGTTTGTCGGTGCGCGGGTCGCCGATGCCGAGGACGGGCCCCAGTAGGCCGTCTTGGAGCACGATGGCGTCCAACCGGCCCACCGGGTCGGCTTCGTCGATCCAGCCGGGCTTGGCGGTCAGGGCAGACCAGGTGCCATCGACGTAGAGGCCGAACTGGTGGGGTGCCGTGGGGCGGAAGGGCGCCTGGGCGTCATCGGGCACCGTGACGTCGAAACGCTCCCGGGCGGCGGCCAGGAAGCCCGGCACCGACAAGCCATTGAGGTCAGCCACTACCCGGTTGTAGTCCATGATGTGCAGCTGGTTGGAGGGGAAGACCACGGCCAGGAAGAAGTTGAACTCTTCGTCGCCGCCGTAGCCCGGGTGGGCGTCGCGGCGTAGCCCAGCCACCCGCACGGCCGAGGCGCAGCGGTGGTGCCCGTCCGCGATGTAGAGGGCCGGGACCTGCTGGAACAGGGCGGTGATGCGTTCAACCGTGGCCGGATCACCGACCCGGAAGACGGTGTGCCGCACGCCGCTGTCGGCCATGAAGTCGTAGACGGGCGGGTGGTTGGCCAGCCAGGCCTGCACCAGGGTGTCCAGGTCCGGGTCGGGGCGCTGGGCCAGAAAGATCGGGCCGGTGTTGGCGTTCAGGGTGTCGACGTGGCGGACGCGGTCCTCTTCCTTGTCCGCCCGGGTCAGTTCGTGCTTCTTGATGGCGCCGTCCAGATAGTCATCGACCGAGGCACAGCCAACCAGGCCGGTCTGGGTGCGCCCGTCCATGGTGAGTTGGTAGAGGTAATAGGTGGGCTGCGGGTCGCGGATCAGGCGGCCGCGGCGTTGGAGGTCGGCCAGGTTGGCGGCGGCCTGCTGGTAGACCTGGTCGGAGTAAGGGTCGATGGCGGGGTCCAGGTCGATTTCAGCCTTGTCCACATGCAGGAATGAATCGGGTTTGTCTGCCACCATGGCGCGGGCCTCGGCGGCCGTCATGACGTCATAGGGCAACGCGGCGACTCTGGCGGCCGCTTCGCCGTCGCGGGGCCGGATGGCCCGGAAGGGACGGAACTTCACGCCTCCACAACCGTTCCCTTGGGTACCACGGTGACGCCGCCGGGCGTGACCTCGAAGCCGCGCGAGCGGTCCAGTTCATGGTCAATGCCCACGGTGGCATGCTCGCCCACCAGGACGTTCTTGTCCAGGATGGCCTTGTGAACTTGGGCGTGGCGGCGGATGTTGCAACCGTCCAGTACCACGGACTCGCTGACCTGCGCCCAAGAGTGCAGGTGGACGTCCGGCGAGATGACTGAACTGTAGATGGTGGCGCCGGAACAGATGACGCCCGGTGACACCAGCGAACGCGAGGCGTGGCCTAGGCGGCCCGGTTCGGCGTGCGTGAACTTGGCCGGTGGCAGCCCAGAGGGGCCGCCATAGATCTGCCAGGTCCGGTTGTATAGGTTGAACACCGGCACGGTGGAGATCAGGTCCATGTGGGCGTCGTAGTAGACGTCCAGGGTGCCCACATCGCGCCAGTAGGCCCGGTCGCGTTCATTGGCGCCTGGCACTTCGTTGTCCCGGAAGTCGTAGAAGGCCGCCTGGCCGTCCGCCACGAAGGCGGGCACGATGTCGCCCCCCATGTCGTGGCGGCTGGTGACCTTTTCGGCGTCTTCCTGGACGGCATCGATCAGGGCGTCCGCGTTGAAGACGTAGTTGCCCATCGAGGCGAGTACCGCGTTCGGGTCGTCGGGCAGGCCGGCGGCGTCCTTGGGCTTCTCGCGGAAGGCCTTGATCAGGCCCGGGTGGTCGGCATCGGCCTCAATGACGCCAAACTGGTCGGCCAGGCTGAGCGGCTGGCGGATACCGGCCACGGTCAGCTCCGCCCCGGACTCGATGTGTTGCTCCACCATCTGGGAGAAGTCCATCCGGTAGACGTGGTCCGCTCCGACCACAACGACGATGTCGGGTTTGTCGTCTTCCATCAGGTTGAGCGACTGGTAGATGGCGTCCGCCGAACCGAGGAACCAGTTCTTGCCCTTGCGCTGCTGGGCTG
Organism: Bifidobacteriaceae bacterium; assembly: GCA_031272885.1. GTDB lineage: Bacteria > Actinomycetota > Actinomycetes > Actinomycetales > WQXJ01 > JAISSX01. The sequence continues at coordinate 20,436 of JAISSX010000018.1, read as the reverse complement.
GGACGGGCGCCACATAGTGGTGCAACAGCGGGGAAAGACGCCAGGTGGCAGCGATGTGGCGGTCAAGGGAGTGCGACTTGTACTGGGTCAAGACCACGATCTGGCGGTAGCCGGAGTTGACCAGGTTGGACAGTGGAAAATCGATCAGGCGGTAGATGCCGCCGAAAGGAACCGCCGGCTTGGCTCGATCCCGTGTCAACGGCATCAGGCGCTTGCCTTCGCCACCAGCCAGAATGATCGAGAGAACCTTAGGATTCGCCATGACCAAGACTTTACCTGCGGCAGGACAAGGAGAGCCAGGCCGGATAGCCTAGAGGGGTGGCTGAAATGAGCAGTTTTCGCGTTGACCTGTTGACCCGTGAATACCCCCCACACGTCTACGGCGGCGCTGGCGTGCACGTGGAAGAACTGTCCAAGGTGCTGCGCCAGCACCTTGACGTCCGCGTGCACTGCTTCGACGGCCCCCGCGAAGGCATGCCAGGTGTGACCGGATACACTTCACCGCCGGCGGAACAGTTCGGCAACCCCGCTTTGGTGACGTTTGAGGTTGACCTGCAAATGGCGGCTGGGGCGGCCGGCACCGACTTGGTGCATTCACACACTTGGTACGCCAACCTGGCCGGCCACCTGGCCTCCCTGTTGCACGGCGTGCCCCATGTCCTGTCCGCCCACTCGCTGGAGCCGTTGCGGCCTTGGAAGGCAGAACAGTTGGGTGGCGGTTACAAACTGTCCAGTTGGGCCGAGAAGACGGCCTACGAGGCGGCGGCCGGCATCATCGCTGTCTCGGCCGGCATGCGGGCCGACATCCTGAAGGCCTACCCGGCGGTCGACCCAGCCAAGGTGCACGTGGTGCACAACGGCATCGACCTCGACAAGTGGCGCCCCATCCGCGGGGCGGCGGCCGGCGCCATCGCCCAGCAGTACGGCATCGACCCCAGCCGTCCCACCATCGTGTTCGTGGGCCGCATTACCCGCCAGAAGGGCCTGCCGTATTTCCTGCGGGCCCTTGACCAGGTAGACCCGGCCGCCCAGGTGGTGTTGTGCGCCGGCGCGCCCGACACTCCCGAGATTGCGGCCGAGGTGCGCGGCCTGGTGGAGCAACTCAGCCAGAGCCGGGGCGGCGTCATCTGGATCGAAGAGATGCTGCCGCAGCCGCAACTGAACGCCATCTTGTCCAGTGCTTCGGTGTTCGCCTGCCCGTCCATCTACGAACCTTTGGGCATTGTCAACCTTGAGGCAATGGCCGCCGGCATCCCAGTGGTGGCCACGGCGACGGGCGGGATTCCGGAAGTGGTGGACGATGGCGTGACGGGCTGGCTGGTGCCCATCGAGCAGGTGCAAGACGGCTCTGGCACGCCGCTGGACCCGGACAAGTTTGTGGGTGACCTGGCGGCGGCCTTCAACCAGGCCCTGGCGGATCCAGCGCGGCTGGAACGTTTCGGAGCGGCTGCGCGTGAACGGGCCGTAACCCACTTCAGTTGGGACGCCATCGGGCAACGGACCATTGCCGTCTACCGGCAGGTGCTGGGTGGCTGAAGTCTTGCGCCTCAAGGATGTCACCTTGAGGCGTGGCACCAAACAGATCCTGGACGGCATCAACCTAGTCATTGAAGAGGGCCAGCATTGGGCGCTGCTCGGACCCAACGGTGCCGGTAAGACCACGCTGATCCAGATGGCGGCTGCTCGGCTGCACCCGTCTAGCGGCCACGCTTGGGTGTTGGGGGAGAAGCTGGGCCGGGTGGACGTGTTCGAGTTGCGGCCCCGGTTGGGACTGGCTTCGGCCGCCTTGGCGGCGTTCATCCCGGAAGGCGAGGTAGTGGCCGATGTCGTGTTGACCGGCGCGTACGGCTATACCGGCCGGTGGCGGGAAGCCTACGACGAGGCCGATGTCGAGCGGGCCTACGCGCTGTTGGCGGCCTTTGGCGTGGGTGGCCTGGCCGGCCGGGTGTTCGGCACCCTGTCCGAGGGCGAACGCAAGCGGGTGCAGATTGCCCGCGCCCTGATGGCCGATCCGGAGGTGCTGCTGCTGGACGAGCCCTCGGCCGGGCTTGACCTGGGCGGACGCGAGGAACTGGTGGCTGCACTGGCGGAGTTGGCTTCGGACCCCAGGTCACCTGTGTTGGTGCTGGTGACGCACCACCTTGAGGAGATCCCGCCGGGCTTCACTCACGCGGCGCTGATGCGGGACGGGCGGGTGACCAGCCAAGGATCGTTGGACACGGTGCTGACCGAGGCCAATTTGACGGCCGCTTTTGGAGTAAAACTGCAGGTAGAACGGGTGGGAGCACGTTGGACGGCGATGGCGTTGGAATAGTTGGGGAGCGGCTCTGGTTATAATTCTGCGCAAGAAGTCCGTGCTCGCGGCAGTCCCAATCAGACCCATCAGGGTGGTTGGCCATGCCCGTTGAGCCGCTGGGCCCCCTGGGCTAGAAAGAGAGAACTTGGTGGCAACGGCTGTGAAGAGCTCGCCCGCGAAGACAGCGGCACCCAAGAAGAAGCCGGCGGCGAAGAAGGCGGCGGCTGTGTCGGCCCCAGAAGCTGCGACCGTGGCCCTGGCGGCGGCAGAGGTAACGTCGGAGGCGGTGGCCGAACCGGCCCCGAAGAAGACGCGGCCGTCCCGCGCCAAGAAGGCGGCGCCGGCCGAAGCGCCGGCCGAACCTCAAGCCCAGGCCGCAGCCGAGGCACCAAAGCGACAGCGCCCATCCAGGTCGAAGGCGGCGGTGGCCGCCCGGGCGGCCGAGGCGGCGGCCAAAGCCGAAGCGGCGGCGGAGGTAGCGTCGGAGGCCGCGGAGACAGCGGCCCCGAAGAAGAAGCGGCCGTCACGAGCCAAGGCGGCGGCGGCCCAGGCCGAAGTGGCAGCCGAGGCCGCACCTGAACCTAAGGCTGAGGCTGAGGCCGAAGTCCCGGCAGCCAAGAAGCGGACCTCGCGGGCCAAGGCTCCAGCGGCCCAGGCCGAGGCCAAGCCGAAGGCGGCGGCGAAGAGCGCCGGCGGTGACCCAGACGGGTTGGACGAAGACGTGCCCCTGGAGGAGCTGGCTGAGGAAGAGCCGGTCGATTTGGCCGAAGACGACGCCGATGAAGGCGGCTTCGTCTACTCGGACGCGGACGACGACGATGCCCCTGCCCAACAAGTGCAGGTGGCCGGCGCCACGGCCGATCCGGTCAAGGACTACCTGAAGCAGATCGGCAAGGTGGCCCTGCTCAACGCCGAACAAGAGGTGGAGCTGGCCAAGCGGATCGAAGCCGGGCTGTTCGCGGAAGAGAAACTATCCACCGAACCTGACCTGGACCCGAAGCTGCGGCGCGAACTGGAGTGGCTGGCGCACGACGGCCGGCGAGCCAAGAACCACCTGCTTGAGGCCAACCTGCGTCTGGTGGTGTCGCTGGCCAAGCGCTACACCGGCCGCGGCATGCTGTTCCTGGACCTGATCCAAGAAGGCAACCTGGGTCTAATCCGGGCGGTGGAGAAGTTCGACTACACCAAGGGCTACAAGTTCTCCACCTACGCCACCTGGTGGATCAGGCAGGCCATCACCCGGGCCATGGCCGACCAGGCCCGGACCATCCGCATCCCCGTCCATATGGTGGAAGTGATCAACAAGCTGGCCCGCGTGCAGCGACAGATGCTGCAGGACCTTGGCCGCGAGCCAACGCCCGAAGAGTTGGGCCGCGAACTTGACATGACACCCGAGAAGGTGGTGGAAGTGCAGAAGTATGGCCGCGAGCCGATCTCCCTGCACACGCCCCTGGGCGAAGACGGCGACAGCGAGTTCGGCGACCTGATCGAGGACTCCGAAGCCGTGGTGCCAGCCGACGCTGTCAGCTTCACCCTGCTGCAGGAGCAACTCCACGCCGTGCTGGACACCTTGTCCGAACGCGAGGCCGGTGTGGTGTCGATGCGCTTCGGCCTGATGGACGGCCAGCCCAAGACGCTGGACGAGATCGGCAAGGTCTACAACGTGACCCGTGAGCGCATCCGGCAGATCGAATCCAAGACCATGTCGAAGCTGCGTCACCCTAGCCGTTCACAGGTGCTGCGGGACTATCTGGACTGATGGCCACGGGCTCGGGACAGGACCAGTCGGTCCGCTCGGCGGTGTTGGCGGCCCTGCTGTTGGGTACCTTGACGGTAGTGGTGTTGTGGGGCGCGCATCAGTCCTGGTTGGCCGGGAACGAGCCCGGCCGGGCCGCCGTGGCGGCACCCGGATCGGTGCTGCGGCCGGCCAGCAGCATCGGGGTGGAGGCGCCAACGGCCACCATGACGCCATCCGAAGTGGTGACGCCGTCAGCCAGCCCCAGCGCCTTGATGACGCAGACGCCATCGGCGCCGGCCACGCCATCGGCCACCCAGTCCCCAGCCGCCCCGGAAGCGGACGGACCGGCCGGAGTTGTCAACGCCATCAAGGCCAGGGCCACGGTCAAATACGCGGTGTCCAGCCGGGGGGAGGTGACGGTGCCTCTGGACCAGTTCCGGGCCGAGGTGGCCACCATCCTGGATGATCCGCTGGGTTGGCGCGGTATCGGCATCGTGTTCATGGAGGTGGGGGAGACGGCGGAGGCCGACATCACCGTGTGGCTGACCGAACCGGCCAAGGTGCCGAGCTTCGCCTCAATTTGCAGCTCCAACCTGTCCTGTTCGATCGGTTCAAACATCATCATCAACGAGGAGCGCTGGCTGACTGGGGCTCTGCCGGGAGCGATGGACGACGTGCCGATCGAGGCTTACCGCATGATGGTGGTGAACCACGAGGTAGGGCACTGGCTGGGGCACCACGAGCATTCGGCCTGTCCAGGGGAAGGGGAGATTGCGCCGCTCATGATGCAGCAATCGAAGGGCCTGGACGGATGTATCTTCAACCCCTACCCACTGCCGGATGAGGCCAACGCGCCAGACCTCGGCCTCGACTAGTTTCGGCCCGGCGCCGGGGTGACGGCGGAGGCAGGCGGGTCGGCGTGGGGTCGGCCCGCCTGGTGGCGGCGCGATTTAGACTGCCTTGCGTGTCAGTTAGCACCAGTTCGGAGTATTCGGCCCGCCACCTACAGGTCCTCGAAGGCCTGGAGGCAGTGCGTAAGCGTCCAGGCATGTACATCGGTTCGACCGATGACCGCGGCCTGATGCACTGCGTTTGGGAGATCATCGACAACGCGGTGGATGAGGCCCTGGCCGGCTTCTGTGACACCATCAACGTGACTTTGCACCCGGACGGCTCGGTGGAGGTGCTGGACAACGGGCGTGGCATTCCGGTGGACATCGAGCCCAAGACCGGCCTGACCGGCGTCGAGGTCGTGTTCACCAAGCTGCACGCCGGCGGCAAGTTCGGCGGCGCCGGGTCCGGTTACGGCGCGGCGGGCGGGCTGCACGGTGTGGGCGCCTCGGTGGTCAACGCCCTGGCCGCCCGCATGGACGTGGAAGTGGCCCGTAACGGCAAGCTGCACACCATGCGATTCCACCGCGGCGAGCCGGGGGTGTTCGATGACGCCAAAGGCCTGGCGCCGGACAGTCCCTTCACGCCGTTCACCGAGGCCTCGACACTGGAGATCACCGGCAAGGTCAAGCCCAAGCAGACCGGCACCCGGGTGCGCTACTGGGCTGATCCGCAGATCTTCCCCGAACCGGGCGCGTTCGCCCTTGACCTGCTGATCGAGCGGGCCCGCCAGACCAGCTTCCTGGTGCCGGGTCTGCTGATTACGGTCGATGACGCCCGCGACCCGGCGGCACCGGTGCACGAAGAGTTCAAACACGACGGTGGCGTGGTGGATTACGTCGAGTTCCTGGCGCCCGATCCGTCGATCCAGCACGTCTGGCACATCCAGGGCGAGGGCACCTTCACTGAGACGGTGCAGGCGCTGGGGCCGGACGGCCACCTGGCCCCCACCGAAGTCGAGCGCACCTGTGTGGTCGACGCCGCGCTGCGCTGGGGTACCGGCTACGACACGGTGTTCAAGGCCTTCGTCAACATCATCGCCACGCCCAAGGGCGGCACCCATGTGCAGGGCTTCGAACAGGGCCTTCTGAAGGCCATGCGGGCCGAAGTCGAGGCCAACGCGCGGCGCCTCAAGGTCTCCGCCAAAGAGAGCGCCGAGCGGTTGGAGAAGGACGACGTCTTGGCCGGCCTGACGGCCGTGTTGACGGTCCGGCTGGCCGAACCCCAATTCGAGGGCCAGACCAAGGAGGTCCTGGGCACCGCGGCGGTGCGCGGCATCGTCGCCAAGATCATCGCCAAGGCGGTGAGCAAGCACCTGACCTCGACCAAGCGGGACGCCAAGGCCGAGGCCCACCTGATCATGGAGAAGGTGGTGGCGGAAATGCGGGCGCGGGTGGCGGCCCGCACCCACAAAGAGATCTCGCGGCGCAAGAACGCCCTGGAGACATCATCGCTGCCGGCCAAGCTGGCCGACTGCCGCACCGATGAGGTGGAACGTTCGGAACTGTTCATCGTGGAGGGGGATTCGGCCCTGGGAACGGCCAAACTGGCCCGCCAATCCGACTTCCAGGCCCTGCTGCCCATCCGCGGCAAAATCCTCAACACCCAGAAGGCGTCCATCAGCGACATGCTGAAAAACGCCGAATGCGCCGCCATCATCCAGGTGATCGGGGCCGGTTCAGGGCGCACCTTCGACCTGGAGCAGGCCCGCTACGGCAAGGTCATCATGATGACGGACGCGGACGTCGATGGCGCCCACATCCGGACGCTGCTGCTGACCCTGTTCTTCCGCTACATGCGGCCGCTGGTGGAGGAAGGCAGAGTGTTCGCGGCCGTGCCGCCCCTGCACCGGGTCCAGATCACGGGCGGCAAAGGCAAGGGCGAGGTGGTGTACACCTACTCCGAAAAGGAACTGAGCACCCTGGTGGCCAAACTCGAACGGGCCGGCAAACGCTACGGCCAGCCGGTGCAACGCTACAAGGGCCTGGGTGAAATGGATGCCGACCAACTGGCCGAAACCACCATGGACCCACGCCGCCGGACACTGCGGCGAGTGACGATGGCGGACGCGGCGGCGGCCGAACGGGTCTTCGAACTGTTGATGGGCTCGGACGTTGGGCCGCGGCGCGACTTCTTGGTCGAGGGCGCCGCCGCCCTTGACCGTGACCGGATCGACGCGTGACAACAAGCCGGTGGGGCGCTTCCCGCCGGGTGGTCCAAACAGTTAGGCTCTACTTGTGATGCCTGAGCCCTCGCCGCCCCGCATGGCCCGGGCCCAAAGGGTCAGAGCCCCGTTGGAGCTGACGCTACCGTCGCCGCGCCACCAACTGACCTGGCGTGGCCTGCGGGATGCCGATGCACCGCAGATTGCGGCGCTGTTGGCCTCGGACGAGTTCGCCCAGGATTCGGTCGATCCGGTGCCGCCGCTGTTCGCCGGCATTGAAGGCTATAACCAAGGCAACGCGGAAGACACGATCGGCGGCTTCGACGAGGCCGGTGTGCTGCGGGCCTGTTCGGCCGTCTTCCTGTGGCCGGACGTGGACGGGGTGATGATCATCCACGGGGTGGTCGACCCAACCTGGGGCGGGCGCGGCATCGGGCGGGCCATGATGGCCTGGCAGGAAGGCCGGTCGCGGCAGATCCTGGCCGGGCTGCCGGGTGACGGGCCGGCCCGCATCCTTTGCTACGTCGATGAATCGGCCGCCAACCGGCGCCGGTTGCTGATGGCGGCCGGTTTTGCCCCCGTGCGGTCGATGTACAAGATGCGCCGCGACCTGGAGGCGCCCATCCCGTGCAACGAGCTGCCTGGCGGTTTCCAGTGGCGCACCATCAACAAGGTCGACTCAGAGGAACTGCGGCTGGCGCACAACGTGGCTTCGCAGGACGGCTGGGCGCCGGGGCCGATCTACCCGTCGCTGTGGGAGAGGCGCTGGAGCCAATACAGTCCCACTATGTCTTGGGTGGTGGTGGACGCCGAAACCCACGCCATCGCCGGTTACGGGCTGTCCTTGGACGACCTGCAGCCGTGGAAACTCGGGGACCTGGGTGAAGCCCTGATCCACCGTATGGCGGTGCTGCCGCAGTACCGCAACCGGGGAATTGGCCGCGCCATCTTGTCGCGGGTGTTGTTCTGCATTGCCGACGAGGGGCCGCGTTTTGCGTCCGCCCTGTTCGATCCGGGTGTGCCGGCCTCCGGCTTGGAGATGAACCAAGCCTTTGGATTCGCGCCGGCTCGCCGGGTCATCGTTTACGGCCTCGACCTATAGGCATTAGCGACTCCCCGGCGAGCCGGCGCGCGCCAGTGCCTACTTGGCCCGTCTCCTACGCTGCGCCTGCGGCTCCGCTCGTCGACAGGCGGCTCGCAGGGTGATTGTGTACGGCTTGGACCTCTAAGGGCGTTCGTCGGCGACCGAGAAGTACGTGGCGTCGATGTCCTTGCACGAATCGGGGACGACGGCGCCATCGGGAGCCGTCGCGGTGGCAACACCCCACAGGTTGACGGCGGTACCAAGATGGATGCGCGACTCGTCGCCCTCCCTGACGCCGGGCAGCACTATCTCACCCCACGGCTGGTCGTAGGTGGCGATGCCGGCGGCGAAGAGCGGCACCACCACGCTGCCGTCCGCCTGGATCACCGTGACGCAGTCACCGGTCAGGTCCAACGTGCCCTTCAAGCCCTCGGCCTTGCCTTCGGGCGTGGCGCCGCCGGAGGCGATATCGGCGATGGACGGCGGCGGGGACGCGTCATCGGGCAGATCGTCACCGGTGGCGGTGGACGTGGGAGACTGGGACTGGTCGATCTTCTGCGAGGGCGAAGTGCATCCGGCCAGCAGCAGGGCTGCCGCAACGGCCGCGGTGCCAATGAGTAATTTCCGCATGGGCCAACACTAGCCGATGGCGGCCACTGGACCCGGCAAGGGCCACCCCGACGCGTCGCGCCGCAGGTCCACTTCGGGCAGGGCAAGCGGCTGGCCGCCAGGTCCAACGGCCTTGGCGGGAGCCGGCCCGGCCCAGGCGTGGATCAGCCGGTCCTGGCCCTTCAAGAAGCGCTGGCAGCGCACACCGCCGGTGGCCCGGCCCTTCGCCGGGTATTCAGCCAAGGGCGTCACCTTGGCGAAGCCCGCGTCCAGGCCAGGCAGGGCGCCCGAGGTGCCGGCCACCGTCACCAGATGAGCCTCCTCCAGGTTGGTGACGGCACCGAAAAAGACCACCTCGGCCCCGGCCGCCAGGCGGATACCGGCCATGCCGCCGGCCGCCCGGCCCTGCGGACGGACCTGCGCGGCATCGAACCGCAGCAGCTGGGCGTCCGAGGTGACGAAGGCCAAGACGGCGTCATCGGCCGCCTGGGCCGTGCCGACAACTGCATCCTTGCCCTTGAGTGAAATTACTTCCCATTCGCTCTTGCCGGGGAAGTCGTTCACCACCCGCTTGACCACCCCTTGGGCGGTACCCAGCGCCAGGGGAGGGGCGTCATCGACCAGAGAGGCGAGCCCCACCACGGTCTCGCCGCGCTCCAGGACGAACAACTCGGTGGCGGGTGAGCCGCCAGCCAGCGACGGCGAGCCGCCGCCGCCGGGCAGCGCCGGCAGGTCCAGGCAGGACAGGCGCAGGGCCCGGCCGCGCGAGGTGACAACGGCGACGTCACCGCGGGCCGTGGCCGGCACCACCGCCCGGATGGCATCGTGCCTGGCCCGTTCGCCCTCGCGGCCAGGCGCCGTGGCGTCCGCCGTGCGGGCCATCAAGCCGGTGCCGGACAGCAACACCCAGCAGGGGGTGTCCTCGATCTCGAGGGGCGCGGCGGTGCCCGATGCCGCCCGGCCACCCGGGATAACAGCATCCACCTCGCTGCCGGCCGATTCGAGCAGCACCGTGCGCCGGGGCGTGCCGAACTGGGTGGCCACCTGGGCCAACTCATCGGAAACGGCGGCGCGCAGGTTGGCGTCATCCGCCAGGATGGCCTCCAGATCGGCAATCTGCTTGCCCAGCGCGTCCTGTTCAGCCTCCAACTCGAGGCGGGAGAACTTGGTCAGGCGGCGCAGGCGCAACTCCAAAATGTACTCGGCCTGGGCCTCGGACAGGTCGAACACGGCCATCAGCCGGCGCCGGGCGTCCTCCGCCGTATCGGAGGTGCGGATGACCTCGATCACCTCGTCGATGTTGAGCACCGCGATGAGCAGGCCATCCACCAGGTGCAGCCGCTCTTGGTGGCGGGCCAGGCGGTGGGCGGTGCGCCGGCGCACCACGGTGAGGCGGTGATCGACGAACACCTGGATCAGGTCGCGCAGGCCCAAGGTGCGCGGCTGGCCGTCCACCAGGGCCACGTTGTTGATGCCGAACGACTCCTCCATGGGGGTCAGCTTGTAGAGCTGAGCCAGCACGGCCTCAGGATTGAAACCGCCCTTGACCTCGATCAGCAGGCGCAGGCCCTGTTGGCGGTCGGTCAGGTCGGTGACGGCGCTGATGCCCTGCAGGCGGCGGGCCTGGACCTGGTCCTTGATCCGCTCGATGACCTTCTCGGGACCTACCTGGTAGGGCAACTCGGTCACCACGATGCCCTTGCGCCGGGCCGTCACGTTCTCGATCCGGGCAACCGCCCGGGTGCGGAAGGTGCCGCGGCCGGTCAGGTAGGCCTCGCGCACGCCGTCCAGGCCCACGATCTTGCCGCCACCCGGCAAATCCGGCCCCGGCACGTAGCGCATCAGGTCCTCGGTGGTGGCATCCGGGTGGGCGATCAGGTGGCGGGCGGCGCCGATCACCTCGACCAGGTTGTGTGGCGGCATGTTGGTGGCCATACCCACGGCGATGCCGGTGGCGCCGTTGACCAGCAGATTCGGGATGGCGGCCGGCAGCACCTCGGGCTGCATCAGGGACGAGTCGTAGTTAGGGACGAAGTCCACCATGTCCTCGTCCAGGCCGTCCGTCATGGCCAATGCGGCCGGGGCCATGCGGGCCTCGGTGTACCGGGCGGCCGCGGGGCCGTCATCGAGCGAGCCGAAGTTACCGTGGCCGTCCACCAGGGCCAGCCGGAGCGAGAACGGCTGGGCCAGGCGCACCAGGGCGTCGTAGATCGCAACATCCCCGTGCGGGTGCAGGCGGCCCATCACATCGCCCACCACGCGGGCGGACTTGACGTGCGGCTTGTCCGGCGTCAGCCGCATTTGGTTCATCTGGAACAGGATGCGTCGCTGCACCGGCTTGAGGCCGTCGCGGGCATCGGGCAAGGCCCGGGCGTAGATCACCGAATAGGCGTATTCCAGGAAGGAGGTTTCCATCTCCGCCTGCACGTCGACATCGACGATCTTCTCGTCCAACGGCGGGTCAAGCGTGTGGGCCATGGTTCTCCTAGCAGCAAAAGTCGGCGCTCACAAGGCTAACGGCACAAGCGCCACAGTCCCGGGCGTGACACGATGTATCCATGTCGTCTCAATTGATCTCGCTACAGGCAGACTTGGAACGGGTTGGCTACTTCCCGGCCATCGTCTGGGATGTGTTGGACGTGGCCCTTGGAGGGGAGTCCATTGTCAGCTACCTGGTCCATCCCGAGACCACCTTCGGCCTGGGCGCCATCGGCCGCCACCTGTCCGTGCTGGTGTTGACCGACACCCGCCTGATTTCCGCCCACGCCGATGACCACGCCGCCGAAGACGAGTTTCCCGGCGAGGTCAGCGCCGTCACCAGCGCCGTGGCCCTAAACGCCATCCAAGAGGTCAACCTGAACCACTGGATCAGCCGGCCGCAGGAATACCAGCCGGGCCGGCATGCCGCCCAGACGGCCTGGCTGGCGTTCCACGTCAGTTGGGGCGGGTCCCGCACCATCGACCTGGAACCGGCCGATTGCGGCGACCCTGACTGTGAGGCAGATCACGGCCTGAGCGGCGTCACCAACGGCGAGGACATCGCCCTGCGGATCAGCACCGACATGGCGGAACCGGGCGCCATCGAGGCAATGCTGGGATTCGCCAAAGAGCTGTCCGGTGCGGTGGGACGGGCACGGCGTTGAACCTGCCGCCCTGGGCCGTGGCGCCACAGTACGGAGCCGCCTCGCTGGCCGGTGTACTGCCGGGCGCCATCGGCGCACTGGGTGTGGACCTGCCGCCGCTACCGGGTGACCCTGAGCCGGTGCGTGCCATCGCCACGGCGCCCGGTAAGGCTGTCATCGTCATCCTGGTGGACGGCCTTGGGGCAGCCAACCTGGCGGCCCGGGCGGGGCATGCGCCCTTCCTGTCCACCCTGCCCGATGGCGCCCTCACCACCTGCTACCCGTCCACCACCGTCAGCGCCTTGGGTTGCCTCGGCACCGGCCGGCCGCCGGGCCTGAGCGGGCTGGCCGGCTACGCGCTGCGCGACCCGTGGACCGAGCGGGTGACTAGCCTGATCGGCTGGGAGACCAGTACGCCGCCGGCCGTTTGGCAGCCGCACCCAACCTATTTCGAGCGCTTGGCGGCGGTGGGGCGGCCGGCCACGTTCATCGGCGAGGCCAGGTTCGAAGGTTCAGCTATGACGGCCTCCTCACTGCGCGGCGCCCGGTTTGTGGGCGTCAAGACCGCCCGCCAGCGGGTCGAGACGGCCCTTCGGGCGGCCGAGGCCGGTGGCCTGGTTTACCTCTATTGGGGTGAACTGGACAAGGCAGCCCATGCTGCCGGCTGGCAGTCGCCCAAGTGGGCCACCCGGCTGGAAGAACTGGACGGCGCCACGCGGCAGTTGGCCCGCCGGGCCGGTCCAGACGTGCGCATCTGGTTGACGGCCGATCACGGCGTGGTGGACCACGGTCCGGTGTGGGATGTGGCCACGTCGCCGGAACTGGCGGCCGGCGTGCCGCTGACGGCCGGCGAACCGCGGGCGCTGCACCTCTACACCGACCAGCCCGAAGTGGTGGCGGAGCGGTGGCGTGAACTGTTGGGTGAGGCCGCCTGGATCGGCCGGCAAGAGGAGGCCGTGGGGCTATTCGGCGGCCTGGCTGAACGGGTCCGGCCGATGGTGGGTGACGTGGTGGTGGCGCTGGCCGGCAACGGTCTAGTGCTGGATTCGCGCACCCAGAAGCCGGGCGTAGTCAAAATGATCGGCCACCACGGCTCGCTGACGGCGGCCGAGATGCTGATACCACTGCTCCAGTTGGGCTGAACCAGCCTTATTGGACCCTAGCTTTCGCGTGGGGCGCCGAAGACGATCTCGTCCCAACTGGGCACCGACGACCGCTTGGCCCGGGACCGGGACGGCGGCGTGGGGGGCGGTGGGGGCGGCTCTTCTTCCTCCGGGGCGGCCAGGGCGGCCTCGGGGCCGGGCTCCACGGTGGTGTCATCCGAAATCTGGATCTGGCTGATGTGGTCCAGGCTGCGTTCCTTGATCGAGACCCGCTCCAGCGGCGCCTCCGTGCCTAGCAACGGCGTAGGCACGGTAAGGGGCGGCTCGACCGTGACCTCCTGGTAGGTCTCTTCCAGGGTGTAGGCGGCGTAGGACGGCGCCTGGGGGGCGGGCGCTGGGTGCAGTTCCAGCACGTCCGCCTGGTCTGTGGACAGACCCTCGTATTCGGCCGGTTCGCGCAGGCCGCGCGATTCCATCAGGGAATCCAACAGCGACAGGGGCGGCTCCAGCCCGTCGTGATCTTCAGGTTCTGGGGGCTCTTCGTCGTAGGGTTCCGGCTCATCGGAGACGGCCGTCAAGTGGCGCACCGGCGGAATTGGCGAATCGGGCAGATCCCGTTCCAGCAGCCAGGCGGCCTGCTTGCCCAGCGGTTCGATGTGCCGGGTGGCGAGGTTGACCGCCCAACGAGCCCGGCCTGGGCCGTCATCGGCCACGTAGTCCACCCGCACCACCCAGGTGTCGTGTTCCCGGATGGCATCCCAGACTAGGGTTTCAGGCTCGACGCCGTGGCTGAGCAGCTTCGCCTCGACCGTGGCGCGCAGGGTGGCGGCGCCGTCGTCATGGGAGATGGGCAGTTCGGCGCCTTGGGTCGCGATGTAGGCGCGCTCGTCGAAGACGGGCGCGGCGTAGCGCATGATCTGCTCCAGCGGTAAGCCGGCTGAGGCAGCCAGGTCTTGCGGATCGGCCCCACCGCGCACCAGCGCCTGGATGTCTTTGGGGCGCAGGACTTCGGGTATCACCAAGGGGACCTCGGGCACTTCGGGCCGGGGCATCTCCCGTAGGGCGGCCCGCAAGGCCTCCGTCACCTCCAAGGCAAACTCGCCCTGTTCGGGGTGAACCAGGATCAGCCGGCCGTCCTCGGCCCGGTCAAACCGCAATTCTTCCATGATGTGAAGACTGCCACATGACCCGGCCGCGCGGGTTGAACCGGGGCGGTGTGCCGTGAATGTGTACTGTGGTGGGCCGTGACCATCCCTGTGCTTGAACTGCAACAGATGTGCCTCCAAGTGGCTAAGGCGGCCGGCCTGGTGGTGGCCGCGGCCGCCGGCCGCGACCGGTTGGCCGCCCACACTAAGTCATCCGCCACGGACATCACCACGGCCATGGACCTGAAGTCGGAAAGCCTGATTCGCGGCATGATCCGGGCCCGGCGGCCCGGCGACGCCATCCTGGGCGAGGAGGGCGGCAACGTGGCCGGAGATTCGGGCCTGACCTGGGTGGTGGACCCGATCGACGGCACCATCAATTACGCCTATGGCCTGCTCGACTGGGCCATCTCGGTGGCGGTAGTCAAAGGCGAGGCCGATCCGGCCACCTGGGAAATCCAGGCCGGCTGCGTCCACGCGCCGCTGCACGGGTCAAGTTGGTGGGCGGCGCTGGGCCACGGCGCCTACCGGGACGGCCGGCGGTTGCGGATCGGCCCGGCCAAGGACCCGGGCATGAGCTTAACCGGCACCGGTTTCGGTTACCTGGCGGAGAAGCGCAAGCTGCAAAGCGCCGAGCTGGCCGGCCTGCTGCACCAACTGCGCGACATCCGGCGGGGCGGTTCGGCCGCCATCGACCTGTGTCACGTGGCCGACGGGCGGCTGGACGTCTTCTACGAGCGCGGCCTGAACCCGTGGGACCTGGCGGCGGGGGCCCTGGTGGTGACCGAAGCCGGCGGTGTGGTGTTGGGCCCGGCGGGTGGGGCGCCATCGGCCGCTTTGACCGTGGCCGGACCCGAAACGACCGCCCGCTGGCTGGTTGAGCACGTTGGCCAAGCGGTCTAACACATGAGTCTTCCGAATCTGCTACCCTTGCGCGCGATTCGGAATAACCTTCGCCCTGAGATTGTTCCCCTCTAGCCCTTATCAGTGACCGTCAAGGAAACGAGACCAAAGAGCTATGGCTACCGACTACGACGCCCCGCGCAAGACCGACGAGGACCTGGGACAGGACTCGCTGGAAGAGCTGAAGGCGCGCCGCGCGGAGAAAACCGCCGCCACAGTGGATGAAGACGAGGCGGACGCGGCTGAAGGCTTCGAGTTGCCCGGTGCCGATCTGTCAGGTGAGGAACTGTCTGTCCGCGTGCTGCCGAAGCAGGCGGACGAATTCATGTGTGGCCAGTGCTTCCTGGTGCGGCACCGGTCGCAGAAATCACGCGACAACAAAGACGGCGTGCCGATCTGCATCGAGTGCGATTCGTGAACGACCAGGTGCCGGTGCTGCTGAAGCGGTTGGATCCCGACCTGCCGCCACCGGCCTACGCCCACCCGGGAGACGCCGGGATGGACCTGAGCGCCGCCGATGGCGCCACCCTGCGGCCAGGCGGCCGCCACACTTTCGCTACCGGCGTAGCCATCGCCCTGCCGGCCGGTTACGTCGGCCTGGTGCACCCGCGGTCCGGGCTGGCCGCCCGCAGCGGCATCACCGTGTTGAACGGCCCGGGGACGGTCGACGCCGGGTACCGCGGTGAGATTCGCGTCACCTTGGTAAACACGGACCCGCAGATCCCGGTCACAATCAAGCGCGGTGACCGGATTGCCCAACTGGTGATCCAGCGGGTGGAACAGGCACGCTTGGTCGAGGTGGAGACCCTGCCCGGCTCGGACCGGGGCGAGCGCGGTTTCGGCTCCACCGGCGGATGGGAGGAAACATGAGCTGGTTGCGTAAAGCCAAGGTGGCCGACGACGCGGCGGCCGAGGTTGAAGAGGTGGCCGAGGCCGTGGCGGACGGAGAAACGGAGGCGGCGCCAGGGGCCGGGACCACCGGACCGTTCGACGAGGCCGATGCGCCCGCCGGCGGGCGGCGGATCGACCTGGGTTCGTTGCGTCTGCCCGTGGTGCCCAACCTGGCGGTGCGGATGGAAGTGGACCGCAAGTCCGGCCGGCCGGTCGCGGTGACGTTGAACCACGAAGGGTCCACCATGCAGCTCCAGGCCTTCGCCGCACCCCGCACCCTGGGGGTGTGGGACGACGTGCGGGCCGAACTGGCCGGCCAGGCCACCGCTAACGGTGGCACCGCGAAAGAGATCGAGGGGCGCTTCGGCACCGAACTGGCGGCCGAACTGCCCGCGAAAACGGCCGACGGCAAACAAGGCAAGCGGCGGGTGCGGTTCATCGGGGTGGACGGGCCGCGCTGGTTCCTGCGGGGCGTCATCGGCGGCAAAGCGGCCACCGACAAGGCCGCCGCGAAACTGCTTGAAGACGTCTTCGCTGGCGCGGTGGTGGTGCGCGGCAGCGCCGCCCATCCGCCGCGCGAACTCTTGCCGCTGACGCTGCCGGGAGCGCGCCCGGCCGCCACGGAAGCCAGCCAGGGCGACCCATTGGCGCTGCTGCGGCGCGGCCCCGAGATCACCGAGGTGCGCTGAGTGGCGCTAGCCGGCGTTTGGCAGCGCCTGTCCAAGCGCGTCCGTGACCTGCTGACACCGCAGTCGGTGTTGGAGGCCCACGAGGAGCGCGCCCTGGCGGCCAAGGAGGGCACGGTGCCGATTGCCCAAACCCGGCCCAGGCAGAAGGCGCGGGTCTCGGGCGTTATCCGGTCGCTCGGCATCGGGCCGCGCGGCTCGGGTGCCACCTTCGAAATCGACCTGTACGACGGCACCGGGTCGGTCACGGTGCTGTGGCTGGGGCAGCGGCAGATCCTGGGCATGGAACCCGGCCGGCACGTCATCGTGGAAGGACTGATGACGGTGGATGACGCCGGGCGGCGGGTGATGCGGGACCCGCGTTATGAACTGATCCCGTGGGCGGCGCCGCAATGAGCGGAGACGAGCGCGAACCAGCCGCCGGGCCGGCTCCGGCGGCGCAGGCGGCCCAGGCGGCCCCGTCGACCGGTCTGCGGGCCCTGGTGGCGGACGAATTCAACTTCTCCCAGGCAATGGGCGGGCCGCGCGGCATGGCCGAATCGGTGCTGCCCGGCCTGGCCTTCGTGGTGGTGTACGTCATCACGACCGAGCTATGGCCGGCGCTGATCGCCTCGGCCGGCCTGGCCCTGCTGTTCGCCATCGTCCGGCTGATTCAACGCGGTTCGGTGATGGGGGCAATCTCCGGGCTGGGCGGCATCGGGTTGGGGGCCCTGTGGGCCTGGCGCACCGGCAAACCCGAAGACGTCTACGCCTGGGGCCTGTGGGTCAATGGCGCCTACTTGGCCGGTTGCCTGCTATCGGTGCTGCTGCGCTGGCCGGCGGTGGGGATCGTGGTGGGATTCTTCGGCGGCGGGTTGGAGCCGAAGGCGTTGAGCGACTGGCGAGCCGACAAGGCGTTTGCCCGTCGCGCCGCCTGGGCCACCTGGCTACTGGTGGCGCTGTTCGGGGCCCGACTGGCGGTGCAGTTGCCGCTCTACTACACCGAGCACGTGGCGTTGCTGGGCTCGTTCAAACTGATCATGGGCGTGCCGCTGTTCGCAGCCGTGCTATGGCTGGACTGGCTGATCATGCGGCCGGTGGCGAAACGGCCCCGCTCAGCCGAGCCTGCAGCAGATCAATCGCATCCCGAGTCGCAATAAACAGCAGTTCGTCGCGCGATTCCAAGATGGCGTCCCCGTCCGGCGGCAGCGGCCGGCCGTCGCGGATGATGGCCACCAGGATGGCCTCGGCCGGCCATTCGCAGGCGCTGACCTGGGACGACACGAACGGCGATTCGGGTGGCAGGGTGACCTCCACCAGGTCGGTGTCAGACTGGCGGAAGGTGAAGATCTTGACCACATCGCCCACCGCGACGGCCTCCTCCACCAAGGAAGTCATGATGCGCGGGGTGCTGACCGCGACATCGACCCCCCACACCTGATCGAACATCCACTCGTTCTTGGGGTTGTTGACCCGGCCCACCACGCGGGGCACGCCGAACTCGGACTTGGCCAGCAGGGCCAGCACCAGGTTGGCCTTGTCGTCACCGGTGGCGGCCACCACCACGTCGACGGTGCTGAGGCCGGCCTGGTCCAGGGATGACAGCTCGTTGGCGTCCGCAAGGATCCACTCGGCATCGGGCACGGAGGCGACCTTCATGGCTGAAGGCTCCTTGTCCATCAAGATGACCTCGTGGCCGTGGGACAGCAGCTCGCGGGCAATCGACCGGCCCACCGAGCCGGCCCCCGCCACCAGTACCTTCATCATGCGGCGTCCCCGCCTTCGCTTGGAGGCGAGGCCGCCAGGGTCTTTTCGGCCTCGAACATCTTGTCGGTGGGCAGCATCAGGTGGACCAGGTCACCCACCTGGTAGACCGTCTGTGGCCCGGGCAGCATGGCCTCGCCGAAACGGGTGACGAAGGCCACCCGGCCGCCCACGGCCTGTTCGATGGCGCTCAAGTCTTGTCCCACCCAGTCCGGGTGCAGGTCGAAGTTGACCAGTGTCAGCTTGCCGGAGGCGTCCTGGTATTCGCCGGTGGCGCCGGCCGGCAGGACGGCCCGCAGCACCTGATCGGCCGCCCACGGCACGGTGGCCACCGTGGCCAGGCCCAAGCGCTGGTAGACCTCGGCCCGGTCCGGGTCGTAGATACGGGCCACCACGTTATCGATGCCGAACGTCTCGCGCACCACGCGGGCGGCCAAGACATTCGAATTGTCGCCGGAGGACACGGCAGCAAAGCCGTAAGCATCGGCAATGCCCGCTTGGCGCAGAATCTCGCGGTCAAAACCGACGCCGGTGACCCGTTGGCCCTGGAATGTGGCCGGCAGGCGCCGGAAGGCCGCCGCGTCCTGGTCGATCACCGCCACGGAATGGCCGTGGGCCTCAAGGGTGGTGGCGGCGGCGGCGCCCACGCGGCCGCAGCCCATCACAATAAAGTGCACGTAAACGATTGTGGCACGCCCGGCGGGCGGTACGCTGGGCGGCGTGCCTGAAGTTGCGGGAGCGCTGAAACGCCTGGTGATGGGGCGGCCCGGCCGGACCGCGGGAGGACCGCCGCCCAAGTCGGTGCGGATGCGCTATGCCCTGCCCATCCTGGCGCCGGATGCCTTGAGTTCGGTGGCATACGCCCCTGACGAGATCTTGCTGACCCTGGCAGTAGCCGGCCTGGCCGGCTGGGTGACGTCGCCTTGGGTCGGCCTGGCCATCGTGGTGGTGATGGCCGTGGTGATCGCCTCCTACCGGCAGACCGTGCGGGCCTACCCCGATGGCGGCGGCGACTATTCGGTGGTGCGGGCCAACCTGGGTCCAGGTGCGGCCGGCCTGGTGGGCGCCGCCATGCTGGTGGAAGCGCTGTTGACAGTGGCCGTGTCGATCTCCTCTGGGGCCCAATACATCGCCGCCGTCATACCGTTCTTCGGTGACCACACCATCATCGTGTCGATTGCCTTGACCTGGCTGGTAGCCCTGGTGGTGCTGCGCGGCGTCAAGGGCGTGGGCCGGTCCGTGGTGGTGGCCGTCTACCTGTTCCTGGCCGTGCTGGGCATCACCATGCTGGTGGGGCTGATCGAGTGGTTGTGTGATGCCCTGCCGTTGGCCGAGTCGGCCGGCTTCCGGGCCGCCCCCACCCCCGCCTACACGGCCGGCCTCGCGTCACTGGCCGGCGCCTACCTGCTGGCCCGGGCCTTCTCCACCGGTGCTGTGGCCCTGACCGGTGTCCAAGCCATCGCCACCGGCGTGCCGCTGTTCCGCGAGCCGACCTGGAAGAACGCCGGGCGGTCGCTGACCTTCCTGGGTGTGTTGTGCGGCGGGCTGCTGCTGTCGGTGCTATGGCTGGCGCGCGAGGCCGGGGTGCGGTTCGTGGAGGACCCCGCCACCCAGTTGCGCACGGCCAGCGGCGACGCGATCGACCCGGACTACCTGCAACACCCGGTGTTGGTGCAGATTGCCGATGCCGTGTACCACTCCTGGCAGCCGGTAGTGATCCTGGTGTCGGTGCTGGTAGGGGTGCTGCTGATCATGGCGGCCTCGGCCGCCTTCCGCTGGCTGCCGCAGGTGTTGTCGCTGGTGGCACACGACGAGTTGTTCCCCAAGCAGTTCTACCGCCGCTCCGACCGGCGGGTGGCGGCCCATGCCATCTTGACCCTGGCGACAGGCTCTTCGGTGTTGATCATCCTGATGGACGCCTCGCTGTCCCGGTTGATCCAGCTCTACGTGGTGGGGGCGTTCCTCAGCTTCACGCTGAGCCAACTGGGCATGATCCGGCACTGGACGGGCGTGCGGAGTTTGGCCCAGACACCTGGGGAGCGGCGCCGCGCGGCCCTGTCC
>JAISSX010000056.1 GCA_031272885.1 Bifidobacteriaceae bacterium | reverse complement strand
TGTAGCCGGTAGCACTAGCCGTGACACGAACCTTAATCGCCTTCCCGACATCAGCCGCCACTGGCGTGTACTGCGAACTAGTCGCGCCACTGATCACCGTCGCACCGCGGTACCACTTGTAAGCCATCGTCGCGTCAGCCGGATCCGTCACAACTGCCGCACTCAACGTTGAGCCCACACTGGGTGCACCAACAACCGTCACCGACGTGATCACCACCGGCGACGGCGCCGCCTGAGTCACAGTGATCCACACTTTCGAGGCGACCCCGGCCGAGACCGTGATCGTGGCGTTCCTGACCGCCGAGGTCGTGTTCGCTGCCGCCGACACCGTGAAGCTAGAGCCCGACTGGGCTACCGTCAACCAAGCCGCGTTGTCCGTTACCGTCCACGAAGGCTGATTCGTCGTCACACTCACGGTCGTCGTCGAAGGTGGCGCGATCAATGCAAGCGACGTGGATGACACCGACAGCGACGCTGCAGCCACAGTTACCGGCGCGGACTCTGCCCTTCCAGGCGTATAGCCGGGAGCAGTTGCCACCACTACACACTTGACCTGTTTGCCGGCATCGGCCGCCACCAGTGTGTATTGGTAACCAGTGGCACCGCTGATTGTCGATGATCCTCTGTACCAGCTGTACGTCTTCGTACTGGTCGATGGCGTCGTGGCACCAACCGTAGCCGTCAACACCTGGCCGGGCGCCGGCGTACCGCTCACGGTCACTGACGAAATCGTTACAGGAGTGCCGGCCGCTTGGGTCACCGCCACAGTCACGGCGGTGGCGCTGCCAGCCTTCACCGTCACCGTCGCGGTCCTCGCTACCGTACTAGTGTTTTCGGCCGCCGTCACCGTGAAACTGCTGGCCGACGTGTTGACCGTCAACCAAGTCGCATTGTCGGTTGCCGTCCAAGACGACTGGTTGGTCGTCACCGTGATGGCCGAAGACGTCTCAGCCGCCGCCCCCAACGACACACTCATGGGCGACACCGACAACGTCGGCGCCGCGGCCCCAGCCTGGGTCACTGTCACCGTTACCGCCGTGGCGCTACCCGCCGTCACCGTCACCGTCGCAGTTCTCGATGCCGTGGAGGTGTTGGCCGTCGCGGTTACGGTAAAGGTGTTGGCTGCCTTGCTGGTTGTCAACCAACTGGCATTGTCGGTCACGCTCCAGGACGACTGGTTGGTCGTCACCGTGATGGCTGAAGACGTCCCGCCCGCGGCCCCCACCGACACCGTGGCAGAAGACACCGACAAGATCGGAGCAGCCCCATCTTGGGTTACAGCAACCACCCGATTGACACCACCCGCCAAGACGGTGACCGTGGCTGTTCTCCTCGATGCGGTGGTGTTATCCGCTGCACTCAGTGTGAAACTGTTGGCCGCCTTGGTCACCGTCAGCCAACTCTTGTTGCTCGAAACACTCCAAGACGGCTGATTGGTCGTCACCGTGATCGGGCCAAATGTCGAAGCCTCTGCTGGCAGAGAAACTGAATTCGAAGACACCGACAACGTCGGTGTCGGGGCTGCCGCCACTGTCACCAGCGCCGAATTCAGAACCGATGAGGTGTAGCCAGGCGCACTGGCCGTGACACGGACCTTGACCCGCTGTCCGGTATCGAATTCATCCAGTGTGTACTGCGAGTCCGTCGCGCCCCAGATCGCGGACGCCCCCCGATACCACTGGAACGTCTTAGTTGCATTAGACGGCGTCGTCGGCCCAACTACAGCCGTCAGTGTCCAACCAACCACCGCCGTGCCGGTCACAGACACCGAGGAAATCGCCGCCTTCGGCATCGCGACACCACCGCGAGTTACAGACAGTTGGGCGTAGCCGCTGTATTGATGCAACAGTGTGACTCGCACCAGGCCGTCCTGGGACACGAACGTTGCCCCCTCGGTCATTCGACCGCGGCTCGGACCGGTCTCGTGCCAGTAGGTGAAATAGTCGTTAGTCAGGCGGAAGGCATAGACGCCGGCGCCTCCTGGCGTGTTTTCGTAGCTCTTGTGTTCCTGACGGAACTCGAATGTGTAGTCGATCCCCGCTTCCGCGTCCGCCACCACCAGAACTTCGGCCCCCTGCGAACCTGTGGGAGAGCGCAAAGTGACCAGTTGGTTGGTTACCGGCTCGTCGATCACCACCTGCTGGCTGTCATCCAACAACCCGAACACGTATCGGAAAGTTGGATTGACTATGGTCCCTCCGCCCATGAACGAGTACCTGTCGCTGTAATCATCGCCACTGTTGACAGCAGGATAGGTGCAGGCTCCGAGGTCGGCCTCATTCCAAGTAGCCGCGCTAGGGGCGTTAGGGCACAGCCGCGTGGTGGCGTGCCCAGCACCGAACACATGCCCGATCTCATGCGCGAGGGCCTTCTGCCACACTTCGGTCAGTTCGTCGCCTTGGTCCATGGTGTCGAAGATTCTGGCCGATAGGGGTATTACCACGAAGCCACCGCTGTCGATGCCCTGGTCGTCAAAACCGTATGCAATTGCGCTCTGGCCCGTCAGGTACTCATCTTGTGGGGCAAACAGCAACAGCCGGTCGCCAGCACTACCGAGGTAGTGGTAGACCCCATCCCAGGCTCCGTTGCCGGTATGACCATAGAGGGCCGCCGCGGCATCACCAACCGCCAAAGTCTCAGCACCCAAATCGGTGACAGTAGTGGAACCCCGCTTGATGTCATTCACCACGAAATTGAAGGGCTTACCCGTCTCTGTCCGATAGAACTCCTCGGCAGCCTCAATGTAGTCACGAATCTGCCGATCGGTGATGTCCGAAGTCCCGTCCGGCGTGATCACCGCCACGTCCCAGTCCACGTTGTAGTCGTCCGCCGTGGGCTGCGGGAAGGGAGGCTTGGCCACGTTGTAGTTGGCTTCCAACGGCACCAGGGCCT
This sequence comes from Bifidobacteriaceae bacterium, assembly GCA_031272885.1. Taxonomy (GTDB): domain Bacteria; phylum Actinomycetota; class Actinomycetes; order Actinomycetales; family WQXJ01; genus JAISSX01. Next base: position 19,781 of record JAISSX010000056.1, on the reverse strand, counting down.
GGCTCACCGCGGCCTCTTCCAACAGCGCCTGGACCGGGGCGGCATCGACAGCCAACGCCACCAACCCACCTGTCGCCGCCTTATCCGCCGGCGCCTCACCCACCAGGTCAGCCAAAGCCGCCTGCTCCACAAGGGGCAACGAATCCGCCACCTCCGCCGGCACCAACAAGGTTCCCTCAACCGTCATCCCGCGGCTCAGCCCATCCTCTTCGGTCACGTCCTCGTCGAACAGGATCAGTTGCCCATCGCCCGTCGCGATGTAGGCCTCGGTGTAGGTGTCGCCGCCGCCATCGAAACCGTCCACGTACTTGAAAACAACTTGCCCCTCCACCTGCACTGGGATGACATCGACCTCGATGCCGTCCGCGCCGGCTAAGCCGGCATCGACCGCACCAGCCGTGGCGGCGGGGATCACCCAGGCAAGTCCCAGGGCGAAAGCAGCCAGACCGGCGGTGAACGCCTTGTGGCGGCGGAGGGTGGCTCTCATCGGTTGTCTCTTTCCGTTTGGGGATCAGTGGACGCGGCGGGGATCCGCGCCCTGATTCAGTTGTTATGGAGTTGTGGCATCCAAGGTCGAAGGGCCTGCGCCCGGCGCCGGCGGGGGCCACCACCAGCGCCAGGCACGTCTGGCGTCACGGTTGAGCTACTACGCCTTCGGAAGTCTTGGTGGCGGTGCCCAGGCTTGAGTGTGTAGCAGTCAACCTGACCGTGATAACACGGCCAACGTCATTCGCAGTCACCTTGTAAGTGGTGCCAGTCGCACCACTGATCACAGACCCGTTCCGCAACCACTGATAAGCCTTGCTGGCGCCACTCGGCACCACGTTGTACGGAACCGCAGTCAACGTCGAACCAACCGTTGCCGTCCCAGTCACAGACACCAAACCGACCGACGTGGCCGTCGGCACCAACAACGTGACATTCCGGCTGCCCGCAGCCACTACGCCGGTGTTGGCCAAGCCGCTGTTCCACGGGAACGAAATGTACGTGCCACCAGGGTGAATCACCGTCATCCGGTAACAGCCAGTGGTATTGGCACCAGCCTGGAAAGACCCATCGGCCGCCACAGTTGCGTAGGCCGTTTCAGTAGCGATCCGACCAGTGTTCCCAGAGTCGGAACAACTCCAATTCTCCAACCGCACCTGCCAACCAGTCACCGAACCACCATCAGACGCCACCACACGACCACCAACACCCGCCGCGCTCCCTACCGCCACTGTCACGGCCACCGGTGCAGACTCCGCGGTCGCCGAAACGTAACCGGAGGCACTAGCTGTCACCCGCACCTTGACCTGCTGACCGGCATCAGCCGCCACGAGGGTGTAGGTCGAACCAGTCGCTCCGGGAATTAGTGTCGATCCGCGATACCACTGATACACCTTTGTGGTCGACACAGGCGTTGAAGCACCGGGCTTCGCTGTCAGCATGTGCCCCACTACGGGTGTACCAGAAACTGAAACCGACTCAAACACAACGGCCTGCGGAGCCTGGGTCACGGTGACCGTCTTCGGCGTCGCGCTGCCGGCCGAGACCGTGATTGTGCCGGTCCTAGCTGTTCCGGTCGTGTTGGCCTGAATCGCCCTGGCCATGAAAGTCGTACCCGAAGTACCAGAGAACCTCGAAAGGGTCAACCATGAAGTGGTCGTCGTCGCAATCCATGAAGACTGATTGGTCGTCACCGTGATCGCGTCCGAATACGAGTTGATTGCCCCAGCCACCTGCACCGTAGCCGTCGACACCTGCACAGTTGGGGTTGCCCCATTCTGGGTCACCGTCAGCAAGACCTTGGCTGTACCAGCCGTCACCGTCACGGTGGCCATCCGGGCCGCCGCCAAGGTATTGGTCGTCACTGTCACAGTGAAACTGCTGGTCAATTTCGATGTTGTCAACCAAGTCACGTTGTCCGTTACGCTCCACGAAGCTTGGTTGGTTGTCACAGCCACTGTGGTGGATTGCGCGGTTGAGCTCAGCGTCAAGCTGGTAGGCGACAGCGACACCTTGGCCGCCTCGACCAAGGTTGGCGTCGACTCCGCGGAAGCCGAGATGTAGCCCGAAGCGGAAGCCGTCACCTTCACCTTGACCTGATAGCCGACATCGGTCGCGGTCAACGTATAGGTGGAGGCCGTCGCGTTCGTGATCAGGGTCGAACCCCGGTACCACTGGTAGGCCTTCGTAGTTGTGGTCGGTGTCGTCACACCAGATTGTGCCGTCAACCTCTGACCCACCGCGAACGTCCCGGACACCGTCACCCCAGTGATCACCACGGTTGGCTTCCCTACTTGGGTTACCGTCACGACGCGCGATGCCGCCCCTGGGGCAGAGATTGTGATGGTGCCCGTGCGAGCCGAAGCCGTTGTGTTCTCTGTGGCTCGAACGGTGAAACTGCTGGTCGACTTGGTAACGGACAGCCAGGTGGGGTCACTAGACTTCCAACTCCACGTGGCCTGATTGGTCGTGACCGCGATCGAAGAAGAAGTGCTGGCCGCCGCCGAAGTGAACTGCACCGCATAAGACGACAACGACAGGGTGGCCGCCGCCACGGTTTGCGGCGTCGATTCGGCCGATGCCGAGACGTAACCGGAAGCGCTTGCCGTCACCTTCACCTTGACCTGATACCCGACATCGGCCGCGGTCAATGTGTAGGTGGATGCCGTCGCGCCCGGGATCTCAGTAGAACCGCGGTACCACTGGTAGGCCTTCGATGTCGAGGTCGGGGTCGAAGCGCCAGGCTGTGCGGTCAACGTCTGCCCCACAGCGAACGTCCCGGAGACAGTCACTGAGCTGAAGACCACCGTTCGTGGCAGTTGCGTCACAGCCACAGTCTTCGCTGGCGCCGAACCGGCCGTCACAGTGATCGTGCCCGTCCGGGATGCGCCCGTGGTATTGGCGGTAACCGTGACCGTGAAACTGCTGGTCGACTTGGTGGTGCTCAACCAACTCTGGTCATCTGCCACGGTCCACGAGGACTGATTCGTTGTCACGGTGATGGCCGAGGAGGTATTGGCCACGCCTGGCAGTTCCGCACTGTACTGAGACAACGACAAGCTCGCGGCCGTCACTGTCACCGGGTCAGAATCCCTCGTAGCAGTGGTGTAGCCAGACGCCGAAGCCGTCACACGCACCTTGATCTGCTTGCCAGCGTCATCCGCCACCAACGCGTACTGATCCCCCGTCGCCCCCTGAATCAAGGTCGAACCCCGGTACCACTGGAACACCTTCGTCGCATTCGACGGCGTCGTCGCACCAAGCACCGCCCGCACCGTGTAACCAACTGTGGCCGTACCCGTAACCGAAACAGCCGGAATCACCACAGCTGAAGCAGAACCCTGGGCCGCCTGAGTCACCGTGATCGTGGCCGAACCGCCTGCCGGCGAAACCACTGCCACCGAAGCGCTACGGGCACCGGACGCCGTGTTGGCGCTCTTAGCCGTGAACACCGCTGCCGTGCCAGAGGCACCCCACCAAGGCGACACGCCAAGCCAATCAGGCAGAGTTGTCTCATCAATCCACCAATAGCCCTGACTCGCTGTGACTGCGGTAGACCCAGCTGAGCCTGAGGCCGCAAGCAGGCTCACCGCAGTTGTCGCAGGTGTGACCGTAACGGGCCTCCCTGTGCCACTCTGGAAGACATGGAACTGAGCAGTCACCGTCTGCCCGTTCTCGCCCGTTACGGGCATGCTGATGATCCCGTGCCTGGCCATGGTGCTGGAACTGTTACTCGTCCACCCGTAGTAAACCCAAGAGCGAGTACCTCGTTGCGCCTCGACCCAGGAGGGGTATTCGCATTCACCGCCGTGCTGGAAAGTGATCCAGGCGCTGTCGGACGATGGAACGCCACAGGTCGGCACATTCGTCAAGAAATCCACGTAGGTGTGGCCTGAGTTGTTGTATTCGGGGCTCACCAGTGTCGGCTCGAACTTGGCCCACGGCGCGTCGCCGGCCAGCCGGGTCACGCTCAGCGTCGCCTGAGTGGCGGTCTGGCTCACCAGCTTTACCTGCAACTTACCGTCGGCTGAGATGAAGGTCTCACCGACTGGCAGTTGACTGCTGCCACCCGGCGTCGCCTCGTACAAGTACGTGTGAGCGGCGCCCTGCAGCCTTAGTACCCGCACCCCATTGGGACCAACCTGACTATTGAAATCGTCGTAGTCCGCAACCACACGGTATTCAAAGGCATAGTCGATGCCCTGATCCGGGCTGGATACGATCAGCAGCTTCTGCGCGCCTGTCGCCCCTGGGGCGTTCAATGTGACTGTCTGGCTGCTCACGGCGCCATCAATCACCGTCACGTCTGAAGAAGCCAACAAGCCAAGCTCGTATTGGAGGGTCGGATTGATCGTGGCGCCGTGACCCATTAGCGAATAGTCGTCCTCATAGTCGTAGTCGCTGTTCGAGGCAGGCAGGGTGCAGGTGCCCAAGGCGGCCTCGTTCCACGTCGCGGTTCTCGGAGCGCTAGAACAGATCCGTGTAGTCGCATGATCCAAGCCGAAAACATGCCCCAACTCATGGGCCGGCACCGTCAGGAAGAAGTCGGCAAGGTAATCGCCTCTGGCCACCATCTCCAGGACGGCCGAGCCGTGGTGCACCGCCACAACCCCGCCACTACCAACTCCCGTACCCAAGGTGTCGGTCACACCGCTCCATTTGGCGGTCTGTGCGAACTCATCACCCGGCACGAACAGGAACAACTGACGACCATTGGCAGCGTGATACCAATCCGTGTCACCACCTTGGGCGGGATCGTTGTTGACATAGTGCCCGAACAGAGCCGCTGCTTCTTTCCGCAGTTGTGTGATTGAGGTTGTGCTAACGACTGTTGTAGAGGACCGCTTGACCTGGCTGACGGTGAAGTTGAAGGGCTTGCCAGTTTGGGTGCGCCAAATCTCCTCTGTTGCCTCGACGTATGCCCTGATCTGCTGATCCGTGCCATCAAAGGTGCCGTCCGGCGTGATCACTGCCACGTCGAAGACCCGGTTGTAGTCCGATGCCGTGGGTGGCTCAAAGGTCTGTCGCACCACATAGTAGCCAGACGACAGAGGGACCAGGTCGCCTGCAGCCGCGGCTGCATCAAGCAACGCATCAGCCGCCGGGTAGCTTGCACTCAGCGGTTCGATGCCAACATCCTTCTGCGCGGCTGGCGCGGCTTCTTCAACGACCGCCACCAACTCCTTCTGGACGCCAGGCGACAGTTGCTCGGCCGTCTCGGCCGGAATCAACAGCGTCGCCGTGATCTTGTCACCCGCCACCAGGTCGTCCGCCTCCGTGACGTCATCGTCAACCAAGAACCGCCGCCCGTCATCGAGCAGAATAGATGCCTCCGTGTGCCCGGTGGCCTCCTCGCCTTCGAAGTTGTCGTAGTAGGTGAACAGAACCTGCCCCTCCACCTCCACCGGAATCACGTCACCGTCGATGCCGCCCGCCACCGTCTGGGTGGGATCGGCAGCACCAGCCGTCGCGGCCGGGATCACCCAGCAAAGGCCCAAGGCGAATGCGGCCACGCTGCCGGTGATCGCCTTGTGACTGTGAAGCGAAGTCCTCATTGGTCGTCTTCTTTCAGAGAGTTGGAGCGATTGGTTGAAGCGGCGGGGGCACCGCGTCCTAACTCGGTGATTCAGTTGTTCTGTTGCGTCAAGCGGTTCGCAGTCCTTGTTGAAGGGCTGCGCCCGGCGCTGGCGGGGGCCGCCACCAGCGCCAGGCACGTCAAGGGACGGCCGGCACTAGGGGCGTGCCGCCGTGGTGTGATGCGCGCAGGTGCGGTGTGAGGTGGCGCCGGCGCGCCCGGTCGCTGAGGACACAGGGCAGATCAAGCCGGGCGGAAGGGTCGAAAGGGTCGCAAAGGCAGCAGACGTCGCTGCGTGGGTGCGGGACCGTGCACTCATGGGGCATATATCCTTCGGGACCGTTGAAGGAGGATCGGGACTATTGGGGATGTCCGCCGGAGGGGGCTCCGGCGTGGGGGCTTGTCTCCACCTTACCGTGCCGTAGGTTAGCCGCAACCTGATGTAAGGCCCGGTACCCCGGATTTTGTGCCGATCCGCCCGAAATCGTGTGATTAAGGTAGAACTACCCCCACGATCCCGGCGGGCTACGATGCCGTTATGAGCCACTCACACGACGATCACGACGATCACCACGAGCATCACAAGCATCACGAACACCACGAGCACCACGGCGAGGGCGGCTGCGGCTGCGGCCACGGCCACGGCGAGGGCGGCCACGGCGAGGGCGGCCACGGCTGCCGCTGCGGCCACGGCCACGGGCACGATGGCGAGCACGGCCACGACGGCGGCAAGAAGGAAGGTGGCCACCACCACGGACCGTTGATTCCCCCGGCCGATCAGTTCATCAAGGGCCATGCCAAGGACGCCTTCCTGCAGGCCATGCGCTACCGCCGCGCCATCAAGGCGTTCGACCCGGCCAAGCCCCTCGATCAGGCCGACTTCGATTTCATTGTGGAGGCCGCCCGCCTCTCCCCCAGCTCCCACGGCCTGGAGCCTTGGCACCTTTGGCACATCGCCAGCCCGGACCTGCGCGCCAAGCTGGTGGAACAGGCCAAGATCAACCCGCCCCAGGGCGCCGACGCCTCCCACTTGGTCGTCATCACCGCCAAGACCGCTCAAGGCATCGATCCCGATGGCGAGTACCTGGGTCACGTTGCCACCACCGTGCAGCAGCAGCCCGAGGACGTGATTGCCCAGCGCCGCGTCATGTTCAAGGGCTTCTTGACCGACCGCATGGGGGTTTACGGCGACCCGGCCGCCATGTTCGGCTACACCTGCCGCCAGGCCTACATCGCCCTGGGCAACATGTTGACGGCCGCCGCCATGATCGGGGTGGATTCGTGCCCCATCGAAGGCATGGACCACGCGGCCGCTACCGCCGTTCTGGCCGAGGCCGGCGTCATCGACCCTGTGTACGATGCCGTGGCCGTCGCCGCCGTCTTCGGCTACCGGTCGGAAGACCCCAAGCGGCCCCAAACCCGCCGCCCAGCCACGGAGGTCCTCCACACCATCTAACCCACACAACCCCGCCCCTCTTCCTCGCCAATTCTCGCGAGAGTACGGTTATGTAGTTGCAGGCTAAACCAGCCAATGCCCTGACCTGCGCAAACGCAATCGGGGCGGTAGCCGAGGCCTACATAACCGTACTCTCGCGAGGAGAGGGGGGCCTAGGTCGCCGGAATGACGACACGTCAAGGTCGGGATGACGACAGGTTAAGGCCGGGGTGGCGTTGGGGGGCGGGGGGTTGAGGCGAGGCGGTGCACCCACCAGGCCAAGGCCACCAGTGCCGCGCCACCCACCAGCAGGGACACAACACCCCAAGCGTGGGTCAGGCCGCCGCCGCGCGCGGCGGCGGCCACCGCCACCAAGCCCACGGCCAGCGTCAAGGCCACGACACCCAAATCCCTGGCCAGGCTCACCGCCAGCGCCCGCCACTGCACCTTGGCGCGCCACTGGCAGCGGGCCGCCCACCAGCCCATTCGCCACACCATGTACAACCAAACGGCCAGGCCAATGCCCGGCACCAGCGGCACGAACATCAGCGTGATCACCACCACGCCGCCCGCCGTCAGACAAACCCCCAGGCCGGGCCACAGCGCCATCCACAGGGTCAGCCCCACCACAAGGACAGCCCCGAACAACCTAAGCGGCGACTCATCTCCAGTGTCACCCCGTCGGACCCCCTCGTCCACCGGCGGCACATCCCCGCCACCCCCGTCGGTCGCAACGCGCAAAGCCACCCACACCAGCCCCAGCAGCGCGGCCGCCGCCGCGACCCGGATCAGCCAGCCCGGCAACCAAGCACCCACCCCCAGCTCAATCCGCGGCAGTGGCCGGTCGCGGTAGCGCCACCGCAGGTAAACCGTCTGAGCCCGGCTTTCAACACTCACCGAACACCACCGCCCGTGGAAGTCATGGACCGGCCCCGCTCGGCCGCCCGCGCGGCGGCATCCAACAACTCTGCCTGCCCCTCAGCGGCCCACCGCACCACTGGCACGCCGTGCGCCCGCAGCGCCTGCACCCGCCCAGCCCGCTCCAGCGTCACAATCCGCCAGGCCAGCCGCAGGTTCCGTTCCGCCACCGGCCGCACCGGCGGCAGTGTGTCCACCACTACCACCCTGTGGCCCGTCTCCAGCCAGGCCCGCACCAGGTGCATCGGTTCGTCATCGACCAGCGTGGTGAACAGGTAGACGATGGCGCCCGCGGTCACCGCCGGTGGCCGCACCTTCGGCATCACCTCGCCCCCAGGCGCCGCCAGGGCCAACGACTCCAGCACATGCAGCGACTGGCTGGAGACCAGATCCTCCTCGCGGTCGCGCGGCTCGGCCAAGGCCAGGGCATACAACACCCGCCGCAGGTGACGCTGCCCGGCCGCCGCCGGCAACGTCCGGCGCCGCCGCCCTAGGTCGGTAAACCCCACCCGGTCGCCGGCCGCGATCAGCGCCCGCGCCACCGACGCCGCCGCGTGCCGCGCCAGGTCCAACGAGGCTGCCTCATCCACCCGCGCCGGCCGCAGACCGGTCCAAGTGTGCAGGTCAGGGCCCAAATCATCGCGCGAGTCGATCACCAACACGCCCGCCGCCTCGGCCGAAGCCAGCGTTCGCCGGGCATACACCTGCGCCAGGTCCGGGCTGCGCTTGGCCGTGGTGCGCCAGTCGATCCGCCGCACCCCGGGGCCCAACAGGTCGATGTCCTGCAGGTCCATGCCCTCACCCCGCCGCGTGGACCGTCTGGCCCCGGACAACCCCCGCAGCCGGTTCGGCACCGGCACCCGCCGCAGCACCCCGGCCTGCGGCAACACCAGCCGGTCCGGCGCTGCCACCCGCTGCACTGGCAACTCCGTCAGCCCGAACGGCCCGCTTGGCCCGCAATCGACCCGGAACGAACCCTGCCGCCCGGTCCGCCACGACGTGAAAGCCGCCTCGACCGGCCGGCCCGGCACCACCAATGCCTCCACCGGCCGGTGTCCCGGGGCCGCCACCCGCAGCCGCACCACTGCGCTGCCCGATGTCGCCCCAACCCCCGATGCCATGCCCGCCACCTCGACCAGGCCGCGCACCTTGCCGGCCGACCCGACGCCATCGGGCACCGCCGCCCGGTCGCCGTCAGCGGCACCAGCCGCCACCTCCGTCACCGTCACGCCTCCGGACCCAGACCCGGGCCCAGACCCGGACCCCTGCGCCACCCACGCCCACAGGAACGCCGCCACCAACGGCACCCCCGCGATGGCCGCCACCGGCCGCCCGCTGAACAGCCCGAACGCCAGGCAGCCCAAACCGAAGACTGCCTGCGCCACCGCTCCGGGTGTGAGCCGCCAGTTGTTCACGCGACTACCGCTGCCCCACCACCGCCGGCCCCGGCACGCGGGCCAACAGGTCGCCGATGATCAGTTCCGGCTTGGCGTCCGAAGCCCAGGCCGTGGGCGTCAACACCACGCGGTGCGCCAGCACGGCCACCGCCACCCGCTTGACGTCTTCCGGCACCACGTAGTCGCGGCCGTCCAGGGCCGCCACCGCCCGCGCCACCAGCAACAGGTTCTGCGAGCCGCGCGGCGACGCCCCTACCTCCAAGGCCGGGTGCAAGCGCGTGGCCGCCGCCAGGTCAACGCAGTAGCCCACCACGTCCGGATCCACGTCAACGGCCTCCACCCCGGCCTGCAGCGCCAGCACCGTGGCGGCATCGGTCACCTGCGACACCGACACCGCCTCCTGGCGCCGGGCCACCCGCCGCAACACGATCTCGGCCTCGCCCGCTCTGCTCGGATAGCCCGCCGCCAGCCGCACCATGAAGCGGTCCAACTGGGCTTCCGGCAGCGGGTAGGTGCCCTCGTATTCCACCGGGTTGGCCGTCGCCATGACGTGGAACGGCGCCGGCAGTGGCCGGGTCACGCCGTCCACCGAGACCTGCCGTTCCGCCATCGCCTCCAGCAGCGCGGACTGCGTCTTGGGGGCGGTCCGGTTGATTTCATCCGCCAGCAGCAGGCCGGTGAACACCGGACCGGGCCGGAACTCGAATTCCCTGGTGGCGGCGTTGAACACGGTTGAACCGGTGATGTCGCCCGGCAGCAGGTCCGGCGTGCACTGGACACGCGCGAAATCCACCCCCAACGCGGTGGCCAGGCAACGCGCCGTCAGCGTCTTGCCCAGGCCCGGCACATCCTCGAACAGGATGTGCCCGCCGGCCAGGATGGTCGCCAGGGCCAGCGTCAGGGTTTCCTCCATGCCGACGATGGCGCCCGATACCTCCCGCAGCACCCGGTCACCCGTCCGGGCCACCTCGGCTACCGGTAGGGGTTGGATGGGGCTGTCATAGCTAGGTTGCGTTGTCATGCCGGGTTCCCTTCGGCTGGTTGGGTCTGGGTGGACGATGGCGCGAGCATGCTCTGAGCTGCGGCCATCGGTGCTCCTTCTGGCGCCCGTCCGGTGAGCATGCTCGCCGGCGGCGGGCCGTGCTCCAGCAGGTCAAGCCACAGATTCAAGGTATCCGCCTGGGGCGCCTTGGGGTTCAACAGGCCGGCGATGACGGCCGGGTGGACTATCGCTTCGGCCCGCCGCCGGGCCTCCGTTTCACCCGCGGCCACTGCAGCCCAGTCCACTCCGGCCAGGCCCAGGCGCTGGGCCACAATGGCCCGCACCCGCCCCAGCCCAATGGCGCTGACCTCGCCATCGGCGTGTACCACCGACCAGCCCAGGTAGGACACCTCGGTGCGGGCGCCACGCCCTCGGGCCCGGGCCGGCTCCGGCCAATCCTGACCGACCCCCAGGCTGGGCAGGCGCCAGGCCAACACCACCGCCAGGCCGATCGCCGCGCAAACGGCAATGTGGGCGCCATCGACCAGGCGTATAGCCCAAACGAAACCGGCTACGGCCAACACGGCCGCCACCGCCACCCACAACCTGACGCGCCGCCCCATGTCAACCCACCATCACTTCGAGGGCCTCGGCAATGGCCCGCAGGTAGCCGGCCGCCTCTTGAACGTCACCAGGGGTCACCGGGTGCTCCGAGAACCGGGCCCGGTGGTACAGCCGGCGCAGCCCCTGGGTGGCGGCGGGGGGCGCCGGCGTCGCGTCCAGCAGGGCCACCGTGAACTCGGTTGGCGTCACGGCCAGGTCGCGGTACAAGCCGTGACGGGCCGCGGCCGCCTCCAGTTGCACCCAGGCCGCCACTACGCCATCGCGGGGCTCGGCCGCCGCCGCCAGGGCCGCCAGGGCCTGCTCCACGCCATCGGCCACCAACTCGGGATCAGCCTCCAAGGGTGCAACCGGGGCGCCCGGCCCCACTGCCGGCGCCACCAGCGCGCCGGCCCGCCCCTCCACCTTGGTCCGCACCAACCGCCGCAACACCCTGACCAGCACTATCAGGCCCCGCACCAGCGCGCCCAGGATCAACAGCCCCAACGCTGCGACCAGCGCCCACAGAATCCAGGTGGCCACCGTATCGGCCGCTTCGGGCAGTTCGGGCATGGGGCTGAACAGGGGCTGTTCCGCCGGGGCCATCTCCATTAACAGGCTGGGCTCGCTCAGCACCTCTTCGGGCCGCGACAGCGGCACCCGGATGATCGACGCCACCACTATCACGGCAGCCAGGGCCACACCGCCGGCCACCATGGCCGCGGCGGCCCAGCGGGGGCGTCTGTTCACCCCTACATTGTGCCGCCTCGGTGGGGAGTTCTCCCCATAGACGGCCCCTGGAGCGCACAATAGGCTGGCCAACAACCAACCAGTAGGCCCCGGTTGCCGAGGCCCACACCAGAAAGGGTGCCAACATGTCTGCCCCCTCCTCGGGCCCCGGCCCGGTGCCACCGCCACCAGGCTTCGGCACCGGCCAACCCTCGCAGACCCCCGAGCCCGGCCAGGCCGAGCAGCCCAGCCTGCGCCCCATCCCCCCGCCGCCTGGATTCCTGGAGCCGATCCGGCCGCTGACGTCGCGGCCGGCCCAGCCGGCGCAGACCCCACCACCCGCGCCGCCCGCCGCACCTGCGGAACCGTCCCCCGCCTACACGCCCCCGGCCGCCCTGCCCATCTACGAGCCCACCCCACCGCCCACCTTCCCGCCGGCCGCGCCGCCGGAGGAACCGAAGAAGGGCAAGGCCGGCCGCATCATCCTGCTGACAGCGCTACTGGTCGTGGTGCTGGCCGCCGCCCTGGTGGCCGTGGTCTACTTCATGTTCTCCGTCAAGGCCATCGACGCCAAGTTCGGCTCCCTGAAGGCGGACGGCGGCGTCTACACCATCATGCTTGACGAAACCGTGGACGTCAGCGTCACCACTGATCCCGAGAGCCCCATCCTGGACCCCGTCACTTTCACCAGCGCCGACACGGACGTGCTGGCGGTCAGCCAGGATGGCGACCAGGTCACCCTCACGCCGGCCGAGCCCGGCGAGACCACCATCACCGCCACCTCTCGTTGGCGCAAGACCACAGAAGACTGGCAGTTTGTGGTCATCCGGCCCATCGACTACGTCTCCGAACTGCCGGAAAACCTGGTGCTGGATGTGGGCGACACCTACCAGGTGGAACCCCTCATCGAGCCGGCTGACGCCGGGGAAACCCTCACCTGGGAATCGGGCGATCCGGACATCCTGACGGTCGATGAAGACGGCCTACTGACCGCCGTCAGCCAGGGCGCCGCCACCATCACTGTGACCGCCCGTGACGTCGACCAGAGCTTCGACGTCACCGTCATCGTGCCCGTCACCGGCATTGCCGTGACCGAGGAAGCCATCGAAATGGACGTGTTTGACACCTACCAGATTGAGGCCCAAGTGGAACCGGCCGACGCCACCGACCAGGCGCTCAGCTTCTCTACCACGGACACCGACGTCATCAGCGTGGACCAGAACGGTGTCATCACCCCGGTCTTCGCCAACCTGGCCAGCGGCACCGCCACCGTCACCGTCAAGTCCGCCAACGGTGTCACCAAGCTGATCGACGTCACCGTCACCAACCCCCACACCTGGGACTATTCGGACGCCGTGGTGGAGCAAGTGGCCGGCACCGAATACTCGGTCTGGCCGTTGGTGTTCGCCACCCCGGCGCCCAACATGACCGGCCTGAAGGTCACCTACGCGGTCATCAGCACCGACCCGGACACCTACACCAGCACCATGTACAACGCCACCATGGCGGTCTACGTTCTGCCCGATGGCGGCCAGTGGACCAAGGTCGGTTCGTTCACCATGCCGGGTAGCGCCCAAGGCGAGTCCGTCATCACCTTCCCTGCCACCAACGTGGCCCAAGTGGCCTGCATCCCCGAATCCAACATCGAAGGCAACTTCAGTTGGCAGGCCAGAACTTCATTGTCTGAGCTGCAGTTCAGCCAGTAACGGGCTGAACCACAGTTCGTTGGGCCCCTCGAAGAGCCCCGGGGCCCAACCCGTGGCGGCGACGGCCCTCGCCGCCACGGAATAAGCACAGTCCGGGCCCCGAGGAAGCGCCTCCTCAGGGCCCGGACTGTATGTTCTCACATCGATTCCGTCAGCGGTTGTGCGTCATCTCCCGCACCGCCGCATACTGCTCGCGGATCACCGGCGCCTCTTCGCCCTCGAACACCTCGGTGCCTTCGCGCGTCCAGGTGGGCGCCCCGGCCTCGGGGTTCAGCAGCCAGGCGGCCTGGCGGGCCGCGCCATCGGCCACATACTCCCCAGCCGGCGGCACAATCACGGCCCGGCCGAACACCTGCGGCGCGATCCGCCGCACGGCCTCGGACTTGGCGCCACCGCCGATCAGGAAAATGCGCTCAACCGGCACGCCCAGCTTGACCATGGCGTCCATGCCGTCCGCCAGCAGACAGAGCAGCGCCTCCACGGCGGCCCGCGCCACGTGCGCCGGCGTCGAGTTGGCCAGCCGCCAACCGTGCCAGGCACCGGTGGAACGCGGCTTGTTGGGCGTCCGCTCGCCCTCCAGGTAGGGCACCATCACCAGGCCGTCCGCCCCGGCGGGAGCCGACAGGGCCAGCTTGTCCAGCCCGGCGTGGTCCGTGCCGATGATGGCGGCCGCGGCATCCAGGATGCGCGCGCCGTTCAGGGTGCAGGCCAGCGGCAGGTAGGCCCCGGTCGCGTCCGCGAACCCGGTCACCATGCCGCTCGGATCGGCCGTCGGCGTGGCCGAGATGGCGCTGACCACCCCGGACGTGCCGATCGACACCGCAACATCGCCCACCTGCAGGCCCAAACCGAGGGCGGCGGCGGCGTTGTCACCGGCGCCTGGACCCACCGGCTGGCCGGCCGGCGTGGTGGCCAAGATCTCGGCCGGGCCGGCCACCGCCGGAATCAGCGGCGTCGCCCCGAAGGCGTGTTTCAGCAGGTCAGGCAGGTATTGGTTGGTGAAGGGCGACCAGTAGCCGGTACCGGACACGTCCGACCGGTCCGTCACCGTCTGCCCGATGGCGCCGTCCCCACCCTGGGAGCGCGGCCCGTGGCCGGCGATGCGCCAACTCAGCCAATCGTGCGGCAGGCAGACCGCCGCCACCCTGGCCGCGTTGTCCGGTTCGGCGTCCCGCAGCCAGCGCAGCTTGGTCACCGTCAGCGAGGCCACCGGCACCGAGCCGATCGATTCGGCCCAGGCCTTGGCGCCGGCCGCCCGGTCGCCCTTGCCCAGTTCTTCGATCAGTTCCTCGGCCGCCGTGGCGGAGCGGGTGTCGTTCCACAGCAGAGCCGGGCGCACCACTTCGCCATCCTGGTCCAGTGTCACCATGCCGTGCTGCTGGCCCCCCACACCGATGGCCGCGACATCGGCCAGCCCACCGGCCTCGGCGGCGGCCTCTTGGAAGGCCTGCCACCAAAAGTCCGGATGGGTTTCGGTGCCGTCCGGGTGGGACGCCCGGCCGGTGCGCACCAGCGCCCCGGTCTCGGCGTCACGCACCACTACTTTGCATGATTGGGTGGAGGTGTCCACCCCGGCTACGAGCGTCATCGGGCACCCAGCAGGTAGTCGATGGCGAGCTGGTTGAGGCGGACGAAGCCGGCCCGGCGGGCGCCCAGGGCGTCCACGTCAACGTCTTCGTAGTTGGCCGGGTCGCTCAGGAACGAGGCGAAGGTCTCGCCCGGCGCCAGCGTGGGCACGGCCAGATCGGGGATCTTGGCTTCCGCCATGGCTTCCTGCACCAGCGGATCGGCCCGGAAGGCGATGGCCCGCTCGCGCAGCAGCAGGTACATCTCCATGTTGGCGGCGGCCGTCACCCACACGTCCTCGGGCGATTCGGTGCGGGACGGCTTGTAGTCGAAGTGCTTGGGGCCGGTGTAGCGCGGGCCGCCGTTGGGGAAGCCGTTCTCCAACAGGTCAACCGTGCCGAAGGCGCTCAACAGGTCGCCGTGGCCGAACACCAGGTCCTGGTCGTACTTGATCGACTTCTGGCCGTTCAGGTCGATGTGGAACAGCTTGCCGGCCCACAGCGCCTGGGCAATGCCCACAGTGTAGTTAAGGCACGCCATCTGCTCGTGGCCAACCTCGGGGTTCAGGCCCACGATGTCGCCGTGCTCTAGTTGGGCGATGAAGGCCAGGGCGTGGCCCACGGTGGGCAGCAGGATGTCGCCGCGGGGCTCGTTCGGCTTGGGCTCCAGGCCGATCTTCAGGCCGTAGCCCTTCTCCTTGATGTAGGCGGCCACGGTGTCCAGGCCTTCGCGGTAGCGCTCCAGCGCGGCGAAGTAGTCCTTCGAGGTGTCGTATTCGGCGCCTTCACGGCCGCCCCACATGACGAAGGTCTCGGCGCCCAGCTCGGCCGCCAGGTCAACGTTGTGCAGCACCTTGGCCAGGCCGTAGCGGCGCACTTGGCGGTCGTTGGCGGTGAAGCCGCCGTCCTTGAAGATGGGGTGGGAGAAGGTGTTGGTGGTGACCATTTCCACCACGATGCCGGTCTCATCAAGAGCGGCCTTGAACTCCTTCAAGATGGCGTCCCGCTCCGCCGGCGTGGAGCCGAACGGTATCAGGTCGTCATCGTGGAAAGTGATGCCCCAAGCGCCCAGTTCGGCGAGCTTGCGCACGCAGTAGGCGGCGTTGAACGGGGGCCGGGTGGCGGCACCGAACTGGTCTTGGCCGCCCCAGTTGATGGTCCACAGACCAAACGAGAAGTGGTCCGCTGGGGTTGGGGTCGGGATGCCTGGCATGGTGTGCTCCTCATCGAGAACCGTTGCGCTTGAATTTTCAAGCGACACTGGATTAGTTGTGCCAATAAACATATACTGTGAGGACTCACTGCGCAAGGGGGCAAAGGTGCGAAATTCGGGCGGCGGCGCCGGGGCCGCCGGCGGTTCTGGAGGCGGACGGGCCCGCATCTGCGCGCCTGCCCCTGCCACCAGCACTGACACCCACTTTGCAGCCCCGGAACCTTCAGCCGGCGCGGGACAGGCTGCCGTCACCGTGCTGCCCCCCGTCCCGGTCCCACCTAACGGCACCGCCGGGGGCCTACGCCAGGAATCCCTCCGCGAATTGAACCTGGCGCTGGTGATGGGCGTCATAGCCGGCGCTGACGCCCCGCCGTCACGGGCCGGCATCGCCGCCGCCACTGGACTCAACAAGGCGACCGTTTCCGCCCTGGTGGACGCCCTGGTCGAGGCCGGCCTGGTGGCCGAACTGCGCCGCACCGTGACCGGCCGCGCCGGCCGGCCCGCCACTCCCCTGCGCCTGGCCGGCGGCACCGTGGCCGGCCTGGGGCTAGAGATCAATGTCGACTACCTCGGTGTAAGGGCGCTGGACCTGACCGGCGCCCACCTTGATGAACGCATCCAGCGCCGTGACCTGCGCGGCTCCCAACCGGGCCGCACGCTGGCGGCCCTGCGCGCCCTGGCCGGACAGGTCACCGCCGGGCTCGAAGCCCGCGGCCTGCGCCTAGCCGGCGTCACCCTGGCCCTGCCGGGCTTGACCGATGCCGGCCAGGGCCCCCTCCGCTGGGCGCCCAACCTGGGTTGGCGCGACGTGGACGTGCGCCGCGTGGCGGCCGGCCTGGAACCGGCCGCCGCCGGGCCCGGCTTCTTCACGGTTGACAACGAGGCCAACCTGGCCGCCCTGGCCGAAGCCCACATCGGTGCCCGCCAGTCGTTCATCTACGTGTCCGGTGAGATCGGCATCGGCGCCGGCGTGGTGGTGGGCGGCCAAGTCTTCCGCGGCCTGCACGGCTGGGCCGGGGAGATCGGCCACGTGCCGGTTGACCCGGCAGGCCCGCCCTGCTCCTGCGGGGCCCGCGGCTGCCTCGAGGTCTACGCCGGCAAGCGCGCCCTGCTGGCGGCCGCCGGGCTGCCGGCCGCCGCCACGCCGGAAGACCTGGCGGCCCGGCTGGCCGGGGGCCGGGGCCAGGCCCGGGCACAACGTGCGATCGATACCGCTGCGGGCGCCATCGGGCAGGTGCTGGCCGCCACCATGAACCTGTTCGACATCTCAACGGTGGTACTGGGCGGCGACTTCACCGCCCTGGCCCCGGCGCTGGGGCCCGGCATCGAGGAGGTACTGAGCGGCCGCGTCCTGGCAGCCCGCTGGGGCGGCGCCAGCCTGACCGTGGCGGCCTCGGCCGCCGGCCACCACCCGGCCCTGACCGGCGCCGCCCTGGCGGCCGTCCGCCGCGCCATCACCAGCCCCGCCACCTTCCTCCCCTAGACATGGGGACTTCTCCCCATGGCGCCCCCGCGCCGCCAGGAGTAGCTTCCGGAACAGAGCGCCGTTCCCCCAACGAGAGGATCCCCATGGCCGCCCCATCCCCGCCAAGGCGGTCACTTGCCCGGTTGGCCGCCATCGCCCTGGTGGCGGCTGGGGCTGGCCTGGCCGGCTGCGACTCGGACAGTAACCAAGACACCACCGCCCCAGACAGCCAAAGCGCCACAGCCACCGGCACCAAGCAGGCCCAGAAGAAGCCGCCCAGCGCCACCCCCACAGCCGACCCCACGGCATCGGCCACCGCAGCCGCCACGCCCACCGGCTGGCAGGACCCCCTGGGCGACCTGGACAGCCAAGCCGAACCGGTTGCCGTCACCCGCACCACCTTCGGCTGCACCGTCAAGGTCACCGCCCATCCCATCCAGAGCGACGGCCAACGGGCCGCCCTGGTGACCGACTACGAACTCCAAGACGACCCAGAAGGTGACTGCAAGCAGGTCTCCCTCAGCCAATGGCTCAGCGCCAGCCAGCTCATTCCAGGTCCACAGCAACTGCGCCTGTTCGACCTGCCGTCGCAGACCGCCTGGCTAGAGCTGCCCACCGCGTTGAGCGGCGTCGACGCCCTACCCCGCGCCGGCGCCTTCCGCCAAGTTGCCCAGGGCGACGGCGCCACGGCCATCGCCCCCAGCGCCCTCAACGCGACCTACAACCACGTTTCGGCCGTCACCCTGCATCCCGCCCCCAACCTGGACCAGGTTGACCTGTTTGTGCCCAAGTTCGGTGTCATACCTGCCGTACCGGTGGTAGTGGCCGATGGCGGCCTGGACCGGTTTGTCGCCATCACCGGCGAACCCCTGGCTGACCAAGAAGCCGCCGCCACCGTGCCGCTGCGCCGCTTCCTGGGTGACTACGAAGGTGAGATGTATGTGGTAGACACCGCCGAGACCACCACGCTTGCCATCACGTCAGATGTGCTGTTCGCCACCGATGAATACGAACTAACGCCGGAGGCCCAAGACACCATCGAACGGGCCGTGGACCAGATCAAGGCCGAATACGACAGTGGCACCATCACCGTGATCGGCCACACGGACGACGTGGCCGACGAGTCCTACAACCAAACCCTGTCCGAGAACCGCGCCAACTCGGTGGCCGCCGCCATCACGCCGCTGCTGGGCGACGCCTACACCGTCACGGCCGAGGGCCGCGGCGAATCCGAGCCGGCCGTTGAAGGCACTTCCACCGAGGCCCGCACCCTCAACCGCCGGGTCGAAATCCAGATGTCCGGGGTGGAGCATGTCGACACCCAAACCCAGGCCTTCAACCCGGGTGACCTGATGCCGGCCGACTACCCCACCAGCCAGGGCGGGCAGGACTGGCTGGAGTTCGAACAGGGCGTCAACGGCATGACCAAGGCCACCAAGTACAAGATCAAGGTGGACCAGTTGGTTCGCACCGACAACGGCCTGGTCGGCTACCTGCGCCTGGCCGTGGCCAACCTGGGAGAAGCCCAGTTCCCCAACCTGACCTCGGCCTTCTACATGCCTTACTCCGGCCGGGCGGTCAACCGGGACCTTCAGGCCAGGGGCTACGGCATGCTGCAGACCATGGCCGGGACCGTCCCGGTGGCACTGCTCACGCCTGAAGGCCGGCTGTATGGCTACGACTTCCAGGTCCTCGCCGACCAGTCAACGCCTAAGTTCGTGGAGATGGTCTGCACCGACGCCATGAACGTCGCCTCATTCGATGCAGCAACCCAAGACATGCTGATCACCATGATCTGGCCGGACCCGGGTACCGCCACGGTCACCATCGACGTCGAAGGCACCTTCCGTCTCCAAGACGTCCCGGTGTCCGATGACGCTTCCGCCCTGGGCGCCAGCTACTGACTCGCCCGGCCCCCCTCACGCGTCCGCTTGCCCTGACGCCCCAGCCCCATCCCCATCCCCGTCAGGTCCTCGCCAGTGGTCACTCTTCCGCTGCTCCAAGTCCACTCTGCTTGTCGCAATCGGGCGCCAGCAGCCGTCCACACCTGGCCGGCGTCCCGGGCTTCCTTATGGTCACCCCGGGCTTGGCTGTTGTGGTGAACCCGGGCTTCCTTATGGTCACCCGGCTCGCCTGTCTGTATCCCGTCTTGATCCGTGATCTCTCCCCTGTCCGGCAGCGTCCGCTCCGGCGATCCGGAGAGACTTCCGG
>JAISSX010000068.1 GCA_031272885.1 Bifidobacteriaceae bacterium | reverse complement strand
CGGCGGCGGCATCCAACTGTGGGGGTGCTGGTGTTGTCACAGTGGGTTGAGGCGGCCTATGCCCGCGAGTTGTTGGCGGACGGCCGTGGGGGAGTGGGCTACCTCTTGAAGGACCGGGTGCAAGACCTGGAGGCGGTGGACCAGGCGCTGACTGCCATTGGTGAGGGCGGCACAGTGGTGGATCCACAGGTCATTGCCCAACTGTTGGTGGGTGGCGGGGGCGGCCCGGGCGCGGCTACGGTGGCGGCGGGGTTGGCCCGGCTAACCGCCCGGGAAACAGAGGTGTTGGGGCTGATGGCGCAGGGCCGGTCCAACGTGGCGATCGCGCAGCAGCTGGTCATCACGTATGGCGCCGTGGAGAAACACGTGGCGTCGATCTTCACCAAGCTGGACCTGGCGGCCTCGCCGGACGACCACCGCCGGGTGCTGGCGGTGTTGGCCTACCTCCAGTCGCGCTAGGCGAGGTTGTAGCCGGCAAAGTAGCCGGCCAGGACGGCCTCGTTCATCTGGGCTGGCCGGACGGCATCGCCCACAATGCGCACGGACGAGGCGGTGCCAAGGAAGGCCTCGGCGGCGCTTTGGCGGGCTGCCATGCCGGCGGCCAGCACAATCACGTCCGCCGGGAACACCACCTGGGCGCCGTCCGCCGCCACGGCCACCACGCCATCGGGCGTCACGGCCGAAACCTTGGTGGAGAGCCGTACGTCCAGCCGCCCGGCCAACTGGTCCACCTGGTCGCGCAGGGCCAGCCAGTGCAGGTAGGGGGCGTCGGCGGCGAAGCCGTCTGCCATCTCGAGCACCGTAGCCTGGGCGCCGGCGCCCACCAGCGCGATGGCCTCCTCTAGCCCAACCTGGCCGCCGCCGATCACCACCACGCGGGCGCCGTCGGCCATCGCGGGAGCGCCCGGTGCGTGGAGGTCGATGGCGTGGACCACCCGCGGGTCATCCAACCCGGCGATGGGTGGCACGGCCGGTTCGGCCCCCACGGCCACGATGACGGCATCGGGCTTGAGGTGGGCAATTAGTTCAGGGGTGGCCGCCTGGTCCAGGTGGACGGTGACGTTGGGGGCGTGCTCCACGCGGGCGGCCAGGGTGTCGACAAAGCGCTTGAGATCCTGCTTGAAGGCGGGGTGCCAGGCGTGGCGCAACATGCCGCCTAGCGCCGCTTCCTTTTCGTAGAGGTCAACCGTGTGGCCGCGTTCGGCCGCACCGATGGCAGCTTCGAGGCCGGCCGGGCCGCCGCCGATGACGGCCACGCGCAAGGGGTGTTCGGCCGGCAGGCGGTCGCGGTGCAGGAAATCGGCCTCGAGGCCAAACCACGGGTTGACGGCGCAGTGCGCCACGCCCGAATCGAACTTGACGTATGGCACATAGCCGATCGACAGGCAGGTGTTGCAGCGGGTGCAGCGGGTGATGTCGCCCGCCTGGCCGGTGCGGGCCTTGGTGGGCAGGAACGGATCGGCCAGCAGGGCGCGGGCCAGGGCGATGGCGTCCGCCTCGCCCGCCGCCACCACCTGTTCCATGTGGGCCGGCTCGGCGAAACCGCCCACCGTTACCACTGGGATGTCGACGTGGCGCTTGATTTCCTTGGCCAGGTAGGCGTTGACGCCACGCGGCGTGAACATGGAAGGGAACATGCGCAGGCCGGCCCGGCGGTTATGGAAACTGGCGGCCGACACATGGATCAGGTCGATCTTGGGGGCCAGTAGTTGGGCCAGTTCAATGTTGTCCTGTTGCGAGGCGCCGTCCTCCATCAGGTCGTCGCCGCTGATGCGGAAGTCGATGGCCAGGTTGGGGCCGCACTTGGCTCTGATGTCGTCCGCCACCATCAGGGCGAAGCGGGCCCGGTTCTCCAGGGAACCACCGAAACGGTCGGTCCGATGGTTGGTGGCGGGGGCCAAGAACTGGCTGATCAGCCAGCCGTGGCCGGCGTGCACGGTGACGTAGTCGAAGCCGGCCCAGACGGCCAGTTCGGCGGCGTCGCCGAAGGCGCCCACGATGGTGGCGATCATGTCTTCGTCCAGTTCGGTGACGGCCTGCTGGGCGTCGCCGTAGTGGTCGAAACCACCCGAGGGTCCGTAGACCTTGCCTTCGGCGTTGTATTGGGCGTCGGCCCGCTGGCCGGGGTGGATCAGCTCGATGCCGGCATAGGCGCCGTAGCGGTGGATGGCGTCGGTGCAGCGGTGCAGGGCGGGGATGACGTCCGGCCGGTCCAGGCGCAGCACGTGGCCGTGATTGTTGCCGGTAGCGGCGTGGACCAGGGTCTCGCCGATGGTGACGGCGGCCACCCCGCCCTTGGCCAACAGCTCGAATTGGGGAATGCCGCCGGGCAGCATGGCGCCCTCGTGGGAGACAGCGTGGGAGCTGATGGGGGCCGAAATGATCCGGTTCTTCCAGATCATGCGGCCCACCTTGAGCGGGCTGAACAAGACGGGGTAGGGGCTGGGGTGCGGTACGGACATGGGTCAAGTATGGCAGGCTCATGTTACGGGTGTGCCACCTGGTGGCAACCGGCCGCCATCTGGCGGAAAGGGCCGGTAAACCCGCTGGTAACGAATCACCTGTACTATGGCCGCTGGCACTTTCCCGGTCAGCCAGCAAAGGAGCACAACCCTCGTGACCAGCCCCGTTACCCCCTCCACTCGGTCCCCGCGGCGCGCCATCGCCCTGGCCGCAGCCGCCCTGATTGCGCTACCCATGCTGCTCACCGCCTGCGGCGGAGACAAGAGTGGCTCCGACGCCAGCGGTAGCGCTGCCGCCGGCTCCGCCGCGGCGGGCGGTGACTCGACCGCGGCCGGCACCGGCAACGCCGACGGCAGCCTGATCCTGGGCGTGATGGGCAACTCGGCCGACCAAATCGATCCCTATTCGGAGCAGTCATCAATGTCCGGCCTGGTGATTTGGACCCAGGTCTACGACGGCCTGACCCACATCGCGTACGACGGTTCGATCGAGATGGCGCTGGCCGAATCGATGACGCCCAACGAGACCAACGACGTCTGGACGGTCAAGCTGCGGGAAGGCATCAAGACGCACGGCGGCCACGACTTCACGGCCGATGACGTGATCTACTCGCTGCAGCGCATGCTGGACCCGGAGCACCCCTACGCGGCGGCCTTCCAGATCCAGATCATCGAACGCGATGAACTGGTCAAGATCGATGACCTGACGGTGGAGATCCACCTCAACCAGCCGTACGGCATGTTCCCAGAGTTGATGGCCCGCGAGCGGCTGAAGATGACCAGCCAATACGAGCTAGACGGTTCGCCCGATGGCACCGGCATGTTCTCGGTTGTCTCCTTCACGCCCGGCCGCGAAGCCAAGTTCACCCGCTTCGACGACTATTGGGGCGAGAAGCCCGGCTTCAAAGACTTGACGATTGAATTCTTCTCCGACCAAGAGGCCGTGGCCAACGCGCTGCGCGGCGGGCAGATCGACGTGGCCCACGCCGTGCCGTTCACCGACGCCAAGGCCCTGTCCGAAACTGAGGGTATTAGCGTCATCGAGTCCCCCTCCGCCAGCCACCTGACGCTGGACATGCGGATGGACATTGCGCCCTTCGACGATGAGCGTGTGCGGGAGGCCTTCCGGCTGATCGTCAACCGTGAGCTGACGGTGGCCAACGCCTTCGGTGGGTACGCCGTCGTGGCCAACGACATCAACGGCAACAACACGTCTTGCGCCCTGCCGGACGTACCGCAGCGCGAACAGGACCTGGAAGGTGCCAAGGAATTGTTGGCCCAGGCCGGTTATGACGAGTCCAACCCGCTGTCGGTCGAACTGGTGACCGACGCCTTCAACCCCGGCATGTATGAGACTGCGGAACTGTTTGCCCAGGAAGCCGCCAAGATTGGCGTGCTGGTGGAACCGAAGAAGTTGGACGCCGCCACCTTCTTGGACAACTGGATGGAGTGGCAGTTCGTCATCAACTGGTCCGGTTCGGCCTATCCGGAGATGTCCGCCACCCACTTCCTGCCCGATGGCGAAGACAACGCCTCGCACTTCAACGACCCGGAGTACACGGAACTGAACATCAAGATGCAGTCCACGGCTGATCCGGTGGAACAGTGCGAATACGTCACCGCCATGCAGCTGATCGAGTACGAACGCGGTTCGGTGATTGTGCCCGTCTACCAGATTGACGTGACGCCCTTCCGCGACCGGGTTCACGGCCTGCACCAGGACCTCTACAACCGCACCAGCTACAAGTACGCCGGCGTCACGGTCGACTAAGCATCTACAGGGGTCACAGGGGTTACAGGGGGACGGTTCCGCGTTACAGGCGAGGTTCCGGGGTTACAGGGGACGGTTCCGGGGTTACAGGGGACGGTTCCGGGGTTACAGGGGACGGTTCCGTGTAACATCTCCGATGTTACACGGAACCGTCCCCTGTAACCCCGGAACCTCGCCTGTAACCCACGTTACCCGGAACCGTCCCCCGTAACGCGGAGCCCCCCGTAACCCGCTGGCCGCTGGTCCGGGCTTGGTTGGTTGTCATCCCGGGCTTGACCCGGGATCTCGCTACGCACGCCGCCCCGGACGCCATCGGGCTACGATGCTCGCATGGCTCGGGTGGACGTGGTGGCGGCGTGCCTGGTGCGGGGCGGCAAGGTGCTGGCGGCCCAGCGCAAGACCGGCCCTAGCGCCGGGCGGTGGGAGTTCCCGGGCGGCAAGGTCATTGCGGGGGAGAACCCCCGGGTGGCGCTGCAGCGCGAGATCAGGGAAGAACTGGCGGCCGGCATCGAGGTGGGGGCGTTGATCGGCACTGCCACCGACCACGGCACCACCATTGCCTTCTACCGATGCCGCCTGCGGGGTGGCTACACGCTGAAGGAACATCACGCCGCGTTGTGGCTGGGGCCCGAGGAGTTGGATTCCGTGCCGTGGCTGCCGGCCGACCGGGCGGTGCTCGATGCCGTCCGCACCCACCTCGCGTGAGCCCCAGCCGGCTAGGCGTATAGTTAGGCGTATGCCACGCATTCAAGTCTACTTGCCGGATGAGCTACATCGACTACTCAAGGAGCAGGGTCTGCCGGCGTCCGAGCTGTTGCAGACCGCCGTAGCGGCGGAACTTAGGCGGCGGGAACTGGAGTCAAGGGCCGACCAGTACGTGGAGGAATTGCTGGCAGAAGTGGGCCAGCCATCCGAGGAAGAAATGGCCCGGGCAGACGCGATCGCGGCCCGGATTCAAGCCCACGCCATGGCCGCGGCGGCAGCCTGATGCTGGTACTTGACTCTGGGGCATTGACCCGGTTGGCCACGCGTGATCGCGCCACGGCGGCCATGATTATGACGCTGCGGCGACGCGGCTTGTGGCCGCCGGTCGTCCCAATGATGGTGTTGGTTGAGTCCTTGACCGGCATGCCGTCGCGGGACGCCAATGTGAACCGGCTATTGAAGGCTTGCGACATCAGGTCAACGGCGTCGGAGCCGACGGCTCGGCGCGCCGCCGCCCTGCGTACCTGGTCCCGGCGCGGCTCTGCCGTCGACGCTCTTGTTGTCGCGCTGGCGGAGCCAGGCGGAACCGTATTGACGTCCGATGGCGGAGACCTGGGTGCCTTGGCGGCAGAAGCGGTAGACGTCCTGATCGAGACGGTTTGACGACTCCGGAGCGGTGTTAGGGGACGGTTCCGGGGTTACAGGGGAGGGTTCCGGGGTTGCAGGGGAGGGTTCGGGGGTTGCAGGGGAGGGTTCAGGGTTACAGGGGACGGTTCCGTGTAACATCTCCGATGTTACACGGAACCGTCCCCTGTAACCCCGGAACGCGGAGCCGTCCTCCGTGACCCCGGAACGCGGAGCCGTCCCCTGTAACCCCGGAACGCGGAACCGTCCCCTGTAACCCCGGAACGCGGAGCCGTCCCCTGTAACCCCGTTACACGGAACCGTCCCCTGTAACCGCGTAACGCGGAGCCGTCCCCCGTAACCCAGGAACCTCGCCTGTAGCCCCGGAACCGTCCCCTGTAACGCGGAGCCGTTCCCTGCAACCCTGTGGCGCGAACCTGGGGTGAGTTGGTGGTGGCCAGGGTCGGAGGTGGTTCGGTAGGGTAGGTGCCATGCGAAAGCGACTGATCCCCAGAGTTGTTGCAGTTCTCACCGGTGCAGGTCTCGCGTTCGGTCTCGGCCTGGCCCCGGTCACCACGGCCACCACCACGGAGCCGGCCCAGGCTATCGCCATGTGCGCCAAGCCGACAGTCAGCTATTCGAGGGTCGGCCCGGTCCTATTCGCCAAGCTCAACAACTCGAACTGCTACTACGCTCAGGCGGTGAAATTTCGCTGCTGGTACAGCACCACAGCGAATAGCGGAACCGGGCTGGGGCCGTACACGGTTACCGTCCCAGCTCGTTCGAAGTTGTCGCCCCCGGTAGCCGCCAACATTGCCGTGGCCCGAGCCATCGATTTCGGCTGCAAGAGCGGCTAGACACCCGGGACTAGCGGCGGGTCGCTGGACCAGGGGAAGCTGATCCACAGTTCGGTCTGCCGCCAGGTGTAGTCGCACTGCACAATCGACCGCGGCTTCTGGTACAGCACCGCCAGCCGCAACTCCCGCACGTGCGGGGCGCAGAAGTCCCGCACCAGCTTCAGTGTGCCGCCCGTGTCCGCCACATCGTCGGCCACCAGCACGGACTTTTCCTTCAGGTCCACCTCTTGTGGCACCGGCGGCAGCATGATCGGGATGGGCAGGCGCCGGTCGATGTCGGTGTAGAACTCCACGTTCATGGTGTGGATGTTCTTGATGCCCAGCGCATAGCCCAGCGCGCCGGCGGTGAACAGCCCGCCGCGCGCAATGCCCATGATCAGATCCGGCCGGTAGCCAGAATCAACCACCGCCTGGCCCAGTTGGCGTACCGCCGCGCCGAACCCCTCCCAAGTCAGGACTTCGCGCTCTTCGGCCATGGGGAGAAGCCTACCTGGGCGTCCCCGCTACCCGGCCGGGTCCCCTTTTCATTCAAGGGTGTTGCGGCGCCCGATGTCGTCCGGTTGCCAAGGACGCGGTGCGGGGCCTCGATAGGGGAGAGCCGAAGCCGTTCAGGCCCCACCCAGGCCGCCGAACAGGCCAAACGCCTGGCAGCGCCAACCCAAGCCCCAACATCGTCTCAAGTTCCGAACTTGCATCGTCCCGGCCAGTGACTTAGCGTCCGCCCACCTGCCGGACCGCTCGACGCCCCGTCTTGACGCCCGGCCAGCCGGGATTGATAGCTTCAGCGGCATGCGTTGGACCGAAGCCAGGAACTGTTGCGGGCGAATGCCCTTGCGCTGAACGCGCCCTGCCTGCTTTGACCAGCGGCCGGCCCTGACCGGCCCGTTCCAACCGTTCTCCCAACCAGCCCAGTCGAAGGGCCCCGATCTGTCCGCAGTCTTCGGGCGTACCAGCCCGCCAACCATCCCTAAGCGAGGAATCGAAGATGAAATCACCCCTGAAGTTGACTGCCCTGGCCGCAGTGGCCGCGCTCACGGCATCGGCCTTGGCTGCCTGCGGAGGCGACTCCGATAAGCCTGAAGCCAGCGCTACCCAGTCAGACACCGCAACTGCCACCGCAGCGGACACCAAGACGGACGTCGCCACCGAAACCGACACCAACACGGACACCGACACAGGCACCGAAACCGAAGCCGAAACCCCCACCCCAGCCGGCCCCGAAGCGGCAGATTACGGCTCGGTGACCGAACAGCTGTCCTGGTTCAAGAACATCGAATTCTCGGGCGAATACGCCGCCATCGAAGACGGCTTCTTCGCCGCCGCCGGCTTCAGCGCCGTCGAACTGGTTGCCGGCGGCCCCACGGTGGCCCCGGCCGAAGTGGCTTTGGCGGCCGGCGAGGCCTGGATCGGCCGCACCAGCCCGCTGCTGACGGTGGCCGCCAACGAGGAAGGCTCGGGTGACTTCCGCATCATCGCCGCCCTCTACCAGCGCAACCCGTACGCCCTGACCTACGCCAGCGACAACCCGGTCACCAGCGCTGAAGACCTGATCGGCCAGACGGTCGCCGTGCCAGACGCCGCCATCGTCCCTTGGAACATCTTCCTGGCCGCGAACGGCATCGACCCGGAGCAGATCACCCGGGTGCCGTCAACGGGTGGTGACGCCCAAGAGCAGATCGAGGCCGGCGCCATCGCCACCTTCACCTACGGCACTGGCGCGCTGCTGGCGGCGAACGGCGTGCCCGGCTATGAGGATTTCCTGCTCCAGGACCACGGCGTGCCGCTGGTGGGCGAGGCCCTGGTAGTGAGCAAGGAGACCATCGACAGCGAACGCGACAAGGTGAAGGCCTTCTTGACCGCCTGGATTCAGGGTTGGAACGCCATCCTGGGTGACACCGAACGGGCCGTCTCGCTGGCGGTGGACCTGTACGGCAAGGACGCCGGCCTGGAAACGGCCAGCCAAACCAACTCGTGGAATATCCAGTTGACCGAGATCATCACCGATGAATCCCTGGCCAACGGCATCGGCACCATCTCCCAGGACCAGCTTGACAAGAACGTCAACTCGATCAACCTGGGAGGCTACTCCATCACGGCCGATGACCTGTTCGACGTTTCGATCATCAACGAGATCTACGCCGAGAACCCGGACCTGAAGTACGTCCAGCAATGACCCTGACCAGCAGCGCGCCGGCCGTGGCGGACAGTCCCGCCGCCACGGCCGTGCCGCCTGGGATCGAACTGCGGGAGGTGTCGAAGCAGTTCGCCTACCGGGGTGGGCAGTTGTTGGCGCTCGATGGCGTGTCGCTGAGCGCCGCGCGACACTCTTTCGTGTCGCTGATCGGCCCGTCCGGGTGCGGCAAGTCGACCGTGCTGCGCCTGTTGGCGGGCCTGGAGACGGCCACCAGCGGCGAGGTGTTGATCGACGGTGCCCCCGTCACCCGGGACCGGCGGCGCCAACCGCTGGGCATCGCCTTCCAGGATGCCGCCCTGCTGCCGTGGCGCACGGTGCGCCAGAACATCGCGCTGCCGGGCGAGGTGATCGGCACCAAGTCAAGCCCGGCGCAGATCGACGCCCTGATCGAACTGGTGGGCCTGCAGGCGTTCGCGGACGCCAAACCACGCCAACTCAGCGGTGGCATGCGCCAACGGGTCGCCATCGCCCGCGCCCTGGTGACCGAACCCGAAGTCCTGCTGCTGGACGAGCCGTTCGGCGCCCTCGATGACCTGACCAGGCGCACCTTGAACCTGGAACTGCTGGGCGTCTTGGAACGCAAACCGGCCACCACGCTGATGGTGACGCACGCCATCGACGAGGCCATCTTGCTGTCAGACACCGTAGTGGTGATGACCCCCCGGCCGGGCCGCGTGCTGGCGGTGATCGACATCGACCTGCCGCGGCCACGCGGGCTGGAAGTGCTGGCCAGCGAGCGTTTCCGGGCCCTGGAGGCCGAGGCCCTGCGGTTGCTGTATGGCGGGATGGAGCAGGCCTGATGCGCCCATCCCGTTTCATCAGCGCGCCCCAAACGGCGGCCAAGACGGCCGGCCTGGCGGCGGCCGGCCTGGGGCTGATCCTGGCCCTGTGGGCGGTGGCGTCCGGCCTGGGCTGGCTGAAGGCCAACGTCTTCCCGTCGCCCTGGACCATCGCGTCGGCGTTGCACGATGACGGGCCCAGCTTCTACCTGTCGGTCGCCTCCACCACCGGCAGTACGGCGCTGACCGGACTGGGGATAGGCGTGGGCACCGGCCTGGCTTGTGTTGTCATAGCTGCCCTGGTGCCGCGGACCCAAGCGGGCCTGGTCCAAGTTGCGCTGGTACTGCAATGCCTGCCGTCGATGGCGATCGGCCCGATCCTGGCCCTACTGGCCGGTGGGCGCGTGCCCGGCATTGTGATCGGGGCCGTGGCGGTGCACTACGCGGTGCTGATACCGACCCTGGCCGGGCTGCGTTCGGTCAGCCAGGCGCAACTCGAGGTGGTGCGGGTGTACGGCGGCTCGCGGTTGAAGGAACTGCTCAAGGTGCGGGCCTTCGCCGCCCTGCCGGCCTTCACCGCCTCGCTGCAGATTGCGGTGCCGTGTGCCGTCATCGGCGCCCTGTTGGGCGAATACCTGGGTGGCGTGGACAAGGGGATCGGCGTGGCCATGGCCGTGTCGCAAGGCGTTTACGAGAAGACCCGTACCTGGAACCTGGGCCTGCTAACGGTGGCGTTGACGCTGGCCGGCACCGGCGTGGCGGCGGCGCTGCGGGCGGCCGTGAACCGGAGGCTGACATGAGCCGCGAGGTGTGGCGCTGCGGTTGGAAATCGGCGCGGTTCGTGGCCGTGGCTCTGGTGGCCACGATTCTGCTCTGGTGGGTGGCCCTGCGCCTGGCCGGGGTGCCGCGCTCCGTGGGCCAAGGCCCGGATCAGGTGTGGCAGTACTTGTTCGACCCGGACAAGGGCGCGGCCCGCCGCGGTGTGGTGTTCGGTGCCCTGGCCATCACGTTGCGCGATGCCGGATTGGGCTACCTGTTGGGCTTGGTGGTGGCCGGCCTGGGCGCCGTCTCGTTTGTGCTGATCCCGCCCCTGCAGAAGCTGATGTATCCCACGGCCGTGCTGCTGCGGACCTTCCCCTTGGTGGTGTTGGCGCCCCTGATCATCCTGCTGGTGGGCCGGGGGCTGACCGGCGTGGCCGTGATCGGCATCATCGTGGTTTTCTTCGACGGCCTGGTCATCATCACGGCCGGCCTGCGCGGCGCGCCCAGAACCGCCGTGGAGTTGATTTTGGCCTACGGCGGCTCCGACCTGTCGGTGCTGCGGCGGGTGGCGTTGCCGTCCGCCATCCCGGCGGTCTTCGCGGCCGCCCGCCTGGCCTTCCCCGTCTCTTTGACGGGTGCCCTCCTGGCCGAATGGCTGGCCACCGGGCACGGCATCGGCGCCGTCATCCATCAGGCGCCCACCCAGTTCCACTACGCCGAGATGTGGGCCGCCGTGGTGGCCGTCACCGGCGCTGCGATCATCCTGTCCGGCGTGTTGCAATGGTTGTCGGACGCGACACACGCGGCCTATGAACAGGAGGCAAGATAATGGCCCGTCTGCCCCACATCGCCCTCGCCGTCGAGGGACCGGCATTCACCACGGTCACCGGTCGTACGGTCGAGGCGGTGCCGGACAGGTTGTACCTGGTCGATTCGACCGGGGTCATAGCAAGGGTGCTGGACCCGGCCGGTGACGACGCGGCCAAGGCCCGGCACGCTGCTGAAATAGCCGGCTGGTACACCAAGCTGGAACCCGGCCAATACCTGCTGCCCGGCCTAGTGGACACCCACATTCACGCCCCCCAGTGGGCCCAAACCGGCACCGGCCTAGACGAGCCCCTGGAGGTGTGGCTGGACAAGTACACCTTCCCACTTGAGGCTCGCTTCTCCGACCCGGTGTGGGCTGAAGCGGTCTACAGCGACCTGGTGGCCACGCTGCTGAGGCTGGGCACCACCACCGCGGTCTACTACGGCACGGTCGACACTGAAGCCACCCTGACGCTGGCGGCGCTGGCCGCCAAGGCCGGCCAGCGGGCCTTCGTGGGCAAGGTGGTAGCGGATGACCCGGGCGCCAACCCGCGCTGGTACAGGGATTCGTCGACCAGGGCGGCGTTGGCCGAAACCGAACGGTTCCTGGGCGGCATCGGGCAACTGGCGG
The DNA here is from genome assembly GCA_031272885.1 of Bifidobacteriaceae bacterium. Lineage (GTDB taxonomy): Bacteria > Actinomycetota > Actinomycetes > Actinomycetales > WQXJ01 > JAISSX01. Next base: position 4,383 of record JAISSX010000068.1, on the reverse strand, counting down.
CCAAAGCGCCGCAGGGCCTGTACGGGGTGGTGACACCGCGCTTCATCCCCAGTTGCACCCTGGAAGGGTTGAAGGGCCTGGGGCAGATTGCCCAGCAGACCGGTGCCTTCGTCCAAACCCACGTCAGCGAGGGCGACTGGGAGCATCATTTCTCGTTGGAACGCTACGGCGTTAGCGGCACGGTGGTCCTAGAACAGGCCGGGCTGCTGGGGGAGCGGACCATCCTGGGGCATGTGGTGCACGCCTCCGATGACGACCTGCGCCGTCTCTACGCCCACGACGCCGTGATCAGCCACTGCCCACACTCCAACGCCTACTTCGCCTCCGCCGTGGCGCCGGTGCGGCGCATGCTGGACGAGTTCAAACTGCGGGTGGGCCTAGGGTCCGACATTTCAGGCGGCTTCTCACCCTCGCTGTGGCAGACCATCCGGCAGGCCGTCATCTCCTCCCGCATGCTGCAGGCCGGGGTCGATGCCGCCCGCGCCCCCGCCCGCCGCGGCCGGCCCGGTTCGGCGTTGACCGTCGATGAAGCGTTCTACCTGGCCACCGCCGGCGGCGCCGAAGCCCTGGGCCTCAAGGCCGGCCGCCTGCTGGAGGGCTACCTGTTCGACGCCCAGGTGATCGACACGACATCGGCCACCGGCAACCGGCTGCCGCTGTTCGACGAGGCCGCCGACGCGGGCAGCCACGGGGTGTTCGAGAAAATCGCCTACCTGACCACGGCGGCCAACGTCCGCCAGGTCTGGGTTCACGGAGCCCAGGCCGTGCCGCCGCCGGGCGGCGCCAACCACTAGTGAAAGAGGACCCTGCCATGCCATCGAAGCAACTACTCGACGTCGCGGCCGGCCTGGCGCCGGCCGACCTGGTCATTGTGGGCGGCCAGTTAGTCAACGTCTATTCGGGCGAAATCTACGAAGGCGGCGTGGCCGTTTCCGGGGACCGGATCGCTGCCGTGGGGGACGTGTCCTACGCCATCGGCGAGGGCACCGAGGTGATCGACGCCGCCGGGCTGTACATCACGCCCGGGTTCATCGACGCCCACATCCACCCCGAATCGTCCTCCTTCTCCATCCGCCAGTTCGCCGAAATCGTGCTGCTGCACGGCACCACCTCGATCGTGACCGACATCCACGAGGTGGGCGTGGTGGCCGGCCAGACCGGCATCGCCGCAGTGCTGGAAGAGAACGCCACCACCGGGCTGAACATCTACTACGTGGTGCCGTCCCACATTCCGTTCAGCCCCAACCTGGAGACCAGCGGCGCCATCTTCAACGCCGAAATCATTGCCGACGCCCTGAACCACCCTCAGGCCCGCGGCCTGTCCGAAACGGTAGGGGAGTACATCTGGCGCCGCACGCCGGACCTGCTGGCCGCCATCGACGAGACGCTGCGCCACGGCTACGTGGTGCACGGTCACCTGCCGCACGCCTCAACCCAGGCGTTCAACCTGGCCGTGGCCGCCGGCGTCACCACCGACCACGAGGCCATTTCCGCCGATGACGTGCTGCAACGTCTGCGTGGCGGCACCTACGCGCTGTTGCGGGACGGCTCGGCCGCCCGGTCGCTGCGGGACCTGCTGCCGGTGGTGCTGGAGAGCGGCCTGGACACCGCGCGCGTGGCCATCATCACCGACGACATCAACACCACCGACCTGGTGGACCGGGGCCACCTGGACGAGGCCGTGCGCACCGCGTTGAGCCTGGGCGCGTCGTTCATCCAGGCTGTCCAGTTCGTCACCATCAACCCGGCCAACGCTTCAGGGGTAGGGCATGAGGTGGGCGGTTTGGCGCCAGGCCGCCGGGCGGACATCAACCTGACCACAGGGCCGGAGGACTTCAAGGTGGTGGGCACCTTCGCGGCCGGCAAGCGAGTGGCCTGGCAGGGGCAGTTGGCGGAGCGCTATCCGGTGGCCGAACACCATCCCGCCCTATTGAAGACCGTGTCGCTGGTGGAGCCCGTCACGGCGGAGTCGATCAAGTTCCGGGTTGATCCGGCGGCGCGCCAGGCCCGCATCCTGGTGGCGGACGTGCTGCCGTGGATCGCCATCACCACCGGCCGCGAAGCGGTGTTGGACGTGGTCGATGGCGTGGTGCAGGCCGACCTGGAAAAGGACGTGCTGTACATCGTGCAGGTGGAGCGGCACGGCAAGAACGGCAATATTGGGCGAGCCTTCCAGGGCGGCTTCCACCTGACGCGGGGCGCTATCGGCTCATCGGTGGGGCATGACAACCACAACATCATCGTGATCGGTACCAACCACGAGGACATTGCGACGGCCGTCAACCGAATCGTGGAACTGGACGGCGGCCAAGTGGTGGTCGATGGCGGCGAAATCCTGGCCGAATCGCCCTTCCCCGTGTTGGGCCTGCTGAGCGACCTGCCGTTCGAAGACCTGGTGGTGGAGAAGTACCGCCTGAACGATGCCGCCAAGCGGATCGGTTCTTCGATCCCAGACCCGTTCATCTTCCTGTCGTTCATCTCGCTGGCCGCCATCCCGGAATACGCCGTGACCGACCACGGCTTCATCGACGTGGCGCGCCAAGAAGTGATCGACCCGGTGCTGGAGGTCATCAAGTGAGCGGTGCCCGGCTGCGGCGGGTAGCCCTAGGTGAGGAGCCGGCCGACCTGGTGGTGCAGGGCGGGACGCTGGTCAACGTCTACACGCTGGAAACCTACCCCGGCGGGGTGGCGGTGGCGGACGGACGGATCGTGGCGGTGGGCGAGGTGGGGTACGCCATCGGCCCATCGACACAGGTGGTTGACGCGGAGGGGCTGTATGTGACGCCCGGCTTCGTGGACGCCCACATCCATCCCGAATCGACTTCCCTGGCCATCCGCGAGTTCGCCAAGACGGTGCTGCTGCACGGCACCACCACCATCTTCACCGACCTCCATGAGATCGGCGTAGTGGCCGGCCTGCCCGGCATCGAAGCGGTGTTGGATGAGGCCGCCGCCACCCACCTGAAGCTGTACCTGTCGGTGCCGTCGCACGTGCCGTTTTCACCCGACATCGAGACCACCGCCGGGCGTTTCGACTCGGAGATTATTGCCCGGGCGTTGGACCGGCCGGACGCGGTTGGCCTGTCCGAGATCGTGTCGCTGCAGGTGTTGGCCGGGCACGAAGACCTGCTGCGATCGCTGGCGATAGCCAAAGCGAAGGGCAAGTCGCTGCAGGGGCACCTACCGCAGTTGCGGGGACGGGAACTGGCCGCGGTGTTGACCACCGGGGTCACCACCGACCACGAGGCCAAGTTGGCGGCCGATGCCGTGGAGCGGCTACGCGCCGGGCTGCACATCCAGTTGCGGCAAGGCTCGCTGGCGCACGGGGTAGAGGGAGCCCTAGGTGGCATCTTGGCCTCTGGGGTGGATACCAACCGGCTGTCGATTGTGACGGACGACCTGGACACGCCCGATGCCGTCACCACCGGCCACCTGGACCACGGTTTGCGGGTGGCGCTGCGTGAAGGCGCGCGGTTTGTCGACGCCATCCAGTGGGTGACGTTGAACGCCGCCCGGTCCTTCGGCTTGGACCACGAGATCGGCGGGCTATCCGCGGGGAAAGTGGCCGACATCGTGCTTACCACCGGGCCGGAAGACTTCCAGGTGGTGTCGGTGGTGGCGAAGGGCCAACTGGTGGTGGACCAGGGGGCTTTCGTGACGTCGTATCCGTTGGCTGAACATGACCGTGTGCTGTTGGGGACCACGGGGGCCGCCCGGCCGGTGACGCCGGACCAGTTGGCGTTGCGGGTTGATGGTGGGGCGGCTGGGGTGTCTGGGGTGTCTGGGGTGTCTGGGGTGCGGTGCCGGGCGATCTCGATCGCGCCCGGTTTCGCCAAACGAGACGGGGTGGAGGTCACCCTGCGGGTGGCCGATGGCGTGGTGCAGGCCGACGTGTCGCAGGACGTCCTGTACATCGTCCAGGTGGAGCGGTACGGCATCAACGGCAACATTGGGCGCGGCTTCATTACCGGGTTCGGCCTGGGTTCGGGGGCGATCGCTTCCTCCGTGGCGCACGACAACCACAACGTGGTAGCGGTGGGGGCGTCCTTGGATGATGTGGCTGCGGCGGTGAACCGGGTGCTGGAACTAGGTGGCGGGCAGGTCGTGGTGGTTGACGGGCGCGTGGTGGCGGAGATCGCCTACCCGGTGGCCGGGCTGCTGAGCGACTTGCCGGCGTTGGAGGTGGCTTCGGTGAAGCGGGAACTGAACCGGGTGGTGCATGGCCTGGGGTCCCAGATCGAACTGCCCTTCATGTTCCTGTCCTTTGTGCCGCTGGCGGCTGGGCCGGGCTATTCCATCACCGACCACGGTTTTGTTGACTCGACCAGGCAAGAGGTGATTGATCCGGTTATTGCGGTGGTTGCCTAAAGGTTGGCGTGTTTT
>JAISSX010000012.1 GCA_031272885.1 Bifidobacteriaceae bacterium | reverse complement strand
GGCCGTGGTGCGGGAGCTGCTGGCCGACCTCGGGCTGTCTTCCGGGCAGGCCGACGCGGTCTTGGCCCTGGCGTCGATCCGGACCGCGGATTTCGCCGCGCTGGTGCGGGGCCTGGGTGTCGCGAACGACACGCTGGAGGAGGGCCTCGCGGAACTGTCTGCGCTAGTGGAAGCCGTATCCGCCCGCTTCCCCGGGCGCATCGTGGCGGACCTGTCGGTGGCGCGGGGGCTGGACTATTACACGGGGAACGTCTTCGAGCTGTCCCTGGACGGCTATCCGGGGCTGGGCACGGTCAGCGCCGGCGGGCGCTACGGCGCGCTGGCGTCGGACGGGCGCAACACCTACCCCGGCGTGGGCATCAGCTTCGGCGTGACCCGCGTGCTCGCCCCGCTCATCGGCAAGGGCGTGCTGGCGGCGAGCAGGCCGGTTCCGAGCGCCGTCCTGGTCGCGGTGGACGCGGAGGAGACGCGGGCGGTCGCGGAGTCGGTTGCCGATGCCCTGCGGTCCCGCGGCATCCCGGTCGAGGTGTCCCCGAACGCCGCCGCCTACGGCAAGCAGATCAAGCTCGCCGACCGCCGCGGCATCCCCTACGTCTGGTTCGGCGGCCCAACCGGCCAGGTCAAGGACATCCGCTCCGGCGCCCAACAAGACGCCGCCGCCGCCACCTGGTCCCCACCCCCCGAGGACCTGCACCCGGCGGTGGTGGCGCGCGCGTGATCGCCCCCGCTAGGCGTGGGCGGCGAGCAACTGGGCCAGGGTGAGGGCCTGGCGGCCTTCCAGGTCGGTGATCTGCTTGCGGCAGGAGAAGCCGTCGGCGAGCAGGATGGCGTCAGGGCCGGCGGCGCGGATCGCGGGCAAGAGATCGTGCTCGAAGATCTTCACCGACACGTCGTAGTGGCCGCGCTCGACGCCGAAGTTGCCGGCCAGGCCGCAGCAGCCGCCGACCTTGACCACCTTCGCGCCCGTGCGTTTCAGCAGGGCGGCGTCGGCCTTCCAGCCGAGCACGGAGGAGTGGTGGCAGTGCGGCTGGGCGACGATGGTGTGGCCGGTGAGATCCGGCACCTGGTAGCCCGGCAGCGACCCCAGCAGCTCGGCCAGCGTCTTGGTCGCGCCCGCCACCAGCGCCACGCGCGGGTCGTCGGGCAGCAGCTCTGGGGCGTCGGAGCGCCATCCGGCCATGCACGACGGCTCCATGCCGACGATCGGCACGCCCGACTCGGCGATGGGCGCCAGCACGTCGAGGGCCCGCCGCAACTGCGCCCTGGCCCCGTCGAGCTGGCCGGTCGTGATCCAGGTGAGGCCGCAGCAGGCATCGCCCGCGACGATCTGCGGGTGCAGCCCCGCGCCCAGCAGCACCTTGACCAACGCGGGCAGCGCGTCGCCGGCGAAGGCGTCGGAGAAGGAGTCGACCCACACCGCGACGACGGGGCGCTCCTCGCGCGCCGTCAGCGCCGCGTCGACCGCCTCCTGGCCGCCGAGGCGGGCCGAGCCGGAGGTGCGGAAGCGCGGCATCGGGCGGCGGAAGTCGACCCCGGCCAGCCCCAGGATCGCGTGCTTCACGCCGGGCACGGCGAGCGCCAGGTTGGCCATCACCCCTAGTCCCGGCACCTTGTTGACGAGCCGCCCCCACCTGGGCAGCCAGCCCAGCGCGTAGTGCCGCAGGGGCCGCAGCCGCCCGCGGTAGCGCTCGAAGAGCGCGCGCGACTTGTACGCCGCCATGTCGATCCCCGTCGGGCAGTCGCGCCGGCAGCCCTTGCAGGCCACGCAGAGGTCGAGCGCCGCCGCGAGCTCGGGCGCGCGCCAGCCGTGCAGCAGCTCGCCGTTTATCATCTCCTGCAGCATCCGCGCCCGGCCGCGCGTGGAGTGGAACTGGTCGCCGGTCGCCTGGTAGCTCGGGCACATCACCCCGCCCCCCGAGGTCGTGTTGGCCAGGCACTTCGCCACGCCGGAGCACTGGTGGACGTCGCGCACGAAGGTCGGGTCGGTCTTCCGCAGCGGGGAATAGAGGGTGAGCGGCACCCGCAGGTCCTGCTCGACGGGCAGCGGGTCGACCAGCACGCCGGGGTTCAGCAGGTTCTTGGGGTCGAACAGGGCCTTTACCGCGGCGAACATGTCCAGGGAGCGGCGCGAGTACATGATCGGCAGCGTCTCGCTGCGCGCCCGCCCGTCGCCGTGCTCGCCCGACATCGACCCGCCGAAGCTGGCCACCAGCCGCGCGGCGTCGAGGATCAGCGCGCGGTAGGCCGCCGAGCCGCCCGGCTTGTCGAGCGGGAAGTCGATGCGGCAGTGCACGCAGCCCTCGCCGAAGTGGCCGTAGGCCAGCCCGTGCATGTGGTGCTTGTCGAGCAGCTTGTCGAACTCGCGGAGGTAGGGGCCGAGCTTGTCGGCGGGCACCGCCGCGTCCTCCCAGGAGGGGTATGCCGGGTCGTCCAGCGCCACCCCCGCCAGCCCGGCACCGTCGGTGCGCATCTGCCAGATGTCCTTGGCCTCGTCGGGGTCGGTGACGACCCAGCCCTCCAGGCAGTGCGCGGCGTCGAGCAGCGCCTGGTTGCGCGCGGCCAGCTCCTCCGGCGAGTCGCTGACCAGTTCGATGATGACATACCCCTGGCCCTTCGGGAGGTGCGGCACCGCCTCCGGCCCCTTGTTGCGGGCCACCACGGCCACCACGCGCTCGTCGAGCCCCTCGGCGGCGGTCGGCTTGAACTGCAGCAGGTTCACGATGTCGTCGGCGCCGTCGGGCATGGTCGCGTATCCCAAGATGATCGTCGACTTGTGCGGCGCGTCGGCGACGAGGCGCACCTTGGCCTCCAGCACGATGCCCAGCGTGCCCTCGGTGCCCGCGAAGAACCGCTCGACGGCGAAGCCGCGCTCGGGCAGCAGGTGCTCCATCGAGTAGCCGGACGTCTGCCGCGAGAACGTCCCGAACTCGGTGCGGATCACGGCGAGGTTCGCCTCGACGACGGAGCGCAGTTCCTCCAACGGCGGCGTCTCGCCCTCGCCCAGCCTCACCACCTCGCCGTTGCCGGTGATGACCTCTAAGGAGACGATGTTGTCGGAGGTGCGGCCATACCCCAGCGCCCGCGCCCCGCAGGCGTTGTTGCCGATCATGCCGCCGACGGTGCAGCGGTTGGAGGTCGCCGGGTCCGGCCCGAACCGCAGCCCGTGCGGCGCGGCGGCGGCCTGCAGCACCGACTGCACGCAGCCGGGTTCGACCACGGCGGTCTGGGATTCCGGGTCGAGGTCCAGCACGCGGTTCATGTGCCGCCCCATGTCGATGATGAGCCCGGCCCCGACCGCGTTGCCGCACAGCGACGTGCCAGCGCCGCGCCCGGTGATCGGCAGCCCGACCGCGAGCGCCGCCCTGACCAGGCGGATTACCTCATCCTTGGTCCGCGGCCGGGCGACGACGGTCGGCACGACGCGGTAGACGGAGGAGTCGGAGGAGTAGAGCGCGCGGGCGGCGACGGAGTCGTCCAGGCACTCCAGGCAGGATTCGTCGAGTGCTTCGCGGAAGCGGGCCAGCAGGTCGGCGCGGCCCAGTGTGGAGTCGAGTTCGGTGACGAGGGGTTCAGCGACGGTGGTGCTCACGAGAGCTAGTCTGCCACTCGCGGCCCGGCGGCGGGACACACCCCCACAGTTCCGAGCGAATCGGTTGGCGGCGGGTCGCGGAAACCGGCTAGGCTTGTGTCCCATGGCGGAGAGCAAGCTCGACAAGGTCATCAACCTGTGCAAGCGGCGGGGGTATGTCTTCCCGTGCGGCGAGATTTACGGCGGCACGCGCGCGGCGTGGGATTACGGGCCCCTCGGCGTCGAGCTGAAGGAGAACATCAAGCGGCAGTGGTGGAAGGCCACCGTGACCGGCCGCGACGACGTGGTGGGGCTCGACTCGTCAATCATCCTGCCGCGCGAGGTGTGGGTGGCGTCAGGCCACGTGGGCGTGTTCACCGACCCGCTGACTGAGTGTATGAGCTGCCACAAGCGCTTCCGCGTCGACCAGATGCAGGAGGAGTATGCGGCCCGCAAGGGCCTGCCCGACCCCGACGCCGTGCCCCTGGCGGAGGTGCCGTGCCCGAACTGCGGCACGCGCGGGGAGTGGACCGAGCCGCGCGACTTCAACATGATGCTGAAGACCTATCTCGGGCCGGTGGAGGACGAGTCGGGGCTGCACTACCTGCGCCCGGAGACCGCGCAGGGCATCTTCGTGGACTTCAAGGCGGTGCAGGCCACCTCGCGCATGAAGGTGCCGTTCGGCATCGGCCAGGTCGGCAAGTCGTTCCGCAACGAGATCACGCCCGGCAACTTCATCTTCCGCACCCGCGAGTTCGAGCAGATGGAAATGGAGTTCTTCGTGGTGCCCGGCACGGACGAGGAATGGCACCAGTACTGGATCGACACCCGCACCGACTGGTATGTGGACTTGGGGATAGCGCGCGAAAACCTGCGCCACTATGAACACCCCAAGGAGAAGCTGTCCCACTATTCGAAGCGGACGGTGGACATCGAATACCGGTTCCATTTCCAGGGCTCGGAGTGGGGCGAACTGGAGGGCATCGCCAACCGGACCGACTATGACCTGCGGACACACTCGGAACATTCGGGTCAGGACCTGTCGGTGTTCGACCAGGAGAGCGGTGAACGCTATACGCCCTACGTGATCGAGCCGGCGGCCGGGCTGTCGCGCTCCGTCATGGCCTTCCTGGTGGACGCCTACCACGAGGACGAGGCGCCCAACACCAAGGGCGGCGTGGACAAGCGGACCGTGCTGCGGTTGGACCCGCGGCTGGCGCCGGTCAAGGCGGCCGTGCTGCCCCTGTCCCGCAACGCCGACCTGTCGCCCAAGGCGCGCGACCTGGCGGCCGAATTGCGGCGCTACTGGAACGTCGACTTCGACGACGCCGGGGCCATCGGCCGGCGCTACCGCCGGCAGGATGAGATCGGCACGCCCCTGTGCCTCACCATCGACTTCGACACGTTGGACGATGACGCCGTGACCATCCGGGAGCGCGACACCATGGCGCAGGAACGGGTGGCGATTTCGCAGGTGCGTGAGCGTTTGGCGGCGCTGCTTGGTGGCGCCTGAGGCGGCCGCGACCGACCGGCCAGGACCGCCTGACGGCGGCTCTGGCCGCGCCGTTCAAGGACAACGGCGGCTAACCGCCGTTGACTCTTGCGACCGTCCAGGACCGCCTGAGGGCGGCTCTGGCCGCGCCGTTCAAGGACAACGGCGGCTAACCGCCGTTGACTCTTTCGCTCGCATGGTACGCGCGAAGCGCGCCGTGCTCGCGCCCATGGCCGGGGTGACGAACCGGCCGTTCAGGGAGCTGTGCCGGTCGTTCGGTCCGGGGCTGTTCATCTCGGAGATGATTACCGCCCGGGCGCTGGTGGAAGGTTCGGGGGCGACGCCGCGGATGATCGGCTTCGGGCCGGAGGAGCAGCCGCGCTCGCTCCAACTGCATGGCACCGATCCAGCCACGGTGGCGGCGGCCGTGGCGTTAGTGGCGCAGCGCGACCTGGCCGATCACGTGGACCTCAACTTCGGCTGCCCGGTGCCGAAAGTGACGCGCAAGGGCGGGGGAGCGGCCCTGCCCTGGAAACTGGGCCGGTTCCGGGAGTTGGTGGGGCGCTCGGTCGAGGCGGCGGACGGCCGGGTGCCAGTGACCGTCAAGTTGCGGCTGGGTATAGATGCCGGCCACCTGACCTACGTCGAGGCCGCCCTGGCGGCCGAGGCGGTGGGGGCGGCGGCGGTCACCCTGCATGCCCGGACGGCCGCGCAACTGTATTCGGGCCAAGCCGATTGGGAGGCTATAGGGCACCTGAAGTCCCTGGTCAAGACGATTCCGGTGCTAGGGAACGGGGACATTTTCAGTGGCGATGACGCCGTGGCGATGATGGCGCGGACCGGTTGCGACGGCGTGGTGGTGGGGCGGGGCTGCCAGGGCCGGCCGTGGCTGTTCGCGGACATGGCGGCGGCGCTGGCCGGATCAGCCGAACGGTTGCGGCCGTCGCTGGGCTTCGTCTGCCAGGTGGTGCGCCGCCACGCCCAGGCCCTGGTGGAGTACCGCGGTGACGAGGGCGCCGGGGTGCGCGAACTACGCGGCCACATGTCCTGGTACCTGCGGGGCTACCCGGTGGGGAGCGAGGCCCGGGTGGCGGCGCATGCCATCGGGAGCCTGGCGGACCTGGAGCGGCTGTTCGGCCTGCTTGACCTGGACGCGCCCTACCCGGGCGAGGCGGCGGAGGGGCCGCGCGGCCGGCGCGGTTCGGAGCGGACCCCGGTGCTGCCCGAAGGCTGGCTCGCCTCCCGCACCTAACGGTAGGGGCCGGACGGGGCCGTAGACTATTGGGTGGCAGTGGGTTTTTACGTGGTGGAAACCGGACGGTAGTGGCCGGGACCCACCGACGGGCCACAATCCTGAACCAGTCAGACCGTTTCACCAGCCAAGACGGCGACACCAGCGAACAGTTGCAAAGGAGGCCAGCCCATGGAGGGAGCACGTCCCGTACGGGCACCGCGCGGCACCACACTGACGGCCAAGTCATGGCAAACCGAGGCGCCGCTGCGCATGTTGATGAACAACCTGGACCCAGAGGTCGGTGAACGCCCGGATGACCTGGTCGTTTACGGCGGTTCGGGCCGGGCGGCGCGTAGCTGGGCTGCCTTCGACGCCATCGTGGCCGCCCTGCGCGACCTGGAATCCGACGAAACCCTGCTGGTCCAATCCGGCAAGCCGGTGGGCGTGTTCCGCACCCACGAATGGGCCCCCCGGGTGTTGATTGCCAACTCCAATCTGGTAGGGGATTGGGCCACCTGGCCGGAGTTCCGCAAGCTCGAGGCCGCCGGGCTGATCATGTACGGCCAGATGACGGCCGGTTCCTGGATCTACATCGGCACACAGGGCATTTTGCAGGGCACCTATGAGACCTTCGCCGCGATTGCCCGCAAGCGTTTCGGTGGCACACTGAAGGGCACGCTGACCCTGACGGCCGGCGCCGGCGGCATGGGCGGCGCCCAACCGCTGGCCGTCACCCTCAACGAGGGGGCGGTGCTGATTGTTGACGTCGACGAATCCCACCTGTCCCGCCGGGTAGAACACGGTTACCTGGACGAATACCACACGGACTTGGACAAGGCCCTTGAACGTGCGGTCGAAGCCAAGGCGCAGGGCCTGGCCCGGTCGGTTGGCCTCCTTGGCAACGCCGCCACGGTCTACCCGGAACTGCTGCGCCGCGGTGCACCCATCGACATCGTGACCGACCAAACCAGCGCCCATGACCCGTTGATGTATCTGCCGGAAGAGATCGGCTTCGCCGAATGGCGTGAACGGGCGGCCGCGGACGAGGCCGGCTTCACCAAGCTGGCCCGTGCGTCGATGGCCCGCCAGGTGGAGGCGATGGTGGGCTTCCAGGACAAGGGCGCCGAGGTGTTCGACTACGGCAACTCGATCCGCACCGAGGCGGAGGCCGGCGGCTACGACCGGGCCTTCGCCTTCCCTGGCTTTGTGCCGGCCTACATCCGCCCGCTGTTCTGCGAGGGCAAGGGCCCGTTCCGCTGGGCTGCCCTGTCCGGTGACCCGAAGGACATCGCAGCCACCGACCGCGCCATCCTGGACCTGTTCGGGGATGACCCGGGCCTGCGCCGCTGGATCGAGGCGGCCGGCAAATTGGTGCACTACCAGGGTCTGCCGGCGCGGATCTGCTGGCTTGGCTACAAGGAACGCCACCTGGCCGGCCTGCGCTTCAACGAACTGGTGGCCAGCGGCGAGATCACAGCCCCGATCGTGATTGGCCGCGACCACCTGGACGCCGGTTCGGTGGCCTCGCCCTACCGTGAGACGGAAGCGATGCAGGATGGTTCGGACGCGATTGCGGACTGGCCGCTGCTAAATGCCCTGCTCAACACGGCCAGCGGCGCCACCTGGGTGTCGATTCACCACGGCGGCGGCGTGGGTATTGGCCGGTCGATCCACGCCGGCCAGGTGGTGGTGGCGGACGGTACGCCGCTGGCGGCCCAGAAGATCGAACGGGTCTTGACCAACGACCCGGGCACGGGCGTGATGCGCCACGCGGACGCCGGCTACGACATCGCCATCGACGTGGCCCGCGAACGCGGCCTGAAGCTGCCGCTGCTGAACACCTGAGACACTGGCAAGCGAGCAATCTCCCGAGGCGACAGCGAGGCAGGTGACCGTGGGCGGCAGCCAGTACAGCGAAGAGCCTTCACCGGCTGCGTTTGGGCCTGCTTCCGGGCCGGCCTTCTGGGCGGCCCGGGCTTTGGTGGGCGGCGCCTGTTTGGAGCGGGTCAGGATTGTGGCCGACGCCGCCGGGCTGGTCAGCGCCATCACGCCGGGTGCGGCGGCCGCGCCCGGTGACACCCGGTTCGTCCTGATTGCGGCCGGCCTGGGTAATGGGCATTCGCACGCTTTCCACTGGCGGCTGCGCGGGCGCACCAACGCGGGCGGCGGCGACTTTTGGCGCTGGCGCGAAACCATGTACCGGGAGGCGGCGTCGCTCACGCCCACCCTCTATCAAGGGCTGGCGACCGGGGTGTTCGGTGAGATGCTGGCCGGCGGCTACACCGCCGTTGGCGAGTTCCACTACCTCCACCACCGGCGTTCCGGCGCCCCCTATGACGACCCGCCGCACGCCATGGAACTGGCCCTGGCCCGGGCGGCCACCGCGGTGGGGATCCGCCTGGTGCTACTGGACACGTGTTACCTGGCGGGCGGCATCGGGCAACCACTGGAACCGGCGCAGCAACGTTTCAGCGACGGTGACGCCGCGGCCTGGCTGCGGCGGCACGCTGGCCTGCAGGCAGCGTTGGCGGCCGATGCCGCTGTAGCGGCGGGTGGGCTGGTTACCTTGGGGGCGGCGGTGCACTCGGTGCGGGCGGTGCCGCGGGCGGCGCTGGACGTGACTGCGGGCGGCCTGGCACCGGACGAGCCGCTGCACGTCCACTTGTCGGAGCAGCCGGCCGAAAACGAGGCCACCCAGCAGGCCTATGGGCTGACCCCGGCGGAGTTGCTGGACGCCCACGGGCTGCTGGCGCCGCGCACCACGGTGGTCCATGCCACGCATCTGACCAGCGACGATGTCGCCCTGTTGGGTCAGCGGGGCGTGTCGGCCGTGTTTTGTCCCACCACCGAGGCGGACCTGGGCGACGGGATTGGGCCGGCGGTGGCGCTGGACCGGGCGGGAGTGCGGCTGGCGGTTGGCTCGGACCAGAACGTGGCGTTGGACGGGTTCGGGGAATTGCGTTGGCTGGAGTACGGCCAACGCCTGGCGGCCGGCCGGCGGGGCCTGTTCACCCCGGCCCAGTTGTGGGGCTTCGGCCAGGCGAACGGATATGGTGCGCTGGGCTTGACGCCGCCGCTCAGCCTGGGAGGTCCGTGTGACTTTGTCGAACTGGACCCGCATACGTCCAACACCCGTGGCGCCCGCCTGGAAGAACTGGTGCTGGTGGCCGGGCCGGGCGACATCGGGCGCGTGGTGGTAGGCGGGCAGGTGAGGCGGCCGTGAGCGGCGGCGGGCCATTGGTGCTGCGCGGCATCGGCGAACTGGTGACGAATGCGGCGGGGGATGAACCAGACAATCTTGGCCTGATCGCGGACGCCGTGGTGGTGGCGCGTGATGGCCTGATCGAGTGGGCCGGCCCGGCCGGCTCTCCGGCCGCCCCGGCCCCCCGCGCCACCGACCTGGACCTGGCCGGCGCGGCCCTGATCCCGGGCTTTGTCGATTCGCACAACCACCTGGTGTTTGCGGGCGACCGGGCGCAGGAGTACGAGGCCAGGATGCGCGGCCTGCCCTATTCGGCGGGAGGCATCAAGGCCACGGTGGCGGCGACCCGGGCGGCCTCGGACGCCACCCTGCGTGCCCTGCTGGGCCGCCACGTGGCGGAGGCCCTGGCCCACGGCACCACCACCCTGGAGATCAAGTCCGGCTACGGCTTGACGGTGGATGACGAGGCCCGCGCCTGCCGGCTGGCCAGGGAGTTCACCAACGAGGTGACCTTCCTGGGGGCCCACGTGGTGCCACCGGAGTACGCCGCTGAAGCGGATGCCTACGTGGACCTGGTGACCGGGCCGATGTTGGAGGCCTGCCGGCCGTACGCGCGGTGGATTGACGTCTTCTGTGACAAGGGCGCGTTCACCGTGGCGCAGACCGAACGCATCTTGCGGGCGGGGGCGGCGGCCGGCCTGGGGCTGCGCCTGCACGCCGCCCAACTGGCACCCAGCGGCGCGGTGCGTTTAGGTGTCTCACTGGGCGCCGCCGCTGTCGACCATTGCACCTTTCTGGAGGACGATGACGTGGCCGCCCTGGCCGGGTCCGGTACCGTCTGCACGTTGCTGCCGGGGGCCGAGTTTTCCACCCGCCAGCCCTATCCGTCCGCGCGGCGCCTGGTCGATGCCGGGGTGGCGGTGGCGCTGGCCAGCGACTGCAACCCCGGCTCGTCCTACACCTGTTCGCTGCCGTTCTGCCTGGCTATCGCGGTGCGGGAGATGGGCCTGAACCCGGCCGAGGCGCTCAAGGCGGCGACCTGGGGCGGGGCGCGGGCGCTGCGCCGGGAGGACGTTGGCCGCGTGGCGCCGGGAGCCCGGGCGGACCTGGTGGCCCTGCGGGCCCCCAGCTACCGGCACCTGACCTACCGGCCGGGCGTCAACTTGATCGACCAGGTGTGGCGCGCCCCTCGCGAGAGTACGGTTATGTAGTCCACCCCGAAATTGCCCCAAGGCTCTGACCAGCGCAAACGCTGGCGAGCCGAGAGCCCGAACCGACATAACCGTACTCTCGCGAGGAAGGAGGGCCCGATGCTGACGCTGAACCGGCCGCTGACCGTGGCGGACATCGACGCCATCGCCAACCGGGGCGAGCCGGTTGCCCTGCCGCCGGCGGTGCTGGCGGCCCTGGCGGAGCGCCACCAACTGTCGCAGGCCGTGGCGGCCAGCCAGCCCGTCTATGGCCAAACCACCGGGGTTGGTGCCAACAAATCGACCGCGGTTGACCCGGCCGATGGCGCGCACGGCCTCAGGTTGCTGCGCAGCCACGCGGTGGAGGCCGGCCCGGCCTTGCCCCGCCCGGTGGTGCGGGCCATGCTGGCCGTCCGGTTGGCCCAGTTGGCGGTGCCCGGCGCGGGCCTGGACCCGGCCGTGGTGGAGGGGCTGGCCGCCATGCTGAACCAGGACGCCCTGCCCACGGTGCGGCGGTTTGGCGGCATCGGCACGGCCGATCTGGGCGCCCTGGCCGGGGTTGGTCTGGCCCTGGTGGGGGAGCGGCCCACTGACCCGCCGCTGGCGCAGCCGCTGGCCAGCCTGCGGGCCTCGGATGCGTTGCCGCTGATGTCCAGTTCGGCCCTGACCTTGGGGCAAGTTGCGTTGTCGTTGGCCCGCCTGGACGCCCTGGCCGGTGCCAGCGAGGTGGTATTTGCGCTGGTGGCGGCCGCGACGCAGGCCAACCCACAACACTGGTCGCCGGCTGCGGTGGGGGCGGCGGCAACGCCCGCGGCGGAGCAGGTGGCGGCCCGGTTGGTGGCGCTGTTGGGGGAGCCCGGGCCGGACGGCCCGCCGCCGCCGCGCATTCAGGAGCGCTACGGCCTGCGCGCCTACCTGCTGACGCAAGCCATGGTGCGCCATCGCCAGGCCGAACTGACGGATGTGGTGGAGCGGCTGATCAACACCGCCCAAGAAAACCCCCTGTTTGTTCCCGATGCCGCGGCGCCGGGCGGGGGGCGGGCCGTCCACCACGCCGCCTTCTTCCACACGCAGGTGGCCCAGGCGCTCGATGCCGCCAACCTGGCCCTGGCCGCCACCGTACCGCTGGCGTTGGGCCGGTTGGCGCACCTGAACGAACCGGCCCTGACCGGCCTGGGGGTGTTCTTGAGCGAGGGCCCGGCCGGTTCGTCCGGCCTGATGATTGTGGAGTACCTGGCGGCGGCGGCCGGGGCCGAGATGCGCGCCTCTGCCAACCCGGTGGCGGCCGGCACAGCCATCTTGTCCCGGGGCGCGGAAGAGGACGCCACGTTCGCGCCACAGGGCGCCTACCAGCTTGAACGCTCCCTTGAGGCCTGGAGCGTGATGCTGGCCTGCGAACTGGTGGCGGGCGTGCGGCTGACCCGCCTGGCCCGGCGGGCCGAAGCGCTGCCGCCGGCCCTGGCGAAGGTGTGGCCCGCCATCGCGCACCTCGACACGGTGGATGGCGACCACGATCTGACGCCGCTGTTGGCGGCGGCCGGCGAACTGTGGCCGCAGTTGGCGGCGGTCTAACCCCTGCCGCGCAATTTGTTTTTGCCTATCGGCAAACCGCTTTTACCGTTCGGAAACACGCGCGGGCGCTGCACGTAACCCCACCTGGCTAGGTTGCCAGTGTCACAAAAGCGGCAGAAGGCAGGTGACACAGGTTGATCCCAGGCAACCGCGACCTCGGCATCCATCGCATCACGTCCCGCCCGGGCCAATACGCCTCCGGTATGGGGCTGGGCATCATGCTGCTGGACGAGGTTTACCCCGGGTTCCCCGGCGATGTACGCAACCCCAGCGCCTACCCGTTCCCCATCCAATACGACATCGTGACCGGGGTCGACATCGACAAGCTGGTGCTGCAAGGCGACCCGGCCGCCTGTCTAGAACCAATCCTGGCCGCCGCCAAACGCCTCGAGAAGCTGGGCTGCCGGGCCATCTCCGCCGAATGCGGCTACTTCAGCTACTTCCAACCGCAGGTGGCCGGCGCCGTCAACGTGCCCGTCTTCATGTCCAGCCTGCTGCAGGTGCCACTGATCCAGCAGGTCATCGGCCCCGGCCGGCAGGTTGGCATCCTGTGCGGCAACCGCGGGGCACTCACCCGTGACCACCTCACCGCGGTGGGCATTGATCCTGACTCCAACCTGGTCATCGCCGGTACCCGCGATGACTACGACACCCCAGAGTTCGACAACCTGTGGTACGCCACCGACCGGCCCGAACTGCCGACGGCCGATTACGACCGGGCCGAGGCCGACATGCTGCGGGTCTGCCGCGACTTCCGCCGGCGCCACCCGGACATGCGGGCGCTGATGCTGGAATGCACCGGCTTCCAGCCCTTCGCCCGGGCCATCCAACGTCAACTTGACCTGCCGGTCTTCTCCTGGAGCACCCTGCTTGACTACGCCTACTCGGTGGTGGTGCACCGCGACCACTACGGACACGTCTAGGAGCCGCCTTGATCGAACTGCAACATGTGACCAAGCGCTACCCGGACGGCACCGAGGCCGTCAAGGACCTCAGCTTCACCGCCCCCACCGGTCAGATCACCGCGCTGGTGGGGCCGTCCGGTTGCGGCAAGACCACCACCCTGCGGATGATCAACCGGCTGATCGAACCGACCGAGGGCACTATCCTGCTAGACGGCGATGACGTGACCAGGCAAGACAAGGTTGCCTTGCGGCGGCGGATTGGCTACGTCATCCAATCGGCCGGCCTAATGCCGCACAAGCGGGTGCTGGCCAATATCACCACCGTGCCGCGCCTGATGGGGGTCAAGAAAGCCGAATGCGAGGCGCGCGCCCGTGAGTTGCTGGACCTGGTGGGCCTGGACCAGTCCTTCGCCGACCGCTTCCCGGCGCAACTGTCCGGCGGCCAGTCCCAGCGCGTGGGGGTGGCCCGGGCGTTGGCGGCCGATCCGCCCTTCATGCTAATGGACGAGCCGTTCAGCGCCGTGGACCCGATTGTGCGCCAGCAACTACAGCAGGAATTCCTGGCCCTGCAGAAGCGCGTCGCCAAGACGATTGTGCTGGTGACACACGATATTGCCGAGGCCCTGCTGCTGGGTGACCAGATCGTGGTACTTGGTCAGGCGGCCGCCATCGAACAACAAGGCACGCCCTACGAGCTGCTGTCCAACCCGGCCAACGAGTTCGTCTCCGACTTCCTGGGCCGGTCCCGCGGCTACCAGGCGTTGGGCTTCGAACAGGCGGGTGACCTGCCGCTGCAGCCTGGACCAGTGGTGCGTGCCAGCGACTTGGGCAGGGCCGATCCACGCCGCTGGACGTTGATACTGGACGATGGCGGCCGGCCAGCCGGGTGGCAGCGTGGTACTGAGCACAGGGCCGCCATCGCCGCCATCCGCTTCCCGGCCGAATCGCTGCGGGTCTGCCTTGACTCGGCCCTGGCCGGCCCGAGCGGTCTGGGTGTGGCGGTGGACGCCGATGGCGTGTTCCGCGGCACCTTCCGTCTGGGTGACGTCTTGGCCCAGGCGGCCTTCGACTCCCAACCGTGGGAGGGGCCGCAATGAGCTGGAGTTGGATTCCGCGCCACCTGGACGACATCTGGGACCTCACCCTGTCGCATCTCTGGCTGACCCTGTTGCCCACGCTGATCGGCCTGGTGATCGCCGTGCCCCTGGGAACCCTGGCGGCCTACCTGCCCAAGGTTAAGCAGATCATTGTGGGCGGCTTCGGCATGCTCTACACCATCCCGTCCCTGGCCCTGTTTGTGCTGCTGCCGGGCATTATCGGCACCAAGATCCTGGACCCGGTCAACATCGTGGTGGCCCTCACCATTTACACCGTGGCCCTCCTGGTGCGGGTGATCGCCGACGGCCTGCTGTCGGTGCCGCCGGTGACGTTACAGGCCGCCACCGGCATGGGCCTTGGCCTGAGGCAGCGCTTCTTCAAGGTCCAACTGCCGCTGGCCCTGCCGCCGCTGATCAGCGGCCTGCGCGTGGTGGTGGTGTCAAACGTGTCAATTGTGACCGTGGCCGCCACCATCGGCATCAGCCAGTTGGGCTCGCTGTTCACGATGGGTTTCACGCGGCGCTCGTTCATTCCGATCGTGGCCGGCCTGGGGGCGTGTCTGATCCTGGCGCTGGTGCTTGACCTGCTGATCGCCACCATCGGGCGGCGCTTGACGCCGTGGGTGAGGGCCGCCGGATGATCGGGCGTGTCTTCGCGTGGCTGACGGACCCTGCCAACTGGCAGGGTTCGGACGGCATCGCCGCCCAACTGGGCTACCACCTGCTGTACACCGCCATCGCGCTGGCGGTGGCCCTGGTGATCGGCTTCCCGCTGGGCGTCTATATCGGCCACACCGGCAAGGGCCAAACCGTCCTGATGGGCCTGGCCAACGCGGCCCGCGCCCTACCCACCCTCGGCCTGTTGATCCTGTTGGTGTTGCTGTTGGCGCCGGTCATCAAGTCCAACCTGGCCTTCACCGCCCCCGGCCTGTTCGTGCTGGTGCTGCTGGCCATTCCGCCCATCATCAGCGGCACCGCCAGCGGCATCGGCGCCATCGACCGTGGCACCATCGACGCCGCCCGCGGCATGGGCTGTTCGGAGTGGCGAATCATCCTGGCGGTCGAAATCCCGTGCGGCGTGCCGCTGATCTTCTCTGGCATTCGCAGCGGGCTGCTGCAGATCGTCTCCACCGCGACGGTCGCCGCCTACGTTTCCCTCAACGGCTTAGGCCGCTTCATCCTGGACGGCCGCGCCACCAACAACTATCCCCAGATCGCCGGTGGGGCGGTGCTCATCACCGTGCTCGCCATCGGGCTGGAACTGACGTTTGCTGGGCTGCAGCGCCTGGCAACCTCGCCCGGCCTACTGCACCAGGCGGCCTGACCTCAACTCAATCGTCCCCGTCCCTACAAGCCCAGCAGACCTATCCCTCACCAGACCCCCGGGCAGGCCGCCCGGGATCACACCAGGAAGAAGGAGTTCAAGGAAATGAAACAACGACGCGCGTGGGTGCGCCTAGCCGCCGTGGTGGCCATGCCTGCCCTGTTCCTGTCTGGTTGCGGTTCCAGCGACCCGACCAGCACCGATACCGACACCACCGCTACCGACGTGGCCGGGCCAACCGAGGAGGGTGAGGCCGGTGGCGGCGAGACCATCATTATCGGTTCGGCCGACTTTGCCGAGAGCCAACTGCTGGCCATCATCTATTCGCACGCCCTGGCGAACGCCGGCGTCACGGTGGAAGAGAAGCTCAACATCGGCTCCCGTGAGATCTACATCCAGGCCCTGAACGATGGTTCGATCGACCTGCTGCCGGAATACACCGGCTACCTGTTGGCCGAACTGGACCCGGAGGCCACCGAGAAGGACCCGGTCAAGGTGGTCGAACTGCTTGACGCGGTGCTGCCGGACGGCATCGAGCAACTCGACGTGGCCACGGCCGAAGACAAGGACGTGCTGTGCGTCACCGCCGCCACGGCCGACCAGTATGGCCTGAGCAAGATCAGCGACCTGGCGGCCGTGGGCGGCGAGATGGTGCTGGCCGGGCCCTCGGAGTGGAAGGAACGCTACCAGGGCGTGCCCGGCCTGGAAGACCTGTATGGCATTACGTTCAAGGAGTTCAAAGTGTTCGATGCCGGCGGTCCGCTAACGCTGGCGGCGCTGGTCAACGGGCAGGCCCAGGCGGGCGACATGTTCAGTTCCGACCCGGCCATCCCGGAGAACGACCTGGTGGCGCTTGAGGACGACAAGTATCTGTTCATGCCCGCCCAGGTGGTGCCGATCATCCGCACGTCGAAGACCACTGACACGGTCCGGTCAACTCTGAACGCGGTGCAGGCGGTCCTGACCACAGATGACCTGCTGGCCATGAACGCCCGGGTCAACGCCGGCGAGGACCTCGAAGTGATCGCGGATGACTGGCTGAAGGAAAAGGGCCTCCTCTAATCGCGAGAGTACGGTTGTGTAGTCCACCCCGAATTGCCCCGAGGCTCTGACCAGCGCAAACGCTGGCGAGCCGAGAGCCCAAACCTACATAACCGTACTCTCGCGAGGAGATTTGGGGGGATAACCCCACCACCCAATTGGGGGGTGGGCACCAATGACGGTGGCCGGCGTGGCGGGAAGGCTGGAAGCATGACAACGACACCAGCCGCCACGCCGGCCCAGCAGACTCTTGATTCCACGCCCACCGCGCCCACCGCCCCCAACGCGCCCACCGCGCCGGTTCAGCAGGCTGAAGGCCTGCCCGATGGCGCCCCCGCACCTTCGAGCGCCGCTCCCATCCCCACGCCCAAGACCAAGGCGGACCGCCTGGCCCTCCTAAAGGGCATCGGCCTCGACTCGGCCTATCTCTTACTGGCCTTCCCCATCACCCTGGTCAGCTTCACGGTGTTGATCACCATGCTGTCGGTTGGGATCGGCCTCATCATTGTCTGGATTGGTATCCCCCTGTTGTTCGCCACCCTGGTGGTAGGACACTGGTTCGCCAACCTGGAGCGGGTCCGCCTGCGGGCGCGAGGTACCGACATCGAGCAGTTGCCGCCGCCCCCGCCCTCCACGGATGGCTACTTCCGCCGTTTCCTCAAGTCCCTGGCCAACCCGGTGTGGTGGCGCGAGACACTGCATGGCCTGGTGGCCTTCCCGGTCGCCACCGTTACCTGGTGCATTGCCATCACCTGGTGGTCGGTGGTCATCTTCGGTTTGACCGGGCCGTTGTGGGAACCGCTGATGCAGCGGGCCTTCGACGCCAATGACGTCGACTCGACCGGCTTCATGGAAACCATGAACTGGCCCATTCCAGAGTGGCTGTTCTACTTCGGCGCCGGCCTGCTGGCCGCCATCACCCTCCCGTTCGTGTTGCGCGGCCTGGCGGCCGTCCACGCCGGCCTGGGCAAGGCGCTGCTCAGCCCCACCCGGGGCGAGATGGCCAAACGCATCGCCGCCCTGTCCCAGGCGCGCGACCAGGCCAGCGCGGCCGAAGCCCAATCGCTGCGCCGCCTGGAACGCGACCTGCATGACGGCCCGCAGCAGGCCCTGATCCGCCTGGGTATGGACCTGTCCGCCGTTGAGCGCCGGCTGGCGGAAGGCGACACGGCGGCGGCATCCAACTGTGGGGGTGCTGGTGTTGTCACAGTGGGTTGAGGCGGCCTATGCCCGCGAGTTGTTGGCGGACGGCCGTGGGGGAGTGGGCTACCTCTTGAAGGACCGGGT
>JAISSX010000073.1 GCA_031272885.1 Bifidobacteriaceae bacterium | reverse complement strand
GGGGGGGGGGCCGCGCCCTGCAAACCCCCGCGTTGAGGGGTGTTTGTGTGGGGGCGCCCCCGACACCCCGAAACTCTCTCCGCCTGGCCGGATCGGGCTTCAGGACTGCCGGAACTCTCTCCAGATCGCCGTATTGGGCCTGGTTGACTACCGAAAGTCTCTCCGGATCGCCGGGGCGGACGCCATCGGGCAGCCGGGGTAGAGAGTTGTTGCACCGGCGGCACCTGATCGGGGCGTTGGGTAGAGAGTTGTTGCACTTCCAAGCCCGGGGTTCCGCCGCCCGCGAACCCAACCGCACTTCAAGGCCGCTTTTCTTCCTGGCCTGCGACGCCCTCCGCTAGCCTGGTGTCATGAGACAACGGCGTTTCAGCTTCAGCACGCTGGTTGCCATGGCAAGCGCCCTGGACCGTCCCGGCTCCGAGGCCCCGGGGGAGGCCTTCGTCAACGCGGTCACTATCCTGCAGCGCGCCGTTGGCGCCAAGATGGCGCCGTCTTACCTCTTGGACGTGGACGGCAACCACGCCGTTTTGATCTCTGACCAGGAGCATTGGGCCATCCTGGGCAAGACCTATCCCACCATCGTGGCCTCCATCCACGTCCAGCCGCCGTGGACCCATCCCGAGGGCCGGCCAGTGGCGGTGGCGGATCACATTGAAGAGCCCGCCTACACTCGCTTGCCGGCCTCCTTCCGGGCCTGGTTTGACCACACCGGTGTTTGTGTCCCGGTGCAGGGGAACCAGCGCCATCTGGGCGCCGTCCTGATGACCTTCGATGAGCCGTTCGACCTGTCGGAAGAGGCCGCCGAGTTCCTGACCGCCGCCGGCCACATTCTGGGTGCCGCCCTGTACCGCTGGCAGGCCGCCAAGCGCCAGCGCGAACTGGGTGCCTTGGAGGAACGCCGCTTCCTGGCGGATGAGCTGCACGTGGACCTGTCCCAGCATGTGGCCGCCTTGGGTCTGCATGTGGGGGCGATGCGGCTGGACCTGGAGAGCGTGCCGAACTGCCCCGGGGTGGAACAACTTGCGGCCGATGTCGACCGGTTGGATGACATGGTGGGTCACCTCAGGGTGTCGTTGCGGCAGGAAATGTTGGGCCTGCGCACCGACATGGAATTGCTGAAGGAGCCAGCCAATCCGGGTGCCTCCCAGGGTAAGGACCTGATGGATCAGCCTTTGTCCAGGGTGGTGCGTCATCATTGCAAGGCGTTCGAACGGCTGCTGGGCATTCCGGTCGAGTTGACGTTGGAACGGCCGGCCGAGATCGCCAATGTGCCGCTGGCCGTGGTGGCTCAGTTGATCAGGGTGCTGCAAGAAGCCCTGGCTAACACCCGGCTGCACGCCAGGGCCAGCCGCCTGGCGGTGCATCTCAGCGCCACCCGGGACCAGGTCCGCCTGGAGATCCAGGACAATGGACAGGGTTTCGACCCGGCCAGCGTGCCGGAGTCACGCTTGGGCCTGAGCATCATGCGGGAACGGATGGACCAGGTGGGCGGCACCTTGGAGATCGAGACAGCGGAAGGGCGGGGCACATTGGTTAAGGCCGTGGCCCCGCTGGTCAGTGTCAGTGGCGGCTCGCGTGTGCCGCTGGGAGTGGGAGTGTGAATCATGGCTGAGCCCCAAACCGAAGCGGCCGTCGCCGAGACCGGCACCACGGTGTTGATCGCGGATGATCACCTGTTGTTCCGCGAGGGCTTGGAGGCTCTGATCGAACGCTGGCCGGATTTCCGCGTGGTGGGCAGCGCCGAAGACGGCGCCGAGGCCGTTGAGAAGGCTCGCCTGCTGCGGCCGGATCTGGTGTTGATGGATGTGCGCATGCCGGGTATCGGCGGCCTGGAGGCCACCCGCCTGATCACGGCGGCGGACCCGCAGGTGCGGGTGGTCATGTTGACCATGTCCAACCTGGGCGATGACGTGTTACAGGCTTTGCGCAACGGCGCCCACGGCTATCTGGGCAAGGATGAGCCGGTGGAGCGCCTGCATGGCTTCCTGCAGGGTGTGATGCGCGGCGAATCGGTCTTGTCGGGGCCGATCGCGGCCAAAGTGTTGGGGGAGTTCGCCGGCCACGCCGGGCCCACCGGTGCAACCGAGCCGCCCGGCCCGGACGCCCTGCTGACGCGCCGTGAGCGTGATGTGTTGCAGTTGCTGGTGGATGGTCTGTCGAACGACGAGATTGCCCAGAAGTTGTACCTGAGCGAGGCCACGGTGAAGAAATACCTGGGCCGCGTGATGGCGAAATGGCACATGAAAAACCGGGTTCAACTGGCGGTTCACGGGGTGCGCCAGGGCATTGTCGACTGACCCGGCCGGAGGCCTCGAGCCCGGGGGGAGACTTTCGGCTACTTCCTGAGTAGACGAATGGCTACCCCCCTTTTCTCCGAAGGGTGCTTCCGCGAGCCTTTGCCCAGGTCAAGGATGGTATTGAACTCTCGTGGGAGTCCCACGTGAGTGGTGCGGGCTGACCGTTGAAGCCGACTCCGCGCCTCTCGCCCAGAGGCTGCCACGTCTGTTCCCAGAGCCGTGCTGTGTCAAGGGTGACTACCAGGGCGGCGCTGGTCATGGCACTCGCAAACAATGATTGGAAAAGACATGACCAAGAAATTCGAGGACACGGTAGTCCTCATTGCTGGGGCAGCAACAGGCATCGGGGCAGCGACCGCCCTGGCCTTCGCCAAGGAAGGCGCCACGCTGGTACTGACGACCCACAAGAAGCCGGCCGATGAAGTCGCGGCCCAATGCTTGGAGCTGGGCGCCAAGGCCGCCTCCACGGTCCTCTACGACGTGGCCGAAGAAGAGTCCTCGAAGAGCCTGGTCGCCACCATTGTGGAGCGCTACGGCAAGCTGGACGTGGCCTTCAACAACGCCGGCATCCTGCCGGTGACGGCTGACCTGGTGGATCAGACCACGGAAGACTTCGACTGGACCATTGCGGCTGATCTGCGCGGCGTCTTCTTCGCCATGAAGTACGAGATCCTGCAGATGAAGGCGCAGGGCACCGGCGGCTCGATCATCAACACCTCGTCCGTGGCCGGCGTCATCGCCGATCCGGGCATGGCCCCCTATGTGGCCGCCAAGCACGGCGTGATCGGCCTGTCCAAGGCCGCCGCCCTCGAAGTGGCGAAGGACGGCATCCGGGTCAACGCGATCTCCCCCGGTTTGGTTGAGACGCCGATGACGGCCGGCTGGCTGAGCCAGAAGTTCTTCCAGGACTGGCTGCCCACGTGGAACTCGTTCGGCCGCCCCGCCCGCCCCGAAGAGATCGCTGGCATCGTGCTGTATCTGGCCGATCCTGCCAACACGTTCACCACCGGTCAGAACTTCCTGATCGATGGCGCCCAGACCGCCCACTGATCCAACCTAACCAAACTGAAACGCGCCATCGGGCACTGGCCCGGCGGCAGAAGGGAGACCCAGCCCTATGAAAGTCGTAGCCCTATACAAATGGGCCAGAGACCCCGAAGCGGCCACAGTGAGGGCCGGCGGCGTCGTGGACTGGGGTAACGCCAAGATGGTGGCGGGCGATGACGACCACGCCGTGATCGAGGTGGCCAAGACCCTGGCGGAAGGCGGCGAATTGGTCGGCCTGACGCTGGGGGATGGCGACGCAGCCTGGGCGGTGGCCCGGGGCGTTGACGTGGCCTACTCGGTGGCAGATGCGCCGTACTTGGCCGATGAAGCCACCACGGCCGCCATCATGGCCGCCGCCGTCAAGCACATCGGGGGCGTGGACGTGGTGGTGATCGGCGATGCCGAACAGCAGCACCCGGCCGTGCCGGGCCTGCTGGCCGGTTTGCTGGGCTGGCCGGCGTTGTCTGCGGTCGGTTCGGCCAGTGCCGATGGCGCCAAGGTGACAGTGGAACGCAAGGTGGTTGGCAACATCCAAACCGTCTCGGCCGGCACCCCCGTGGTGTTGGGCGTGGCGGCCGCGGGTGAAGAGGCCAAACCACCCGGCATGATGCAGATGCTGCAGGCCCGTAAGAAGCCGGTGACCACGTTGTCGCTGGCTGACCTGGGCGTGGCGGCGGACCAGGGCGTCACCAGCGCGGGCACGGCTTTGCCTGAGCTGGAAGGCGCCAAGATGCTGGAGGGTTCTCCGGCCGAGGTGGCGGCTGCCCTGGTGGCAGCGCTCAGATCGGATGGTGTGCTGTGAGTGGGGCGGCGTGGGTTATCGCGACCGATACGAAGTACCTGGTGTCGATGGTGACGGCCGGGGCTGCCCTGGGCGCTGCACCCACCGTGGTGGCGGTCGGTCCGCGTGACCTGGCCGAGGCCGCGGCTGAGTCTGGCGCCGGCCAGGTGGTGTGGCTTGAGCCCACCGCCGGCACGCCGGCCGAAGCCTATGGCCCGGCCGTGGCCGCCCTGGTCACGGCCGCTGGTCCCCGTTTGCTGCTGGCAAGCTCCGCCGCGGCCGCCCGCACCCTTCTCGGGGCGGCCGCGGCGGCACTCGGGGCCGCCACTGTGTCCGGTGCCATCGCGGTCGAAGCCAGTGGCGACAAGGTGGCGGTGAAGTGCAGCCGCCTGGGTGGCGCCGTGGTGGAGACCTTCGAGGCCGCCGGTCCGGTGGCCGCCGTCTGCCAGGGCTACGACGCCCCGGCACCCGGTGGCGCTGCACCGATCGAATCGGCTGACCTGGGTCAGCCGGCCGCCCTCACCATCGCCGACGAGCACCCCGCCCCCGGCGGCGGTGGCTTGACGGAGGCAGAGCGGGTGGTCGGGTTCGGCCGTGGCATCAAGGTGCGGGCGGACATGGCGATGGTGGAAGAGCTGGCGGCGGCGCTGAACGCGGCCGTCGGTTGCACCATGCCGGTGGCGGATGACTACAAGTGGATGGACCAGTACATCGGCCGGTCGGGTTTGTCGATCGCGCCGAAACTGTATCTGGCGTTGGGCATTCAGGGTTCACCCCAGCACACCCAGGGTATCCGCGACGTCAAGGTGGTGGCCGCCATCAACACCGACCCGGAGGCGCCCATCTTCCGCCGGGCCACCTACGGCATCGTGGCCGATTTGTACGAGGTTGTGCCAGAGATCCTGGCCGCCCTCAAGTCTTGACAACGTGTATCAACTCAACAATGAAGTAGGGAGACAAACCAACATGGCAGAACAATTCGACGTCGAATATGACCTCGTCGTCATCGGCTCCGGGGCGTCCGGCAAGTCCGCCGCCTTCGAGGGCGCGCGTCAGGGCCTCAGCGTCGTGGTCCTGGAGAAGGCCGCCGAGCAGGGCGGTACCTCCAACTTCGCCGAGGGCCAGACCGCCTTCGAGTCGAGCGAGCAGAAGGCCCGCGGAGTACCCGAGTACAACGATCACTACCCCAGCCGCACCGAGGGTTTCAACCGCTACATGGACTATTCGTCCAAGCGCTGCAACCCCGAAGTGGTTCGAATGCAGGTCAACAACACAGCCGAGACCATCGACCTGATGAAGTCGCTGGGCATCGTCTACACCTATGTGGGCATCTACGCCTATGACCAGCCGGCCGAGCTGAACACGTTCCACCGGCCCGAAGGCCTGGGCGCCCACATGCAGGAAGTGCTCTACAAGGCTTGCGTCGACGCCGGCGTGGAGTTCTTCTTCAGCACCCCCGCCAAGTCCCTGATCAAGGACGGCGACGCGGTGGTTGGCGTGGTGGCGGAAGACTCCGATGGCAAGTCCATCCGGATCGGCGCCAAGGCCGTTGTGATCGCCTCCGGCGGCTTCGGCGGCAACGACGAGATGATCGAGCAGTACTCGCGCTTCACGGCCAAGCACATCCACCACATCGAGGGCCTGGGCACCAACAACACGGGCGATGGCGCCAACATGGCCATCGCGGCCGGCGCCGGCACGTGGGAGATGGGCTGCCTGATGCTGATCCCGACTGCCCACGAGCGTGGCCTGACCTCGCACATCTCGGGCGCCGGCATGCAGCCGGTGCTGTATGTCAACAAGAAGGGCCAGCGTTTCTGGGACGAGCACTGCGCGCTGAGCTTTGCCGACTGGGGCAATGTGCTGGCGGCGCAGGAAGACGGCGTTGGCTTCGCCATCTTCGACGCGGCCCAGGTGGCGCACCTGGTGGCGGACGGCTCCGACATCGGTCTGGGCGACTTCATCGAGTACCACCAGAAGCTGGTCAACCTGCCCATGGAACTGGACGAGGCCGTGGCCGAAGGCGTGATGGCCTTCCAGGCTGACTCGATCGAAGAGCTGGGTGCGGCCCTCGGGCTGGATCCGGCCGCCTTCGCGGCTGTGGTGGAGCGCTACAACGGCATGTGCGACGCCGGCTTCGACGAGGACTTCTTCAAGAAGCCCGAGTTCCTGCGCCCCGTGCGGCAGGGCCCGTTCTATGCGGTCGAGATGAACTCGGCCGTCCTGGTGTCGACCGGCGCGCTGCACGTCAACGGCAACATGCAGGTCATCGCTGCCGCTACCGGCGAGCCCATCCCCGGCCTGTATGCGGCCGGCATGGACGCCGGCGGCCTGTTCGGCGACGCCTACAACCTCGATGTGCCCGGCTCCGCCAACGGCTTCTCGCATGCCGGTGGGCGCGTCGCGGCCCGTCACGCGGCTTCGGTCATCAAGGGCTAGTTTCTCTTCTCTGAGGAGCTAGACACAGCTACGCTCCGCCCGCCTGGCTGGCACGGGCATCCGCCGGTCCGGCGGGCGGAGCGCACCTAGTTAATCGCATCAATTGCGCCGTTCATCTGTCTGACAACTGAAAGGAAGCCATCCATGGACTTCGATGTCATCGTGGTGGGCGCCGGTATTGCCGGCTGCGTCACCGCCTACCGCCTGGCCAAAGCCGGCCATTCGGTGGTGGTGGTGGAACGCGGCGCGGAAGTGGGCGCCAAGAACCTGTCCGGCGGTGTCCTGTACTGCAGGGTGATGGACAAGGTGTTCCCGGGCTTTGCCGACCAGGCCCCGGTTGAGCGGCGCATCACCCGCAACTACTTGGGCTTCTTGAACCCTGACTCCCTGGTTGGCATCGACTACCACGATGACCGCCTGGGCAAGCCGGTCAACGCCGTCTCGGTGCTGCGGGCCAAGCTGGACCCGTGGCTGGCCGAACAGGCCGAGGCCGCCGGCGCCGTGGTGATGCCGGGTTTCAAGGTTGATTCGCTGCTCAGCGAGGGCGGCAAGTTCACCGGCATCAAGGCGGGCGATGACGAGCTGACGGCTCACGTGGTGGTGTTGGCCGACGGCATCAACTCGTTCCTGGCACGCGATGCCGGCCTGCGCACCAAAGAGCCGCTGAAGCACCTGGCGGTGGGCGTCAAGTCTGTTATCGGGCTGCCGCGCCAGACCATCGAAGACCGGTTCGGCCTGGCGGGTGACCAGGGTGCGGCGTACGCCATCGTCGGCGATTGCACGGCGGGCGCGGGCGGCGGCGGCTTCCTGTACACCAACCAAGAGTCGATCTCGATCGGCGTGGTGGTGCGGCTGGATGACCTGGTGGGCAAGGGTCTCAGCTCGTCCGAGCTGCATGACCGGTTTGTGTTGCATCCCCAAATCCAGCCGTTGCTGGCCGGCGGCGAACTGCTGGAATACGGCTGCCATCTGGTGGCCGAGGGCGGCAAGGCCATGGTGCATGACCTGGCCCGCCCGGGTCTGGTAGTGGTGGGCGATGCCGCCGGGTTGACTCTGAACACCGGCCTCACCGTGCGGGGCATGGACTTGGCGGCGGCCTCCGGTATTGCGGCCGCGGACGCCATCGACGACGCCTTGCAGGACGGCAACTTCGGCCAGGCCGCTATGGACGGCTATGTGGCTCGCCTGGACCAGAGTTTCGCCGGCAAGGACATGGCCACCTACGCCAAGGCGCCGGCCTTCCTGGAGAATCCGCGGCTGTTCAACGACTATGGGCCGCTACTGGCCAATGTGCTGCGCGGCTTCTACAACCTGGACGGGGCGCCCAGGGAGCACATCATTCCGGTGTTCCGGGCGGCGTTGAAGGAGTCCGGCCTGGGCATCACCCGGTTGGCGCGAGACGGTTTGGCGGGGGTGAAGGCACTGTGAGCGAGGGCGCGACAATGCTTCAGTTGGGTAGTTTGCCGGATCGGCTGGCCAAGGCCCGTTTCGAGACCGATTCAACCAGCCACATCACGGTCAACCAGGGTGCCGCCAAGGCGGCCAAGGCCGGTCCGCTGCTGGTGCGAATCTGCCCCGCCGGGGTCTATTCGCTGCAGGACGACGGCTCGATCGGCGTGCTTCACGCAGCCTGCCTGGAGTGCGGCACCTGCCTGGCGGTGGCGCCGCCCGGCGTGCTGGAGTGGCACTACCCGGCCGGTGGCATGGGCGTGGCCTTCCGTCAGGGCTGAGCGCGGCTCAGCCACTCAGGCCAGTAGTCGGTCCCCGTGACTTCTGTGCCGGCCTGGGCGGCTGTCTCCGCGCAGACAAAACCGCTCACCACACGGCCATCGGCGAGGGTTACCGGACCGATTGCCAGTGGCGCGCGCACGCCTGCCACAAAGGCGCCGAAGCCGCCGGGAAGACCACCGCGCCAGTGGTGGTGGCGTCGTGGCCCAGTTCGTCGATCACCAGGTTCGGCAGGATCGGCGTGGTGGCGGCGTTGGTGCCGGTGGAGGCGAACTGGCCCAGGAACAGCAGCCCCAGCCAACCCCACTGGCGCGCTCCCATGGTCGGCTCCGGCACCTGTGAAGTGTCTGCACCTGGGAGGCTGCCGCCGATGGCGCCTGGCGTGGCTGTCATGCGCCGCTCACCGTCAGGGGTTCAGCCCAGTCGATGGGGCCGGGCATAGAGAGGGCGGTTTGGCCGGTCTGGCTGGTGTGGCTGCGGGTTTGCAGCATGGCGAGCAGGGCCCGCTGGGCGCGTTCCCGCACTACGTTCATCGAGGCGCCAATGTGCGTGGCCATCAGGTTGGCGGCTGCCTCGGTGTGGCCGTCCAGCAGCTTGCCCACAATGGCCAGGTGTTCCTCGATGGTCTTTTCGATCCTGTCCTCGGTTAGAAAGTCATAGCTGCGCACGGCCCTGATCTGCAGGTTGACGCCGGCCAGGGCCTCGGTCAGGGCCGGGTTGCCGGAGGCTGCGGCCAGGTTGAGGTGGTAGGCCTCGTCCTGTTTGATGAAGGATCCGTCTAGGGGTGGTTCGGTGCCGCGCAGGTGCTGCCAGCTGTCCATGACCTGCGCCAACCGGTCACGGTCATGGGTGATGCCCAGGTCGATGACGCGAGTGATGCCCCGCAGTTCCAGGGTGACGCGCAGTTCGTAGAGGGCTTCAAGACGGGCCAGGTCGGGTGCCGCCACGTAGTAGCCGCCATCGGCCCGGCGTTCCACCAGGCGTTCGGCGTGGAGCCGGGTGAAGGCTTCGCGGACGGGGGTGCGGGACAGGCCCAGGCGGGTCGCCATGGCGTTCTCCGACAGGTGCAGGCCGAAGGCGAACTGGCCGTCCAGGATGGCCTGGCGCAGGCTCGCGTAGGCGGTGTCCACCCTAGAGGCGGCGGTGGCGCCGGGAGTGTTGGTGCCGGGCGAACTGGGGCTCAATGGAAGGGCCTTTCCTGTATACAACCTTGTATACAGACCCTAGGGAGGCCAGGTTGCCCGGTCGCGACGCCGATGTTTCGACGTCGTAAGGCTTTGGCCGGTCTTGTTTCCGCCGCGAGTCGCGTCACTTGGTGAGGCGGTGGCGGGCACAGGCGACCAGGCGGCATCGGGCACGGGCGACCAGGCGGCATCGGGCACGTGCCAGTAGCCTTGGGGTATGCCAAACTCTGAACGCATCCTTGTGTTGGTCAAGCCCGATGGCGTGCAGCGCGGCCTGGTGGGCCAGGTAATTGCCCGCATCGAGGCCCGCGGCTACAAGCTGGACAAGCTGGAGCTGCGCCAAGCCACGCCCGAACTGCTGGCCACCCACTACGCCGAGCACACCGCCAAGCCCTTCTACCCCGGCCTGGTGGAGTACATGACGTCTGGCCCGGTGGTGGCCATGGTGGTGAGCGGCGCCCAGGTGGTGACCGCGCTGCGGGCCATGTTCGGTGCCACCGACCCGATCAAGGCCGCGCCGGGCACCATCCGGGCCGACTTCGGCCGCGACTGGGGCGACGGCGAGATGCGCAACATCGTTCACGGCTCCGATTCGCCCGAGTCGGCCGAGCGCGAGATCGCCATCTGGTTCCCCGAAGCCTGACTGGGGTCCTCCCGGTCGCCCCTTAAGGTCATCCCGGCCGAAGAGCCGGGACGACCTCCCTGCATCGCCTGACGCTGCGAATAGGTGCAAAGCCACTGATTGGTGAGCCTTAACCGCTTTACAGGTGGATAAGCACCGGTTAGACTCAATAACTATGATAGCAACGCTGGAGGCAACCCGAGCTAGCACCGCCGAACTGGAAAAGGCCCTTGGCCAGGCCGTGCGGCGTGCTCGTATCGCCGGAGGGTGCTCTCAAGCCGAACTGGCCACCCTGGCCAGTGTTTCGTTGACTGCCCTGGGGAACCTCGAAACCGGCAAGGGTTCCACCGTCACCACCCTGGTGCGGGTCTGCCGGGCGTTGGGCCGGTTGGACTGGTTGGAAAGCCTGGCGCCGCCCATCACCATCTCGCCGCTCGCCATCGCCCACCGCCAGCCGGCCGAACGCCGCCGGGTGGCCCGTAGCCGGCCCAGGCAACCATGAGCTACCACCCGGTCGAAGCCGTACGCGTCTTGCTGTGGGGGCGAGAGGTGGGGGCAGTGGCGCTGGACCCGGCATCGGGCGCCTATGTCTTCGAATACACCCCGGCGTGGGCGGCGGGCGGGCTCGAGTTCGCCCCCCTGACCATGCCCACGTCGACTCGCCTGCACGTCTTCCCCACCTTGCCCCGGGGCACATTCCTGGGCCTGCCGGCCGCCATCGCCGACGCCTTGCCGGATGCTTTCGGCAACGCCCTGGTGGAACAGTGGCTGGCCACCAAGGGTGTTGACCGCAGCGCCATCACCCCATTGGACCGGTTGGCCTACCAGGGCCGGCGTGGCATGGGTGCGCTTGAGTTCAAGCCCGTCCGCGGGCCCCACGCCGAGAAGGCCACGGCGGTGGAGTTGGGGCAGTTGGTGGCGGCCGCCCGGGCAGCGGCGCAAGGCCGCTTGACGGACGATGTCGTGTCGTTGCGTCCGCTGATCAGGGTGGGGACTTCGGCCGGTGGGGCCAGGGCGAAGGCCGTGGTGGCTTGGAATCCGGCCGATGGCGACCTGCTGTCAGGACAAGTCGAGGCACCGCCCGGCTACCAGCATTGGTTGATCAAGTTCGATGGCGTGGGCCGCGACACGGAGTTGGGGACGGGCGGTAACTATGGGCGGATCGAGCAGGCATACGCCACGATGGCGCGCCAGGCCGGCATCGACATGCCGCCAACCCGGTTGCTGGAAGAAGGTGGCCGGGCCCATTTCATGGTGCGGCGGTTCGACCGGGCTGAGGACGGCGCCAAGCTTCACCTTCAGTCGTTGTGCGGGCTGATGGGGTTGGATTTCAACGCCATTGGGGTGCACGCCTACGAGCAGTTGCTGCAGGCGGTTGACCTGCTTGGGCTGGGAGCGGCCGCGCGGGCCGAAGTGTTCCGCCGCGCGGCGTTCAACGTGGCTGCCGCTAACTGTGATGACCACACCAAGAACCACGCCTTCTTGATGATGCCCGATGGCGCGTGGTCACTAGCGCCGGCCTATGACTTGACGCACGCCTTCAATCCGGCCGGCCGGTGGACGTTCCAGCACTTGATGTCCGTCAACGGCAAGTTCGGCGGCATTGGCCGGGCAGACCTGCTGGCGATGGCAGACCGGTTTGCTGTTCCGGGCGCGGCTCAGGTGTTGTATCAGGTGGCTGATGCGGTGGGGGATTGGCCGCGTCACGCGGCCGCGGCTGGGTTGGATTCTGCTACGGCCGCCCAGGTCGCCGCCGACTTCACCACCGTTACAGGGGACGGTTACAGGGGTACAGGGGACGGTTACAGGGGTACAGGGGACGGTTACAGGGGTACAGGGGACGGTTCCGTGTAACATGGGTGACAGCGTCACCCAAGTTACACGGAACCGTCCCCAGTTCCCCCCGAACCCCAGTTACCCCTGTTACCCCCGTAAACCCGGATCCGGCCCCAGTACCCCCGTAA
>JAISSX010000055.1 GCA_031272885.1 Bifidobacteriaceae bacterium | reverse complement strand
CGGGGGGCTGTTACTGGGTCCCGCGGCGCGGTTGCTGTTAATCGGGGGTCCCCGCACCCCCCATTAACCACGCACCCGTCCCCTGTACCCCCGGAACCCCTGTAACCCCTGTAACCCCTGTAACCCCGTAGCCGTCCCCTGTACCCCTGTAACCCCGGATGGACGCCGGGGCTAGATGACGCCTTCGGCGGCCAGTTCTTCGAGGCGGGTCGCGTCCAGCCCCAGCAGTTCTCCATAGACGGCGGCGTTGTGTTGCCCCAGGGTGGGTGCGGGCTGTTCGATCACGGGAGGCGTTTCCTCCAGTTTGATCGGGTTGCCGTTCACGGTCATGCGGCCGATCACGGGGTGGTCTACCGGCACAAACATCTGCCGGTGTCCCGCAATGTGGGGATCATGCACAATCTGGCCCAGGTCGTAGATCGGCGCCGCCGGCACGCCTTTGCCTAGGGCCTGCTCAACTACTTGTTCCACGGTCAACTGCCCGGTCCATTCTTCGATATAGACCTTGAGGGCCTCGTTGTTGAGCACGCGCAGGGGAATGGTGGTAAAGCGAGGGTCGGCAATCAGTTCGGGGTGGCCGATCAGTTCTTGGCACAGCACCTCGAACAGGCGCTGGTTGCCGCAGGCCACCACCACGTGGCCGTCCGTGGCCTGGAACGTGTCGTAGGGCGCGATCGAGGCATAGGAGTTGCCGGTGCGCGGCGGCACCTGGCCGGATTCGAAGTAGCGGGCGAAGGCGTTCTCCAGGCTCGCCACCACCGAATCGACTAGGGCGATGTCGACCCGCTGGCCGTGTCCCGTCAGGCGGCGGGCGTTGACGGCGGCCAGCAGCCCGATGGCGAGGTTCATGCCGCCCAAGATGTCACCCATCGCGTTGCCGGACCGCGTGGGCGGGCCGCCCTTCTGCCCGGTCAGGCTCATCAGGCCGCCCATGGCTTGGGCCACGATGTCGTAGCCCGGCCGGTCGGCATAGGGGCCGTACTGGCCGAAGCCGGTGATGGTGCCGTAGATCAACTGGTCGTTGACCTGGCTCAGCACGTCGTAACCCAGGCCCAGCCGGTCCATCACGCCAGGGCGGTAGTTCTCGATCAGGATGTCGGCCTGTTTCACCAGGTCAAGCAGCATTTGGCGCCCCACGGGGTGTTTCAGGTTGAGCGTCACGCCGGCCTTGTTGCGGTTGAGGTTCGCGTAGTAGGTCGATTCGCCGTTGATGTGGGGCGCGTACTGGCGCGAATCATCGCCCAGTTCGGGACGTTCGATCTTGATGACGCGCGCCCCCAGGTCGCCCAGGATGGCGCCGCAATACGGGCCGGAGACAACGCGGGTCAGGTCCAGTACGGTCAGGTTTTCGAGGGCTCCGGTCACCGTGGGCACTCCTTGTCGGATTGGACGGCCGCCAACGGCAGGATGAGCCGAGCCGGGCTGTCCCCGCCCCAATGGAGGGTCTGATGAGCCGGGGCCGCCTTGGTTTGGAGCGACCACACCCCGGGGGTGTTGGTGTGGGCGCTGTACTGCGGGAAATCGGATGAGGAAACGTCCAGGCGCAGGCGGCTGCCGCGCGGTAGCCGCCAGGCGATATCCCAGGTCTCCAACTGGACACGCACCACCTGCCCGGGCTCATACGGGACCGGCCGGTTCTGGCCGTCACGGTAGGCCAGGGTGGCCACGGTGGTGCGCAGGTTGCGGGTTAGGCCGCCGGCCGTGACCTCGCACAGCTTGACGGCGAAGGCCGTGTCTTCGGCCGTGGAGGACACGTTCAGTTCGATCCGGATGGGACCGGCCACGGTCAAGTCTTCAACCAGCGGGGCAGACACGAAGCTGAGCACGTCGGACCGCCGGCCTGGCTCGGCCTGGGCCAGGGAGCCCTGGGCGGTTTGGCTGCGCAGGCAGGATTCGGCCCCATGGGTGGGCACCGGATCGTCTGGGTCGTAGACGAACCGAGCCTGGCCCGTCGTGGTGGGAACCGCGCCGCTGAGCCCACCTACGGCACCCGCCGGGACGCCATCGGGCGCTGTCAGGTAGAACACGGCCTCACCGGCCGTGGGGAGGGGGAAGCGAGCGGCGGCCTGCCAGCGGCCGGCGCCAACCAGGTAGTACTCAACCCGGCCGGCCTGGCCGGCCGCGCCGGGCCCACCCTTGAGCAGGGCGTCGAACCAGGCCAGCGCGTCGGCGGTCTCATTGGAGGCAAAGTCATCCCCCGTCACACACGGCTGGAAGGTGTGGTTCCAGGCGCCGATGCGCAGGCGGCTGCGGCGCCGTGTCGCCTCCGGCAGGGCCTGCCAGGTTTGCAGCGCGCTGCCCAGATGGTGGTCGAACCAGCCCTCGACTAGGCACACTGGCGTTGTCACCCGGCTGGGAATGGCGGCCAGTTCGGCCCAGAAGCCGGTGGTCCAATACGGGTCATCGCGGTTGGGGTTGGACACCCACTGGCGGTACCAGTCCAGCCGCCCACCCCACAGGGCCTGGTCCACCTCGACTTGGGGCCGGTAACGGCAGGATGCGAGGTAGTCCGCTGTGACCGGGAAGCCGGCGTTCTCCATGGCCCAGGCGGTCAGTACGTCGTGGCGGAACAGGCCGCGGCAGTAGGCCGAGGTGAAACGGTCGGTGCCGTAGTGGGACAGGTATAGCGCCTTGACCTTGGCCGGCATCGCATCCGCCATGGCCCAGCCGGTAAGGGCCAGGTAGGAGGACCCGAAGTAGCCGATCGACTGAGCGAAGTCCTGGCGTTCCAGCCAGGCCAGCAGCGCCAGGCCGTCGGCGCGTTCGTTGACGTTCGGCTCCCAGTCGCCTTCGGATTGGCCCGTGCCGCGGCAGGCCTGCCACACCACCGCGAAGCCGCGTTCGGTCAAGCCCTCCGCGTAGGCCTCGGTCATGGCCCGCAGGTGGGGATAGGGGGTGCGCATGACGATGGTGGGGTGGGGGCCGGGGGAGTCGGGTAGTTGGATGGCGGTGTGGAGGCGGGCGCCATCGGGCATAGCCAGCCGTTCAACCCAAACCTCACCGGCCCGGCCGGTGGGTGGAACGGCCGCAAACTCCTCCCGCAGGTGTGCCACCGCCTGGCGGATCAGTTCCGCTTGGTCCGGTGGTTGCGGCGGTTGTTGTGGGCTCGCGTCAGTCATCTTCGACCTCTAGGACCATACGCATGAAAGCCGAGCCCATCGACTTGCCCAGGGTGTCCAGCCGCAGCGAATGGGTGGCGCCGCCGCCCAGGGCGTGGTGCATCACGAAGTTGAAACCGCCCAGGCTGGGCACCTCGTAGCGCACGATGTCGCCCCGCACCATGTCGCCGAAGTGCGCCTTCACCCGTTCTACCGTCACCAGCCGCCTGATCAACTCGTAGTCTTCCGGCCGGCGGGCGTAGACGCAGACGTTGGAGGTGTCGCCCTTGTCGCCGGAACGGCCGTGGGCGATGTCGTGGAGGCGGATTTGGCGCATGGGTCTAGTCGACTTTCTGCAGGTGGGGGGTCAATTGCACGGCGCCACGCGGAATCAGGGTGGGCCACAGGCCGATCACTTCCTGGGCCTTGGCCCGGCCGCCGAAGAAGCTGGCTCCTGGCGGGCCGTTGAGCTGCAGCGGGGCGATCTCCGGGATGATCTTCTCGGCCTCGGCCTTCTCATCGGTCAGCAGCGCCAGGCGCAGGATGACCTCGTTTTGGTCCCTGAGACGTTCTGGGCTCATGTCCGCCACCCCCAGGTGGAGGGCGTTGAGGCCCACGTAGCTGATCAGGCAGTCGCGGTACTTGAGGCCCTTCTTGGCCAGTTTTTGGAGCAGGATCTCGGCCGCGGCCTGGGCCTTTTCGTAGGCGTCCGGCCAGGCGAAGCTGAGGTAGGTCACCACCCGGTAGCCGGCGTGGTAGCCGATGTTGAGCTTGAGCCGGTCAGGCCGGGGCTTGCCTTTGATGCCGCCCACTTCGACCCTGTTGTCGCCGGCCTGGGTGAGGGTGGCCTGGCTGATGTCGACGGTGACGTCAGGGGTGATGTAGGCGGCCGGGTCGTGGACCTCGTAGAGGAATTGCTCCTTGACCGATTGGACCGAGATCAGGCCGCCGCAATCCCTGGCCTTGGTGATGTGGAAACTGGATTCGGTCAGTTCGGCGATGGGGAAGCCCAGGTTGGCCATGTCCGGCACCGCGCGCCAGTCGTAGTCGAAGTTGCCGCCGGCGCCCTGGCCGCCGCATTCCAGCAGGTGGCCGGCCATGATGCCGCGGGCTAGGTTGTCCCAGTCATCCGGCGCCCAACCGAAGGAGTGGACCAGGGGGGCCAGGAACAGGGCCGAATCGGTGGCCCGGCCGGTCACCACCACGTCGGCGCCCTGTTCCAGGCAGGTGACGATGGGCTCGTGGCCGTAGTAGACATTGGCGTTGACCACCTTGTCGGCAATATCGCCGAAGTCGCGGCCGTCGTCGAGGTTGGCCAGGTCGATGCCGTCCGCCTGCATCCCGGGCAGGGCGGCCAGGACGTCATCGCCCAACACGTAGCCGATGCAATAGCCGTGGAGGCCGAGTCGGCCGGCGGTGGCGGCCAGGGCGTCGACGCAGCCCGTGATGTTCATGCCGCCGGCGTCGCTCAGCACCCGGGTGCCCTTGCGCTTGGCCTCGGCCGCGATCTGGGCCATGAGGCCGATGAAGTCGCGGGCGTAGCCGGCGGCGGGGTTCTTCATGCGCTGGCGTTGCATGATCGAGAGGGTCAGCTCGGCCAGGTAGTCACAGGCCAGGTAGTCGAGGTCTTCGCGGTGCACCATGTGGACAGCCGCGTCGTCGCTGTCGCCCCAAAAGCCTTGGCCGCCGCCAATGTGCACGTGCGTCATTGCGTCTCCAGTCGGTGGGTCCACACCGGAATTCCGGTAGAACGTTGTACCTAGGCTAGGAGGAAGCCGCGATCTTGTCAACACGGCTCGAATTGCCGCGTCAAAGTGCAATTCGGCCGCAAATGAGTGATACTGGGGGCGTTGGGAGCCAGGGTAGAACGATGAACCTGGTTGTTTACCAGGGAACCCGGGCGGCGGATGGAGGTAGGTGACAGTGGCCAAGAAGGCGCCAACCATCAGGGAACTGGCCCAGGCGGCGGGCGTCTCCCTGTCCACCGTCTCGATCGTTCTGTCCGGCAAATCGGAGGAGCGACGCATCACCCCGGAGACCCAGGCCAAGGTGCTCGATGCCGCCCGCGCCCTTGGTTACCAAACCAACGTCTCGGCCCGCCGGTTGCGGTCGCAAACGGACGCCTCAATCGTGGTGGCGGTGTTCTGGGCCTCCGACTTCCGGGCCCCCTTGATGGTGCGTTTCCTGCGTGGCCTGCAGAGCGCTGTGCTGTCCTCCGGGCGGCGGGCGGAGATCGTCATCCACCCCTACCACAACGACGCCCTACATGAGTCGATGGTGGCCCTTGGCTTGTGCCACGCTGCCATCATTTGCAACGCCTCACCTGCGGATATGGAGTTCTTGGAGTCGTTCAACCCACCGGTCCCGATTGTTCTCTACAACCGGCACTCGGCCCGCTTCTGCACGGTCAACGTGGACGATCAGGCCATGGGGGCCATGGCGGCACGGGTGTTGGCCGGGCGCGGCCACCGCCAGGTGGTGCTGTTGACCTCGGACTCGGTCTTCCCCGGCATGGACGCCCGGGCCGATGGTTTCGTCACCACGGCGGAGGCGGCCGGCTTGAGTGTGCTGCGCATCCACGAGGACAACTCGGCCGCCGGCGGCTACCAGGGGGCCCTGGCCGTGGCGGCGATGCGGCCAACTCCCGATGGCGTCTTCGCCATCTCGGATGCGATGGCGATCGGCGCCTTACGGGCCTTTCACCAGCGCGGGGTGCGCGTGCCCGAAGACACCGAACTGATCGCCATCGGCAACGGGGACAAGGACCAGGAGGAGTACGCCGTGGTGCCGCTGTCCGTGGTCCACCTGCCGATGGAGAAGATGGCGGTGGAGTGTTTTGACCTGGCGCTGGGTTTGGTCGATGGTTCGGTCACCCAGGTGCGCTCGGTGAAACTCGACACGTCCTATGTGCAGCGAGACAGTTGCGGCGGCATCGGGCCTGGTGAAGGGGCTTTTCCGGCGGCCTGATGAGGCGCGTTGGCCGACCGTCTTGACAATTACCACGGGTTGGGTAGTAGCCTAGGCAGCGACGTAGTACAACGTTCTAGCAAAAGAGCGGTAGATCGTACTACACCACAAGGACGTGCGGTGCACCCGATCAACGATGAGAGGACAAGCGGTGAAGCACTCAAGACTCAAGTGGTTGGCCCCAGTAACAGCATTGGCTCTGGCTCTGACCATAGGCGGCTGCGGTGGCAGCGACGACAACAACTCGACCAGCGGTAGCGCCGGCGCCAGCCAGACCAGCGGCGGGGACACCACGGCCACCACGGCCGGCGATGGCGACACCGCGCAAGCGACCGAGGCGGCCGGCACCGACAGTGGCGACAGCGGCACAACGGCCGGCGCCGCCAAGGCCGGCGGCACCCTG
The DNA here is from genome assembly GCA_031272885.1 of Bifidobacteriaceae bacterium. Taxonomy (GTDB): domain Bacteria; phylum Actinomycetota; class Actinomycetes; order Actinomycetales; family WQXJ01; genus JAISSX01. The sequence continues at coordinate 6,791 of JAISSX010000055.1, read as the reverse complement.
CGCGTCGGCACCAGCCTCAACCCCACCCAGATCGGCTACACGCCGGAGGCTGCCGCCAACGGTGTCATCTTCATCATGCGAATGGCCTTCAACTCGCTGCTGTTCTACGACAACGACGGCAACCTGATCGGCCAGTTGGCGGAAAGCTGGGAGACGGACCCGGCCGCCAAGACCCTCACCTTCCACCTACGCAGCGGCGTGCAGTTCTCGGACGGCACCGACTTCAACGCCGAGGCCGTCAAGTGGAACATCGAGCAGTACCAATCGGTCCAGCGCACCGAGGTGGCGGCCGTGGCCAGTGTGGACACGCCGGATGAGACCACCGTGGTGATCAACCTGAGCGAGTGGAACTCAGCCGCACTGGTGTCCATCGGTTTCTTCGTCTACTACATGTCGCCCACCGCCTTCGAGGCCAACGGCGGGGCCGATTGGGCTCGAAACAACCCGGTGGGCACCGGTCCGTTCGTGTTGAAGAGCTTCGAACAGACCGTCTCCGCCTCCTACACCAAGAACCCCAACTACTGGGAGGGCGAGCCTTACGTCGACCAGATCGACTTCACGTTCTTCGCCGACCCCACCGTGATGACGTCCGCCCTCAAGGCTGGCGAAGTCGACATGATCACCAACGTCCAGGTGGAGCAGGTCTACCAGTTGGGCGACGGCGACTGGGTCAAGACCACCAACACCAACGGCATGGGCCTTGAATCGGTGGGCTTGATTCCGTCCAGCAAGGATGAATCGGATCCGTTCTACAAGGCCGAGAACCGCCTGGCCATGTGCTACGCCATCGACAACGAGACCCTGGTGGCCGCTTTCGGCCACGGCCTGCTGAGCACCACCAACCAGTGGGCCGCGCCCAGCGCCGTGACCTACAACCCCAACGTGGTCGGCTGCCCGTACAACCCGGACAAGGCCAAGGAACTGCTGGCCGAGGCGGGCAACCCGGACGGCTTCGACACCACCATCTACGCCAGTGCCATCCTGGGCGACTGGACCACGGCGCTGGCCGACCAGCTCAGTGCCGTTGGCATCAACGCCACGATCGAAATGATGGACGCCACCCAGCAAAGCGCCCAGATGTCGGATGGCTGGAGCGGCCTGACCTGGCACTTCGCCTCGATCAGCCCTGACCTGGGCCTTTACATGGGCCGTCACCTGGATCCGAACGGCGCCTTCTACGCCCCTGGCATCCAGCATCCGCAGGACGCGGTCGATCTGCTGAACGAGATCCGCGCGGCTACCGATGACGAAACGAAGATCGCCCTCGAATGGGAGTTGCAGTCCCTGATCTACGACAAATACGCCCTGTTCGGCAAGGTCCTGTACGTGGGCCAGAATTACGCCGTCAAGGCACCCTATGTCATGGACGACAACTGGACGGTGCCACACGCCTCGGCTTGGACGCCGCAGACGGTCTGGCTGGACAAGTAGCAGCCCAGGGGCCGCCACAGGCGCCAGCCGCTGAAACACAACCATGATGACGTGCCGGGTTCGGGGCCAGGTCCCTTACTCGAAAACGGCCCCGGGCCCGGCACCGCTTCGATCCGAGGAGAGGGCATAGGCGATGGCCGGCTACGTGCTGCGCAGGCTGGGGCAGTCGGTGGTGGTGCTGCTCCTGGTCACCCTGATGGTCTTCTTCACCATGCATGCCCTGCCTGGTGACCCCGTGACCATCTTTCTGGGCACCACGGCCACACCGGAGCAGATTGCCCATTACACCGAGGTGTTCGGCCTGGACCAGCCGCTGATTGTGCAGTACGTCAAGTGGCTGGCCGGGTTGGCCCACGGCGAGTTGGGCCAGTCCATCGCGCTGTCCAAGCCGGTGGGTGAAGTGCTGCCCGGACGGATCGTGGTGACCCTCTCCTTCACCCTGCCGGCCCTGGTTCTGTCGGTCCTGGTGGGGACCACATTGGGCATTTGGTCCGCCATGCGCCGGGGCCGCCTGGCCGATTCGGTCATTTCGGCCGTGGCGAGCTTCGGCGTGGCGGCCCCTGCCTTCGTCATCGGCATCCTGCTGATCCTGCTGTTGGGGGTGCAACTCAAGTGGCTGTCGATCTCGGGCTATACCCCCATCACTGAAGACCCGGTGGCGGGCATCAAGAAACTGGTCATGCCCGTCATCGCCCTGTCGTTCGGGCAGGTGGGCATGTTCACCCGTCAGACGCGCTCGGCCATGCTGGAAGTGATCGGCCAGGACTACATCCGGACGGCACGGTCGAAAGGTTTGAAGGAAAAGACCGTCATCGTGGCCCATGCCCTGCGCAACGCCCTGATCCCCATCGTCACCCTGATGGGTATGTCGATCGGCGGGCTGATTGGCGGCACGGTCTTGATCGAGCAACTGTTCACCATGCCGGGCGTCGGCTCGCTGTTGATGATGTCCATCATGAACCGGGACTACATGGTGTTGCAGAACATCGTCTTCTTCATTGCCGCCGCCGTCCTGGCGGCCAACTTCTTGGTCGACATCCTCTACGGCTACATCGACCCACGCATCCGGCTGGTGAGGAAGTGATGTCATGACAGTCTTGTCCGATGCCAAGCCGGCGGCCACCCCCAACCTGACCAAGCTGCGGGTCAAGGGGTTCTTCTCCCGCGTGCCCGTGATAATCGGCTCGGTCATCATCCTGACCGTGGTGGTGTTCGCGGTGGCGGCCCCCCTGATCGCCCCGTACGATCCGGCCAAACAAGACGTGGTGGCCCGCTTACAGCCGATGTCGGCCGAGCACTGGTTCGGTACCGACGGCCTTGGCCGCGACGTCCTCAGCCGGCTGATCTTCGGCAGCCGCACCTCGCTGCTGGTTGGCCTGTTTTCCACCTTGGTGGCCGGTTGCTTCGGCATGGCGATCGGCCTGATAGCCGGTTTTGTTGGCAAGTGGGTGGACTCGATCATGATGCGGGTGATGGACGCCCTGATGTCGATCCCCATCATCATCCTGGCCCTGTTCCTGGGCGCCGTGCTGGGCCGGGGCCTGGGCAACATCATCCTGTGCCTGGGCATTGTCATGACGCCCAGCTATGCCCGCGTCACCCGCGGACAAGTCTTGTCGGTCAAGCAGCTGGACTATGTGACCGCCGCCCGGGTCTCGGGTGGCACCGGCCTCAAGACGGTGGTGCACCACATCTTCCCCAACTGCCTGGCGCCCAACATGGTGCTGGCCACCATGAACCTTGGCGTTGCCATCCTGGTCGAGGCCGCCCTCAGCTTCCTCGGCATGGGAATTGCCGAACCGACACCATCCTGGGGCGGCATGGTGTCGCAGGGCAAGGATGTCTTGACCACCGCCCCAACCATGGCCGTGGCCGCCAGCCTGTTCATCGTCATCACGGTGTGGGCTTTCAACGTGGTGGGCGATGCCGTCCGCGACCTCCTCGACCCCAGGCTGCGGGGTGCGCTATGAGCCACCTCCTGGAGGTCAAAGACCTGCGCACCGAGTTCCGCCAGCCAACCGGCACGCTCCACGCCGTCGAGGGCGTCTCCTATCACGTCGACGCCGGCGAAATCGTCGCCTTTGTCGGCGAATCCGGCTCCGGCAAGTCCGTCACCCAATATTCGACTTTGCAGTTGATCCCGATGCCGCCGGGCAAGATCACGGGCGGCGAAATCTGGTTCGATGGCCGCAACCTGCTGACCGAAGGCCAGAAATCGGCCGCCCTGCAGTCGGTCCGCGGGGCCGAGATCGGCGTCGTTTTCCAGGAGCCGATGACGTCCCTCAACCCGGTTCTGACCATCGGCAAGCAGTTGACCGAAGGCATGATGCTGCACCTGGGCTTGAACCGGACCCAGGCCCGCGACCGGGCGGTCGACCTGATGGAGAAGGTGGGTATCCCGGACGCCCGCAGCCGGCTGGACGCCTTCCCACACCAGTTCAGCGGCGGCATGCGGCAACGCATCATGATCGCCATGGCCCTGGCCTGCGACCCGAAAATCCTGATCGCCGACGAGGCCACCACGGCGCTGGATGTCACCACCCAGGCCCAAATCCTGGAACTGATGAAAGACCTGGTGGAACAGACCGGCACCGCCCTGATCATTGTTACCCACAACCTGGGCATCGTGGCCCGGTACGCCAGCCGGGTCCACGTCATGTACGCCGGTGAAATCGTCGAATCCGGGCCCACCCGGGAGATCTTCAAGGCGCCCCGCCACCCTTACACCATCGGCCTGTTGCGGGCCGTCCCGTCGCTGGCGGACGAGCGGGACCGGCGGCTGATCCCCATTCCCGGCATGGTGTCCAGCCAAGTCGACCCGCCAGACCGGTGCGCCTTCATCAACCGCTGCCCCTACGCCGTGGCCGAATGCGAGACCGAACCCCGCCCGGTCTTGCAGGCCGTGGGGACGGGCCACGTCAAGGCCTGTCACCGCGACATCGACCTCCAAACGACACCGGTGCGCCAGTTTGAGGCGACGGCCCGGACGGAAGCCGCCGCGGCGCCATCGGCCACCACCCCGGTGCTGGAGGTCAAACACCTCAAGGTGACGTTCCCCACCTACGGCGGCTTCTTCAAGCGCAAGACCGGCGACCTGTTGGCGGTCGATGACGTGTCCCTCACCGTTGGCAAGGGCGAGACGGTTGGCCTGGTGGGCGAATCGGGTTGCGGCAAGACCACGCTGGCGAGGGCCGTCATGGGCCTGCAAGAAGTGGCCGGCGGGCAGATCATCTTCGACGACCGCGACATCACCGGCCTCAGCCCAAGCCAGATGCGGCCGCTGCGCCGCGACATCTCGATGGTGTTCCAGGACCCGTACGGCTCGCTGGACCCGCGCCAGCGAGCCGAATCGATCGTGGCCGAACCCTTGGGCAACTTCTTCCCCGACATGTCCGCCAAGGCCCGCTCCGAACGGGTCAAGGAGCTGTTCGACCTGGTTGGCTTGAACCCCGATCAACGCAGCCGCATGCCGCACGAATTCAGCGGCGGCCAGCGCCAACGGCTGGCCATTGCCCGGGCGCTGGCCTCCGAACCCAGCCTGATCGTGCTGGACGAGGCCATTTCGGCCCTGGACGTGTCGATCCAGTCGCAGGTCATCAACCTGCTGGAAGACCTGCAGGCCCGCCTGGCCGTGTCCTACCTGTTCATTGCCCATGACCTGTCGGTGGTGCGGCATATTTCGGACCGGGTGGCGGTGATGTACCTGGGCCAGTTGGTCGAACTGACCGGTTGGCGCCAGCTCTACGAGAACCCGCTCCACCCCTACACCAAGGCGCTGCTCGAAGCCGTGCCGATTCCGGACCCGGACGACGCCGCCAACCAGCGGCGCATCATCAAGGGCGAGGTGCCATCGGTCATGAACCGGCCGGCCGGCTGCGCCTTCTCCAGCCGGTGCCCGTTGGCCACCGACCGCTGCCGGGTGGACAAGCCGCCGCTCGAAGGCCGCGGCGAGGCCCACGAAGTGGCCTGTTTCGCGGTGCAGGCCGGCGCATGAGCGTCCCAGTCGTGTTGGCCGGCGCCGTTCGCACGCCGGTTGGCCGGTTTGGTGGGGCTTTGGCCGGCGTGACGGCCCGCGCGCTGGGTGCATACGCCATCGGCCAGGCGATGGGGCGGGCGGGCGTACCGCCGGACCGCGTGGACCAGGTTTTCATGGGCTGCGTCCTGACCGCCGGGCTGGGGCAGAACGTGGCCCGCCAGGCGGCCCGCGATGCGGGGTTGCCCGATGCCGTCCCCGCCACCACGGTCTCGATGGTGTGTGGGTCTGGCCTACAGGCGGTGTTGTTGGCCGTGGCCGCCATCCAGTCCGGCCAGGCCGAGGTGGTGGTGGCCGGCGGCATGGAGTCGATGTCGCGCGCCGCCTACGCGCTGCCGGGGGCGCGCCAGGGCTGGCGGATGGGCGATGCCGTGGCGGTCGACACGCTGTTGAGCGACGGCCTGACCGACGCCTTCGGCAACTACCACATGGGCGTGACGGCCGAGCACCTGGCGGAACGGTTCGACATCGGGCGCCTGGCCCAAGACGAGTATGCGGCGGCCTCGCAAGCCAAATGCGCCTTGGCGCAAGCGCAAGGCTGGTTTGCGGATGAGATTGCCCCTGTGGTGGTGCCTGCTAAGGGTGGCCCGGTGACTGTTGGTGTTGACGAGGCGCCGCGGCCGGGGGTCACCGTGGAGTCCCTGGCCCGGTTGAAACCCGCCTTCAAACCGGACGGTACCGTCACCGCCGGCAACGCCTGCGGAGTCAACGACGGCGCCGCCGCCGTGGTGGTCCTCTCGGCCGCTGCCGCTGCCGAACTGGGTGTGCCGGCGCAGGCCGGCTGGCTAGCCGGGGCCACGGCCGGGGTTGACCCGGCCTACATGGGCCTGGGGCCGGTGCCCGCGGCGGGCCGGGCGTTGGCGCGGGCCGGGCTGGCGGTGGGGGACCTTGACGTGGTCGAACTGAACGAGGCCTTTGCGGCCCAGGCCTTGGCCGTGATCCAAGAGCTGGGCCTGGACCCGGCCGTGGTCAACCCGGGCGGCGGCGCCATCGCCCTCGGCCATCCCATCGGCGCCTCCGGCGCCCGCATCCTGGTCACCCTGCTGTACCATCTGCAGCGGCGCGGTGGTGGGCGCGGGCTGGCCACGCTGTGCGTTGGCGGTGGCCTGGGCGTAGCTGCCCTGGTGGAAACCCCCTAGGTTACGGGGTATCGGGGGTTACGGGGGTTACGGGGGCTAAGGGGGTTACGGGGGCTAAGGGGGTTACGGGGGGCTAAGGGGGTTACGGGGGTACAGGGGACGGTTGCGTGTTACCAGGGTGTCCGAGGCCCCCCGGGTTCACGGGACCGGGGCCCGGGGGGCCCCCCCCCGGCCCCGGAACCCCCCGG
>JAISSX010000064.1 GCA_031272885.1 Bifidobacteriaceae bacterium | reverse complement strand
CGAACCAAACCCGCCACCATCACTACGCCCCTTCCTGTCGCAACCAAACACCTAAACACCATCCAACACGGCCACCCCAAACAACGCGTTACTGGGGACGGTTCCGTGTAACATGGGTGACGCCGTTACTGGGGACGGTTCCGTGTAACATGGGTGACGGCGTCACCCATGTTACACGGAACCGTCCCCAGTAACGGAACCGTCCCCAGTAACGCCGTCCCCTGCTGCGCGGAACCGTCCCCCCTAAACGCCGAACCGTCCCCAGTAACGTGCTTGTCATCCCGGACTTGATTGACGTCCGGGATGACCCGGGGGTGAGGCGACGGAATTGACCTTTCGTGAGGGGAGGCGCGAGGGGGCAGGCGGCTAGACCACGATGTTGACCAGCTTGGGCGCGCGCACAATCACCCGCCGCACCGCGCGGCCGGCCACGGCCGCCATCACCGAAGCATCCGCCAGGGCCAACTCCTGCAGCTCCGCCTCACCGATAGAAGGTGGCACCTCCAGCCGGGCCCGCACCTTGCCCTGGATCTGCACCACGCAGGTGACCGTGTCCTCCACCAGGTACTGCGGATCGAACTCGGGGAAGGGATGGTGCGCCAGCGATTCGTCATGCCCCAGCCGGGACCAAATCTCCTCCGCCAGGTGCGGCGCCACCGGTGAGACCATCAACACCAGCGCCTCCACCGCCGCCCGCGGCGGTGCCGCCAGGCCGGTCAGGTGGTTGTTCAACACGATCATGCGGGCAATGGCGGTGTTGATCCGCATCGCCTCCATCTCGTGGCGCACATCGTGGATGGCCCGGTGCATCACCTTCAGCGTGTCCAGGCCGGGGGCGTCATCGGACACCCGCAACTCACCGGTGTCCTCGTCCACCACGTTGCGCCACAGGCGCTGCAGGAAACGCTGCGAGCCCACTACGGCGCGGGTGTCCCACGGCCGCGACACGTCAAGGGGGCCCATCGACATCTCGTAGACCCGGAAGGTGTCCGCGCCATAGTCCTGGTACATCTCGTCCGGCGTCACGATGTTCTTCAGCGACTTGCCCATCTTGCCGTATTCCTGGGTCACGGCCTCGCCGGTTTCCGGCCACACGAACTCCCCCGGCCGGCTCTCCACCACTTCCTCCGCCGGCACGTATTGCCCGCGGGCATCGGTGTAGGCGTAGGCCTGGATGTAGCCCTGGTTGAACAGCTTGTGGAACGGCTCGCAGCCTTTGACGAAGCCCAGGTCATACAGCACCTTGTGCCAGAAGCGGGCATACAGCAGGTGCAGCACGGCGTGCTCCACGCCGCCCACATACAGGTCCACGCCGCCGGCCGGGTCGGCAGCGGTCCGAGGCGCCAGCCAGTAGTCATCCTCCACCGGCGCAATCACTGCCGAAGCCTCGCCCGGGTCGGTGTAGCGCAGGTAGTACCAGCAGGAACCCGCCCAGTTGGGCATGGTGTTGGTGTCGCGCCGGTAGCGCTGCACCCCGGCGCCGTCACCCAGGTCCAACTCCACCGTCACCCAGTCCTGATTACGAGCCAGCGGCGACTCCGGTGACGAATCGGCGTCATCGGGCGCAAACGTGCGCGGCCGGTAGTCCGGCACCTCGGGCAGCGACACCGGCAGCATCGTGTCTGGCAGCGCCCGCGGCTGGTCGTCCTCGCCGTAGACGATGGGGAACGGCTCACCCCAGTAGCGCTGGCGCGAGAACAGCCAGTCCCGCAGCCGGTAGGTCACTACCGGCTGCCCGGCGCCCTTCGAGGCCAGCCAATCCGTGATGACGGCCTTGGCCTCGGTCACGCCCAGGCCGTTCAGCGACACCTCGTCATTGGCCGAGTTGATGGTCGCCCCATCCCCCACCCAAGCCGCTTCGCGCGGCCAATCGGCCGGCGGTTGCACCGTGTCGACAATCTTCAGGTCGAAGGTGTGGGCAAAGTCCCAGTCGCGCTGGTCATGGGCCGGCACAGCCATAATGGCGCCGGTGCCGTAGCCCATCAGCACATAGTCGGCAATGAAGATCGGTACCGGCTGGCCGTTGACCGGGTTGATGGCGTAGGCGCCGGTGAAGGCGCCAGTCTTCTTGCCGGCATCGGCCTGCCGTTCGATGGCGGTCTTGCCCGATGCCGCCCGCCGGTACGCCCGCACCGCCTCACCTGGGGTGGCGCCGCCGCCCCGCCAGGCCGCCGGGACGCCATCGGCCCATGGCTGGTCGCCCTGGCCGCCGTTCAGCGCCAGCAGTTGGTCCACCAAGGGGTGTTCCGGCGCCAACACCATGTAGGTGGCGCCAAACAGGGTGTCCGGCCGGGTGGTGAAAACCACCAGCGGCGAATCCGCCAGCGTGGCGCCGCCTATCCCCTCCACCTGGAAGGCCACCTGGGCGCCGGTCGAACGGCCGATCCAGTTGCGCTGCATCGCCACCACCTTGTCCGGCCAATCGACCGCGTCAAGGTCGGCCGCCAAGCGTTCGGCGTAGGCGGTGATGCGCATGTTCCATTGCCGCAGCGACTTCTGGAAGACCGGGAAGTTGCCGCGTTCGGAGCGGCCCTCGGCCGTGACCTCCTCGTTGGCCAGCACCGTGCCCAGGCCGGGGGCCCAGTTGACGGGCGCCTCGGTGACGTAGGCCAGGCGGAAGCCGTTCAGCACGGCCCGGCGTTCGCTGCCGCTCAAGGCGTCCCACGAGGTGCCTTCCGGGTGGCCGGGGATCGGCTTGGTGCCGGCCTGGAAGGCCGCTTCCAGTTCGGCGATGGGCCGGGCGGCGCCGCGGCCGCCATCGGGCCTGATCGCATCCGGGTCATACCAAGAGTTGAAGATCTGCAAGAAGATCCACTGGGTCCAGCGCACGTAGTCAGGGTCGGTGGTGGCGAATGACCGCCGGGCGTCATGCCCCAGGCCCAGGCGGCGCAACTGGGCCCGCATGGTGGCGATGTTCTGTTCCGTGGTGATGCGCGGGTGCTGGCCTGTCTGCAGCGCATACTGTTCAGCCGGCAGGCCGAAGGCGTCGTAGCCCAGGGCGTGCAGCACATTGTCGCCGCACATGCGGCGGTAGCGGCCCATCACGTCGGTGGCGATGTAGCCCAGGGGGTGCCCCACATGCAGGCCCTTGCCGGACGGGTACGGGAACATGTCCATGACGAAGAACTTGGGGGTGGCCGGGTCGGCGTGCCGCCCGGCGCCATCGGTCAGGTCACCGACCGGATTGGCGGCCCAGAAGGTGCCGCGGCGCTCCCATTCGTCCTGCCAGCGGGTCTCGATCTGACCGGCCAGGGCGGCGGTGTAGCGGAAGGGTGGCTCATCCGGGGCGGCGGGAACGGCGGGAACGCCGGGCACAGCGGGAGCGGCCGGAGCGGCGGCCGGCGCGTTGGCATCGATTTCAGGCACCAGGCCAGGTTACTAGCCTCGCCTCGCCCCTGCGCAGCAGGGCCTTCCCGGAGGATTACCCACGAACGGGTCAGTTAGCGCCTGGGCCTTGCCGTCATTCTGGGCTCGTTTCGGGATTTTCGCAGGTCAGCGGCCTACACCTGGCAGGCTGCGGGCCGTGGGCCGCCGCCAACCGCCGCCAACCACCGCCTACCGACCCCGACCGCTGCCAACCGACCCCGACCGCTGCCAACCGACCCCAACCGCCGCCAACCGGCCCGTTTGCGGGAGTTGGGGCGGCCAGATGAGTGCCGTCAGCCGCCGCCGGCCTCGGCTTCAGCCACAACCGGGTACGGCAGGGCCTCGATTGGACCCAGGGTGGCAGTGGCGTCCGGGTGGATGGTCACCAACTGCCAGGCCACCAGGTGCCCGGCCTGGTCGAACAGCAGCACTGTCAGCTCGCCATCGGCCTTGAGCGGTCCCAGCGGGGTGGTGCCACCCACGTCCTTGCCGGTGGACGAGGCCGTGTAGGCCACCCCACCGCCTACCACCTTCGGATCCGACCGCTGGTGCGTGTGCCCGAACAGCGCCACCGGCACGCAGCCGCTCTCCAAAGCGGCCTGCCCTGCCGCCGGGTTGTGTACCAGCAGCACGTCGGCCCGCTCGGACGGATCGGCCGCGCAGGCCACCTCCGCCAGGCGTAGGCCCATCTCGTCGATCGTCTCGGGCCGCACCTGGTTGGTGCCCTGCGCAATCTCGGTGTGTGTGGGGTCCGAATCACCCAGCAGCCGCAAGTCCGCCACCTCGACGATCTCCCCATCCAGCACCGTCTCCCCCGCCGCCGCCGCTTGGGTGGCCGTCAAGGGTGTGTCGTGGTTGCCAGTGGCCACCACGATCGGCACGTCCTCGGGCACGGCGGCGGCGAACGTGTCGACACAGAACGCCTCCACCGAGGTGCCGTCCGCCGTGATATCGCCGGCATCGAACACGGCCACGGCGCCGCTGGCCCGCACGGTGGCGCCGATCACGGCCGCCAGGCCCACGTTGCAGTGCAGGTCGCTCACCAGCACCACGGGCCGCAGGCCGGCGTAGGCGGTGGGGCCAACCAGCCAGGGCCGCGCCGCCGGTTCCAGTTGCTGCCAGCCGTCCCCTTCCCCGCCAACCGGGTCCGCATCCACGTCCGCGTCCGCCGATGGCGTGGCTCCACTTGGCGTAGCGGTCAGGCTTTCGGGATAGGGCACCACCACGCCGTTGCCCGCGGTGGCCGATGCCGCCCCGTCACCTTGAGCCGCCTCCTCCACCGCCTCAGGGTCAGCCTGCCCCGCCGCCATCCGGGCCATGATCTCCCACTGTTGTTCGGCGAACGCCACCGTCACCGCGGCCGCCGCCTGGTCGTAGAACCGGTCGTTGTTCTCATACCAGTCCAACGCCTTCGAGCCGTAGTAGTCCAGCACCTGCCCCAGCCGGCCGGTTACCCGCGCCCCGGCCAGCGGCGTGCCCGCAAAGGCCGGCGAACCGGCCACCGGGTCCGGCCCCTGGACGGTTGAACGAATCCGGACGGCACCGTAGCCGCCACCGCCCACGATCGCCACCACACAAACCCAGGCCGTGATCAGCTTGTGTCGCCGCACCCACTGGTAGCCTTCGTTGCGCCGCTGCGCCCCCAGCGCCAACCACAGCAGGACGGCCGCACCCATGGCGAGGGAGAAGAACAGCGCCGCCCGCCGGGCGCCATCGGCCACCAGGCCTTGGCGCACCTCCCCCACCACCGCATCAAGGGCGCCGAAAAACTGGGCGTATTCGCTCAAGTCTTGGGTCAGGTCCGATACGTCCATCGACACCGAACTGAGGTTGTCCGGGATCTCGCCCACTTCGATCCGCAGACCAACAAAGCGGAACGGTGCCGGTGCCGGGCTGTCGGCGATGACCGAGCCGACCGGCCCCAGGTCAACCGTCAGGCGCCCATCGGTGGTCAACGAGTAGACCGCCTGGTGGGGGCCGAAAGCATAGTTGGTGCGGGCGTGCGTGGCACCCCACAACGCCCCGGCTACCGCCACCACCAAGGCACACGCGGCCCAGGCTGTCACCCTGAGCCGCCACTTGTTCATACGGTCCAGGGTTGCGCGGGAAGGCGGTCCGGGTCAAAGCGAGCCGCCAGGATGGGCAGGGTTACTACCTCCCTCACGCTCGCCAACCCCAACGACTGCCCGATGGCGCCCAGCAACCCCTCGGCGCCGCCGTAGTTTTCCCACAGTGAAGGTCCGGCCAGGGCGCCATCGCGCTTCGACAACCGCTGGCCGGCCCGGTTCAACACCAGCGGCACGTGCAGGTATTCGGGCGTGGTGTAGCCCAGCAGGTGGCCCAGGTAGGCCTGCCGGGCGGTCGAGCTGAGCAGGTCGTCGCCGCGCACCACCTGGGTGACGGCTTGGGCCGCGTCATCGACTACCACGGCCAGGTTGTAGGCGGGGGTGCCGTCGGCCCGGGCCAGCACAAAGTCATCCACCACGCCGTCGAAGCTCCCGTGCAACCGGTCGGTCACCGGCCAGGCCGTGACGCCGGCGGCCAGCCGCCAGGCCGGCGGGCGCACGGCCGCCTTGGCGGCCCGTTCCGCCGCGGTCAGATGGCGGCAGGTGCCCGGGTAGGCGCCCGGCGGGGCGTGGGGCGCCCGAGGTGCCTCCAGGATCTCCCGGCGCGAACAGAAGCAGGGATAGACGAGGCCGCGTTCTCGCAGGTCAGACAGCACTTCCTGGTACACAGCCAAGCGTTCGGACTGAACCATGGGGGCGGCATCGGGCACTATCCCCAACCGAGACAGGTCCGCCAGTTGCCGCTGTGCTATGGCCGGGCGCGAACGCTCATCAAGATCCTCGATCCGCAGCACGAAACCACGTCCGCTGGTGCGGGCCGCCAGCCAGGCCACCACGGCAGTGCGCAGGTTGCCTAAGTGCAGGTCGCTGGAGGGGCTGGGGGCATACCGGCCGTTGCCGGCCCCCGCCGCAGGCACAGCCGGCCCGGTCACATCTTCAAGGTGTGGGACAGGAACAGCAGCACGGCCGCCACCCGCGGGTTGACTTCTTCCTCGCTGATGCCCAGGGCCTTGTAGATGGCCAGCAGGTGGTTCTCCACCGTGCGGCGCGACAGGCCGATCCGCTCCGCCACCTGCTGGTTGGTGTAGCCGTCCGCGATCAGGCGCAACACAGCCATCTGCTGGCCGGTTAGGCCCTGGAACAGGTCGTTGGGCCGGGCGGGCGTGGTGTCCGGTTCGCCGTCGGTCTGCAGGGCCGCCGCCCGGATGCGCTCCACCAGTTCTTCGGGGCCCATGGGCGAGAGCTTGGAGACGTATGACCACGGCTTGGGTAGGTGGCGCCGGGTCGATTCGATCAGGGAGCGGACGTCGTGCCGGGACATGATCAGGATGCGTAGGCGCGGGTCCATGCGCTGCATCTCGGCCGCCAGCACCGCGCCCGAACCGTCCCGCTGTTCCACGTCCAACACCAGCAGGTCGATGCGCCGGCCGGGCAGCACCTCGCGGGCCTTGGCCATGGTGTCCAGGGACGCCATCACCCGCATGTCAGCCGTGTTGTTGATGGCGTCCGTCACCATGGTGCGGAACAGGGTCTCCTGATCGACGATGGCGATGCGCAACAGTTGGGTGCCGATCTGGCCGACGCTACCGGTGCGGGGGCCGCCCTGCATGACGCGCCGCACGGAACCGGTGCTGGGCCGGGTGATCGGCCCCGAACCGGTCAGGGCGACGCGGCGCACCACCGGCACAGACCCGCTGCGCGGGCTGGCGGCGGCACGGCGCAGCGCCTCGGCCGGGATCCCTTGGTGGATCACGGTGTGGGGCTGAGTGCGGGGGTCAACCCGTTCGGACGCTTCACCCCTGGCGTCCGCCGGATTCGCAGCTTCAGACAAGGAAACGCTCTCCTAGTGGGTCTTTGATCAGGGTCCTAGCCAGCTTTTCGGCCCGGCGGTGTTTACCGCAACCCTCCAGGGCCGCCACCGCCACCCGGCGGCAGGTGGCGAGGCGGTGTGGGGCGCCTTCACGGATCAACAGCCGTTCCGCCTCTAGACAATACGACAACGCCAGGGTGTGGTTGTTCGCCAGTTCATTGAACAGGGCCGCTACCAGTAGGGCTTCGGACAGGGAATACGGGTGCTCGCCGCGCGTGATCGAGGCGTGCTCGTTGATGGTGGTCACGGCCTCCGATTCGCGCCCGGCCAGCCACAACGCCTGAGCTGTGTTGATGCGCACCTGCGCCCGGTAGCGGTCCGCCATGTCCGCCGGCACCAAGACGAAGCCGTCATCGGGCATCATCGCCTTGGCCCGTTCCATGGTGGTGACGGCTTCGAAATATCGGTCTTCGTGCGTTTCTATCAGTGCCCGCAGGTTGAGTAGCAACACTCGGGCGGCCTCGCCATCGGCCTCCGACAACACGTAGCTACTGACCGCCGCCGAGGCCACCTTGGTCAGGTCCTTGATCAGGGCCTGGGCCGCCGCGTGGTCATGTAGCCGCTTGATGTACAGGGCCACCATGCGCAGCCCCAGCAGGAACTTCGACACCGGGTCGGTGGCGACGGCGTGGGCGCGGCGCAGAAGTTCTTCCGACTTGCGCGGCTGGCTGAGCGACAGGACGGTGGCAGCGGCCGTCGCCAGGCGGGGGGTGTCGATTGGCCTGGTCGATGACGTCAACAGTTCCGCCAGGTGGCTGGCCGCCTCGTCATCGCCCGTGAACATCACCAGTGTTTCCAGGTGGGCCGTCACGTCATCGGACGAACGCTGTCCGGTTTCCCAGTTGCGGGCCAGCAGCACGTGCGCCTCCGCCTGGTGATCAACCAACCGTTTCCAGCGCTTGGCCAACAGGTCGTGGCGGGCCAGCGAGGCCTGGAACAGGGTCTTGGGGTCGCGCCACCGGCGCAGACCCATGTCCACCAGGTAGGCGGGCACCTCGATCGAGTTGTCCACCGGCAGGGCCGGCAGGGCCGCCACCTGGGCCCGGCGCAGGAAGGCGTAAGGCAGTGTGGGCAACGCCGCATCCACCACTTCGCGGGCGAAAACGACGTGCGGGACCACCGCTTGAACCGTCACTTCAGGTCTCCGTGGGTCCAGGCGGCCAGGCATTCCGCCACCCTGGCCTGGGGATTCTCATGCAGCCAGCCGATGATCTCTTCGATGGTCATAGGCTCCATGACGCCCGAACCTCCCCCTAGCAGCGGATCGCGGCTGTCATCGCCGCGATGGTGAGAATGCTCACTCCCTGTGGCAGGGACTTTGAGAGTAGAGCTACCCACTCAAAACGATGGTACTGGTGAATTGTGACCAGCGCCTGCAGCCCGGCCGTTTGACTTGGACCGCTCCGGGAGTCAAGGTTGGGCTAGCCCCCCGATCGCAAGTCAAGGAGAACCCATGTCCGAGAGCCCTCAGGTGGCCGTGCACAACAACCAGGCGGCGTCCCGCTACGAGATCACGGTTGACGGCAAGGTGGTTGGCCTGGCCGCCTACTCCGTGCGCAGCTCCACCATCTCGTTTGTCCACACCGAGGTGACGCCAGAGTTGAGCGGCCTTGGCCTGGCTTCGACCCTGATCAAGGCAGCCCTCAAGGATGCCCGCCAACGGGGCTTGGACGTGCTGCCATACTGCGAGTTTGTGCGCCACTACATCTCAACCCACCCCGAAGAGATCGACCTGGTGCCGGCCATCCGCCGGCCCGCCTTCGGGCTGCCGGCCGAACCGGCCAAGATCGCCTGAACCCTGCTCGACACCCACCCAAGGAGGCCCCGCATGGCCCGCAAGAACTACACCGGCAAGGACATCACCGTCTCGTTCGACCTGGACGTCTGCCAGCACGCCGCCATCTGCGTCCACACCCTGCCGGCCGTGTTCAACACCAAGCGCCGGCCGTGGATTCTGGCCGATGCCGCCCCGGCAGAAGAGGTGGCGACGGTGGTCAGCCGTTGCCCCAGCGGCGCCCTGCGCTACGAGCTGGTCCAGCACTGAACCACCCGCGGTGAGGCCCCGGTTCTCTACCGGTGAAATCCTGCGCCCCGAAAACGTTGCAAAAGTGTGACGTATGTCACTAATCTGTTCATATCAATTGCGCCCATGCCTCACTTCGCCCGGCATGGGCGCAAGAGATTTTAACGGGCCGTGACGGCAACCCTGCGGGGTGCTGAACAGGCGCTTCAGGCGGTGGTGCGGCGCAGTAGGACGTATGAGGCCAAGCCGACCAGGCCCAAGGTCCCAAGTGAGATCAGCGAGAAGCCCAGGGCCTTCATCGACGCCGCGGGCGGCGGTTCAAGGGCCTCGACCGCCGGCGACTCGCTGGCCGGCGGCTGCTTGCTGGACGGCGTGGGCGCCAACGAAGTAGACGGCGACGGGCTGGGCTCCTCCACGCTGGGTTCCGGCGTAGGTTCCTCCGGCGTGGGCGTCTTGCTAGGCGTGGCGCTGGCGCTGGGTGAGGCACTGGCACTGGCGGTGGCGGTTGACGTGTAGGTGTAGTCATCGGTCATCGGCAGCACTAGCGTGCGCGTGGCCGTGGGCGTGCTGGTCACCTCCGGGCTGGCCGTTGGCGTGTCTTGAACCACCGGGACGGTGGTGGTGACGACGGCCGAAGGGCTGGGCGTCTTGGTTTCAACCGGCTCAAGCACGGTCGGCGTGGGCGAAGGCGTGGGTGAAACCGTCTGGTTGGTCACCGGCTGGACCGAACCCGGGATAGTGGCATAAACCACCCGGGGCTTGGCCACGCCATCGGCCGTCAGTTCCGCCCCTTCCACCGCCAACTCGAACGAAGTCAGCTTCTCCTGGCTCAGCGCTGCGGCGCCCCGGGCCACCTGGATCACCGGCACTTTGTCGCCTTCGTCCGCCAGGCCCGGCACCGTCTCAATCACCACGGCCTCATTGGCCGGCTGGTTGAAACCGGATTCGACCCACAGCGGCCAGCCTTCTTCCTGCAGCGCGATGCCGGCGCCGGCTTCCGCCAGGTATTGGCCGCCCAACCCGGCGTAGCCGTCCTGAACGGCAACGCCGGACGTACCGGCCACCTCCGCCGCGTTGGAGCCCGCCACTGTCACTTGGCCGGTGAAGCGGACCGCTGCACCACCGGCCACCCAAACGGCGCCGCCCTCCCAGGCCGTGTTGGCCTGCAACGAACCGAAGTAGATCTCGACATAAGGCGCGGACGAGGTGGGAGTCCAGGTCGATTCTGGGGTACCCTGCCGGCCCCATTCGGCGGCGTCGATCACCGCCACGCCACCGCCGTGCGGGGCCGTGTTGCCGCTGATAACCGGGCCCGAGTTGAACGGATCGGTCTGGTAGGTGCCGATCTCCAGGCGGCCGCCGGCCGTAGCCCCGGCCTGCCGCGCCACGGCGATGCCGCCGCCCGCGTAACTGGCCGAGTTGCCGGTCACGGCCGCGCCCACCAGGCGGGCCAGGCCCTCGTTCAACACGCCGCCGCCGTAGCCGTAGACCTGGTCGGTGCCGATCACCTTGTTGCCGGACACGCTGCCGCTGATCAGCCACAACGTACCGGTGGCGCGGTTCCACACGCCGGCCCCGCCGGCCGGGCCGTCAGCCCGGTTGGCGTAGGCCGTGTCCACCACGTTGCCGCTGATGGCGGCCCCGGCGCCGTCCATCCAGACCACGCCGTTGTTGACCACGCCGTGCGAGGCGTTGTTGCGCAGGACGGCCCCGGCGCCGATGGCCAACAGCCCGTCCGCCTTGCTGTTCTTGGCCCCCTCAACCTCGACCAATGGTCCATAGGCGCCGCCGTGCGTGGCGACCGGGTTCTGCGCCGTGCCGCCGCCCGCGCCATCGAGCACCACCGCCCGCAGGCCCAGGCGCGAGCCGGCCGGCACCTTGAACATGGCCCCCGTGGTCGCCTTGACGATGGTGCCACCGGTCAGGTTGACGTCACGCACCGTGCCGTCACGGCCCTGCACCACGACCGTTTGACGCACCACGTAGCCATCGGGCACCCGGATGGTGGCACCGGCGGCGGCCGCGTCGATGGCCGTCACCAGGTCGAATTCGGTGTCTTGCGGCACTGTGGGCGTGCTGCTGGGGGAAGGACTAGGGGAAGGACTGGGCGAGGCCTGAACCGCCGGGTTCAACACCACCAGCGAAGCCTGCGAGTTGAGGGTCCGGGTACCCACCACCCAGGCATCCGAGGTGGGGTGGAAAACCGCCGCGGGGTCAACGCCGATGCCGTTCACCGGCACCAACACCACGTCATACGGTGCCGCGGTGCCGGCCGGCGGGGCGTCGATCCAGACCGATGCCGCCGCGTCCAGTTGCCACACCTCGACATAGACCAGCGGGTCCTGGCTGGCGCCGCCCGAAATGCCACCGGCGGCCGAACCAACCGTCACCTTCCCCTGCAGGAAGACGTAGCCCTGATTGGTGATGGGGCCAACCGTGACACCGCTGCCGGACCCCTGCACCTTGGCCGTGCCGCCCGGATCAACCACGATGCCGCCGGTCTGGATCACGTCCGACCCAACCACGGTCAACTGGCCGCCAGCATCAACCACCAACAGGCCGTCCAACCGGATGCCGTCCGTCAAAGTCAACTGGCCGCCATCGCCCACTTCGATGCCACCTTGGGCTTCGACCGCGGCGCCCACCAGCACAACCGGCGCGGACACCACCACTTGATCAAGATCGGTGCAGGCCCGGGCGATGGTGACCACGCCACCGGCGGAACCCAGGGCGTCGACTTTGGCCTGCAGCTCGCAGGGCACCAGGCCCTGCGACGGGGAACTGGAGATCAACCCCAGGGCGGCGGCGGGCAGCAAAACAGCCACGGCGAATAGCCAAGCGCACCACCGCTTGACCAGCTTCACTGCCTGCATCTTGCACCTTCTGTTGCCACCGCGTCCGGGCACCCTGGACGGTGCCGCGATTTGTGTTCTCTCAATCCACACCCGCGCCCTATGGTGACACTCTATCTGCAGCGCTCCTCATCTGCGCTTTTACTCCCGCTTTAGCTAGGTAGAAACGCCCACAGATCGGCAAAATACCCTAGACAGTGTCCCCCTGACGGCCCTTGAAGTGGCCCATCGACTGGTTGATGCCGAACAAATCGGCCACCCAGTCGCACACACCCACTGGCAGCAGGCGCAACAGCGGCACGATGCGCACAAACGGCGGCATGATGATCCGCTTGTCACCGTGCTCGATGCCCCGCAACACCCGCGCCGCCACCTGGCTGGGCTTCAGGATGGGCAACAGGAAAGGCACCTTGGTGGTGACGCCCTCGAACATGCCGGTATCGATGAAGAATGGGCAGACCGCCATAGTGCCAATGCCCGTATTCAATTCCCTCATCTCGGAACGCAGCGACTCGTTGAACCGAATCGCGCCGGCCTTCGAGGCGGCATAGTCCGTCATTTTGGAGCCAGCCAAGATGCCGGCCGCCGAGGCCACCGTGGCCACAAAGCCGTGCCGGCGTTCCAACATGCCCGGCAGGATCGCCTTGGTCACCCACATGGGACCCTTCAAGTTGACGTCGATAGTCCGGTCGATCGACTCCGGCGGTTCGTCCACCAGGTAGCGGCCGCCCACCACGCCGGCACAGTTGATCAGCACATCGACCGGCCCGGCCGCCGCGGCCGCCCGGTTGACGGCCTCCCGGTCCGTCACATCGACCCCGTAGGAGGCCGCCTGCGCCCCCAGTTGCAGAATCTGGTCCCGCACCGCGTCCGCCCGCGCCGCGTCCCGGTCCCACACCGTGACAGCCGCCCCCTTGCGGGCCGCCCCCAGCGCCATCAAACGCCCGATGCCGCTGCCGCCACCCGTGATCAGCAGCCGCGCCCCGGCCAACGGAATACCTTGTTGCCTCATCGGCCCATCACCTTCCCTAAGAGTTGCCCACCCGTGACGTGCAGCCAATGGACGGCCGCCGTCATCACCACGGCGTATGTTTCCCGCGACAGCCACGGCGGCTGCCCGGCCGGCATCAGGCGCTGCGCCGCCACCGTTTGCGGTTCGGTGTATTCCCTGATCCCCTCCGGTCCGTGCCGGCGCCCCAGGCCGCTGGCCCCCACGCCGCCGAACGGCGCATCGGTCGAACCCCACACCGCGGCGTAGCCCTCGTTGACGTTGACCCCGCCGGACCGCAACCGGGCCGCCACCGCCCGGCCGTGCGCCAGCGAACCGGACCAGACGGCCGCGTTCAGGCCATAGTCGGTGTCGTTGGCGCGGGCAATCGCCTCCGCGTCATCGGCCACCTGGTACAGCGCCACCACGGGACCGAACGTCTCCTCCCGGGCCAGTTTCATCTGGTCGGTCACCCCCACCAGCACCGTCGGTTCGAAGAACAGCGGCCCGATGTCGTCCCTCACCTCGCCGCCCGTCAGCACCTTGGCCCCCTTCGCCACGGCGTCCGCCACGTGGGCCTGGACCTTCTCCAGTTGAGCCTGGTTGATCAGTGGCCCCAGGTCCACGTCATAACCGGGCCCAGTGCCCAGGCGCAGCGCCTTGGCCTTGGCCACGAAAGCCACCTTGAAGGCGTCATACACGTCCTTGTGCACGTAGACCCGCTCGATGCCGGCGCAAATCTGACCGGTGTTGGAGAAACAAGCCTGCACGGCGCCATCGACGGCCCGCTGCAGGGGGGCGTCGGCCAGCACCAAGAGGGCGTTCTTGCCGCCCAGTTCGGCCGCGCAACTGATCAACCGCCGGCCGCACTGTTCCGCCAGGACGCGCCCGGTGGCCGTGGAACCGGTGAACATCAGATGGTCCACCTGGTCCAACAAGGGTTCGCCGAGGGTGGCCCCGGCCCCGGTGACGATCTGGAAAACGTCCCGCGGCAGGCCGGCCTGGCGGGCCAGACGCAGCAGGGCCAGGGCCGTCAACGGGGTCTGCGAATCGGGTTTGAGGATCACCGCGTTGCCGGCCGCCAGGGCGGCCACCGCGTCCGATGACACCAACGTCAGCGGATAGTTCCACGGCGTGATGATGCCAACCACGCCCTTCGGCTGGTAGGCCACCCGGGTGCTGGTCAAGGTGGGCAGGGCGCCGCGGCGGCGCTGCGGGGCCAGGTGGCGGGGAGCGAACTTGGCGTAGTAGCCGGCCGTCAACACCGCGTCCAGGTATTCCTCCAGGGCCGCCACCCGCGCCTTGCCGTTCTCGGCGTGTACCAGGTCCAGCAGCTCTTCGCGCTGGGTCACCAACAGGTCGCGGTAGCGGGCGATGACGGCGCAGCGGCGCTGAACCGGCCAGGCCGCCCACTGGCTGGCAGCCCGGCGGGCCCGTTCCCCGGCCAGAGCCACGTCATCGGGCGTACCAGCCGGCACGGCACCCAAGGTGAGGCCGTTCAGTGGGCTGGTCACCACCAACGGTGGGCGTTCGGCACAGACGGTGGCCTCCGCCGCCAGGTCCGATAACTGATCCAACGTCGTTGTCACATCAGTCTCCATTCTTGTTGTGAAGTTGTCACTGCCAAGTGCGCGCCCAAACCGTGGCGCGCATGTCCGCCGCCTCAGGGTAATCAAGGCCCCACCGGTGGGCCGTCTCGACCGCCAGCAGGCGGAAAACATCCATGGTGTGGAACAAGGCCCGGCGTTGATCCGCCACGTCGAAAGCGGCAAACGTGCCGGCGAAGTCCGCCAGGAACGAGCCCACCGCCCAGTGTTCCAGGTGCCGACCGGCCCAATAGGTGTCGTAAGGGGCGCCGTGGACGGCCCGGGCGGCCCAACCCTCCACCTTGATCAGGCGGGGCTTCATGCGGGCCTCGATCAGGTGGGCGGCGGCCCACACCTCGCCGCGGCCCAACAGTTTGGTGGCCCGCACGGCGTCGATCCAGAAACCGGCCACAGTGTCGGCAAACTCTTCTTGCGTGGGCCGTTCGCCGTGCGCGTGGGCCTCCGCCGCCGCGTCCGCCAAGGCCTCCAAGCGGGGCGTCAGTTCCAGCTCATCCTTGAGCACCACATAGCCGCGCCGGAGCGAATCGGCCGCCAGGGCCCGGAACGACGGCTCCAACGGTTGGTCCACACCCCAGATGATGAAATCGATGGCGGCGGCGCCATCGAGCAACACCCGTAGCACCGGCAGGCCGGCCTGGGCGGTATCGGTGGCCCAAGCCCAAATCCGGCCCAACTGGCCCAACCACTTGGGGGACTCCAGAAACGCCTCCGGTTGGTCCACTACCAGCACCACGTCAAGGTCGGCCGCCTCGTCGGCGCCTTCCACGGCCCTTGAACCGACAATCAGCCCCGCGCGGACGGATGGGTTGTCTTGGACCAGTGCGGCCAGTTGCTGGCGGTGGGCCCCATAGGTGGCCATGAATCCTCCGTTTTGTGTTGTCGATATGCGAAAACACTAGTCGAGCGCCCTGCCTTTGCGGTACCCGGCGGGGCCCAAGTACGGCAGAATATGCCCATGGCATACCAGAGCTATCCCCCAGCAGCGCCCCCTGTGGCGCCCCCGGTCGCCGCGTCCCAAGGCGTACCGCCACTCGAACTGCCCTACTACGGTTGCTCCTTCGCAACTGCCGTCAAACGCTTCTTCAAGAAGTACGCCACGTTCTCGGGCCGCGCCTCGCGGGCCGAATACTGGTGGGCCTACCTGTTCCAGACCCTGGTCGAGTTGGTGGTGACGATCCCCTTCATGATCTGGTTCATGAAGGTGTGGAACGCGGGCGTCGCCTGGTTCGAAGACAACTGGTGCACCTCTGCGCGCCTCGGTGGTAGTGGCTACGCCTCCTGCTGGAACGATCCGGACATGTGGGGGTTCCTGGGCGAAGACGATTTTTGGGAGTCCTTGCCTCTGAATCCAGGGGCTGTCCTACTGGTCTGTCTAATCCTGGCCGGCCTGGTCACCCTGGCCCTGGTCATCCCCAACCTGTCCGTCACCTGGCGGCGGCTGCATGATGCCGGCTTCAGTGGCGCCTGGTATCTGTTGTCGTTGGCCGGCCTAAGCATTGTGGTGTTCGTCTTCACCCTGCTGCCGCCCAAGCGCGAAGGGGCCCGGTTCGATGCCCCGGGCACGGCCGGCTCCGCCCTGCCCGAGGTCCCCGGTTTCCCACCACCCATGGCCCCGGGCGTCTACGACGCCGCCTATGGTTCGGCCGCCGCGCCCTACGGGCAGCCCAGCGTCTACCCCGCGGCCCCGCCAGCGCCTGGGGCTGCTGCTTACCCGGCGGCGCCAGGGGCTCCCGGTGCTGGTGGGGCTGGTGGGGCTGGTGGGGCTGGTGGGGTCGCTGCCGGCCAGCCGAGTGTGGCCTATCCGGGGCCCTATCAGGCACCCGCCGGCTATCCGCCAGCCGCCTATCAGTATCCGGCGGCACCGCCGGCCGGCTACGCCGCTCCCCCGCCCTACGCCCCAGGAGCCGCTGCCGGTGCCGCCGCCCCGGCGCCGCCCCCTTCGCCTTACGCCTGGCAGCAACCGGCCGGGGCGACCGAGGCCGCCGGGGTACCGGGGGCCTACGCGCCTGGGGCAACCGAGGCGGAACTGCCCACGGTGGCCATGCCCAGCGCGCCCCTGGCGCCGGCCCCGGCCGGCCCGGTAGTGACGCGCATCAGCGACCCAGACGCCACCCGCTTGGTCGATCCGGCCGCAGCTCCGGACGCCACCCGTTTGGTCGATCCAGCCGCAGCTCCGGACGCCACCACCGAGGACCAACCCGGCGCCTAACCTCCTGCCCTCCAAACTGCTCGGATTTACGGGCCACCGTAAATCCGTGCAGTTTGTGCACCCGGCCCAGGCGGGCGCCATCGGGCACAGGCCTGTGACCTGCGCTGCGCTACGTTGACACACGCGCGCCGCCCCCAACAACTGCCAACCAGCGCCAGAACTCGTCCGATTGGCGCGTTGGACCGAGGCCAGGCCGGTACCGGGTGTGAGCTTCGCGCACTTTTTGGACACGGGAGCGCAGGGAGGTCGATGGCTGGGCTGGCGACGGAACACCCCCCTTGCGTGTTTGTGCAGGTCAGAGGCTTAGACGTTCTCGGCGCCGGTAGGTTGGACACGAGCGGACACCGCTCCGGGCCCGCCCTGGCGCCCAAAAAGTGTGCGAAGGTCGCAGGAGTGACGCCGGAGGCAGCCGCGCGAGGAGGCAGCCGCACCGGGGGGCTGGGCGACCATCGGGCCGCACGGGAAGGCAGGCGCGCGAGGAAGTGCCCGCACGGGGCGCCGGCAAGAAGGGATGACCAGCAAGACTAAGGGGCGGTGCCTGGATCGCCGTTGATCCGAGGCACCGCCCCTTTTCTTTCGGGGAATGCTCTTTACTTCTTCGCCACCTCTTCGGGCGCCGGCACCCAGCTGATGTCGAGCGACATCAGCGGCTCGGGGTCTACGCCGCCCTTGGTCAGGTCAGGATCCTGCGCCAGGTAAGCCTTGGTTTCGCGGGCAATCAGGCCGGACAAGATGAGCAGGCCGATCAGGTTAGGCAAGGCCATTAGGCCATTCAAGATGTCGGCCGTGTTCCACACGATCTTGATCGCCGTGTCGGTGGCGTCAGCAGCGCTGGTGTCCAGGCGGGCCGTCAGTTCCTTCAACAGGCCCCACACCAACACCATGACGGTGAAGATCACCCGGTACGGCAACTGGGCTTTGATGCCCAACAGCCGGACGGCGCAGCGTTCGCCGTAGTAGGACCAGCCGATCACCGTGCTGAGGGCGAAGAAGACCACGCAAATGGCGACGATCTTGGGGCCAACCGAGGTCCCCAAGGTCTCACCAAAGGCGTAAGAGGTGGCCTGCTCACCGGCAAAGTCCGATTTCGCCGTAACTTCCCCGGCCGCAATGGCGTCATCGGCCTTCCACTTCCAAACGTCGGTGGTCAGGATGCACAGTCCGGTGAAGGTGACCACGATGATCGTGTCGATAAAGGTCTGGGTCATCGAAACCAAGCCCTGGCGCACCGGGTGGGTGGTCTTGGCGGCGGCCGCCACGATGGCGGCCGAGCCCATGCCGGACTCGTTGGAGAAGATGCCGCGGGCCATGCCCTTTTGGATGGCCAACGCGATGGTGGCACCGATGGCGCCACCGCCGGCCGAGGTCACCGTAAAGGCATTGGAGAAGACCAGACCGAAGGCCGGCAGAATCCTGGACCCGTTGATCGCCAGCACCACGATGCCGGCTCCGATGTAGACCACAATCATGAAGGGCACGAAAGCGGCGGTGACGGTGCCGATGACCTTGATGCCGCCGATCAGCACCAGGCCAACCAGGGCAAACATGACCACGGCCGTCACCCAATGGGGCACGCCGAAGGCGTTGTTGAGGTTGTTGCCCACGGAGTTGACCTGGGTGCCGTTGCCGATGCCGAAGGCGGCCAGGGCGCCGAAGATGGCAAAGACAACCGCTAGGACCTTGCCACCCTTGCCCTTGATGGCCTTCTCCAGGTAAACCTGCGGACCGCCCATGACCTCGCCCTTGGCGTCGGTCTCACGGTACTTGGAGCCCAAGAACGCCTCCGAGTACTTCGAGGCCATGCCCAGCACGCCCGTAACCCACATCCAGAACAACGCGCCGGGGCCGCCAATGGTGATGGCCGAGGCCACGCCCACGATGTTGCCCACGCCCACGGTGGCGGCCAGGGCGGTGGTCAGGGCCTGGTAGTGCGAGATGTCGCCCTCTGAGCCCGGGTCCTTGCGCTTGAACAACGCCAGCTTGAGGGCCGGCCACAGCTTCGAGAACTGGACACCATGCAGGCGGAACGTCAGCCAGAAGCCGGTGATGAACAGAAGAGGAATCAGGAGCTGTGCGCTCCACACGTAACCATCAATGAAATTGATGGCGTCATTGAGCCAGTTCACTGCGTGCCTTTCAATCTTGGGGCCGGGCCGGGCCAGGCCGTGGAGGGGGACCTACTGCCACGGAGGGACCTAAGTCCCCCCGGTCTTCACGCAATCGTCACAACTGTAACGGTCGTTTGTGAATCGCTCCAACCGGCCCTGGCGCGTCGCAACACGCCTGTAACACAAGGCCCCGGCACCGGCTCCCAAGGCCGTTCAGGGACCATCGCCCCAGGCGGTCCGCTATCAGGCTTCGATCAGGCTGTTCGGGTCCGATGTCGTCCGTTCGGCCACCCGTTGAGCCTCCTCTTGACGCAGCCGCCGCCAGCGCCACCGGGCATAGATGGCCAGGGCCACCAGGCACACGACAACCTGCACTGTGGCCACGGTGATCCACGGTGAGCGGGCCGCCAGGGCCACAATGCCTTTGAAGACGGCCAGGCCACCCAGGGCGTAGACGAAACCCCACATGATCCAGCCCGGCACGGCCGCCAGGGTGTAGCGCAGCCAGCGCCAGCCGATCAACCCGGCCGAGAAGTTAACCGCCGTCTGGAAACCTACCGTCAGGAAGCTGAGCGGGATCAGCGGCCAGCCCCACCGTTCCAGGCGGTCTTTGGCCTTCAGGGTCGATTCCGAGGCGGCGCGCTTGGCCCAGCCGGCCTTGATGACGCCGGCCAACACGCCGCGGCCAACCCAGTAAGTGCATTGGGAGCGCACCAAAGCCACGGCCGTCAGGAAGACGACCGCAAACCAGAAGGGCTGTGCCAGCACCCAATCAAGCACAAGCGCCAGGCTACCGCATGCCCCTTGGCGATTACGGGCGTTACTGGGGACGGTTACGGGGGTTACGGGGGTTACGGGGGTTACGGGGGTTACGGGGGTTACGGGGGTTACGGGGGTTCCGGGGGTTCCGGGGGTTCCGGGGGTTCCGGGGGTTCCGGGGGTTCCGGGGGTTCCGGGGGACGGTTCCGTGTAACACGGGGGGCCCGGGCACCCGGGTGACACGGACCCGGGCCCCCGCACCCCCCGCGCCCGGCCCCCCCACCCCCCCCCCCCC
>JAISSX010000044.1 GCA_031272885.1 Bifidobacteriaceae bacterium | reverse complement strand
CCGGGTGATGGCGGTGTTTAAGGCCCTGGATGAACCGATCGAGGTCACACCCCAAGAACTGGTGACACCGGAACGGGCCGGGTTCGTGGCCGTCGAATGGGGCGCCACCGAAATCCCCTGATCCGGTCCCGCCTCCTCCCTCATGGGGAAACTGGCAGGGTGAAGCGGGCGGTGAGGCCGCCGCCGGGGGCGCCGGGCCAGCCTTCGCCGCCGGCCGGGTTGGCGGCCAGCGTCAGCCCACCGCCCAGTTTGCGGGCGATGGCGTCCACCAGGGTCAGGCCCAACCCCAGCCCGCCGCCGGCCAACCGTGACCGGTCACCGCGGTTGAACGGCTCGGCCAGCCTGGCCACCTGGTCTTCCGTCAAGCCCTCGCCGGTGTTCACGATGACGATGTCGCACCGGTCACCTTGCGCCGCAACCGTCACCTTCACCCGGCCGCCGGTCACGTTATGCCCGATGGCGTTGTCCAGCAGGTTGCCGATGGCCAGGCGCAGCAAGTCCGGGTCGGTGGCAACCGGCCCGGCCGGCCGGCCCCGGCCCGGCTCCAGAGCCACCGTCACGCCGGCCGCCTCTGCCGTCTCGGCGCGTTCGCCAACCAACTCCCGCATCAAGGCGATCAGATCCACCGGGACGGCCGCCACGCCATCGGCGGCCTCGACCTGAGCCAGCCGTAACAAGGCCGCCACCAGGTGTTCCTGCTTGTAGTTGGCAGCCAGGGCGGCCTCGAAGGCCGGCTTCAGAGAATCAGGCACCTGACCCTGGTAAAGCGGCGCCTCCAGCGCCATCCGTTCGGTGGCCAGGGGGGTGCGCAGTTCGTGGGCCGCGCCCTGGATAAACCGGCGCTGGGCGGTGAAGGCGGCGTCCAGCCGGTCCAGCATGGCGTCGAAGGTATCGGCCAAGCCCTGGATCTCGGCATCGGCCCCGGTCAGGCGAACCCGTTGGTCCAGGTTGCCGGCGCCCACGGCGGCGGCCACGGTGGTGATGGCGCGCATGTGCCGCAGCGAGTTGCCTAGCCACCAGCTCAAGAAGAGCCCCAAGCCAACAAAGACCACCAACAGGCCCAGCGACCCCCAGGCCAGACCGCCCAGTACCTGGTCGGTCACCTGGTCGCCGACATTGCCGGTGAAACTGCCGGAGACGTCCGTGCCAGACACCTCCGTGCTGGACATCTCCGTGCCAGACACCTCCGTCCCCGAGGTCTCCGTCCTCGAGATCCCCACCGTCGCGATCGAGTGCCGCAACAGTTCCCGGGTGACGAGCCACTGGACGGCCAGTAGCGCCACCGCCCCGAAGGTCACTCCCAGGGTGATGGCCACCATCAGGCGCCGCCGCAAACCCCAGGTGGAGGGGTGGTTCCAGCGTTGTCGCCGCACCCCGGTCATGACGCCACCACCATCCGGTAGCCCAGCCCGGGGCTGGTGTGAATCAGGTCAGGCGGGCCCAACTTGCGTCGCAGCGTGTGGATGGCCAGTTTGACCACGCCGGCTTCGGCCTGGTTACCCCACACGGCAGCCAGCAGCCCGGGCGTGTCGACATAGCCGCCATCGGCCTCCAGTAAGCAGGCCAACACCTCAAGCTCTTTAGGCGTCAGCGCCAGCGGCCGCCCGGCCCGCCCGGCCAGCCGCCGCTCCGGGTCAAGGGACACGTCGCCGCAGGTCAACAGGCCGGCGCCGGCCCCCGCAGGCCGGCGCCGCCCCAACGCCCGCAGCCGAGCCAACAGTTCGGCGTAGGCGAATGGCTTGGCCAGGTAGTCATCCGCTCCCAAGTCCAGGCCGGTCACCTTGTCCGCCAGTGTGTCCGCTGCCGTCAGCATCAGGATGCGGGCGGGGTAGCCCTGCCCTGTCAGCAGCCGGCAAACGTCGTCGCCGTGCATGCCCGGCAGGTCGCGGTCCAGCAGCACGATGTCGTAATCAGCCCGGGCGGCTTGGGCCACCGCCGCGGTGCCGTCCAGGACGGCGTCCGCCTGGTAACCCTGGGCGCGCAGGCCCAGAACTAGTTGTTCCGCCAGGGCGGGTTCGTCTTCGACGATGAGGATGCGCATGGTTCCTCCTTTCGCCGATCAGTCTGGTGGGCTCTGGGTTTGGCGCGGGTTAGGTCCCATCTAACCAAAGCCTAACCACGGGGCTGGTAGACCAGTGGCGAAACAGAAAGGACTAACCGACATGACACGACACCTGCGCCCGATGGCGCCCGCCGCCTTGGCCTTGGCGCTCACCCTGACGGCGGGTTGCACCGACAGTGACGCGACCGACCAGACCAGCCCGGCGGCATCGGACAGCGCCGCCGCGGTGGCGACAACCTTGCCCCACTACGTTCTGACCGCCAATCTGATCCCTGACGTGGCCACCGACCCGCAGGGTGACGTGGGCGGCAACCAGGCCTTCTTCGCGGCGGACGAGGCCATCGCGGCGAAGGCCGACCAGTTGATGCAGGCCCTGGAACAAGACAGGGACGCCATCTTGATGAACTGGATGAACTACAGCGTGTCCGGCCCCGGCCCGGAGCGACTGTATGAACTGAACGACGCGGACGGCTTCTACGGCGACTACGCGGCGGCCGCCCTGACCCAGTACCTCTACGTGCCGGGGGTGGCCGGAGCCGAAGCCGATCCGCAGGCGTTGTGGGACGCCATCGGGCCGCTGGTCAGCGAGGCCGGCCTAGACGGTCAGGTCTTTGGGGTGCAGTCGGTGAGTGACCCGTCCGTGCAGTCCGCCGGGGCCGATGGCGCCGGGTCGGGTGCGGCCGATGAGGCGGGCACCGGTTTCTCGGTGGGCAGCGACGGCAGTCCGCAGGACCAGAGCGGCACCGTGCCCTAACAATCCGGCCGGGCCGCCCGCCCCGGTAGTAGCGTTGGGGGCCATGCGGGGGGAATACAAGGTGCCGGGCGGCAAACTGGTGGCGGCCGAAGTGCAGGTGGAGGCCGGCCGGCTGGCCCGGGTCAAGGTGGCGGGTGACTTCTTCCTCGAGCCCGATGACGCCATCGAGCGCATCGAAGCCGCCCTCCTAGGCGCCTCGGTGGATGATGCCGCGGCCACCCTGGCGGACCGCGTGGCCCACGCGCTCGAGCCCACCGACACGTTGGTCGGTTTCGATGCCGCCGCCGTGGCGGTGGCGGTGCGGCGGGCCCTGGGCAAGTCATCGACCTGGGCCGATCACCGGTTCGAACTGATCCAGGACGGCCCGCGCGACCCTTACACCCAGATGGCGCTGGACCAGGTTTACGCCGAGGAACTGGGCGCCGGCCGGCGCGGCCCCACGCTGCGGATCTGGGAGTGGGCGTCGAACGCGGTGATCATCGGCTCGTACCAGAGTTGGTCCAACGAGGTCGATGACGCCGGCGCGGCCCGCCACGAGGTGACCGTGGTACGCCGGGTTTCGGGCGGCGGCGCCATGTTCGTGGAGCCCGGCAACACCATCACGTATTCGCTTGTGGTGCCGGGATCGCTGGTGGACGGCATGAGCTTCATCGACTCCTACGCCTTCCTGGACGCCTGGTGTGTGGGGGCGCTGCGCACCCTGGGCATCGAGGCCACCTACCTGCCCATCAACGACATCGCTAGCCCGGCCGGCAAGATCGCCGGCGCCGCCCAGAAGCGGTTCGCGGACGGCACCGTGCTGCACCACGTCACCATGGCCTATGACATCGACGCCGCCAAGATGCTGGAGGTGCTGCGCATCGGCCGCGAGAAGCTGAGCGACAAGGGCACCAAGTCCGCCGCCAAGCGGGTCGATCCGTTGCGCTCGCAGACCGGGCTGTCGCGGGCCCAGATCGTTGACGCTTTCGTGGCCCACTTCGAATCGCTCTACGGCCTGGCGCCCTCGCGGCCCACCGCGGCCGAGTTGGCCCGCGCGGAAGATCTGGTCAAGACCAAGTTCGCCACCCCCGAGTGGCTCTACCGGGTGCCGTGACCACGCCGGGTGCGCAGGCGCCATCGGCGGGCGAGGCTGGCCGGCCGGCCGGCGGCATCCCGGCCGGCGGTGAGAACCCGGCGCCTGAAACCACTACGGCCCGCCGCGTCATCGCCTTGGCGCTGCCGGCCCTGGGCGCCCTGGTGGCTGAGCCCCTGTTCGTGATGGCGGACGCCGCCATCGTGGGCCACCTGGGTGGTTCCGCCTTGGCGGGCCTGTCGCTGGCCGGGCAGGTGTTGCAGTCGGCCGTCTACATGTGCGTTTTCCTGGCCTATGCCACCACGGCCCAGGTGGCGCGGCGGTTCGGGGCCGGCGCGGTGGCCGATGCCGCCCGGCTCGGTTTGGACGGCATCTGGCTGGGGTTGGGGCTGGGTGTGGCGGTGATGACCGGCGGCTTCCTGTTGGGCCGGCCCACGTTGCGGGCCTTCGGAGCCGAAGGCGAGGTGTTGGAGGCGGCCTGGGCCTATTTGTCCTGGTCGCTGGCGGGTGTGCCGTTGATGATGGCGGCCCTGGCGGCCACTGGCGCCCTGCGCGGTTTCCAGGACACCAAGGCGACGCTGTACGTGGCGGCGACCGGCGCGGCGGTCAACGCGGTGCTGTCCTATGTCTTGTGTTTCCCGGCCGGGTTGGGCATCAGGGGTTCGGCCCTGGCGACGGTGATTGCCCAGACGGGCATGGCGGTTTGGTCCGGTGGGTTGGTGTTGCGGGTGGCGTTGCGGCACGGCGTGTCGTTGGCGCCGCGGTTGGCGGGGGTGTGGGCTTCCGCCCGGGCGGGGGCGCCGCTGTTTGTGCGGACGGTGTCGCTGCAGGGTTCGGGCCTGCTGTTGGTGTGGACCGCCACCAGCCTGGGCACGGCCGCGCTGGCGGGCCAGAAGGTGGTGGACTCGATCTGGTCGCTGGCCGCCATGGTGGTGGATTCGCTGGCCATTGCCACCCAGGCGTTGGTGGGGGCCGCCATTGGCGGTGCGTCGGTGGAGCAGGTGCGGGCGGTGACGCGGGCGGTGAGCCGGTTGGGCCTGGCCGCCGGAGTGGGTCTGGGGGTGCTGGTGGCGGCGCTGTCGCCGGTGGCGCCCTGGCTGTTCACCAGTGACCCAGAGGTGCGTCGGCTGGTGACGTTTGCCCTGGTGGCGGCCGGTTTGCTGATGCCACTGGCGGCCCGCGCCTATGTGTTGGACGGCATCTTGATGGGTGCCGGCGACGGCGCCTATCTGGCGGCCGGCATGGCGGTGGCGCTGGGCTTGTATGCGCCCTTTGCCTGGGCCGTCAGCCACTGGGGCGGCCAGGCCGGTGACTGGTGTTTGGCCCTGGTCTGGCTGGCCTATGGCCTGACCATCATGACGGTCCGGTGCTTGGCGTACGGGCGGCGGGTGCGCCGGCAGTTGGCTGCCGGCGCCCCCGCCTGGCGCCTGGGTTAGGGGATTTCGGTGGCGCCCCATTCGACGGCCACGAACCCGGCCCGTTCCGGTGTCACCAGTTCTTGGGGTGTGACCTCGATCGGTTCATCCAGGGCCTTAAACACCGCCATCACCCGG
>JAISSX010000038.1 GCA_031272885.1 Bifidobacteriaceae bacterium | reverse complement strand
GCGGGTGCGGGGGGCGCGGGGGCGCGGGGGCGGGGGTTACGGGGGCCGGGTCCCGTTAACCTGGGGCGCGGGGGTCGCCCGTTTAACACGCAACCGTCCCCCGTAACCCCTGTAACCCCTGTAACCCCTGTAACCCCCGTAACCGTCCCCTGTAACCCCCGTAACCGCCGCCTGTCTCCTCCCCGGGCCGGTTGGCTCGGGGCGGGCCCGTTGTGGCATGATTGCCGTCGTGACTCACCAGGTCAGCATCATTAGCTAGCGCGCTTGCGGCCCAGCCCAAGCGCGCCAACCTCCTGTCCGCAAGGCGGGAGGTTTTTTGTTGTCCGGCCGCCCGAGTCCACCCCACCTCAATTGAAAAGACCACAAGGATCAACACCATGAGCACGTTCCACGTCTACGACACCACGCTGCGCGATGGCGCCCAGCAGGAGGGCATGAACCTGTCGGTGGCGGATAAGCTCGCCATTGCCGCCATGCTGGACGCGCTGGGACTGGGCTTCATCGAGGGCGGCTGGCCTGGCGCCATCCCGAAGGACACCGAGTTCTTCCAGCGCGCCGCCAAGGAGTTGCACCTTGAGCATGCCACCTTGGCGGCCTTCGGCTCGACCCGCAAGGCGGGCGGCCGCGCCGCCACAGATCCGCAGGTCAAGGCCCTGCTGGAGGCCGAGACGCCGGTGGTGACGCTGGTGGCCAAGTCTGACATCAGGCACGTGGAGCGGGCGCTCAAGACCACGGCGGACGAGAACCTGGCGATGATCGCCGACACCGTGGCCTACCTGGTGGGGGAGGGCCGGCGGGTCTTCCTGGATGCGGAGCATTTCTTCGACGGCTACCGCTTCGACCCGGCATACGGGGTGCGTTGCCTGCAGGCGGCGGCCGATGCCGGGGCGGAAGTCATGGTCTTGTGTGACACCAACGGCGGCATGCTGCCCGGCTGGATCGGCGACATCGTGGGCCAAGTGCGTCAAGCGCTGGGGGAGGGGGTCAACCTGGGGATCCACTGCCACAACGACACCGGCTGCGCGGTGGCCAACTCGCTGGCCGCCATCGAGGCCGGTGCCATGCACGTGCAGGGCACCATCAACGGCTACGGCGAGCGCACCGGCAATGCCGACCTGACCGCCATCGTGCCAAACCTGGTGCTGAAGTACGGCATCGCCGCTCTGCCGGGGGCGGAACTGGCGGACCTGACCAGGATTGCCCACGCCATCAGCGAGATCACCAATATCCAGCCGTTCGCCCGCCAGCCCTACGTGGGCGTGAGTGCCTTCGCCCACAAGGCGGGGCTGCACGCCAGTGCGATTCGAGTGGACCCGGATCTGTACCAGCACATCGACCCGCAGTTGGTGGGCAACGACATGCGCATGTTGGTGTCCGAGATGGCGGGCCGGGCCTCGGTCGAGTTGAAGGGCCGTGAACTGGGCTTCGACCTGCATGGCAACTCCGAGGTGTTGACCCGGGTGGTGGAGAAGGTCAAGGCGCTGGAGGCGCAGGGCTACACGTTCGACGCCGCCGACGCCTCGTTCGAGTTGCTGCTGCGGGCCGAATTGTCCGGCCGGCCGCTGGCCTACTTCGAGGTCGAATCCTGGCGCACCATTTCGGAGACGCTGGTGCGCGGCGACGGCGAAACCCAGTCCGAGGCCACGGTCAAGCTGCACGCCGGGGACAAGCGCTTTGTCGCCACCGGCGAGGGCAACGGCCCGGTCAACGCCCTGGACGCGGCCCTGCGCACGGCCCTGCTGGAGGTCTACCCGGAGTTGGCGGACATTGAATTGGTGGACTTCAAGGTGCGCATCCTTGACTCTTCGCGCGGCACGGACGCCATCACCCGCGTCATGATCGAATCGACTGACGGCCGCGAGGTGTGGCGCACGGTGGGCCTGGGCGAGAACATCATCGAGGCCTCGTGGGAGGCGCTGGTGGACGCCCTCACCTATGGCCTGTTGCAGGCCGGCGTCACCCCCCGCTAACCCCCCACTGACCTCAGGCCTCACCCCCTCGTACCCCCCATTCCTCGCGAAAGGTCACTTTTCTTGCGCGAGAGGTCAATTCCGTCATTTCGTCATCTCGGACTTGATCCAGGATCTCGGCGTTTCTGCAGGTCAGAGCGTTGCGTCCGATGGCGTCCGGTCACCACCGCCAACGGAATCGACCTTTCGTGAGGAGGTGGGTTGGCGGAGAGATGGGGAGCGGTCCCCATTGGCGCGGCGGCCGGAGTTCTCTAGGGTTGTAGCGCAGACCCAGAAGAGGAGCAGACCATGTCGCAGCCGCCCTATCCCCCGCCGCCCGGCCAACCGGACCCGGCCCAGTACGCCGCCCAGGGCGGGCAGCCTCAGTACCCCGGGCAGGCTGCCCAGCCGGACCCGGCCCAGTACGCCGCCCAGCCGGTTCAGCCAGGCCAACCCCAGTACCCCGGGCAGCCTTACGGTCAGCTCCCGTATCCGGTGGCGCCACCAGCCAAGAAACCACTGTTCAAGCGGCCGGGGTTCTTAATCGCCATCGCCATCGTGGTGGCCCTAGTGGTGGGCGGCGGCATCGGCACGGCCGTGTTCTACCTGACCAACGACGACCAGGCGGTCACGCCCGCCGGCGACGACGACGAGGACACGGACGACGAAGAAGAAGACGCGGACGACGATGACGACATCGACGAGGACGATGACGAGGACGAGGGCGACTGCGGCAGAGACGAATAC
>JAISSX010000034.1 GCA_031272885.1 Bifidobacteriaceae bacterium | reverse complement strand
GGCCGCGGCCCACCACCAGGATGTAGGGCACGCCCAGCAGTTCGGCGTCGGTGAACTTGACCCCGGCCGAGACCTTCACCCGGTCGTCATACAGGACCTCAAGGCCGGCTTCTTCCAGCGCCACCCCTAGGGCCTCAGCCGCCTCGAAGACGGCGGCCTCCTTGCCGGTGGCCACCACGTGGACGTGCGCCGGGGCCAGGTCGATAGGCCAGATCAGGCCCTTGTCGTCAGCGTTCTTTTCGGCCACCGCCGCCAGCGCCCGCGTCACGCCGATGCCGTATGACCCCATGGTGACGGTGACCAGCTTGCCGTTCTGGTCCAACACCTGCAGCCCCAGGGCGTCCGCGTACTTGCGGCCCAACTGGAAGATGTGCCCCACCTCGATGCCGCGCGCCAACTCCAACGGCCCCGAACCGTCCGGTGCCGGGTCGCCCTCGCGTACCTCGGCGGCATCGGCCACCGGCTGCACCTCGCCGGACTCAGACACCTCCCCGGCGGCCAGGAAGTCCCGCCCCGCCACCAGGCCGAAAATGTGCCGGTCAACCGCGTTGGCGCCCGTGATCCAGGAGGTGCCAACCACCACACGCGGGTCCAGATAGTAGGGCACAGCGGCCTCAGGATCTTCAGCGTTCAGCCCCAGCACCGCCGGGCCGATGTAGCCGCGCACCAACTCCGGGTGCCCCTTGAAGTCGTCTTCTGTAGCGGCCTCGACCTCGGCCGGGTAGAGCGCCGCCGCCAGCCGGGTCATGTCCACGTCCCTGTCCCCCGGCAGACCCACCACGGCCAGGCCGCGCTGGCCATCGGTGCCGGTCACGGCCACCACCACGTTTTTCAGCGTGTCCGCGGCCGTCCAGGCCCGGCCGTCCGCCCGCGGCTGGTCGGCGTTGGCTGCTGCCACCAGCGACTCGATGGTGGTGGTGCCGGGCGTCGGCTCCACGTGCGCCGCCGGCAAGCCAGCCAAAGGCAGCGGCGCAGGCGCCACCGTCGCCACCGCCTCCACATTCGCGGCATAGCCCCCAGGCGAGCGCACGTACGTGTCCTCACCGATGGCTGTGGGATGCAAGAACTCCTCGGAGCGCGACCCGCCCATGGCCCCGCTCATCGCCGAAACGATCACCGTGTCCAGCCCCAGCCGGTCGAAAATCCGCTGGTAGGCGCCCCGCTGCGCCATGTATGAGGCCTCCAGCCCGGCATCGTCCACATCGAATGAATAGGCATCTTTCATGATGAACTCGCGCCCGCGCAGCAGGCCGGCCCGCGGCCGGGCCTCGTCGCGGTACTTGGTCTGGATCTGGTACAGCGTCAACGGCAGGTCCTTATAGGACGAGTACATGTCCTTGACCAGCAGCGTGAAAACCTCTTCGTGGGTGGGCGCCAGCACCATTGGCACCTCTTTGCGGTCCAGCAGCCGGAACATGTTGGGCCCGTAGTCAACGTAGCGCCCGGTGGCCTGGTAGGGCTCGGCCGGCAGCAGCGCCGGGAAGTGGACTTCCTGCCCGCCGATGGCGTCCATCTCCTCTCGCACCACTTTCTCCACCTTGGCCAGCACCTTCAGGCCCAGCGGCAGCCAGGTGTAGATGCCGGGGGCGGCCCGCCGGATGTAGCCGGCGCGGACCAGGAGCTTGTGCGAGGCGACCTCGGCATCGGCCGGGTCTTCGCGGAGGGTACGGACAAACAGGGAACTTAGGCGCAGCACGCGCTATACCTTACCGGCAGGCTCCGTCACCGTGGGTGCCGCGGCGGCTTCGGCCGCGGTGCCCGATGGCGTCCCTTCGCTTTGGGCCACGGCCGGGTCGCGGGTCAGCACCACGCAGCCGGCCAGGCAGACCAACACCGCCAGGAGGTCTGGCACCTGCCAGCCGGGCCGCACCAGGTCGCCCAGGAAGGCCAGGCCGGCGATACCGGGCAACACCACTTCGATGACTCCGCTGACGGCCGCCACGGTGGGTGCGCCCGCCCGTTCAAGCGACCGGACGTAGGCGAGGGCGCCGGCCACGCCGCCGATCACCAGCGAGATCAGCAGCGGCTGGGCGATCAGGGCTTTCAGCCCCTTGTCCAGGTCGAAGTGCAACCCGCGGGCCGAGATGGCCGCCAGGGAGTAGCCCAGCCCGGCCAGCGCGCTGAGCAGCCAGCCCGAACCGCGCCGGTAGGCCGCCACCACACCCAGTGCAACCAGGCCCGCGGCCACCATCAGACCGATCACCACGGGGGTGGCCGGCACTTTGGCCGGCTGCTCCCCTGAACCAAAGGCCAACACCGCCAGTCCGGCCATGACGGTGCCGGCCATCGCCAGCGTCAAGGAACGCGGGCGGCGGCGGGTCAATAGCCAGTCCCCCAACACCACCACCACCAGTTGGCCGGTCATGATGGCCTGGACCACGAAGAGGGGCAGCGACTGGAAGGCCACCAGGGTGAGCAGCCAGGCGGCGGCATCGAGAATCCAACCCACGATGGCGAGGGGCGAGACGGCGGCCGCCAGGCCGTGTACCCGTCTGGCCGCGGCCGCCTGGAACAAGGTGCCGCAGCCATAACAGAGCGCGGCGCCCAGCGCCGCGCTCAAGCCGATGATCATGCCGGCCCCACCACGCCATCGGGCACGGCCGCAGCCACATCGCCAGGCGACGGGACGCCATCGGGCACCGCCGCGCTATTGGGCACGGCTGCACCCACGGCGACCACGGCCTCGGCCTCCAACGCGGCCAGTTCTTCGGGGGTCTCGGCCTCCATGGCCGCGGCCTCCGCGCCCGGGCCCAGGACGCCGGTGGCGAAGCGGCCGAGGAGCGGCACCTCGCTGATGCCCTCCGCGCCTAGGTAGGCCAGGGCGTGCGGCAGGGCGTTTTCCAGCCGGTCGGTCACCAGGAAGCGGTTGCACCACTGCGGGTCGAAGCGGTCGTTGAACGAGGTCAGCCCGCCCACCAGGTTGACGTGCTTCTCCACCTTGCCCAGCACCGGGCGCACCACGGCCCCTACGGCGGGCGAGCGTTCGCCCGTGATGGTCTCCCGGAAGGCGGCAAAGTTCAAGGTCAGGGCCTTTTGGCCGCGGCGGCGCAGCTCCTCGATGGTCTCGATGATGGTGAACTCCAGCAGGCCGTTGGGCAGGTCCAGGCCCTCCTCGATGCGCCGCCGCATCACGTCCAGCGACCAGCCGTTCAGGGCCTTGGCCGGCACCCACTGGCACAGGGCGTCCACCCGGCCGTCCGGGTTGCGGGTGACGGACAGCAGCAGGCCGGTGTCCGCTGGATCGAACATCCGGGACAGGGTCATGGAGAAGCCGCGTTCGGCTTCACCGCGGCGGGACTCGCCCACCATTTCTTCGACGGCGGCCTTGAGGGCCGGGTCCTGCTGGGCCACCGTGGCCGGGTCCACGAAGACGGTGGTGTAGCCGGCCCGGTGGACGCGGTTGTAGGCGCCGCGCATCGACTTGTGTTCGTGGCCCTCCAGGGTGAAGCTGTCCACCATGACCACGGCCTCGTCGCCGATGTAGAAGTCTTTCAGGCCCTCGCTGTGGTAGATCTCCAGCCAGTCTGCGGCCGCCGCCACTACCGCCAGCGACCAGCCGTGGCGGGCCACGAACAAGGTGAATTCGGCCCAGGTGGCGGCCCGTTCCTCGACCGGGCCGATCGGGTCCGGCGAGACCAGGCAAACCCCGCCGCGCACGGAATAGGCCACCACGGAGTGCCCCACGAAGAACCAGCTCTTGTCATCCCGCAGGGCAAAGTAGTCCAGCGAGCCGACGCCGTAGCGGTCTACCACCCGCCGGGCGCGCTCACGTTCCACCAGGTGGGCCCGGGCAGACTTGACCCCGGCGGGACGCGGCGAGGACAGCAGCCACAGCACCGCCACCACCACTACCACCGCGATGATCAGCGCCAGCCGGTTGGCCCACAGTTCGGCCCGGCCCAGGATGCCGCCGGCCTGGCGGTCACCGGCCAGCCAGCGGGCGGCGGTGAAGACTTCGGCCGCGGTGGCCAGCGCACACAGGCTCACGCCGATGGCGGCCAGGCGGACACTGCGCCGGGTGGGCAGCACCGGGAAAACCCGCCATTGTGTGAGCAACCACACACCGGCCAGCAGCATGCCGGCGGCCATCACCCAGTGGTGTTCGCCCCGCACGGCCTGCAGCACGGCCTGGAACACCAGGATGGCGGTGGCCGCCAACCAGTTCAGGCGGTGGCCGCCATAGAGGCCGCGTGCCAGCAGGAAAAGCAGGGCCGAGGCCATGAACAAGGCGGCCGAACTGGACCACGGGCCCACCACCGGCACCACCTCGCCCCACCAGCCCATATGGTGCCTGAGGTGCGTCGATACGGCCGAAATGGCCCCCAGCGCAGCCAACACCATGACGATCCGGGCGGTCCATGAGCGCGCCCGCAGCAACCGCCGGGCGGCCCCAACCGGGTCGCCAGCAGCCTTCGGCTGTCCCATCCTTACACTCCTCACCGGGGCTCCCGGTCAGGCTACCTGACGGCATCTGGGACCCCGTGGGACCCCCAGGCGCCGGAACTAGCTACAGCATTACCGTGGCCCAGCGGCCCACCACCGCAAAACCAACCGCTCTATAGGCCGCCACCGCCGCCAAGTTAAAGTCATTGACATAAAGCGATAACCCCTGCAGGCCACGGGCCAGGCCTTGCTCCACCACGGCCGCCATGCCGGCCTTGGCCAGCCCGCGGCCGCGCAGCGCCGGGTCCACCCAGACGCCGTGCACCTGGGCCCAACCGCCGAAAATGGCCCCCAGATCGGCCTTGAACTCAACCCTCTGGGGTGGCGGGACGGCATCGGACAGGCGGACCAAGGTGTTGCCTTGGTCGATCAGCCGGGCCACGTGCGCCCGGTGCGAGCCGGCCGGGCCGCCCGGCGGGAAACCCAGCTCCTCGGTGAACATGGCGTGGGCGGCCGGGGCCACAATGTCCAGTTCGGCCCGGGTGGCCGGCCGCACCCGCGGGTCCGGCGCCACCAGCGGCGGCGTGGCCTGCGCCATCAGCAGTTGGACGGGCCGCAGGGTGCGCGGCTGGCCCCAATCGTCCTTCAGCACTTCCCACATGCCCAACACGCCGGCGGCCGTGCCCACCAGCGAGCTGTAGCGCCGGCCGCGGGGCCGCAGCACCCGGCCAAAACCGGCGCCGTGTTCGGCCGTGGCCCCCACCACCATCAGCGACGCGCTGCAGCAGCACAGGGCCTCGATCTGGTCTCCGCGCCCGATGTCGGGTGTCCACCACGCCCCCGGCCGCGCCACCGCCCGGCCCGCCTTGGGCCACACCAGGACCTCGCCGCCCGGCACCGCCCCGGTCGCCATCTCATGCAACCGCGCGCCGGCCAGAACGCCATCGGGCCCAGCGGCGTGACAGAACTCAAGGGCGGCCGCAAACTCGTTGGGCCGCAGGAAGCGCGGCTTCTCCCGGCCCGGCGCCTTGCCCGGGTTCCGGCCCGGCCTCTGCCAGGGAGCCATCGCAAGCCTCTTACCTGCCGGCCACCAACACCACAGGGTCGCCCGGGGGCACCTCGCCCATGGTGGCGGCCAACTCCAGGGCCCGTTCGATCAGCACCGGCACAATCTGGTCTTCCGGCACGGTCTGCACCACTTCGCCCTTGATGAAGATCTGGCCCTTGCCGTTGCCGCTGGCCACGCCCAGGTCAGCCTCGCGAGCCTCGCCCGGCCCGTTGACGATGCAACCCATCACCGCCACCCGCAGCGGCACCTTCAGGTCTTTCAGGCCTTCCGTCACCTGTTCGGCCAGCGTCACCACGTCCACCTGGGCGCGTCCGCAGCTTGGGCAGCTCACGATGTCGAGTTGCCGCGGCCGCAGCCCCAGGGCCTGCAGGATGGCGTTGCCTACCTTGACCTCTTCGACCGGTGGGGCGCTGAGAGAGACCCGGATGGTGTCACCGATGCCTTCGCGCAGCAGGGCGCCGAAGGCGGTGGCGGACTTGATGGTGCCCTGGAAGGTGGGGCCGGCCTCGGTCACGCCCAGATGCAGCGGCCAGTCGCCGCGCTCCGCCAGCAGTTCGTAGGCCCGGATCATCACCACAGGGTCGTGGTGTTTGACCGAGATCTTGAACTCGTGGAAGCCGTGCTCCTCGAACAGGGAGGCCTCCCAGACGGCCGATTCAACCAGGGCCTCGGGCGTGGCCTTGCCGTACTTGGCGTAGACGGACGGCTCCAAGGAACCGGCGTTAATACCGATCCGCAGCGACACCCCGGCGTCGGTAGCAGCCTGCGCGATGGCGCCAACCTGGTCGTCGAAACGGCGGATGTTACCCGGGTTGACGCGCACCGCGGCGCAGCCGGCGTCGATGGCGGCGAAGACGTACTTGGGTTGGAAGTGGATGTCCGCGATCACCGGGATGGTGGAGTGTTTGGCGATGGTGGCCAGGGCGTCCGCGTCATCCTGGGTCGGTACCGCCACCCGGACGATGTCGCAGCCGGCCGCCGTCAGTTCGGCGATCTGCTGCAGGGTGGCTTCGGCATCGGCCGTCAAGGTGGTGGTCATGGATTGGACCGAAATGGGAGCGGTGCCGCCCACCTTGACGGACCCAACCGAGATGGTGCGGGAGTGGCGGCGCGGCCCCAGGGTGGGTGCCGCCTGTGGCAGGCCCAGCGAAACGGTCACCGGACCATGCTACGCGGCTGGGGCGCTGTCTCGGTCCAGTCCTAGCCCAGGTCCACCGGGTTGAAGATATCCGCCAACACCAACACCACCGTCA
Organism: Bifidobacteriaceae bacterium; assembly: GCA_031272885.1. Taxonomy (GTDB): domain Bacteria; phylum Actinomycetota; class Actinomycetes; order Actinomycetales; family WQXJ01; genus JAISSX01. Next base: position 12,789 of record JAISSX010000034.1, on the reverse strand, counting down.
TCAGGATCAGCAGCCCGGCCACGGCGTAGGTGAGGGGCATCAGCCGGGCCGAATCGGCCGGGCCGGGGTCCGGCTTACCGCGCGCCTTGGCGGCGGTGCGCCGCACGCCCTCGAACAACGCGTTGGCCACGTGGCCGCCATCGAGCGGTAGCAGCGGCAGCAGGTTGAACAGCCACAAGGCGATGTTGAGCGAGGCCGCCAACTGCAGCCAGGTGCCCAGGCGCAGGCGCCAGGCGTCCGCCAGGCCCGAGTCGATGGCGGTGGTGATCTCGCCCGAAACCCGGGCCACGCCAACGATCGAAGCCGGCGAATCAAGCGACCGTTCGTTGCCTTTGACCAGGTCAACCGCTGTGTTCCAAACCCCTATCGGCAGCCCGGCATAGAGCTTGGCGGAGGCCGCCACCTGCTGCCACAGCACCTTGGGGGCGTCCGCCAGCGGCTGGCGCACCAAACCCACGTGCGAGGTGATGCCCACCATGGAGCGCTCCCCCAGGTCTGGGTCCTGTACCTTGACCGGCGTCAGCGTGAAGGTGAGGGCTTGGCCGTTGCGGTCCACCGTCACGGTGGATGGTTCTTCACCGGCTTCACCGATTGCCGCCGTGACGTCGGTCCACGAGCCAGTCGCCTGGCCGTTCCAGGCCGTGATGACGTCACCGGCCCGCAGGCCCGCGCCCGCCGCCGGGCCGGGGAGAGTGCCCTCGCCGCAGTCATCAGCCGTGGCGCCCTCGGTGGTCAGGCAGGGCGAGACGGCCTCCAGCGTGGTGGTGGTGTCGTAGTAGCCGATGCCGCTGCCGGCGATGGCCGTCAGGGCTAGGGCCAGGATCAGGTTCATGGTGGGGCCACCCAGCATGATGACGCACTTGCGGGGCGCCGACAGAGTGTAAAAGGCCTGGTCAGGGGTCAGGCCCTCAAGTTCACGCAGGCTGGCGGCGCGGGCCTCGCTGGCCAATTGGGCTCGCCAACCCGTGATGGGCGCCTTCTTTGACCGGTGCGGGGTATACATGGCAGCCATGCGGATGTAGCCGCCCAGCGGAATCCACTTGACGCCGTATTCGGTGCCGCGCCACGGCCGCGACCAGATGGTCTTGCCGAAGCCGATCATGTACTGCGACACCTTGATGCCGAACGCCTTAGCCGGGATCAGGTGGCCCAACTCGTGCCAGCCCACCGACACCACCAGGATCACCACAAAGACGACAATCCCCAGGATGTAGAGCAGAACCGTCGTCATGCGGCGGCCCCTTGGGTGGCCGTTTCGGCTGCGGCCGATGCCGCCCCTGTTGCCTCGGTTGCCTCGGTTGCCTTGTCACGTCCCCACGCCTGCGCCGCCATCACATCGCCCAGGGTAGGCGTGGCTCCTGGGAGAACCGTGGACGCAAAGCCGCGCACCACGGCATTGAGTGTGTCGCCGATGGCCAGGTACGGCAGGCGGCCGTTGAGGAAGGCCTCCACCAGGACCTCGTTGGCGGCGTTCAGCACGGCCGGGTGCAACGGCGAGGCGGCGATGGCGTAGCGGGCCAGTTCAATGGCCGGAAAGGTCTGGTTGTCCACCGGCTCGAAGGTCCAGGCGGTGGGCTGGGAGAAGCCGGCTAGCGGCGTGACACCGGGCAGCCGGTCCGGCCAACTGAGGCCCAGCGCGATGGGCAGGCGCATGTCCGGCGGCGACACTTGGGCCAGGATGGCACCGTCCCGGAAGGCCACCATCGAGTGGATCATCGACTGGGGGTGCACCACCACGTCGATCCGGTCCGGCGGGAAGCCGAACAGCAGGTGGGCCTCGATCAGTTCCAGGGCCTTGTTGACCAGGGTGGAACTGTTGACCGTCACGACAGGACCCATGGCCCAGGTGGGGTGGTTCAGGGCCTGTTGGGGCGTGACGTTGGCCAGGTCTTGGCGGGTGCGGCCGCGGAACGGGCCACCCGAGGCGGTCAGGATCAGCCGTTCGGCCTCCTGGCGCCGCCCACCACGCAGGCACTGGGCCAGGGCGCTGTGTTCCGAGTCGACCGGCACAATCTGGTCATCGCGCTGCTGGGCGGCCTTGACCAGGGCGCCGCCCACCACCAGCGATTCCTTGTTGGCCAGGGCCAGGGTGGAGCCGGCCTTGAGGGCGGCCAGGGTGGGCGCCAGGCCCACCCCGCCGGTGATGCCGTTCAGCACCACGTCGGCCCCGCCGGCCGCCGCCTCGGCGGCGGCGTCAGGGCCTGCGATTATCTCCGGTTGCTGGGCGGTTGGGAGGCCCAAAGCCGCCAGGGCCTGGCGGAGGCGGGGGGCACCATCGGACACCGCTACGGCCACTGTCTTGGGGTGGAAGGTAGCAACCTGGTGGGCCAGTAGCTCGGGTTGGGCGCCGCCGGCGGCGAGGGCCGTCACCCGGAAGGCGTCCGGGTGGGCGGCGATCACCTCAAGGGCCTGGGTGCCGATCGACCCCGTGGAACCCAGCACCGCCACCGAACGAAAACTCACCCGCATATGCTCTCACGCCGGCTTGGTTGACCCGATACTCGGTTGTGACCTAACCTCCAGTACCCGCTTCGGCGGCATCGGCTGCAATGGCGGCCCTGACTCGGGGCAACTCTTTGGCCAGGCCGCGCCACAGGATCTCGTAGTCGACTATGCCGTAGTCGTGGGCAATGATGTTGCGGGTTGCCTTGATCTTGCGCCAGGGCACTTCCGGGTGGGCCGCGGTGTAGTCCTGCGACAGGCGAGCCACTGCTTCGCCAACCCTGTGCAACACGGCTTCCCCGGCCCAACGCAGAGCTTCATCCTGGTCCCAGGCCGCCTTGCCGCGAGCCACCAGACGAGCCGCTTGGTCGCAGAAGTCGATGAGGTCGGCCAGTGCCTGCTTGGTCTTGGGAGAGATATCCGGAGGAGTGCTCACACCGGCACCGCCTGGCTCAAGATGCCGCGGTGGCGCGGCAGTAGGCCGCCGGCGCTGACCAGGTCCACCGCCACGCCGGCAATGCCCGCGATTAGTTCGCGCAGTTCGGCTAGGTCGAAGATGGTGGCATCTGGGCCCATCGTGACCAACAAGTCGAGGTCGGAATCGGCCGTGTCCTCGCCTCTGGCCACAGAGCCGAAGACGCGCACATCCTGGGCGCCATGCTCGGCGGCCACCCTCAGAATTTGGCGGCGGTTAGCCGCAAGGGCCTGAGATGGCGTCACCTGCAAGAACGGTTCCAGGCGCCGCGCGACAGCTTCGGTGATGACACGGCGGCCCGTCTCATAGGCGGACAGGTTGGATTGTTTGAGTCCGCTCAACTCGGCCAACCGCTGCTGCGTCAGCCCGGCAGCCCGGCGCCTGCCTGCCAGTTCCGTTCCCTTCATATCAACCAATATATCGTGCCAGGCGGCTGGACTGGTCGAAAAGCGCAGGTTGGGCCAAACTTGAGCCATGGCATTCAGCAAGAAGGAACTGGCAGTAGAGGAATACGTCATTTTCCACGCCCGCGCCCACTGGAAGACCCTCGTCGCGCCGTTCCTGGTGCTGGCGGCCGCCGTGGCCGGCTACCTGGTGTGCTACCTGGTGCTGATCCCGGAGCGTGAGTCATACAACTGGTTGCGCTGGGCCGTCTTGGCCGTGGCCCTGTTGGTGATTGTGATCTGGTTTGTGGCCCCTATGATCCGCTGGGCTTGCCGCACCGACACCCTGACCAACTACCGGCTGATCAGCCGCGAGGGCGTGTTCAAGCGGGAAGGCCGCGACATCCCAATGGACCGGGTCCACGCCGTCAACTACAACCAGACCTTCCTGGAGCGCATCCTGGGGGCCGGCACGCTGGTGGTGCAGACGGCCGCGCACACCGGGGACACCGAGTTGGAGGACGTGGCCCACGTCAAACGCCGCCAACTGCAGATCAACGAACAGTTGCTGAACCGCGACTTCGCGGCAGTGGAACCCGATTCGCGCGGCGGCCGGGCGGCCGAAGCGGCCCAGGGCCGCTTCGCCACCGAAGAAGCCGACCCGGCAGCGCCCCCCGGCGCCTGAGCTATTCGGCCGCGAGCAGCACCTCGAGAGCGCGGTCCAGGAAGGCGTCCACCGGGCCCATGGCGTAGCCGCGCTTGCCGCGCACCGGGGTGAACACGGCGTGGCGGACATCGGCGCTGGCCAGCGGCGTGCCGTCGTTGAAATAGGCCGCCAGGCGGTGCAGCAGGGCATCGACCTGGCTCTTGTCATAGGCCGGCTTGCCGGATTCGGCCGGGGCAAACTTCTGGCCATCGGGCCGGCCCAGCCGGTCATACAGCGTGGTGGCGCGGTCCACAATCATGTCCAGCCAGGCCTGCTGGCCGTTCACCGCAATGAAGTCGGCCCGCTGCTTGCGCGTGAAGGCGCTGTCCAGCCGGTCCAGCGCGCCATCCACTTGGGCCTCGTCATAGCCGCCCCGGACCTGCGCAAACGCTACCGTGCGGACGTCATCGGGCCCCATCCGCTCGGTCGAATGCCCCTCATACACCGCTTGGGCGCGGGTAAAGAACTCGTTGACCTCAACCGGGTCATAGCCGCGGGAACCACCCTTAGCCCGCCGGAACAAATCAGCCATCCTGGTTCTCCTCCTTGGCCGCCAACTGACCGCAGGCGCCGTCAATCTCCCGCCCCCTGGTGTCGCGCAAGGTGACCGTCAGGCCGGCCTCACGCAGGGTTTCGACGAACGTAGCCTCCACCTCTGGCAGGCTAGCCGTCCAAATCGAGCCCTCCACCGGGTTGAGCGGAATGGGATTGACATGCACCCATCCGGTCCCGTAGCGGGTGAGCCGCTCCGCTAAGAGCGACGCACGCCACTTCTGATCATTGATACCGCGAATCAGCGCGTATTCGACGCTGACTCGCCGCGCCGTCGCCTTGTGGTAGGCGAAAGCCGCCCCCAAAACGGCCGCCACACCCCACCGCCGGTTGACCGGCACCAGGGTGTTGCGGGCCTCATCATCGGGTGCATGCAGCGACACCGCCAGGCGCACCGGCAGGCCCTCTTCCGCCAGTTGCCCCATGGCCGGCACCAGCCCGCATGTCGACACTGTCAGGTTCCGGGCCGAAATTCCCAGCCCCGCCGGCGGTGCCTCCGAGATGGCCCGCAGCGCCCGCACCAGCGGCCCGTAGTTGGCCAGCGGTTCACCCATGCCCATGAACACCACGTTGCTCAGCCGCCCCAGCTCACGTTCCTGCGCCAGGGCGGCGGCCAGGCGCACCTGCTCCACCATTTCGGCGGCCGACAGATTACGCCGCAGGCCCAGTTTGCCGGTAGCGCAGAACGGGCAGCCCATACCGCAGCCGGCCTGGCTGGAGACGCACACCGTCACTCGGTCCGGATAGGCCATGGTGACGGTCTCGATGGCGGCCCCGTCAAACAGGTGGAACAGGGTCTTGACGGTGGCGCCGCCATCGGCCTCACGGCTGGCCACCTCGGTCAACAGCGGTGGCAGGAAGGTGGCCGCCAGGTGTTCCCGCAGGTTTTGCGGCAGGTCCGTCATGGCGGCCGGTGCGGCCGTCAGGTGGGCAAAGTAGTGCGTGGAAAGCTGCCCGGCGCGCATCTTCGGATGCCCCATCTCCTCCACCCAGGCCCGCCGGCCCGCCACGTCAAGGTCGGCCAAGTGCCGGGGCGGCTTGACGTGCGCCGCCCGGCCCGATGCCGCCCGGCCAGGTACCGCCGGGCTCACCCGAACACCCCCCGCTCCAACAGAGTCAGCACAATGAACGCCAGCGGCGCCGTCATCAGGATCGAATCGACCCGGTCCAGCACGCCGCCGTGGCCGGGCAGCAGCGTGCCCATGTCTTTCAAGCCCAACGACCGTTTGAGCAGGGATTCGGCCAGGTCGCCCAGCGTGCCGGCGGCCGCCCCGGCCACGCCCAACGCCAGGCCCATATACCAGGGCTCGTGTAGCAGCCATAGGCCCCCCACGCCGGCGATGACGGCCCCCACCACCGACCCAGCCATGCCCTCCCAGGACTTCTTGGGACTGACCGTGGGCGCCATCGGGTGGCGGCCCAGCGCCGAACCGACAAAGAACCCGAACGTGTCCGAAGCCACCGGCAACGCCACCAGCAGCATGACGAACCACTTGCCGCGGTCCATGAAAGCGGTCAAGGTAACGAACGAGGCCAGCAGCGGCAGGTAGATGGCGGCGAACACCGTCGCCTCCAGGTCCCGCGCCAACGCGGCCGGCCGCCGGCCGTAGCCGCCCTCGAACAGCCGCCAGGCCAGCGCCGCCGCCACCGTGGCGAAAAAACCCACCACCGCGCCGGGCACCCCCGCCCAGGCCGCCGCCACCTGCGTGCCGGCTCCCCCCACCGCCAGCGGCAGGAACGGCAGGTTGATGCCGCCTTGGGCCAGGGCGTGGCGCAACTCCCAGGTCGCCATGGTCAAGGCCAACACGACCAGGCTCACAAATGGCCACAGGCTGAACCACAGGCTGGCTACGAAAACAGCGATCAGGCCAAGGGCTACCGGGGTGGCCACCCACAGGTTGCGCCCCTTTGGCTTCTCGGTGCCCGATGGCGTCCCTACCGCGCCGGCGGCGTCGGCCGCCTCTACAGCGTCCGCCGATGGCGCGTCGCCGGGCGGCGCGTCATCCTGGACTGTTGGCGGCAAGCTGTCAGAAGCGGTCATCAGACCTCAAGCAGTTCGGCTTCCTTGCGCGCCAACAATTCGTCGATCTTGCCGATGTGGGTCTTGGTCAGGGCGTCCAGTTCCTTCTCGGTGTGGCGCACATCGTCTTCCGAGGCCTCGCCGTCCTTCTGCAGTTTGGACAGCGCTTCCTTGGCCTTGTGGCGGGCCTGGCGCACCCCGACCCGGCCTTCCTCTGCCCGGGAACGGGCCAGTTTGACGTATTCCTTACGCCGTTCGGCCGTCAGCTCCGGCAGGTTGATGATGATCACCTGGCCGTCGTTGTTCGGGTTGACGCCCAGGTCAGAGTTCCGGATGGCCTTCTCCACCGCGCCCATCGAGGACCGGTCATAGGGGGTGATGGCCACCGTCCTGGCCTCCCGCACCACAATCGAAGCCAACTGCTTCAACTGGGTAGCGGTGCCGTAGTAGTCCACCATCACCTTGTCGAACAGGGCCGCGCTGGCCCGGCCGGTGCGAATGGCCTGGAACTCCCCGGCGGCGTTCTCCACCGCGCGCTCCATGCGGCGCTTCGCGTCCTTCATCACGTCAGCTATCACGTCCAGCTCCTTTGCCTAGTGGGCCTAACGGGTGGTCCATCAGAGGGGCCCTACTTACGTGCCGTTACCAGCGTACCCATACGCTCGCCCACCAGCGCGCGGGTGACGTTGCCTTCGCCCTCCAGGCCGAACACAACCATGGGCAAGCCGTTGTCCATGCAGAGCGAGAAGGCGGCGGCATCGACCACCCGCAGCCCCCTGGCCAGGGCATCCTCGTAGGTGATGCGGTCGATCTTGGTGGCGGTTGGGTCCGTCCGCGGATCGGCCGTGTAGACGCCATCGACACCGTTCTTCGCCATCAACACCACTTCGCAGTGGGTTTCCAGCGCCCGCTGGGCGGCCACCGTGTCGGTGGAGAAATACGGCATGCCGGCACCGGCCCCGAAAATCACCACGCGGCCCTTCTCCATGTGCCGGATGGCCCGCAGCGGGATGTAGCTTTCCGCCACCTGCCCCATCGAGATGGCGGTCTGCACACGGGTGGGCACGCCGGCCTGTTCACAGAAGTCCTGCAACGCCAGGCAGTTCATCACCGTGCCCAACATGCCCATGTAGTCGGCCCGGGCGCGGTCCATGCCGCGCTGGGCCAACTCCGCCCCGCGGAAGAAGTTGCCGCCGCCCACCACCACGGCCACCTGCACCCCTTGGGTGACGGCGGCCGCGATTTGGGCGGCGATGTCGGCAATCACGTCCGGGTCAACGCCCAGCTTGCCGCCACCGAAGGCCTCGCCGGACAGCTTCAGCATCACCCGCCGCGCCTGTGGGCGGCGCAGGTCACCGGACAGGGCCGTCATGGCGATCAGGCGCCTACGCGGAAGCGGGCGAAGCCGGTCACTTCACCGCCGGAGGCGGCCACCACCTTGCCCACCGACTGCTTGGGGTCCTTGGCGAAGGCCTGCTCCAGCAGCACGTTCTCCTTGAAGAAGCCGGTCAGGCGGCCTTCCACGATCTTCGGCAGGGCCTGTTCGGGCTTGCCTTCCTCACGCGCGGCCTGTTCGGCGATGCGGCGCTCAGACGCCACCAGGTCTTCCGGCACGTCGGCCTTGGCCAGATAGGTGGGCGAATAGGCGGCGATGTGCATGGCGACATCGTGCGCCACCGAGGCGGCCTTGTCGTCGGTGGCCAGCAGCACACCCACCTGCGGCGGCAGGTCCTTGTTGGTGCGGTGCAAGTAGACCTCAACCGCCGGGCCGCTGACAACGGCGACGCGGCGCAGTTGCAGGCGCTCGCCCAGCGTGGCGGACAGGGCCTCGATGGCGTCCTTGACGCTGGCGGCGCCGGCGGCCGGGGCGGCCAGGACCGTGTCCAGGTCATCGGTACCGGCGGCGATGGCAGCCTCCAGCACCTGGTCCGCCAGTTCGACGAACTTGGGGGCTTTGGCCACGAAGTCGGTTTCCGAGTTCAACTCGATCATGACGCCGGTCTGGCTGCCCTTGGCGCCAACCACCTTGGCGGCCACCAGGCCGTCCGAGGTGGACCGGCCCTCGCGCTTGGCCAGGCCCTTCAGGCCCTTGACCCGGATGATCTCTTCGGCCTTGGCCATGTCGCCGTCGGCCTCGTCCAAAGCCTTCTTGACGTCCAGCATGCCCGCGCCGGTCTTCTCGCGCAGGGCCTTGATGTCGGCAGTGGTGTACTTCGGCATGTTGCTATGTCCTCTTCTCTGGGGTGGCCGTCACTCGGCCTTGGGGGCCTCTTCGGCCTTGGCTTCTTCTTCGGCCTTCGGCTCGGCGGCGGCCTTCTTGGCCGGCTTGGCGGGCTTGGCCTCTTCTTCGGCGGGCGCCTCAGCTTCCGGCTCCTCAGCCTTGGCTTCTTCTTCGGCCTTCGGGGCCTCAGGCTCTTCGACCTTGGCCTTCTTGGGCTTGGCCTCTTCGGCCGGCTTCGGCTCTTCGGCCTTGGCCTCCTCTGCCTCAGCCTTGGGCTCGGCCGCCTTCTTGGCGGCAGGCTTCGGCTTGGCCTCGGCCTCGGCCTTCGGCGCCTCGGCCGGCTTGGGCTTCGGGGCGGCGGGCTTCTTGGCCGGCGCCGGCTCTTCGGCCTTGGGGGCTTCAGGCTCGGGGGCGGCCTCAGCCACAGGCTCGGGGGCGGCCTCAGCCACGGGCTCGGGCGCGGCATCGGGCACCGGCGCCTCAACCACGGGCTCGGGCGCGGCCTCCGCCACAGGCTCGGGGGCGGCATCGGGCACCGGCGCCTCAGCCACAGGCTCGGGCGCGGCCTCGGCCACAGGTGCCGGGGCGGCATCGGGCACCGGCGCCTCAACCACGGTGGCCTCTTCCGCCGGGGCCTCTTGCACGGCCAGCAGCTCCTGCTCCCATTCGGCCAAAGGTTCGGCCGGCGGTTCGGCCTCGTCACCGGCCGTCTCCTTGGCGGTGTGGCGCTCCACCAGGCCTTCGGCCACGGCATCGGCCATGACGCGGGTCAACAGGCCGACGGCGCGGATGGCGTCATCGTTGCCGGGCACGGCGTATTCGACCTCATCCGGGTCGGCATTAGTGTCCAGGATGGCGATGATCGGGATGCCCAGCTTGCGGGCTTCGTCCACCGCCAGGTGTTCCTTCTTAGTGTCGACAATCCAGACGGCGCTGGGCAGCTTCGTCATGGTGCGGATGCCGCCCAGGGTGCGGGCCAGCTTGTCCCGCTCACGGCTCATCATGAGCCGTTCCTTCTTGGTGTAGGCGCTGCCGGCCGCCTCTTCGAGGTTCATCTCCTCGAGTTCCTTGAGGCGCTGGAGGCGGTGCGAAATAGTCTGGAAGTTGGTCAGCATGCCGCCCAACCAGCGCTGGTTGACATAGGGCATGCCCACGCGGATGGCCTGCTCTTGGACGGCCTCTTGGGCCTGCTTCTTGGTGCCGATAAACAGCACCGAGCCGCCCCGGGCCACCGTCTGCTTGATGAAGGCGAAAGCGGAATCGATGTGATGGAGCGTCTTGCCCAAGTCGATGATGTAGATGCCGTTGCGCTCGGTCAGGATGAACCGCTTCATCTTGGGGTTCCAGCGGCGGGTCTGGTGACCGAAGTGCACGCCGCTGTCCAACAGCTGACGCATAGTGACAATAGCCATAGCTATCCCTTTCTCGGTTATCTGCGCCATCGGCCCGTTGGCCGCTGACGCACCTGGTGCTCCCGTGGGCGGTTACCGGGCTAACCCGGACCAAGGCCGCTCACGGCCCCCCTTGATGTGGCGGGGGCGGCGAAGCACGCGAAGTCAACCGCCCGGATGGGCGGCTGCAACCGAGAAGTCTACCCGGTAATGCCAAGAGGGTCGATTCGTGACCCCCCGGCGACCGGCTTGGCCGCCGGAGGATCATGAAACTGCCCTTCAGGGTTTACTTACAGGGCTTGCTTACAGGCCCTTCGATTCCTGGTTGACGTAGAACTCAGCCTGCTGCGTCAGCGACTCGACCGAGGCGCCGGTCTCCTGCGCCACTGAGCCCGAGACACCAGCCGCGGCGTTGTACCAGGCGGCGTAGCCGTTCTGGCCTTCCAGCACGTAGATCTGCACGTCGACATCGTTGACCTTGACCACCTTGGCTTCGCCCAGGTCGTCATAGATGCCGCTCAGGTCCTCGAACGCGCTGGTCTTCTGCACCCGGGCCGTCACCTTGGCGCCGTCCAGCGTGTAGTCGGCCTGCGCCAGCTTGCCGTCCAGAATGGTGTAACGGCGGTCCGAGCTGGCGTCCTCCGGCTGTAGGGTCAGGCCAAGCTGATCCTTGAAAGCGTCCGGCGAATCGACTTCCACCTGCGGGTTGGGCAGGCCTTGGGTTGACGAGGCTTCCGGGGTGCTGGTCTCGGCCGCCTGGGTGGTCTCGGCCGTCTTGGTGGCCGGCGGGTTGGCAGAGGCGCTGCCCGAATCCTTGCCGCAAGCGCCCAGGCCAAGCCCCACGGCCACGGCCAGGCCTAGAACCGCCAATTGCTTCTTCATTGTGCTGCTCCTTGCTTAATCTGTCTTGGGGTCATTTTGGGGCGAGCGACTTGCCACGCTACCTGACGTGAGGGGCGGCGGCATGGGATGCTTGGCGGGTGAGTTTGGACGATGTCGCGCCGCAGGCCCCGGACCTGGGAGAACTTGGCCGCCGGCTGGGTATAGAAGTGACAGAACTCACGGCCATCCAGGCCCGTGCCACCATGCCCGTGGCGGGCAACAGGCAGCCCTTCGGCTGGTTGAACGGCGGGGCGGCAGCAGCCCTTGCCGAGACGCTGGCCTCCCTGGCCGGGTCGGTCCACGCCGCCGGCTTGGGCTTGCGGGCGGCCGGGCGCGAGTTGCACATCACCCACCGCCGGCCGGCCAAGGACGGGCTAGTGACGGCAGTGGCCCGGGCGGTTGACCTGGGGCCGCAGCATGCGGTCTACGAGGTCCGCGTCACCGACGCCGGCGGGCACCTAACCTCTACCGCCGTGGTGACCTTGGTCATGGTCGAGGGCTGAGGCGCCGAGCTGCGGCGCCGAACGGGCCTGAACTGGCCCGAGCTGGGCCGAGCTGGCGCGAACTGGGCCCGAACCATCAACTCTGGGTCAATCGTTGCCCCGCCGCTCCCCGGGGAGCGGGAGGCCCGGCCGCGGGCGGCGGCGCTTCGACGCCGATAATGCGTTGTCCACAGGCCTGACTGCCTGTTCTGGGGCGAGGCGCCGGACGGCCTGATAGAAACAGCCCATGGTCGTCAAGGTGACGCTGTTGAAGACGGCAGTAGCGGGCGCCATCGGGCTGGGTTTGGGCGTGGTGGCGGTGCCCGGTCAGGCCGCGTTGCCCGATGGCGCCCGGGGCGGCATTGGGTTGGAGGCTTCGGCCGAGGTGCCACCTGACCTGGGGTTTGGCTGGCCCGTGCCGGCCCCGGTGACGATTGAGCGGGCCTTCGACCGGCCCGATCAGCCCTGGCTGGCCGGCCATCGCGGGGTAGACCTGACGGCCGGGGCCGGGCAGGCGGTGCTGGCGCCGGCGGCCGGCTACGTGCGGTTCTCCGGCTGGATTGTGGACCGGCATGTGGTGGTGATAGACCACGGCGACCTGGCTTCAACCCTGGAACCGGTGGTGGACGCTCCCCCGGTTGGGACTGCGGTTGAGGCCGGCTCCGTGGTGGGTCAAGTGGCCGGCGGTGAGGCCGCCCACTGCCTGGAGGCTTGCTTACACTGGGGCGTGCGGCGCGGCCAGGACTATCTGGACCCGGCGCTGCTGGTCAATCCGCCGCCGTTCGCCGTCCTCTGGGAGTGACCCCGGGGCCGCCGGTCCGCCTTTCATGAGATGCCCGTTTCGAGCCGAGCCGTGGCGTGCCGTGGCGTCAGCTGAGGGGACCCCGCCCGCCCCCTGGGTAGAGACTTGTTGCAGCCCGGGGGCGCTGTCGGGCTCTTGGGTAGAGACTTGTTGCATTCTCCGGCGCGGGAAACTGCAACAACCCTCTACCCCATGGCCGAAACCGGCCGATTCGGTGCAACAACTCTCTACCCAGGGACCGTCCTGGACTCCGCCGGTGCAACAACTCTCTACCCGGATGCCCGATGGCGTCCGCCCCCGCGATCCGGAGAGACTTTCGGTAGTCCAAGCGCCCCGGACGGCCCATGCGGAGAGACTTCCGGTAGTCCAAGCGCCCCGGACGGCCCATGCGGAGAGACTTCCGGTAGTTTTCAAGCCCGATCAGGCCGGGTGG
>JAISSX010000060.1 GCA_031272885.1 Bifidobacteriaceae bacterium | reverse complement strand
CCCGGTCTTCTGTAGTCCCGGTCTTCCGCAACCTCGGAGCCGGCCTTGGTGACCTTGCGCGCTACGCTGAATGGGATGTTTGTTCACGATCTCCAGCGTGGACTCGGCTCCGCGATTCTGACTCTCCGGTCTGCCCCTGACCCGGCTGGGTACGCCGCGCAAGTCCAGGCTGCCTGCCTCCGCCTGACCGTGTGGGATGCCCACTGTGAGGGTCGAGCCTGGTACCTGTACAACGCCATCGGCCTGACGGGCGCCCGGGCGGAAACCGAAGCGGCCATCCGCGATCGGTTCGCGCGCTGTCCAACATCCACCTGGTTGTACGCCCAGTTGGCGGAGTTGCTGAAGCTGTTCGCCTTCGACGGTTCGGACGCGGCCTACAGCGCCCTTTGGGCGGGATACCAGCGGCTGCTGCGGATTCTGTCTCGGCATCGCCGGTCCGGGACCTGGTGGCCGGGCTTTAGCCAATTCGAGGCCCTCGGGCTGGTCCTGGTCGACCTGTGTGGCTGGAACGGGTTCACCAAGGTAGTGCGTGATGTCGCCGAGGCGTTAGGGCCGGCGCGAGGGCCACAGGACGTGGGACGCTGGTACCCGGCGTGGTTCACCGGGGCCGGCGGCGACAAAGTTGGACCGCAGCGGGCCGAAGAGTACCTGGCCGGCAGCGAGCTGATGGACCTTGGCTGGGACCCCGCGACGGCGCAGCGGGGCCCAGGCGACGAGGATGTAGCCGCCGACCTCCGTGCGCGTCGGCGTCGCCTGGCCGAGGCCCCTCCACCGGATCGGGAGGCGGCACTGGACGCGCTGCGAACCGGGCAGGTGGCCGAAGGTCTGATCTGGTTATCGCCCTACTATCACCGCTGCGACGATCCCTTGATCGATCAGGCGGTCCGGGCCCTGCCAGTGCGGCGGCAGGACCAGAAGTGGCACCAGGCCTATTCGGCACTCATAGACCTTTACGAGGTCAAGGGTCGTCGCCTGCCGGCCGGTGGCATCGTCGAATACACCTACCGCGAGACCCTGTGTTCGTTCTGCCGCCATTACACTGTCCGCCTGATCCACAGCAAGGGCCGTCTGACCGACGCCTTGACCCTGGAGGCCTGCTGGGATTCCGACGACGAGTTGGCGCAGTTCGCCCGCCGCGTGGCCCGCGGCCGCGGGCTGGCTTACCGCTAGAGGGCGAAGAGTTGGACTTGGACGTAGTGCTTGGTCAGTAGCGACAACCGCTTGAAGCCGGCCGCCTCAATCTCGGCCTGCAGGGCAGCCACGGTCAAGAAGTGAGCATGCTCGTCAATGTGGCGGAGCAGCGGCCGGAAGACGGTGTAGGCGGGCAGGGGGAACCTTGGCTCGGTCACAGCCAACCGGCCGTTGGCCGCGAGCACGCGAGCAGCCTCGGCCAGGAAGCCCAGGCGATCGGGGAAGTGGTGGTAAGCCAAGCAGGTTGTGACCAGATCCATGGACCCGTCCGCGAAGGGCAATGCCTCGGCCGTGCCCAGGCGAATGTCCATGTCAGGGCACTGCCGCTGGGCTACGCGCACCATTTCGGGAGCAGCGTCCAGGCCATGCCCGGCGATGGGCCACTGCTCGGCCATCAACTTGAGCAGCCGCCCGGTGCCACAACCGACGTCGAGCACGCGGGCGCCATCGGGCAGGTTAAGAGCACTGAGCAGCCGGCGGTAGAACCGGGCCGCCAGCCGCCCCTCCGGGCCGGCGTCGTAGGCCTCGGCCCGGGCACCGAAGTGGTGCTCAGAACCTGTGCCGTGTTGATGCGTCATCGGGCAGCCTCCTCACGAAAGGTCAATTCCGTCACCTTGGTCAGCCGGCCGCCATCGGCCATAAGCCGTTGACCTGCGAAAACGCGTGTTCGCTGAGAGTGGAATTGACCTTTCGCGCAAGAAAAGTGACCTTTCGGGAGGGGAGGGGCGGCAGGAGGGCACGAGGGGAGGAGCACGAGGGGCACGAGGGGCACGAGGGGCACGAGGGGAGGGCGAGCTAGGCGAGACGAGGGATGATGTCGGCGTAGACGGCCCGGATGATGCCGCAGGCGTCCACCTCGTTGTGGGAGGTGGTGGTGACCACCGCCCGCTGCTCGGGGAAGACGAGCGAATACTGGCCGTAGAGGCCATCGGCCCGATAGGTGCCGGGCCTGGTATTGCACCACACCTGGTAGCCGTAGCCGGCGTTCGATTCTTCATCCGGGAAGTGCTGATTCTGCATGATGGTGTCGGTGTGCATGGCCTCGACGTAGGCGGCGGAGACCAACTGCTTGTCCTGCCAGACGCCCTGCTGCAGCAGCAACTGGCCCATCTTGGCCAACTCCGTGGTGGTCAACTGCAGCCCGTAGGCCGCCAGCGTGTGACCGAGCGGATCGGCGTTCCACCACGGGTTCAAGATGTGCAGCGGGACAAACAGCCGCGGCTGCAGGAACTCACGCAGCGGGGTGCCGCTGACCGCCTCCACCACCCGGCCCAGCATGTAAGAGGCGCCGTTGGCGTAGAAGAACTTGGTGCCCGGCGTGGATGTCACCTCACCGCGGAAGAACAGCTCGGCCCAGTCGGTCTGCTCCATCACGTCCGGGTCTGTCTCTTGGAACATCGGATAGTCCTTGCCGCAGGACATGCGCAGCAGGTCGCGCACCGTGATGGCCTCGGAACCGGGGGCGGCCACGGCGGCCCACTCCGGGAAGAAACCCAGCACGGAATCGGTCAAGGCCAGGCGGCCCTCGTCCACGCACATGCCGATGGCCACGGCGGTGAACGTCTTGGAGGCGGACCAGACGAACACCCGGTCATCGGAGCGGAAACGGTGCTCAATATCGCCCTGCCCCTCCTGGTAGACGTGGATGCCGTAGACGCCAAGATTGCGCTCGGCCTGGGTGAGGCGGAACTGGTCGAACAAGGCGGGCGTGAAGGTGGTGGACATGAGGGGCTCCCTACTCGGATACTGGGTGTTCGGTGCGGTCGCCGGACCAGTCGGTGTGGAACACGCCCGGCCGGTCGGCCCTACGGTAGGTGTGGGCGCCGAAGAAATCCCGCTGGGCCTGGATCAAGGCGGCCGGCAGGCGGGGCGCCCGGATGGCGTCGTAGTAGGCCAACGATGATGCGAAGGCCGGCACCGGCACGCCCGCCATGTTGGCCCACACCACCACGGTGCGCCAGGACTTGACCGCGCCGGAGACTTCGTCCAGGAAGTATGGATCGGCCAGCAGCAGCGGCAGGTCGGCATCGCGTTCGTAGGCCTCGGTGATGCGGTTCAAGAAGCGAGCCCGGATGATGCAGCCGCCGCGCCAGATGCGGGCCAGCGCGCCGCGGTCGATCTTCCAGCCGTATTCGGCCGAGGCCGCCGCCACCTGTTCGAGGCCCTGCGCGTAGGCCACGATCTTGGAGGCGTACAGGGCCTGGCGGACGTCCTCGATGAAGGCCTGGCGTGAGGCCTCACCCTCCACCGGCAGCACCCTGGTGTGGCCAGGCAGGCCTGCCCCGGCCGCCCGGGCCGCCACCGCGCCGGACAGGCCGCGGGCAAAGGTGGCTTCGGCGATGGCGGTGATCGGCACGCCCAGGTCAAGGGCATTCTGGACCGTCCAGCGGCCGGTGCCCTTCTGCCCGGCCTGGTCCAACACCACGTCCACCAGCGCCTGGCCGGTGACGGCGTCGGTTTGGCGCAGCACCTCGGCCGTGATCTCGATCAGATAGGACTCCAGCACGCCGCGGTTCCAGTGCACAAAGACGTCCGCCAGTTCGCCTGGCGTGGCGTCCAGGCCGTGTCGCAGCAGGTCATAGGCCTCGGCAATCAACTGCATGTCGGCGTATTCGATGCCGTTGTGCACCATCTTGACGAAGTGGCCGGCGCCGCCGGGCCCGATGTAGGTGCAGCAGGGCACGCCGTCAACGTGCGCCGAAATGGTCTCCAACAGGCGCCCCACCAGCCGATACGCCTTCTTGGGGCCACCCGGCATAATGGACGGCCCCTCAAGGGCGCCCACCTCGCCGCCGGAGACGCCGGTGCCCATAAACAGCAGGCCCTTTTCCTTCAGGGCCTGTTCGCGCCGCACCGTGTCGGTGAAGTGAGAGTTGCCGGCGTCGATCACGATGTCGCCCGGGGCCAGCAGCGGCACCAGTTCGTCCAGCACGGCGTCCGTGGCCGGGCCGGCGTTGACCATGATGATGACAACCCGCGGGTGGTCCAACTCGGCCACGAACTCGGCCATGGTGCGGGCCGGCAGGAACTGGCCCTCGTGGCCATAGTCGGCCAGCAGGGCTTCGGTCTTGGCCACCGACCGGTTGTGGATGGCCACTACGTAACCGTGGCGGGCCAGGTTGCGGGCCAGGTTGCGGCCCATCACGCCGAGGCCGGTGACACCTACCGCGGCCAGCGGCGTGGGGTGGTTGGCAGGTAGAGCCATGGGGGTACTCCTGGGTTGCCGGGATGCCTGGGGTGGCGGCCCGCCGTCGGTATTCGCCGCCGTCGGTGATGCCAAGGCACAACGCTAGCGCCGAACCGGCCCGGGCGCACTCGCCGCCCTGGTACCCCAAGCCGATAAACAACAGGAAATCGAACGGTAGTTCTGCTGTCCAGGCGAATTTCGGTCCCACCAGTGAGGGGTGCGGCGGTATAGGCTAGGACACGAAGATTCGCCCCTTCCCCAAGACAGGGTCCCATATTGGTGGATGCAAGGGCGCACGCCGAATTTGGGCCAGGGGGAGCCCCACTCCCTGCCCCTGGGGGAGTGTGATCCAGCATGGTGCGTAGGCGTACCACAAGGCAGTCATGGTTGGCAGGTTTGGTCACCGGTTTGGTGGCCCTGGCGCTGGTGTCGCCGGGGGCCGCCCCGCCGGCCTGGGCGGTGGCGTGGGATGCCACCCACTTTGTGGTCGATGGCGCCGGGGCCATTACCGGCTTCACCCCCGCCGGTGAGACCAACCTGGCGGCCGAAGGCAACCACCTAACCCTGCCGGGCGGCATCGGCGCCACCACGGTGGCAGACAACGCTTTTGCCGGCAAAGGCATCACCCAACTGACCGTGGAGGAAGGCTTCACCGGCATCGGCGCCCACGCCTTCCAGACGAACTCGCTGACCAGCCTGACCCTGCCGGCCTCGCTCACCAGCCTGGGCGATTATGCCTTCGCCTCGAACTCTCTTAGTTCCCTGAACCTGACAGCCCAAGCCAGTTTGACCGAAGTGCCGGCTGCGGCTTTCCGCGATAACGCCATTGCCAGCCTGACCCTGCCCGCCAATATCACCGAAGTGAAGGCGGATGCATTTGCCAATAACGGCACCACGTCACTGACCGCCCCCGGGCTGGACACCATTGGCGCGCACGCCTTTGCCAACAACGCCCTGACCCAGGTGACCCTGGACGCCCTGACCAGCCTGGATCAGACCGCCTTCGACGCCAACGGGCAGGTGGTACGAGTCGATACGACTAGCTCCGCGGCGCTCACCTCCCATTTCTCTGGCGGTTCGGGTTACATCATCAACCCGGCCACCATCACGGTGCATTTTGTGGATGAATCGGCCACGGCCGTGGCGGCGGACAAGGTTTATGGCAACGACTTCACCTCGGATGACCTGTACCAGCAGGGCGAAACCGTCACCTTTAACGCCCCGGCGTTGGACGGCTACAAGGCGCTGGCCCCCACCAGCCAGTCCGTCACCGCCACCAACGCCGCCAACGATGTCACCTTCACCTACCGGTCGATGGCGGGCGAACCGACCATCACGGCCTCGGACCAAATAGTGCAGCAGGGCACGGTGCTGGACGAGGCGGCACTGAAGAGCTACGCCTCCGCGGTGGACCTAGAAGGCACGGCAATTCCGGCCTCCAGCATCAAGGTGACGCCCACCTCGATCAACACGGCGGTGCTGGGTTCCACCACGGTGACCTATGAGGCCACCGACAGCTATGGCAACACGGGTGTCAAGACGATCACCATCACGGTGGTGCTGAGCCCCGGCAACACCTGTATCGACTCCACCCAAACTGCCCCCAACTGCTGGACCTACAACGACTTCACCTACGCCAACACCACCACCACCGTGACGGTGTCGAAATACCCCACCGGCGACTACACCGAAGCGGTCACCGGCATGGCTGTGACCGGCCTGAGTGCGGCGGGCGTCACCAAGCTGACTTCCGGCAGCACGCCGGCCGCGGTGCGGTCCACCCTGGTGCTGCCGGGCCAAGACGTCACCAGCGGCAAGCCGGTGGTGGCCATCAACCCGACCGGCTCCAACAAGTTCTCTAGCTACCTGACCAGCACCCAAATGAACGCCGGCCTCGACCTGTCCCACATGACGGCCCTGGAGATTATCGGCAACCAGGCTTTCGCCACCACCTCGATCAAGACCAACGCCGCGTACGCCGCCATCAACTTCGGCGCCGCCGGCGCCCGCCTGACCAAACTGCGCGCCATCGGCGACAATGCCTTCCCCTGGAACAATGTGGTGAACCTTGACCTGTCCGGGTTGACGGCGCTGAAGATAATCGGCGACCTTGCCTTCTCGGATTTATCTTCCAATAGCACGGCCAACACCGGCGGCCACGCCCTGCAGTCGATCAACTTCTCCAACCTGCCGAACCTGCTTGCCATCGGCGACTTCGAGGGTGCCGGCGGGCGCACCTTCATCAACTCGCAACTGCGCAGCATCGACCTGTCCGGTGCGCCCAACCTGGAACAGATCGGCGTGGCCACATTCTGCGCCGCCGGCAGCAGCGGCATCACCATCCCGGCCTTCCCGTTGGACCTGTCGATGCTGGACAAGCTGAAGATCATCGGCCAGCACGCCTTCCGCGACTACCCGCTCAGCAGCCTCAACATCAGCGGCATGGACTCCCTGGAACGGATTGACGGCAACAACTTCGGCCACCTGGCCAGCACCACGCTGGAGATCAAGGACAATCCCCAACTGACGATGATCAGCCCTGGGCTCTTTCAGCAAAGTGTGTCTACCCGCACACCGCTGACCACCAACAACCTGCAGACCCTGATCATCGACAACAACGATTCGCTGGTGTCACTGCACAAGACGGGTCTGGGCGCGGCAGGCATTTCGACCGACAGCGGCTTTGACGATCTGACCGCGCTGACCACCCTGGTTATCTCGAACAACGACAGCCTGGCCAGCATCGAAAAAGACTATTTCAACCCGCGGAACCTGGCCAGCATCACCATCGAGAACAACGACGCACTGACCACCATCCCGGCCAGTGCCTTCTACAACTCGCGTGCGACCACTTTGATCATCGCGGGCAACGACGCGCTGACCACAATCGACCGGGATGCCTTCCAGCGGAACTTGGCCACTACGTTGGACCTGTCCACCAACCCGATGCTCACCACCATCGGCATCAACGCCTTCTCGCAAAACAACCAAGGTGACCCTTCCAACCTCACCTATGAGGGTGGCAGCCATCTGACCAGCCTCAACCTGACCGGCCTGACGCACCTTGAGACCATCGGCAACGAGGCCTTCGCCAACGCCCAACTGACCGGCACCCTCGACTTCACTTCCAACACGGCCCTGAAGAACATCGGTCGGCGCGCCTTCCGCAGCAGCCCCATCACCGGGATTGCCCTGCCGCCGTCGATCGAATTGATCAGCGTCATGGCATTCGGTCACTACGACTCCGACACCTTGGTGCTGGAAGATCTGCCGAACCTAAAGATTCTGGGCTCCGGTGCCTTCGGCCAGGACGGCACCGAAGGTTCGACGGCGCCGCTGGAAACGCTCATCTTGCGCAACCTGCCGGCGCTGGAAAACCTCAACCGGCCCGGCCCGGCCTACACCGGCACCCCTGTAGTAGCGTCAGACTACAAGACCGATATGGTGGCGGAGGCCGCCTACAGTGTTGGGCCAGGTGCGGACGGCATCCTAGGCACCTCGGATGACACCATCCAGGGCACCGCCACCGGCTCGTTCGGCTCGGGGCTGACACATCTGGAGACCCTGGTATTCGACAACGTGGGGCTGGCCGGCATCCCGCCCCGGGGGTTCATGCGTAGCCCGCTGACCAGCCTGACCATTGCCAATATGCCGAACTTGAAGAAGATCGGCATCTATGGCGACAAGAACCCCGACGGCACCAATGTCAGCGGCATCACCGACGATGGCGTGTTCGAGGCCGCGCAACTCACCGAACTGACACTCGACAACCTGCCGTTACTGGAGACCATCGGCAACGAGGCCTTCAGGAATTCGCCCCTGGAGTCCCTCACCCTGACCAACCTGCCGCAACTCAAGGAAATCGGCGAACGGGCCTTCCAGTACACCACCTACTTGACCGAACTGGATCTGTCCAACCTGCCCAGCCTGGAGGTGATCGGCGACCAGGCCTTCGAGAGCGCGCCCATCGTGACGCTGGATCTGAGCGGGGACGCCTCCCTGCGGCTGATCGCCTACAAGGCGTTCAGCGGCAACCACCTGACCACGGTTGACCTGAGCAACTTGAGCGCCCTGGAGATCATCGGTTCGCGCGCCTTCACGGATGGTGCGGCGCCCGGCACCGGCGGCGGCGGCGCTTCCATCACCGAGTTGATCCTGAAGAACAACACCTCCCTGCGCATCATCGGTTCGGTCGATGGCGGCAGCCAGGGCGACGCCTACAAGGCCAGCACCTACGCCCTGGCCGGCGAAGGCGGCCGCACCTTCTACGGTGCGCGCCTCACCTCGCTGGATCTGAGCGAGGCACCGAACCTGGAATCGGTCGGCTTTGCCGCCTTCATCAACTCGCCCATCGAAAGCCTCGATTTCACCGGCCTGAACAAGCTCCAGTACATCGGCATGCTGGCGTTCGGCGCTTTTGCCGGCACCGAGCTGACCATCCAAGACCTGCCTGAACTGTATGAGATCGGCGGTTTGGCTTTCTCGTCCGGCCGGGTGAACACCAACCTGACCACGCTGACGCTGGACAACCTGCCCAAGCTGACCTATCTGGTGGAACAGCAGTCCGCCAAGGCCGATGCGAATGGCATCTTCACCACCCTGAACGACGGCTACAACACGACCCACTACTCCGATCCGTACCCGGGCAATCCCACCGCCACCGGCAAGCAAAGCTACAAGGCCCTGACCACCCTGACGTTGTCCAACCTGCCGGAACTCAACGCGATCCCGCCGTACATGTTCTTCGCCTCGCCACTGACCAGCCTGACGCTGTCCGGCCTGGACTCCATGACCGCCATCGGCGACAGTTCCTTCTACAACGCCAAGCTGACCGATGTCTCCCTGGCCGGCCTGTCCGCCCTGGCCGACATCGGCTACCGAGCCTTCTACAACAGCCCCATCACCACGCTTGACACCTCGGGTCTGACGGCGTTGCGAACCATCGAGGCCGAGGCCTTCTACAAGGCCCAGATCGACCACCTTGACCTGAGCGACACCACCGGCTTCCTGGGCTTCCCCTTCCACGTTGACAACAGCTTCAACGTGCACAAGAAGGCCTTCGGCAACGCGCCGCTGCGCTACGTGCTGGTGGGCGGTATCGGCGCCGAGAACACCTCGGACCAGCTCTACTGGGGTACCTTCTCGGAGCCGGGCGGCACCTGCATCGGCCTGTGGTGTGTGGCCGGCTTCACCCTTGAGAACGACGCCGTTGAACAAGACGTTGACCAGACCTTCAACGGCAACAACTCGGTGCCGGTCTTCGTGTTGGGCAACAGTCAGAACGTGGTCACCCAGGACGGCTACGTCATGAACCCGGCCAAGATCCTGGTCCATCCGGTGGAACGCACCGCCGGGGACGACGGCATCTTGAATACCGCCGATGACGTGTTGGTACCCATCAGTAGTGACCGCGTCATCACCATCCCCAACGCCCCGCAGACCGGCCTGACCGTGACGCCGCCGCGCATCCCCGGCTACCTGCAACCCCTGGACCTGACCGGGGTGGATGTGCCGGCCAACCCCACCCCCCCGGACGGCTACGCCCTTGAACTGACGATCGAATACGACCCGGACCCGTACGGCACATCGATCGGGTTCGACATCCACCAGCCGCAAGAGGGCACCCATACGTACGACAAGATCGGCAACACCCTGATCTCCAAGCTGTACATCGACGCCACCGGCACCGGCGGCGTGCTGCCGGCCGGCTCGTACTTCGAGATCTACTACGACCCCACCCGGGTGCAGTGGCAAACCCAGGTGATCAGCGGTTTCACCATGGTGGACAACCCGGGCATCGGTGTGCTGAAGATGACACTGACCCAGCCGATCAACCCGGGCAACCCGTTCACCTATCCGCTGACCTGGAAGCTGATCACCGGCCCCACCGAGGAAGGCCGCGAGTTCCCCATCGAGATCACGCTGTTCAACCAGAACGGCGACCCACTACTGACCACGCCCGAGACCACCTACCTGTCCGGCTACTACAACCTGGCCGCTCCGTTGAAGCGGATCTGGCTGGACAACGACGGCAACGGCGTGATTGCCGGCAACGGCTCCGAATGGTCATCGACCGACGGCTCCGAGGTGCCAACCGGCAGCTACGACCAAGCCACCCACCAGTGGGGCGATCCGGATGCGGTCAAGGCCACCTATGAGGTCAAGGTGACCAAGTTCGACCGCAATATCCGCCAAATCACCTTCACCGACACCCTGCCCAGTTACGAGGCCTATGACTCGGGTGGGAACGTCACCAAGACGGCGGTTTTCGACCCAGCAGACAACGACCCGTGCTGGACCGTGACGGCCTGGATCGACCACGACTCTGACGACTCCACGCCATATGATCCGGACCTGGACACCGCCACCCAGGTGAGCTGCACCTATAGCGGCCTGCAAACCATGACGCCGGCCGCAGCGCCACCACTGACGGTGCGCTTCCCGGACGCGGTGCCGCTGCAGACCATCCTGAACCGGGTGGACTATGAGGCGCTGACTCACCAACCCGGCGGCTCTGAACTGATCTACGACGATCAGGGCAACCTGATTGGTGAGAAGACCCTGACCGGAACCGACACCATCACCGTCATCGTCACCACGCAACCGCCCGGCAACATGGTGAAGAAGCCGGCCGCCCCGCACACCGGCGCCGACACGGCCGTCAACGGCCAGGTCCTGCCACAGCACTGGGGCTGGTTCCTGGACACGACCGAAGAAAAGACCGGCGAGATGGCCTGGATCATCAACGTCGCGGGCAAGGACTCCAACGGTCTGCCGTTGACCGGTGGCGACTACTTCAAGGACTTCGCCTACCGGGACTACGACCTGGATCCCCGCATGCAGTATGTGGGTGTCTCGCTGGGCTTTGCCGCCACCCTTGGCGCGGTCACGGTCACGGCCTATGACGCGAACGGCGCCGTGCTGTACCAGGTGAAGAACACGAAGGGCAGCAACGACCCCCTGCCGTCCGGTCAAACCGCTTTACGGGACTACAACTACAACGTCATCCGCTTCCCGGCGGCCATTCGGCCCAACATCGCCTCCGTCACCATCACCGGATCCACCGCCAAGCTGTACTCCGGCCAGAACATCGCCTGGTATCTGATTACCTCCCTGCGTCACCCCACGGCCATGGAGAACAGCTACGAGTGGCTGTTCTCGAACGATGTCGCCGGCGCCACCGACAGCCAGTACGACGGCAACCCCAGCCTGGGCACCGATAGCGACCGGGTCCACTACAACACCCAGAAGCAGACCGGCAGTATGACGATTGATGGCACCACCTTCCCCATCGGCGATGACTATTACTTCAACACCGTCGAACTGACTTCGCGCACCCGTGTCCACTTCAATGAGCAGGGCCAAATGAGCACCTACCAGGAATTGGACGAGTCGGTGGCCTTCATGCGCATCCACAACGTGTCCGAGGCGGTCGGCCTGAGCAAGACGGCCACCCGCGGCACGGGGCCGCTGGGCACCGGCGCCCTGGTGGGTTACCAGTTGCGCCTTGACACCTACGACGTGCCGCTGGGCAGCACGGGCGTGGTGACCGGCAGCGGTAACTACACCCCGATCGTGGCCACCGGCCTGGACACCGTGCTGCAGGGCTGGGAGATCATCGACGTGCTACCGGAAGGGTTTGCTCCCTACACCGACACCGAATACCCCAACCGCAAGACGGCCACCACCAATGACGACCTGTTCATCCCGACCGACCGGCTGAAGAACGCCACCATCAACCCGGGCAACCCGGCCGCCGGGCCCACCTTGAAGGTGGAGTTCATTGCCGGCGGCTACGAGGTGACGCCCTGCGTCGACAATTCGGTCATTCCCGATGGCGATTGCGACGATCCGGAAGACACCCCCGCCGTGACGCGCGACATCTTGAAGATCAGCGGCGACTACCTGGTGGTGAGCAAGTTGAACGACCCGCTCAACACCGACCCCAACCAATCGGGCATTCTGGGCACCCTGAACGGCAAGGTGGCCTCGGATTACTCCGAAGGCGTGATGACCAACCTGGCCTACATGAGCTACGCCGAAAACCCGGGTGTGGTGAAGGTTGACCGTCAGGCGCTGAACTCTTCAGTGGCCCATGACAACAACAACCCGTACGAGTTGTTCACCAACCCGCCGCTGGACGGCGCCAACCAGCCCACCGGTGATGGCCTGCTGCAGGGCCAGGTCAACGTCACGGTGGCGCCGGCCGAGGGCCTGCAGGCCGCCAAGTACATCCGCGGCAAGACCACCACCGGCACCTGGGGACCGTGGACCAACACCGGCGTGGTGGTGGGCGGCAGTTCCAACCCCAACGCCTGGCAGGTGGAATACAAGCTGACCATGAAGAACGCCTCCACCGTGACGCGGACGGCGTACACCATCCTGGACGTGCTGCCGTACAACAACCCGGCCCAGGCCGGCATCACCCTGGATTCGTCCGGCCACCGCAACGCCCGGCCCGGTGTCTTCGCCAACACGCTGATCTCCGTGACCGCTCCGGCCGGTTTCACGGTCAGCTATCTGGTGTCGGATCAGCCGATCCCTGACGTGTACCTGGATTCCACCGGTACCCCGATCACCGACCCGGACGCGGCCGATCAGTGGTTCGCCAACCCCACGCCCACCGATATCACCACGGCCGGGCCGGACGGCATAATCGGCACGGGCGATGACGTCACCACGTCATACCCATACACCTGGCAGACCACCATGCCGGCCGACCGTTCCACGATCCGGGCGGTCAAGTTCGTCAGCGCCACCGGCTACGCCTTGGCGCCGGGTGCCACTCTGGAGATCCACCTGGTGATGGAAGCCCCCCATCCCACCTGCGGTTTCATCGATCCTGCCCAGCCGGCCCTGGGCACTGAGTGCGTGCCGGCGGTGGGCGCCCGCACCAACAACACCTTCGCCTACCAGATGGATGGCATGTACCGGCTGCTGGAAACCCCGCCGGTCTACAACGAGGTGGCCGAATTCCCGGCCACCATCGAGATCCACAAGGCCAGTTCCACCAACAGCTCGCTGTACCTGGCCGGGGCCGTGTTCGGTTTGTATGATGCCGCCGGCAACCTGGTGAGCCAGGCCACCACCGGTGACGGCACCAACGGCACCGTGTTGGGCCAAGCCAAGTTCGAGAACGTCTATTCGGGCGTCTACACCATTAAGGAACTGGCGGCCCCAGAGGGCTACACCGAGCACACCATCGTGGGCACCACCCTGGCCACTGTCACCATTTCGGCCGAGGCCGCCGCGCGTACCTTCACCTACAACTTCACCAACATCCCCGACAGCGTCTACGGCGACCTGAAGGTCCACAAACAGGACGCCGATGGTGCCCCCATGGCTGGTGTCACGTTCAAAGTGACGCAGGTGGACGCCCCTAACAGCATCTACACCCTGACCACGGACGCCAGCGGCGAGGCCGTGCTGAGCCATCTGTTGGTGGGTGCCTACACGGTGGAGGAGACCGGCGGCGCGCCGGCCCAGTTGGCTAAGGTCAGCTTCACCGTCACGGTGGGTGCCAGCGGTCTGAGCAGCCTGACCGCCGTCCAGCCGGCCGCGGCCGTGGGGGACGTCACCATCAGCGGCACCACCGCCACGGTGGTCAACCGCCTGGTCTCTGTCACCCTGCGCAAGGTTGGTGTGAGCGGCAGCCTGATCGACACCCCGGCCACCGCGCTGGGCGCTACGCAGGGCACCAATCTGCCCAATGTCGCCTTCTCGCTGGAGGATTCCACCGACGGTTCGTGCTATTCGGCCAGCGGCTTTGTGCCGCCCGTGCCGCCCAACGGCTGCGGCCTGTTCCAAACCGGCGCCAACGGCCGGTTGACCTTCGACCAGTTGGCGGTGGGCCGGGTCTACCACCTCGAGGAAGACGCCGCCCCCAACCACTATGTGATGGCAGGCAGCGGCAGCATCGACTTCTGTGTCGCGGCCGACGCCACCGTGCTGGACCCCGGTGCCGATGGCGTCTGCCTGACGTCCGATGACGTGACGTACAGCTCCGGCCTGCTGACCGTCACCAACGTACGCAAGCCGGCTATCACCGTGCTGAAACTGGGCCTGACCAACACCACTGCCATGGATACGGCCGCCACTGTCCTGACGGCCGCGGACGGCGAGGCCCTGTCCGGCGCCACCTTCGAACTGGCCGATGGCGGCACGGTGGTTGGCACCGCCACCACCGGCAGTAACGGCCGGGTGACGTTCGACGACCTGGTGGCCGAGACCGAATACACCCTGACCGAAACCACGGTGCCGGCGCATTGGTACAAGGCACAATCCGCCCCCATCACCGTCAAGGTGGACCAGTACGGCACCGTCTACCAGAAGGTGGACGGCAGTTGGGTGCAGTATGCCGCCGGCCAGGCCGTGGTTAAGAACCTGCCACTGGTCAGCGCCGAAGTCATGAAGATCGGCGTCTCCACCACGCAGGCCCTGTTGACGGTGCCCACCAGCCTGGCCACCAACCAGGGTGAACCGCTGGCCGGCGCCACCTTCGAACTGCGCGACACCGACGGCACCACCGTGCTGGTGTCCGGCATCACCACGGGCACCAGCGGCCTGATCCGCTACACCGACCTGATGCCGGATCACGTCTATGTGCTGGTAGAGACTGCCTCGCCCACCCACTGGGATCCGATCACCGATCCGATCCCGTTCCGGGTGGACCGGGACGGCGTGGTGTGGCACGCCGGCACCGACCTGACGGACCCGGCCGATGACACGGCCTACGCTGCCGGCAAGGTGATGGCCAAGAACGTGCCCACCTTCGTGCCCGGCACGGTGACGGTGACCAAGACCGAGACGGTCCCCAGTGCCGATGGCACGCTGGAGGACGGCGACCTCAAGTCCACTACGGCATCGACCGCCACGTTCCAGTTGGAGCGGGACGTCAACGGTAGCTGGCAGCTCTACGCCACCACCGATTCGACCGACCTGACCACCGGCACCTGGGTGGACCAGGCCAACGGCCAGTTCGCCACCGTGGGTGGCAGCGCCGTGCTGACCGACCTGGACGTGGGCAGCTACCGGCTGAGTGAAATCACCCCGACCGGCTACCTGCCCAACGCCACCACCTACACCTTCACGGTGGCCTATGACGACACCACCAAGCAGTTCTATTACGGCTACACCAACACGCCGCTCAAGCCCGTGGTGGTGAAGGGCGACCTGGTGGGCAACTTCAACCCGAACAACCCGGCGGACGTGGCAGCCCTCGACGCCGCCACCGACTACCTCGATTCGGTGGGCCGCAACCCCCACCAGATGGTGACCGCCAACGGGCGGATCGACCTGGTGGCCGGCCTGGGCGGGGCCGAGTTTGACATCGCGGAATACGTGGGCAGTTCCACGGCCGGCACGCCCGTCAACACCTGGCATGTGACCTCGGCCGCGGACGGTTCCTTCAACCTGGACGGCCTCAGCCCGGCCCTGGTTTTCCAGGCGGGGAACACCTATGTCTTCACCGAGACGGTGGCCCCCACCGGCTACCAGAAGTCGACCCAGCCGTACGTCTACCAGCCCGGCTTCGAGGCCACCTTGCTGCGGGCCAACGGCGGCAAGTGGATTGCGCTTGAGAACAAGGTCATCAACCACCGCGTGGTGGTGTCGAAGTACGGCGCCGATTCGAATGAACCGCTGGCCGGCACCACCTTCGAGCTGTACTACCCGGATGGCACCAAGGTTTTCAGCAACACGTTGACCACCGATTCACGCGGCGTCATCGACCTGCCCAACATCGCCCCCGGCACCTACTACCTGAAGGAGGTGGCGGCCCCCACCGTCACCACCTGCGGCACGGGCGGCGCCGCCACGGACTGCTACAAGCACTACCTGGTGGATCCGGGCTATTACAAGATTGTCATCACGCCTGACGTGCAGGACGCCACCGCTCAGGCGGCGGTGGACCACTCCACGCCGGACAACGTCGACGATGGCACCAACACCATCTATCCGCCCATCGCCACCACGGCGGACGCCTTCGCGGTGGTGAACGACGAGCCGTTCAAGGGCACGGTGGCCGGCCTGGTCTGGTTCGACACCGACAGGGACGGCACCCAGGACACGGGCGAGACCATGGCCTCCGGCGTCAAGGTGGACCTGTGGGTGTGGGACGACCAGAACCATGACGGCGTCCACGATCCAGGCGAAAGCTGGGTACCGGCCAAGGACATCTACGGCAACGCCGTGACCACCCAAACCCTGACCGGCGCCATCTCCAGCGGCAGCTACACCGGCGACGGCTACGACTACAAGTTCACCGACCTGCCTGAGGGCGAATACCAGGTGCGCTTCAGCGACCCGGACGGCGCCCTGGGCGACTATGCCATCAGCCCCAAGAACACGGGCGGCAATTCCGCCACCTCTCAGTCGGTCGATTCGGACGTGGACCAGGTGACGGGCGGCTTCAACACCGACACCACCAACGATCCGATCAAGCTGACGTTGACCAACCCGGATTCGGTCAACAACGATGCCGGCGTGGTCAAGCTGGGCCAGATCAGCGGCCTGGTGTGGGAGGACAAGCTGACCACGGGCACCGGCGGCCACGGCTTGAACGGCGTGCGCGATGCCGACGAACCGCTGGTGGGCGGTGTCACCGTGACGCTGTACCAGTGGGATCCGACGGCGGCCGGCGGCACGGGCGACTGGGTGGCGGCCAAGTACTACGACGGCACCACCATCCCCGCCGTCACCACCACCTCGACGGCCACGCAAGACCCGAATGACGCCACCAACCAGTACACCTACCTGTTCCAGCACCTGGTGGACGGCGCCTACAAGGTGGTGTTCGATGACGGCACCACCCAGTTGAGCCAGTTCGTGGCCGTGGCGGTGGACCAGGGTTCTGACGACACCAAGGACTCGGAGGCCGTGGGCACCAACAACGCGGCCGGCCGGCTGGACTATGCCACCGACGCCTCGGATGACCCGGACGCCTCCGATCCGGCCCCCGGTATCGACCTGACGCCGGGCGAATGGGAGAAGCACCACGACCTGGGCCTGCTGCGGCTGTACGAGGTCAGCGGCCTGGTGTGGCTGGATGACGACTATGACGGCGTGCAGGACACGGGCGAAGCGCCGGTACCAGGCGTCTCGGTCACCCTGTGGATCTGGGATGACGCCAACCACGACGGCGTGCATGACGCCTCCGAGGGCTGGGTGCAGGTGACCACGGATGCCAACGGCACCACCTTCGGTACTGGCGGCACGCTGACCACGGGTACCGACGGCACCTACACCTTCGGCCTGTTGCCCGATGGCGAGTACCAGGTGCGCTTCACCGACGGCACCGGGCCGGGCGCCGCCGACCTGGGCCAATACGAGGTGACCAAGAAGGATGCGGCGGCTGCGACATCGGCCACCGACTCCGACGCGGCCCGGGCGGCGGGCAATCCGATCCCGGACGATCTGGAGGAGGCCGTCATCACCAAGGTGGACGGCTGGAACACCCAGAACGTCTCGCCGCACAACGACCTGGGCCTGGTGGACCTGTATGACGTGTCCGGCCTGGTCTGGTACGACGCCGATCACGACGGTGTGCAGGACGGCGGCACCGAAGTGATCAAGCCCGGCACCACCGTCACCCTGTACGTGTGGGTGGATGCCGACAGCGACGGTGTCAAGGACGCCGACGAATGGGTCAGGGCCAGGGATATTGACGGCAACCTGCAGCAGATGCAGACCGACGCCAGCGGCGAATACGCCTTCGACCGCCTGCCCAAGGGCGATTACCGGGTCGAGTTCACCAGCGGCGATGCGGTGACGTTGAGCGAATACGGCGTGGCCCCCCGCAACCAGGGTTCGGACGACACGTTGGATTCGGACGCCACGCAGACCGGCACGGACGGCAACGGCAACCTGGCCAAGGCCGGCATCGACATTGTGTTCCCCACCGGTTCGCACAGTTCGCCCAACAACGACCTGGGCCTGATCGACGTCTACGACGTTTCCGGCCTGGTGTGGCAGGACTACGACGCCAGCGGCGGCGCGGCGGCCACCAGCCACAACGGCCTGCAGGACGGCATGGGCACGGACGAATACACGGTGCCGGGCGTGCTGGTGACGTTGAAGGTGTGGGACGATGCCGATTTGAATGGCGTGATCGACCCGGGCGAATGGGTGCAGGCGCGTGACGTCTACGGCAACCTGGTCAGCCCGGTCGAAACCGACTCGGCCGGCACCTACCTGTTCCCGCAACTGCCCTACGGCGTCTACCAGGTGGTGTTCTCCAGCGGCACGCAGGCGCTGGACCCCTACATGGTGACGGTGCAGGACGCCGGTTCAGACCCCAGTATCGACTCGGACGCCGCCATGACGGCCCAGTGGACCGCGGCCGATACCGGCCACACCGCGGGCGACCTGAAGGAGGCCACCATCAGCCAGGTGGTGGCGTTTGATGCGGGCCACCATTCGCCGCACAACGACCTGGGCCTCTACAACCACCATCAGGGTGACATCTACGAGGTCAGCGGTCTGGTCTGGTACGACACCGACTACGACGGCCTGAAGGGCGCGTTGGAGACGCTGGTCGACGGTGTGCAGGTCAACTTGATGATGTGGAAGGACCGCAACGACGACGGCGTGGTGGACGATGACGAGTGGGTGGACGCCAAGGACGTCTACGGCACCACCGTGCCGGCCCAACAGACCGGCAGCGGCACGCTGGCGTCCGGCAGCTACGACTTCACCTACCTGCCCAACGGCACCTACCGGGTGGTGTTCACCGACCCGACCAGCGGTGCGGTTCTGTTCACCGGCTACGGCGTGACCCACAAGGACGAGGGCGGGAACGACGCCGCCCACGTCAACCTGGATTCGGACGCGGACCGGACGGACGACAACGCCGATGAGCCCGGCTCCTCCGTGGAGGAGGCCACCATCGACCAGGTGATCGGCTGGGACGACGACGGCACGGCCGATCATCATTCGGAACACAACGACCTTGGCCTGGTCAAGTTGTACGAGGTCAGCGGCCTGGTCTGGATCGACAAGGACGTTGACGGCTACCGCGACCTGGATGAAGACCTGGTTGAGGGCATCAAGGTGACGCTGCTGGTGTGGGATGCCACGGCCGGCGGCGGCGCCGGTGACTGGGTGCTGGCGGTGGATGCCTTCGGCAATACCGTGCCCACCCAGTTGACGGACGAGGACGGCGCCTACGACTTCCTGGACCTGCCCAATGGGACCTACAGGGTGGTGTTCGCCAACCCGGCCGGCCAGGACCTGCTGGGCGGCTACGACGTGACCGACAAGGACGCCTTCGGCACCACCGATTCGACCGACTCGGACGCCAACCGGACCGATTCCACCACCAACCTGAGCGAGGCCACCATCAACACGGTGGCGGCCTGGCAGGGCACCAACAACAACGTCTCGCCGCACAACGACCTTGGCCTGGTCGAGTTGTACGACATCAGCGGCGTGGTGTGGATCGACGACAACAACGACGGCATCAGGGATGCCTCCGAGACCGGGCGCAAGGGCGGCGTCACCGTCACCCTGTACGCCTGGGACGACGTGGCCGGGGACTGGTTTACCACCGTGGCGGACGACATCGACGGCGTCAGCCAGACCACCACCACGGCGGCGGACGGCACCTACAGCTTCGACCGCCTGCCAGCCGGCCGCTACAAGGTGGTCTTCACCGACCCGGCCGGCACCGTGCTGGGTGACTACGTGGCCGCGAAGCAGGACCAGGGCGCGGACAACGCGAAGGATTCGGACACCACCGGCACCTACGGCTCCGACCACAAGCTGAACGGCGGCGTCGACGACGTGCTGACGCCGTTCGATTCCGGCCGGCATTCGCCCAACAACGACTTCGGCCTGGTGCAGACGGCCAAGTTGAGCGGCCTGGTGTGGGAGGACACGTTCGTCTCCGGCAGCGGCGGCCACGCCCTGAACGACGTGCAGGACGCCGACGAGCTGAGTTCGAACATTGTCAGCGGCGTCACGGTGACGCTGTACGTCAAGGACCCGGTGAGCGGCAACTACGGGCCGGCCAAGTATGCCGACGGCACCAATGTGCCCGCCGTCAGCACCGATGGCGTGCTGGACCCGACCGACGGCTACGACTACCTGTTCTCCAACCTGCCGCCCGGCACCTACCAGGTGGTCTTCTCGGACGGTTCGACCTCGCTGAGCAACTACGCGGCCGTGGCAACCGACCAAGGCAGCGACAACACCAAGGATTCGGACGCCACGCCGTCCAACAACGGCGCCGGCAAGCTGGATAAGGGCACCGAGAGCGGCATCGTGCTGGATCCGGGCGAATGGGAACCGAACCATGACTTCGGCATCTACAAGCTGAAGGAGATCAGCGGCACCGTCTGGATCGACGCCGACTTCGACGGCATCCGGGACACGGGCGAAACCCTGGTGCCCGGCGTCATTGTGACCCTGTACGTCTGGGACGACCAGGACGGCGATGGCGTCCACGACTCGGGCGAGGGCTGGATCGTGGCCACCGATGCGGACGGCGTGACGCAGCAGACCGTCACCGACGCGAACGGCAACTATGTCTTCGACCGGCTGCCCAGCGGCGACTACCGGGTGGTGTTCACGGACGCCGCCACTGGCGACAAACTGGGTGGCTACGCGGTCACCCAGCAGGACCAGGGGTCCGACGCCTCGGTCGATTCGGACGCCCACCTGACGGACACGACATCGGACGGCAAGCTGAGCGAGGCCACGATCGACCAGGTGGCGCCGTTCGGTACCAACGACAAGTCCGAACACAATGACCTTGGCCTGGTCAAGCTGAGCCAGATCAGCGGCCTGGTGTGGGAGGACTCGCTCAAGACGGACGGCCCGCCGGCCGGGCAGCACGGCCTGAACGACGTGCGGGACGCGGATGAGACCGCCTCGCACCTGGTGCCGAAGGTGACCGTCACGCTGTACCAGTGGGACGCCACCACCAACGCCTGGGTGCAGGCCACCGACTTCACCGGCACCACCATCCCGGCGGTCGAAACCGACGGGGTGTTGACCACCGACCCGAACGACGCCACCAACCGTTACGACTACCTGTTCGACGGCCTGCTGCCCGGCACCTACCGGGTGGTCTTCAGCGACGGCGCGGGGGCCGGCGGCACCGACCTGGGCCTGTACCAGGCGGTGGCGGTGGACGCCAACGACCCGGCGACATCGGCCAACGACAACACCAAGGATTCGGACGCCACGCCGGCCTACAACACCAGTACCGGCAAGCTGGAAACCGCGGCCGAAGGTGCTGATGACGGTACCGGCGGCATTGTCATCAGCACGGGTGGCACCCACTCGAAGCACCACGACCTGGGCCTGTTCCAGTTGCACGAGGTCAAGGGCAAGGTCTGGTATGACACCGACTACGACGGCATCCAGGACGTCGGCGAGCAGCCGGTGGCCGGCCTGACCGTCGAGTTGTATGACGGCGATGGCAACCTGGTGACCACGGACGCCTACGGCAACTCGTTCGGTACCGTCACCACCGCCAGCGACGGCACGTATGACTTCCCGAACCTGCCCGATGGCGCCTACTCGGTGGTGTTCATCGACAACGGCTCCGTGGTGGGCGGCTACGCGGTGACGCTGGTCGACCAGACGGATGACAACGCCGCCAACGACGATCCTGACCTGGGCGACGACGTGCGCGACTCCGACGCCACGCAAACCAACGACGACGGCGACCCGTTGGAGGCCACCATCGACACCGTGACCCCGTGGGACGAGGACGGCGTTTCGGCCTACAACGACCTGGGCCTGGTCGAGTTGTACGAGGTCAAGGGCCTGGTCTGGTACGACAAGGACAACGACGGCGTGCAGGATGGCAGCGCCGCCGGCGAGGTGCCGATCGCGGGTGTCAAGGTGACACTGCTGATGTGGGACGCCACCACCTCTACCTGGGTGGCGGCGGTGGACGCCTTCGGCCACACCGTGACGGCCCAAACCACCGGCAGCGATGGCACCTATGACTTCACCGGCCTGCGCGGCGACGCCGCCAACGCGGACTACCGCTACCGGGTGGTCTTCTCCGACCCGAACGATGACGCGGCCGTTCTGGGGGCCTACGCCATCGCGCCGAAGGATACGGGCGGCAACACGGCGACATCGGCCACCACCGATTCGGATGCCAGCCAGACCGGCACCGGCAGCGACGGCGAACTGACCGAGGCCACCATCACGCAGGTGGTGGATTGGGAGACCGGCAACGTCTCACCGCACAACGACCTTGGCCTGACCCTGTTCACGGTGGAGGGCCGGGTCTGGTTCGATGACGACTTCGACGGCATCCAAGACGCCACCGAAAACCCGGCGCCGGGTGTCACCGTCAGCCTGAAGGTGTGGATTGACACCAACGGTGACGGCGTTATCGACAGTGGCGAATGGCAGGCCGCAAGGGGCATCGACGGCACGGTGGTGGCAGACCAGACCACGGACACCAACGGCGAGTATTCGTTCCCCGAGCTGCCCTACGGCCACTACCAGGTCGAGTTCACGAGCGGCACGGTTGACCTGGGCGGTTACACGGTCAGCCCGAAGAATGTGACCAGCGGCGGCGGCACCGACGCGACCGATTCGGACGGCACGGCCGAGGCCGATGGTGACGGCATCCTGGAGCAGGCCACCATCACCGACGGCGACCTGGCCAACTTCGGTTCGGACCACGTTTCGCCGCACAACGACCTTGGCCTGGTGCAACTGGGCCGGATCAGCGGCCTGGTGTGGGAGGACCTGAAGACCGCCAGCCATCCGTTCAACGACGTCTACGACGCGGCCGACGAAGAGTTGGTGCCGGGCGTCACGGTGACGTTGCTGATGTGGGTGGATACGGACAGCGACGGTGTGGTGGACGATGACGAGTGGGTGCCCGCCACCCGCTACGACGGCAAGGCCATCCCCAGCCAGCAGACGGTTCTGCCGGCCAGCGGCGTGCTGCCCACCGACGACGACTACTACATGTACCTGTTCGACTACTTGGTGCCGGGCAAGTACCAGGTGGTGTTCAGCGACGGCACGCAAGACTTGAGCGGGTTCGTCACGGTGGAGCCGAACGTAGGCTCCAACGGTTCTGACAGCACCGATTCGGACGCTTCGGATACCTCGGATGACCCGGCCGATCTGACCGAGGCGACCGAATCCGAGGTCACGCTCGGTTCGGCCGAATGGTCCAAGCACCATGACCTGGGCCTGCAGAAGAAGCACGAGATCAGCGGCCTGGTCTGGGTGGACAAGGACGCGGACGGCATCCAGGACACCGGCGAGCCGGTGGTGGACGGTGTCACGGTGACGCTGTACGTGTGGGACGACGCGGACGGCGACGGCGTCATCGACGATAACGAGTGGGTGCCGGCCGAAGACGTCTACGGCCAGACGGTGCCGCCGCAGGTGACCGGTGACGGCGACCTGCCGGCCGGCGGCTACGACTTCACCAACCTGCCCGATGGCACCTACAAGGTGGTCTTCACCGATGAGACCACTGGCGGCACGGTGTTGGGCGAATACTCGGTGACGGACAAGGACCAGGGTTCCGGCACCGGGGCCGATGCGGTGGACTCCGACGCCGACCGGGTGACGCCGGCGGGTGACAAGCTGGACGAGGCCGAGATCCCGGGCATCACGTTCCCAGACAACGCCGTCAAGTCCGAACACAACGACCTGGGTCTGACCTACTTCTCGCTCAGCGGCCAGGTTTGGTACGACAAGGACTATGACGGCTTGTACGACGCCGGTGAGCGGCTGATCGACGGCGTCACCGTCTCGCTGTACATGTGGGACGCGGCCGCCAACGGTGGCACCGGCGGCTACGTGCCGGCGGTGGACGCCACCGGCAAGAACCTGGTGGACAACCCGGTCAAGACCGGCGCCGGCGCCTGGGCGGACGGCTACTACGAGTTCGGCGACCTGAAGTATGGCCGCTACGAGGTGGTCTTCACCGACCCGGCCGGCAACGTCCTGAACGCCTACACGGTGACCAAGCAGGATCAAGGCACCGACCCGGCCGTTGACTCTGATGCGCACCGCACCGACACCACGCCGGCCCTGACCGAGGCCACCATCGACACGGCGGCACCGTTCAACTCCTCCAATGTCTCGCCCAACAACGACCTGGGCCTGGCCCTATTCACGGTTGAAGGCAAGGTCTGGTATGACACGGATGCGGACGGCATCCAGGACGCCTCCGAGAACCCGGCCCCGGGCATCACGGTGACCCTGAAGGTGTTGGACGAAGGCGACCCGGATGATCCGGATGACGACCAGTGGGTGACCGCGACCGACATCGACGGCAACCCACAGACCGCGGTCACTGGTTCCGATGGCAGCTACAAGTTCGACGAACTGCCCTACGGCCAATACCAGGTCGAGTTCACCAGTGGCACGGTTGACCTGGGTGAATACGGGGTCAGCCCGAAGAACCAGGGCACCGGGGCCACGGCGGACACGCTGGATTCGGACGCCACGGCCGATGCCGATGGCGACGGCGAACTGGACAAGGCCACCATCACCCATGACGACCTGGCCGGCTTCAACACCGATCACGTCTCGCCGCACAACGACCTGGGTCTGGTGGAACTGGGCCGGATCAGCGGCCTGGTGTGGGAGGACTTGAAGACCGCTAGCCACCCGTTCAACGACCTGTATGACTCGACCGATGAAGAGCTGGTGGAGGGTGTCACGGTCTCGCTGTACGTCTGGGTTGACGCCGACGCCGATGGCGTGATCGACGACAACGAGTGGGTGGCGGCGACGTACTTCGACGGTACGCCGGTGCCCAGCCAGCAGACGGTTGATCCGAACGCCGGGTTGAACCCCGGCGACCCGGGCTACGTGCTGCCGTCTTCGGACGACTACTACATGTACCTGTTCGACAACCTCTATCCGGGCACCTACAAGGTGGTGTTCAGCGACGAGGCGGGCGATGGCGACACCGACCTGAGCGGCTTCGTCACGGTGGCGGTCAACGCCGGCTCCAACGCCAACGACGGGCGCGATTCGGATGCCACCGGCAACGAATCCGCTACCACGGCGCTGAGCGAGGCGGAAGAGGCCGACATCGTGCTGGGTAGCGCCGAATGGGAGAAGCATCACGACCTGGGTCTGCAGAAGAAGCACGAGATCACCGGCCTGGTCTGGATCGATGCCGACTATGACGGCGTGCGGGATGACGACGAGGTGACGCTGGATGGCGTCACCGCGACCCTGTACGTGTGGGACGACACGGACGGTGACGGCGTTATCGACGATGGCGAGTGGGTGCGGGCCGAAGACGTGTTCGGCACCACGGTGCCGCCGCAGGTGACCGGCGCCGGTGACCTGCCGGACGGCGGCTACGACTTCACCAACCTGCCCGATGGCACCTACAAGGTGGTGTTCACGGACGAGACGGCCGGCGGCACGGTGCTGGGCGAATACGGCGTGACGCAGAAGGACCAGGGCGGCAACGACACCAAGGATTCGGATGCCGACCGGGTGACCCCGTCGACAGACGACCTGGACGAGGCCGAGATCCCCGGCATCACGTTCCCGGACAACGCCAAGAAGTCCGAACACAACGACCTGGGCCTGGTCAAGCTGTACGAGGTTTCGGGCCACGTGTGGGTGGATGGCGACTATGACGGGTTCTACGACACGGGCGAAACCCTGGTGCCGGGCGTCACCGTCACGTTGACCGTGCTGAACAAGCACGGCAGCACAGACGAGGCCGATTGGACCTGGGACACCCCGGTGAACGCCTACGGCACCACGGTGACGGCCCAGACCACGGACGCCAGCGGCGGCTACGACTTCACCGACCTGCGTGACGGCACCTACCGGGTGACCTTCACCGACCCGGCCGGCACGGTATTGAAGAAGTACGACGCCACCACCGTCAACCAGACGCCGGCCAACGACACCACCGATTCGGACGCCACTGGTACCCACAATTCGAGTGGTGTGCTGACAGGCGGCGTGATCCAGCCGGTGGTGGATTGGGACAGCGGCAACGTTTCACCGCACAACGACTTCGGCCTGGTGGAACGGTTCGAGGTCAGCGGCCTGGTGTGGCTGGACCGCAACCACGACGGCATCCAAGACAGCGGCGAAGAGAAGATCGACGGCGTCACGGTGACGTTGAAGGTGCTGAACCAGCACGGCTCGACCGATCCGGACGACTGGACGTGGGACCAGCCGCTGGACGTCTACGGCCAGCCGGTGGCGCCGCAGGTGACCGGGGACGACACCCTGTCGCTGGCGGATGGGTCGTATGACTTCGTCAACCTGCGGTCCGGCACCTACCAGGTGGTGTTCACCGACCCCAGCGGCAACGTGCTGAGCCAGTTCAACGTCACCAAACAGGATCAAGGTGGGCCCAATACGGATTCGGACGCCGAACGGGTGACCGCGTCCGGCCAGCCTCTGGACGAGGCCAAGATCCCGCAGGTGGCGATGTGGAACGCGGACAACGTCTCGCCCCACAACGACCTTGGTCTGTCGCTGTACGAGGTCAGCGGCCTGGTTTGGTTCGATGACGACGCGGACGGCATCCAGGACGCCGGCGAGAACCCGGCCGAGGGCGTCACCGTCACCCTGTACATCAAGGACGATGGCGGTACCCCCAGCGACACTTCAGATGACACCTGGGTGCCCGCGACCGACATCGACGGCAACCCGATGCAGGTGCAGACCGACGCCAACGGTGAATACGACTTCGGCCTGTTGCCGTACGGCGACTACCAGGTGGTCTTCACCGACGGCACCGGCGCGGGCGCCGTCGAACTGGGCGGCTACGCCGTCAGCCCGAAGGATCAAGGCAGCGGTACGGGCGCGGACGCGGTTGATTCGGACGCCACGGGCGACCGGACCGGCGGCGGTACCAACGGCGACGAGCCGGACGGCATCCTGGACACGGCCACCATCGAACACGGTGACCTGGCGGACTGGGACGACGACGATGTGTCGCCGCACAACGACCTGGGCCTGGTGGCCTTGGGCCAGATCAGCGGCCTGGTGTGGGAGGACCTGAAGACCTCCAGCCATCCGTTCAACAACGTCTACGACGCTGCCGACGAATCCCTGGTTGAAGGCGTGACAGTGACGCTGTACGTCTGGTCCGATGCCGCCAACGGTGGCCTGGGCGGCTACGTGCCGGCCACGTACGCCGACGGCAAGCCGGTAGCCAGCCAGCAGACGGTCGATCCGAACGCCGGGCTGAGCCCCGGCGACCCGGGCTACCTGCTGCCCACCGATCCGGACTACCACATGTACCTGTTCGACCACCTGTGGCCGGGCAAGTACAAGGTGGTGTTCACCGATGGCGACCCGGCCAACCCGGACGCCACCGACCTGGGTGGTTACGTCACCGTGGTGGCGGACCAGGGCGGCGACGACTCGGTCGATTCGGACGCGGTTGACAGTTCTGCCAGCACCACGGAACTGACCCAGGCGGACGAGGGCGACATCATCCTGGCCTCGGCCGAATGGGAGCAGCACCACGACCTTGGCCTGCTCAAGAAGCACGAGATCAGCGGCCTGGTGTGGATTGACCAGGACGAGGACGGCGTGCAGGATGCCGGCGAGCCGACCTGGGATAACGTCACCGTGACGCTGTACGTGTGGGATGACGCGGACGGCGACGGCGTGATCGACGACGGCGAGTGGGTGGCGGCCGAAGACGTCTACGGCCAGACGGTGCCGCCGCAGTTGACCGGCACCGGTGGCCTGCCGCCTGGCGGCTACGACTTCACCGACCTGCCGGACGGCACCTACAAGGTGGTGTTCACCGACGGTTCGTCCGACGGCAGCGTGCTGGGCTGGTTCAACGTCACCGGCCAGAACCAGGGTGGCGACGACACGGTCGATTCGGACGCCGGCCGCGTGACGCCATCGGGCAGCGACCTGGACGAAGCGGAAATCGAGGGCATCACGTTCCCGAACAACGCGGCCAAGTCCGAACACAATGACCTGGGCCTGACCGCCTACGAAGTGTCCGGCAAGGTGTGGATCGACACCGACTACGACGGCATCCAAGACGCCGGCGAGAAGCCGGTGCCGGGCGTCACCGTGACGTTGTACACGCCGGGCGGGGTGCCGGCCAAGGACATCTTCGGCCAGACGGTGCCGTCGCAGTTGACCGCGGCGGACGGCACCTACCGCTTCACCGACCTGCCCAGTGGCACCTACACGGTGGTGTTCACCGATCCCAGCGGCAACGTGCTGGGTGAATACGGCATCACCAAGCAGGACCAGGGCACCAATGCGGCGGTCGATTCCGACGCCCGCCGGTCCGACGGCAAGACGGGCGGGCTGACCGAGGGGACCATCGACCAGGTGGCGCCGTTCGGCGCCGACCACAAGTCGCCGCACAACGACCTGGGGCTGGTGGAACGCTTCACGCTGTCCGGCCTGGTGTGGTACGACGACAACAAGAACG
This sequence comes from Bifidobacteriaceae bacterium, assembly GCA_031272885.1. Classification (GTDB taxonomy): domain Bacteria; phylum Actinomycetota; class Actinomycetes; order Actinomycetales; family WQXJ01; genus JAISSX01. The sequence continues at coordinate 48,399 of JAISSX010000060.1, read as the reverse complement.
GCATCTTCGAACCGGAGCTGGGCGAAGAACTGGCTACCGGCGTGGTGGTCGAGTTGGTCGATGCCGTGACCGGCCTGCCGGTGGTGGACACCAACGGCAACGTGGTGACGGCCGTGGTAGTGGATCCGTCGAAGTACGACGCGACCGATCCCAACGGCTGGACCTATCGGTTCGTGGACCTGCCGCCGGGCAAGTACACCGTGCTGTTCAAAGACGGCGGTGGCGTGGTGATCGGGCAATACACCACCACTAGGGGCTCAACCACCTGGGAGCAGAACCCGTTCGAGAACCGCTGGTCGGTGCACAACGACCTCGGCCTGGTGCGGGTCACCGAGGAGCAGGTCCAGCCCAGTGGGTCGCCCACGGTGGCGCCGCCTTCGTCGGCTGCGCCCAGCGGTTCGGTGCCGCCGAGCGGCGGTCCCAGCGGCACGGTGCCGCCGGCCGGTTCGGTCAAGCCACTGCCGGTCAGCGGAGCGCAGCACATCAACACGATTGTGCTGCTGGCCGGGATGATGCTGGTGTTCGGTGGGCTGCTGATTGGCACGCGGCGCCGCCGGCTGCGCTACGCCCGCCGGCACTAGGAGCTGGTTGGTAGGTGGTCATGGGGGGCCGGTTGGCTGGTGCCGCCGGCCCCCCAGGCGCCTCCACAGTGCCCGATGCCGCCCCTCCCCGCCAGGCTTAAGCGTTCGGCCCCCTATACTCACAGGCGTGCCAACTGGAAAAGACCTGGCGCTGGCTAAGATGCAGGCGGCCGGCGTCAGCGCGACACCCCAGGCGATCTTCGCCCACTACTACGACCTGTTGGCGGCCGGCGCCACCGGCATGGTGGCCGAGGCGTCGGTGGAGCCCGTCACCGCGCCCGACCAGTTCGAGGACGGCCCGCCCGGCCCGGCCGATCTGGCGGCGTTCGGCCAAACCGCCATCATCCGGCTCAACGGTGGCCTGGGCACCTCGATGGGGCTGCACCAAGCCAAGACGCTCCTGCCGGTGCGGGACGGCCTGACTTTCCTCGACATCCTGGTGCGCCAGGTGCTGGCCGCCCGGGCCACCTACGGCGTGCCACTGCCGCTGGTGCTGCTCCACTCCTTCTCCACCAGGGCGGACAGCCTCGCGGCCCTCAAGGCCTACCCCGAACTGCCCGTCCCCGGCCTGCCGTTGGACATGGTGCAAAGCCAGGAGCCCAAGCTGCTGCAGGCTGACCTCACGCCGGTGGAATGGCCGGCCAACCCAAAGCTGGAGTGGTGCCCACCCGGCCACGGCGACCTGTACCCCACGCTGCTGGACTCCGGCACGCTGGATGCGCTCCTGGCCGCCGGTTACCGCTATGCCTCGGTCTCCAACTCCGACAACCTGGGCTGCGTGCCCTCACCCCGGTTGGCCGGGTGGTTCGCCCGCTCCGGTGCCCCCTACGCGGCCGAGATCACGCTGCGCACCACCATGGACCTGAAGGGTGGCCACGTGGTGCGCCGCAAGGCGGACGGTCGGCTGATCCTGCGGGAAACGGCCCAGACCCTGCCGGAGGAGATGCACTTCTTTACTGACGCGGCCAAACACCCTTACACCCATACCAACAACCTGTGGTTTGACCTTCAGGCCGTCAAGGACAAGTTGGTGGCGACCGGCGGCGTGCTTGGCCTACCTCTGATCCGCAACGCCAAGACGGTTGACCCAACCGACAAGGCCACCCCCAAGGTGTTCCAGATTGAATCGGCCATGGGGGCCGGCATCGAGGTGTTCGAGGGCGCCACCGTGGTGGCCGTGCCACGCGATCGTTTCCTGCCGGTCAAGACCACCAACGAACTGACCCTGCTGCGTTCGGACATCTACGACTGGGGCCAGGACTGGATTCCCCGGCCGGTGGTGCGCCCGGCACCCGTGGTCACCCTGGGTCCGGTCTACACCCACATCACCGACTATGAGGCGCGCCTCAGCCACGGCCTTGGCCTGCGCCAGGCCCGCAGCCTGACGGTGGAGGGCGACTGGTCTTTCGGGGCCGGGGTCACGGTTGCGGGTGACGTGCGCCTGGGCACCGAGGGCGGTGTCATCGCCCCCGGTAGCCGCCTGGCCGGCTAGGGCTCGCGGCCAAGCACAGGGCCAGAGGGCCGGCTGCACCAGCCAACCGGCCCCCCGGTTTCGCTGTCGGCGCATTCGGCCGGGCCGTTTGAAGGGAGCCGGTAGGGTGTCATGGGGCCACAGCCGCCGGCCCGCGCCGCTAAGCCATTAACAGCCAAGGATGCCCTGTGCTTTCGAACCATGCCGCCTGGACCGCCACCGCCATCGTCATCTACTTCGCCCTGATGCTGTTCATCGGCTACCGGGCCTACCGCAGCACCGGCGACCTGGGTGACTACATGTTGGGCGGGCGCCGCCTGCCGCCGGCGGTGGCGGCCCTGTCGGCCGGCGCCGCGGACATGTCCGGCTGGCTGCTGATGGGCCTGCCCGGCGCCCTCTATGCCACCGGCCTGGTGGAGGCTTGGATCGCCATCGGTCTAACCGTGGGCGCCTGGCTGAACTGGCGTTTCACCGCCCCGCGGCTGCGTTCCTACACCGAGGTGGCCGGTAACGCCATCACCATTCCGTCGTTCCTGGGCAACCGGGTGCGGGACGGGTCAAACGCGCTGCGCATCGCCTCGGGCCTGATTGTGCTGGTCTACTTCACCTTCTATGTCTCCTCCGGCATGACGGCCGGCGGCACGTTCTTCGACTCGACGTTTGGCATTGACCCGGTGTGGGGTGTGGTGATTGTTGGCGGCATCACGCTGCTGTACACCCTGTTTGGCGGCTTCTTGGCGGCCACCTGGACGGATGTCGCCCAGGGCCTGCTGATGATGACGGCGTTGGTGGCCGTGCCGATCATCGTGATCATTAAGCAGGGCGGCTTCAGCGGGGTGGCGGACGCCCTGTCAACGTACGATGCCGCCAACCAGGCCCACCATTTGTCGTTGTTCGGCGGCGCCAGCCTGCTGGCCGTGATCTCGGCCGTGGCGTGGGGCCTAGGCTACTTTGGCCAACCACACATCATTGTGCGTTTCATGGCCCTGCGCTCCCCGGCCGAGGCGAAGGCCGGCCGGCGCATCGGCATCGGCTGGATGGTCCTTTCGGCCGGCGGCGCGGTGGCGGCCGGCATCTTCGGTGTGGCCTACTTCGCGCCGGACACCTTGGCCAATCCGGAAACCGTCTTCCTGGCCCTGGCCCAAGACCTGTTCCATCCGTTGGTGGCCGGTTTTGTCCTAGCCGCGGTGCTGGCCGCCATCATGTCGACGATGTCGTCCCAGTTGGTGGTCAGCTCGTCCGCCCTGGTGGTGGATCTGTTCGAGTTGACCGGACGGCAATTGACCAAGAAGCAAGAAGTGGTGGCCGGCCGGCTGGCAGTGTTGGGCGTGGCCGCCATCGCGGCTGTCTTGTCGTTGGCGGCGTCGAAGACGATCTTGAAGATGGTGGCGTTTGCCTGGGCCGGCTTTGGCGCCTCGTTTGGCCCCATTATCATCCTGTCGCTCTACTGGCGGCGGCTCACCCGTTGGGGTGCCCTGGCCGGCCTGGTGACTGGCGCGGTGACGGTGTTCGTGTGGGGCAACATCAACGTCTTGTCCTCCAACCTGTATGAGATTGTGCCCGGCTTCGCGTTGAACCTGCTGGTGGCAGTGGTGGTGTCGCTAGCCACCCAGGCGCCGCCGCCGGCCGTGCTCGACGAGTTCGAACAGGCGAAGGCGGCCGCGGCCGGGTTCCGCTCCAAGTAGGCGGCGCACGCTGCCCGGGTTTAGCTCTGGCCGGTAGGCTTCAGACATGGTGCCCCAGGCCGCTTCGGACAGCTATGACTGCCTGATTGTCGATGACGAGGCGGCCCTGTCCGAATCCACCCGCGAATACTTCACCATGTTCGGCCTGCGCACCGCCTGGGCCGCCACCGCGGCCGAGTGTTTCGAGTTTCTGGCCGCCCACCCGGTTGGGGTGATCCTGCTGGATATCAACCTGGGCGGGCCCGGCGGCGATTCCGGTTTCCAGGTGTGCAAGCAGTTGCGGCAGACCACGGACGTGCCGATCCTGTTCATTTCTGCTCGCGGTTCGGACGATGACGTGCTGCTGGCCCTGGGCGTGGGCGGGGATGACTATGTCACCAAGCCGTACTCGCTGTCGGTCTTGTTGGCCAAGGTGCAGGCAGTCTTGAAGCGCTACCGGGGAGGGGCGGCATCGGGCACTGTGACGGTAGCTGCGCCGGCCCTCGAGGCGGCGGTACCGCCCTCGGCGGCCGATCAGCTTGCATTCGGTCCCTACACCCTGCGGTTCGACCAGGAACGCCTTTACGGGCCCGATGGCGAGGTGGCGCTGACCGGCATGGAGTACCGCCTGTTGGCCTACCTGGCCCGCAACGACGGCCGCGTGGTGCCCAAGCGTGAACTGTTCACCAAGGTGTGGGGCACGGCCTTCACCGGGGACGGCACCCTGAATGTGCACATCCGGCGGTTGCGGGAGAAACTGGGCGACGGCGGCCCGGGCGGCCCACAGTGGATCAAGACGGCCTGGGGCACGGGCTACCTGTTCGAGGCCGCGCCGGCGGCACCGGGCACGGACGCCGGCCGATGAAAACCCGCCGCTACGCTGTCGCCCTGGTGGTGGTGTTGGCCGCCGTGGCCGTGGTGGTGGCGGCCTTGATCCCGCGGCTGCCGGGCGCCAAGGTGGACCTGCCGGCCATCAACGACGTGACACAAACCCTGTTAGCCGATGCCGACCGGTTGGGTGCGGCGGGCTACAGCCTGCCGCGGCCGGCTGGGGTAGGTGAATACTCGGTCTTGGCACCCGATGGCGCGGTCTTGGCTTCAACCTCGCCGGTGGGTCAGAACGGCCCGGCCGACACCCTGTCCGAGGCCCTGAACAGGGGCGACACGGTGGTTGACCTGGTCGATCCGGCTTTCGGCAAGCTGCTGGCGCGAGTGGCCTTCGTCAACACCGCCGATGTCGCGCGGGCCGCCTACGTGACGCGGGTGCGGGCAGTGGCACTGGGTGGGTTGGCGTTGACCGGTGCGGTCTGCGGCCTGTTCCTGTGGCGCCTGCACCGGCGCCTGGTCAAGCCGTTCCATGACATGCAGGGCTTCGCCCAGCGGGTGGCCATGGGTGACCTGGACGCGCCGCTGCTGATGGATAAGGGTGGCAGTTTCGGTGCCTTCACCGAATCGTTCGACCTGATGCGGACCGAACTGGCGGCCGCCCGCGACCGCGAGCGCCAGGCTGAGGTGTCGAAGAAGGAGCTGGTGGCCTCGCTCAGCCACGACATCAAGACTCCGGTGGCTTCGATCCGGGCGATGGCGGAGCTGATGGCGGCTCAGGCGACCGATCCGGCGGTGCGGGGCCGCCTGGAAACGGTCCAGGCCAAGGCGGACCAGATCGACACCCTGGTGTCCAACCTGTTCAACGCCACCCTGGAGGACCTGACCCAACTGAAGGTGGAGCCGGTGCCGGTGGCGGCGGGCGACATCGGGCAACTGATCCGTGAGGCGGACGTGCGCGGCCTGGTGGGGCCGTTTACGCTGCCGGAATGCCTGGTGCTGGCCGATCCGTTGCGGGTGGCGCAGGTGATCGACAACTTGGTGAGTAACGCCTACAAGTACGCCGGCACGCCGATGGTGGTGGCCGGCGACATCGAGGGTGGTGAACTGGTGGTGCGGCTGGCGGACCAGGGGCCGGGCGTGGCTGAAGACGAGTTGCCGTTGTTGACGCAGAAGTTCTACCGCGGTGCGGTAGCGGCCGGGCAGCCGGGGGCGGGCCTGGGCCTGCACTTGGCCAGCCACTTCATGGCCGCCATGGGCGGTTCCCTGACCTTGGCCAATGCCGCCGGCCCGCCATCCGGCGTGCCGTTGGGCGGGCCATTGGGCGGGGCTGAGCCGCCATCCGGCCTCGTGGCCACCCTCCGCTTCCCCCTCGCCTAGCCCGTCGCCTAGCCCCTCGCCTAGCCCCTCGCCTAGCCCCTCGCCTAGCCCCTCGCGAGAGTACGGTTATGTAGGTGCTTCGCTCAGGGCGAAACGCGTTTTCGCAGGTCACGGCGTTGACCGATTTCACTTGGCCTACACAACCGTACTCTCGCGAAGGGGGCCAATAGACTGGTGGGGTGACTGTTGCTCCGCCCGGTGGCCTGGACCCAGCGGGTTGGCGCGAGGCTTCGGCGCCAACAGACCAGTTGCATGTGTTCGCCCAGGAATACTCCGCCTACTGCGGCCAAGGCGGGCCGCCGCCGCAGCGCCTGACCCCGTTCTTCCGCCTCAAACTGGTCCTGGAAAAGGGCCGGGCGGACCAGTTGGGTGTGACCCAGAAGGTCGAGTTCATCGACCGCCCGATACCGCCCGACAAACGGGGCGTCTGGCACATCGATGGCGGTGGCAGTTCGCAAGACGGCCCCTACAAGTACGATTTCCTGTTCGCCACCCGGTTGTTGGTGCGCCAAACCTGGTACCGGGGTAAACGCAAACTGCGCCGCTACAACAACCGCGGCACGCACTTCTTCGCCCTGGCCGGTACCACCAACGGCGACGCCGAATACCCCTGCCCCAACTGCGGCGCCATCAACACCACCGAAACCCTGATCGCGGGCTGCGCCCACTGCGGTACCAATTTTCAGCTCAGCGACTTTGCGGAACGGATGGCGGCCTTCGGCAAGGCCACCCAGGCCCGCTGGTTCGGCGAGAACCAGTTCATGCAGTACATGGGCGTCTTCCTGTTGGTGTGCTACACCATCATCGCCTGCTTCTCGTTCCCGGCCACCTACAAGCTGATCCGCGCCTGGGCCACGGGTACCATCGACCAACTGTTCTCGCCCTTGCCGATCATGGTGGTGGGGGGCCCGTGCTTGACCTTCGCCTGCCTCTACTGCTTTATCGGCCTGAGCTACAGCGGCTCGCGCGCCTTTGCCCGCCGCCGGTTCGCCAAACGTGCCCGCGCCATCGACCCGGCGTTCTCGCTGGAGGCGATGCACCAGTCGCTGGACAACAAGCTGGCCGCGGTGCACTACGCCAGTTCGCCCCAGCAGATCGAGACGTTTGTCAACTGCGACCTGTCGCCCCTGCTGCCGGCCTATGCGGATGTGGCCGAATGCCAGATCCGCAACGTGCGGTTCGGCCGTTTCACCCGTGAAGGCGAGTGGTACCTGGCCACCATGAAGGTGAAGCTGCGGCTGACCCGTTTGCGGCGCCGTCGTATGCGGCGCCAGACGGAACGGGTTCGCCTGACCCTGCAGAAGAAGGTCTCAGCCGCCTGGTTCACCGACCCGGTGGCCTATCAGTGTGCCAGTTGCGGCGGCGCGGTCGGCCTGGAGCAGTACGGCGTCTGCCAACACTGCGGCACCCCGCTTGAACTGGAGAACTACGACTGGGTGATCGCCGCCTACGCGGCTCGCTAACGGAATTAAGGGTTCGTTAAGGATTGTTCAGAATCCCGCAAGGGATGGTTCAGAACCCCTGGCCCAGGATGGTGGTCAAGAAGGAGGCAACCACCATGAGCCAGCCGCGAATCCAACCGATCGAACCGGGTCAGCCGGTCATCACCACGCAGAAGCTGTCCAAGACGTTCTCCACCGAGGGCGTCCAGCAACACGTCTTGAGGAACCTGGACCTGCAGATCAGGAGCGGGGACTTCACCGTCATCATGGGGGCCTCGGGCGCCGGCAAGTCCACTTTGCTGTACGCGCTGAGCGGCATGGACCGGCCCACCCTGGGCCAGGTCACCTTTGCCGGGCGCGACATTGTGGGCCTCAGCGAATCCGAACTGGCCCGCTTCCGCCGGCGCCACTGCGGTTTCGTTTTCCAACAGATTTACCTGTTGGACAACATGTCGCTGATGGATAACGCCATGGCGGCCGGGCTGCTGCTGGGCCAGGGTCGCAAGGCCAGGGCCGCCATCGCCGCCCGGGCGGCGAACCTGTTTGACCAGGTGGGCATCGACGCCGCCACCCGGGCCAAGTTCCCGGCCCAGGTATCCGGTGGCGAAGCTCAGCGGGCCGCCACCGTGCGCGGCCTGATCAACCAGCCGCAGGTCCTGTTCGCGGACGAACCGACCGGCGCCCTGGATCAGACCAGTGGCACCGCCGTCCTGGACGTGCTGACCGGCGTCAGCCGGCAGGGTCAGACGGTGGTCATGGTGACGCACGATCTGAAGTCCGCCAAGCGCGGCAACCGGATCGCCTACTTGCGGGACGGCCAGATTGTGGGCGACCTGGACTTGGGTGAATACCAGGGCGACGATGCCGCCCGCGACGCCCAGCTGCGGTCCTTCCTGGTCGAGATGGGGTGGTGACGATGCGCCGCACACTGATGCTGGCCTGGGCCAATATCCGTGGCGCCAAGGGTGCCGCCGCCGGCCTGCTGGGCGTGGCCGCCCTGGCCGCCCTGGTGCTGAACCTGGGCCTGATGATGCTGCTGGACTACGGCAAGGCCTTCGACCGCCAGGCCGACCGGGCCAACGCCCCCCACTTCGCGGTCAGCGAGTCGCGCCACCTGTGGACCGAAGAACAGGCCACCTGGCTGGCGGACCACCCGGACGTCACCCAGGTCGAGATCCTGGAGGCCTTGACCTCTGAAGCGACCATTCCTTACAACGGCGCCGAGGTGCCGGCCACGCTCATCATCATGAGCGTAGACACGCCGCACTCGCTGGACCGCCTGATCCCCATGGATGGCGCCCAACCACTGGGCGATGGCGACATCTACCTGCCGTACATGGACAAGGTGGGTGGCGGCCTCGCCATCGGCGACGCTTTCACGATGACGTTTGGCACCCAGAAGCTGACCTACCGGATAGCCGGTTTCACCAACGAGGCCTATTTCAGTTCCCCGGCGGACAACATCCAACTGGCCTACTTGAACCAGGCCACCTTTACGGCACTGGAAGCCGCGCTGCCCGCCACCCAGGTGACGCTGGCCCTGGCCAGTTTGACCGACCGCGACCTGGGTGACCAATTCACCCAGGACTTCAGCAAGCTGTTCGTCTACGACAACCCGGCCGTGGCGGAAGCCCAGGCCGCCGGCGAGCCGTCTTTCATCAGCACCTACCGCTACAGCACGGCCCGCTATGGCCGCACCTTCATGGTCGACATCCTGAGCGCCATCATGGTGGTGTTCGCCGGTCTGATCCTGGTGGTGGCGCTGATTGTGATCCGCTTCCGGGTCCGCAACTCGATCGAAGAACAGATGGCCAACCTGGGTGCGCTCAAGGCTGTGGGCTACACCTCCGGCCAGATCGCCTGGGGCATTGTGGCCCAGTTTGCCGGCCTGACGTTGGTGGGGGTGGGGGCCGGCATCGGCCTGACCTACGCCGCGCTGCCGGCGGTCAGCAAGGCGCTGGAGGGCCAGAGCAGCATGATCTGGACCGCCGGCTTCGACATCACCACCTCCGCCGTGACCCTGGCCGCGGTGGTGGGCACGGTGCTGTTGGTGACTTTGGCCGCCGCCGCCCGCCTGCGCCGCCTGACGCCGCTGACGGCGCTGCGGGCCGGTCTCGCGGTGCACTCGTTCCGGCGCAACAACCTGCCGTTGGACCGGTCTCACGGCTCACCCACCTGGTTGCTGGGCGCCAAGACGGCGCTGCAGGCCAAGGGCCAAATGATCATGGTGGCCTTGATTGTGGCCGTGGTCAGCTTCATGCCGTCGTTCGCGTTGTCCTGCTACTACGACACAGCGGTCAACAACGAGGAGTTCGTCCGTACCATCGCCGGCGAGATGCCGGATGCGTTGGTGCAGGTCAAGCCGGCCCAAGGCGAGGCCGTCTTGGCCGATGTCCAGACCCGCCCCGGCGTGCGCAAGGCCTTCGGCTACAGCCGCTCCATGGCCATGCTGATTGACGGCAACCCGGTCTGGGCATTCGCCACCGAAGACCAAGAGCAACTGGAAGGCCGGCTGCTCTATGAGGGCCGCTACGCCCGGCACGAGAACGAACTGGTCATGACCCCGGTGCTGGCCAGCACACTAGACAAGACGATTGGCGACACGGTGACGCTGTCGTTGGGCGGTGAAGGGGCCGACTACTTGGTGACCGGCCTGATCCAGTCGATGAACGAATACGGCATGTTGGTGGGCCTGAACACGGACGGCATCAAGCGGGTGCTGCCCAGCTACCAGTTCGACGAGGTCTTTGTCTACCTCGATGACATCGACCAGGCAGAGCCCTTCCTGGATGCCGTGGCGGCGGACCTCGGTGAAGCGGTGGTGGCCACCCTGCCAATGTGGACCATGGCCCAGGCCCAGTTGAGGGCCTACGGCGACCTGTTTGGCGTGGTGGCCACGGCCATCTTGGTGATCGCCATCGTGGTGGTGGTGTTGGTGCTGTACTTGGTGCTGGGCGCCACGATTCTGCGCCGCCGGCGCTCGTTCGGCATCCAGAAGGCCCTGGGCTACACCTCCGGCCAACTGATGCGGCAAATCGCCTTCACCTATATGCCGGTGATCGCGGCGGCGGTGCTGGCGGGGGCCCTGGCCGGCTACCTGGCCTTCGGTTCCATGATGGGCGGGATCTTCCGCTGGCTGGGCATTGTCAGTGTCCACATGCAGCCGTGGGCGGCCGGTTCGGCGGTCCTGGCTCTGGTACTGGTGCCGTTCGCCTTCGCGGTGGCCATGTTGGTGGCCCGTCGCATCCGCCGGGTCAGCGCCTACGCCCTGGCCACTGAATAGCCCTCCCTCGCGAAAGTACGGTTATGTAGGCGTTTCACTCAGAGCAAAATGCGTTTTCGCAGGTCACGGCGTTGTCTGATTTGGTCAGACCTACACAACCGTACTCTCGCGAGGAGGAGGGTGGGGCGGGCGTGGCGGGAGATGGACGGGGGCGGGTGGCCTGGGGTCAGCGGTGGATGGTGCGGTGATACAACGCGGCGCTTTGGTGGTAGACGCGCATGGGCAACTGTGGGTGAGCCGCCGCGCGCGTCAGGCCGAAGGCCACCACCAGCAGCACCGTCAGGGTCGAGATAGCGGGCCGCAGGCCCAGGAACGAACTGGCCCAGCCGATGGTGGGCGGGGTGCCCCAGCCGGCCACACCACCGATGGCGGAAACAACCGACACGCGACCCGGGGCGCGCAGCGGGTCACCCGAAACGGCGCCGATGGCGGCCGGGTAGGACAGCGCCACACCGGCCCCCCACAGCAGGGCGCCGATGGCGATCACTACCACCCCGGGAGCCAGGCAGAAGGAGCCCATCCCCACCAGTGCCACCACGGCCGAGCCCGCCAGGGCCTTGGTGCGGCCGAATTTGTCGATGATGTGGGCGCCAAACCAGCGGCCCAGGGCGTAGGCCAACTGGAAGGCGGCGAAGACGGCGGCGGCGACGGCCTCGCTGGCACCGATGCCGTCCACCACACCCAGGGTCAGCCAGTTGTTGCCGGCCGATTCGGCCGCCTGGAAACACATCACCAGGAAGGCGATGGCCAGGGTGCGCTTCTCCAGCCAGGCCCGCATGGTGCCGGTGCGCACGGGGGCAGCCCCGGGCGGCAGGGTTGAACTGGCGGCCGCTTGGCTCTTGGCCAAGCCGGCCACGCTCTGCGAGATGGGCGAGAACCTGATGGCCACCAGCCGGGTGGCGCAGGTCAGGGCCGCCACGATGCCCAGGTGCCAGCGGGCATCTATCCCTAGGCTTGACACCACGGCCGAAGACCCGGCCCCGGCCAGGCAGCCGAAGCCATACATGCCGTGGAACTTGGGCAACATGGCGTGTCCGGCCCGGCGCTCCACGCCGGCGGCGTCCGTGTTCTGCGGGATGGAGACCATCGAAACGGCCATGCCGTTGATCGCCGCTCCGGCCATGACCAGGCCAAACGAGTGCACTTGAAGCCCTGCCACGATGATGGCGAAGGCCGCCAACTGGAGGTAGGTGCCGATGCGGTGGCAGATCCTTTCGCCGTAGCGGGCCACGGCCGGCCCGGCGGCGGTAATGGTGGTCAGACCACCCACGGCCGAAACCACCATGATCCAGGCCACGGCGGCGGACGAGATGCCCAAGGTGTCGCGGATCGACGGGAAACGGGCCCCGTAGGTGGTGTTGGCTATGCCGGAGATGCCGAACAGCACGTATAGCGCGATAACGCCTCGGCGTGGGTTTGAGCTCCCTTGCTCAGTGCGTGACGGCTTGCGCGCGCGCAAGGCCCGCCTCCTATTCGGTTGCTAGGGGCTTGAGGTGGGAGACGAATGCGGACGGACTATCGGGTGGTCAGACGGCAGTGTAGCCGCCATCGATCACAAGTATGGAACCGGTGATGAAGCTGGCGGCGTCCGAGGCCAGGAAGACCACTGACGGTGCGATTTCTTCCGGCAGCGCCGGGCGCTGTTGCGGCACGTCATCGACCCAGCGTTGTTTGAATTCAGGCCGGTCGATGGGCGTCATGTCGGTGCGGACGTAGCCGGGGGCCACGGCGTTGACCCGGATGTTCAGGGGCGCCCATTCCACGGCCAGCGACTTGGTCAGGTGGTGCAGGGCGGCCTTTGAGGCGTTGTAGGCCGGCTGCCACTGGGGCCGGTTGACGATGTAGGCGGACATGGAGCCCACGTTGACCTGGGAGCCGCCGCCGATTTCGGCCTGGTGCCGGGCCACCGCCACCGACAGCTTGAAGACGGCCGTCAGGTTGGTGTCGATGACGGCATCCCATTCCTCATCCGGCACGTCGAACGAGGGCCGGTGGTAGCAGATGCCAGCGTTGTTGACCAGGATGTCGATCCGCCCCAGCTGCTCGATGGCGGCCGCTACCACGCCGTCGATCTGGCTGCGGTCGGTTAGATCGGCCGTGATGGTGGCGAAGTCGTAGCCTTGCTGGCGGGCTTCGGCGGCGGTGGCCTCAAGACGGGCGCTGTCACGGGCCACGATGGCGACTTTGGCGCCGGCTTGGGCCAGGCCGTAGGCAAGAGCTTTACCGATGCCGCGGCTGCCGCCGGTAACCAGGGCGGTGCGGCCTTCCAGGGAGAACGGGGATGTCATGCTGCTATTCTGCACCGCTTCGAAATCGTTTACAAGGGCCAGATTGGAGGTTCATACTGGTAGCCGGCGCCCGCCCGCGCCGCCTTTTCCCCAGGCCCAGCAAGGAGGCCGGCCGTGTCCACTGACGCTGCGGTGTCGCTACGCCAGGCCAACGTCACCTTGGGCATCCTGATGGCCTGTTCCGGCCTGGCCACCTCCACCTGGATGGCCCGCTTCCCGTCGGTGCGCGACACCCTGGGCATCTCGTCCGCCGCCATGTCCTGGATCCTGCTGCTGGTGGCGGTGGGCGCCTTGGGCATTGTCGTTTTCGGCGGCGCACTGGTGGTCCGTTTTGGCGAACGGCCCCTCCACGTGGCCGGCACCCACCTGACCACAGTGGCGTTCGGCCTGATCATTGGCGGCCTGTTGATCCGGTCGATGCCGCTGGTGGCCTTCGGTGCCGGCGTCAACGCCGCCGCCACCTCCATGGTGGGCATGCCGATCAACACCACGGCGGCCGCCATCGAGCTACGCGCCGGACACTCCATGCTGCCGCGTTTCCACGGCATTTACGGTTTCGGCTGCCTGGCCGGGGCCGGTATCGCCGCCATGGTTTCGCGCCTGGGGGTTGGCCCTGTGTGGAACTACGCCGTGGTGGCCGTAGTGGTGTGGGTGGTGCGCCTGGTGGTGGTCCGCCACAGTGCCATCCCACCGAAGGCGGCCGGGCCGGCGGGCCGCTCGCCGCAGGGGACCCAGGCCGGCGACCGCCCAACAGCGGTGGAGACCGCCCGTGGTGCCATGCGGGCCTGGCTGGAGCGCCGCACCTGGACCATCGCCTTCCTCGTCTTCCTGTTCACCGTGGCCGAGGCCGCCGCCAACAACTGGATGACCCTTGGTGTGGTAGACGGCATGGCCACCACCGAGGCCGTTGGCGCCCTGACCTACGCCGTTTTCCAGGTGGCCTATTCCTTAATGCGCTTTTTCGGCGGCCACCTGACGGATCGGTTCGGCCGGCCGGCTGCCCTCGCCATATCCGCCTTGGTGGGACTGGCCGGGATTGTGGTTTTCAGCCTGGCTTCGTCGATGGCGGAGGTGGAGATCGGGGCCGTGCTGTGGGGTTTGGGCGTGGCCCTGGCCTTCCCCGAAGGGGTGGCCGCGGTGGGCGGCGATCCACTGCGCCGGCCCGGCCGGGTGGCGGTGGTCAGTTCGGTCTCCGCCCTGGCGGGTCAGGGCGCGCCGCCCCTAATGGGCTGGATCAGCGCCTACACCGAACTGCGGGTGGTTTTCTTGTGGGTGGCCGGCCTGCTTGGCCTGGCCCTGGTCTTGACCGGTTTGATCCGGCGGGACCTGGCGGGCGACGGCGCAACGGCTAGGCTCGCCGAGTGAGCCAGCCCGTCATCGCCGCCGCCCGTCTCCAGGAAGAACTGGTCGCCACTGGGCTGTTGGCCCAGGTCACGGTTGCAGAGCAGGTCGATTCGACCAACGCCCAGCTCCTGGCCGAAGCCGCCACCCTGCCACACCTGACGGCCCTGATCGCTGAGCACCAGACCGCCGGTCGGGGCCGCCAAGATGCCACGGTGCCCGATGGCGCCCCCCGCGCCTGGGTGGCACCGCCCCGCAGTTCCCTGCTGGTCAGCCTGTTGGTGCGCCCGCCCGCAGACGCCCCCCTCACACTGTTGCCGCTGGTGGCGGGCCTGGCTACGGTGCGGGCCGTGGACGGCATCGGGCACTGGCAGGCCGGCCTGAAGTGGCCCAACGACGTGGTGGTGGCGGGCGGCAAACTGGCCGGCATCCTGACCCAGGTGGCCCCCACGGGTGAGGTGGTGAGCGGCATCGGGCTCAACGTGCACCAAAGCCGCGCCGAGCTGCCCACCCAAGAGGCGGTTTCCCTGGCCAGTCTGGGTGTCCCGCCTGATCAGCGGGACCGTACCACCCTGGCGCTTGACCTGCTGCGAGCCTATGTCCAGGCCTACCAGACGTGGCTGGCCGATCCGTCCAGGCTGCTGGCCGCCATCGCCGCCCGCACCACCACGCTGGGCCAGCGTGTCACGGTCACCCTGCCCGGTGGGGCGACTGTGACGGGCCGGGCCACCGCCCTGTTGCCCGATGGCGCCCTCGAGCTGACGCTGCCGGACGGCGCCCGTCAGGTGGTCCGGGCCGGGGACATCCACCACCTCCGCCCTTCTCGCGAAAGGTCACTTTTCCCTCACGAAAGGTCAATTCCGTGGAATCCTGGCCCGATGTGACCGCTCACATGGCCCCAAACTGACCTTTCGCGCAGGAAAAGTGACCTTTCGCGAGGGGAGGGGGGCGGGGCAGATGAGGGGAGGGGGCGGGGCAGATGAGGGGAGGGGGGCGGGACGGGTTCTACGCGTTGACGAGGCCGCGTGGTTCGCTTTGGGCCGCCGATCACCTAGAGTGAAAGGGTGGTTGCTGACGGAGGGCCCCTTCAGCGCGAAGACCCCTACTCCACTGCCGACGAACGGGCCGACAGGATTGCCGGCGCGCCCGCGCTCTACACCCTTGATGACGTGGTGGCGCAGACCGCCATTGCCAAGGCGGACGTAATCGGCCTATGGCGTGCCCTGGGCTTTCCGCTGCCAGCCAAGGGCGAGGTCGCCTTCAGCGACGCCGACGTCGACGCCATTACCGCCGCCCATGAGGTAGTGCTGTACGGGGTGCTGGGCCGGGCGACGGAGACCTCGCTGCTGCGCGCCGTCTCCCACACCGCGGAGCGCCTGGTCTGGTGGCAGTTCGAGTCGTTGGTCGATGACGCCGCCAACCGGTTCGACCTTGACACCCAATCGGCCCGCATGGTGGTGTTGGACCAGATTGCCGACTTGGCCGACATTTTCGCTGATCAGATCATGTATGCCTGGCGCAAGCACCTGGCCCGGCTGATCCGGCAGATCGGTCACAAGATTGCCGACGTCGGCCCCGAGGTGGGAGAACCGGACGCCTCGGAGCACTTCCCCCTGATGCGCGCGGTGGCATTTGTCGACCTGGTTGGCTTCACGGCCTTCTCCGCCAACCTGGATGCCCGCGAACTGGACGGCCTGGTGCAAGAGTTCAGCGAGAAGAGCCGCGACCTGGTGACGGCCGGCGGTGGGCGGGTGGTCAAGGAAATGGGCGATGGCGTCATGTACGTCACGGACGAGCCCATCCGGGCCGCCTTGATCGCGTTGGATCTGGTTGAGACGGTGGGTAAGGATTCGGGCCGGCCGCCGGCCCGGGTGGGGCTGACCTGGGGCCGGGTGTTGGGCCGCTACGGCGACGTGTTCGGCCCCTGCGTCAACCTGGCGTCACGGCTGACCACGCTGGCCGGTGCCCGGGAGGTGCTGGTGGACGCCGCGACCGGGGAGCTGCTGGAGGAAGAACCCGAGCTGAGGCTGGTGCGCCGGCCCAAGGCGGACCTGGCGGGGTTGGGTTCGGTGCGGTCTTTCCGCCTGGAACGCCGGGGGCCGAAACCGGCCACCCCGGTGGACTTGTAGCGGCCCCTACGCCGGCAGGCCCCGGCCCGTCACCGCCGCCGCGATGGCCCGGAAGGCCGCCGCCGCCGGGGTATCTGGCCGCGACACCACCACCGGTTCGCCCGTGTCCCCGCCTTCGCGCAGGGCAATGTCCAGTGGGATACGGCCCAGCAGTGGTACCGGCCCGCCGATGGCGCCCGCCAAGTTGTCTGCCACCTGCTGCCCGCCGCCCTCGCCGAACAGGGGCAGGACGCTGCCGTCCGGCTGGGGCAGGCCACTCATGTTTTCCACCACGCCCACAATCGGCTGGTGGGTTTGCAGGGCCAGGGCACCGGCCCGCTGGGCCACCTCGGCCGCTGCCGGCTGGGGGGTGGTGACCAAGATCAGCTCGCTGCTGGGCAGCAGTTTGGCTATCGACAGGGCGACATCGCCCGTGCCGGGCGGCAGATCCGCCAGCAGCACGTCCAGGTCGCCCCAATAGACGTCGGTCAAGAACTGCTGGATGGCGCGGTGCAACACCGGCCCGCGCCACACCACCGGCTGGCCGGGTGGCACCAGCATGCCGATGGAGAACACCTTGACCCCGTGCGAGACGGGCGGCAGGATCATCTCTTCCATCTGGGTGGGCTCATCGATCACGCCCAGCATGCGTGGCATCGAGAAGCCGTAGATGTCGGCGTCAAGCACGCCCACGGCGAGGCCCTGGGCGGCCAGGGCCACCGCCAGGTTGGCGGTGACAGAACTCTTGCCCACGCCGCCCTTGCCGCTGGCGATGGCGATCACCCTGGTCTTGGAGGCCGGGTCGTTGAACTGGATGGCCACCTCCGGCCCGCGCAGTTTGACCTGCAGGGCGTGGCGCTGCTCCTCCGACATGGTGCCCATCTTGACGGTCACCAGGCCCACGCCGCCGAGGCTGGCCAGGGCCATCTTGACGTCGCGTTCCAGTTGGTCTTTCAGGGGGCAGCCGGGCACGGTCAGCAGGATGGAGACGGTGACGGCGCCGGCCTCGCCCACCTCGATCGACTCGACCATGTCCAGATCGGTGATTGGCCGCCGGATCTCGGGGTCGATGACGGTGGCCAGGGCTTGGCGGATGTCTTGTTCGCTTGGTGTTGGCACGGGCAGTCAGTCTACTTGGGCTGACCGTCTTCCGTCTGCGCCTGGGCCGGGGCCTGGGCCGCGGGCGGCGCCAGCAGGCCGGCCGCCTCCAACCGGTCCACCAGTTCATCCATGGCGTCCCGCAGTTCGCCGCGCACGAAGTCCCTGGTCGCCACCTCACTGAGGGCGATGCGCAGGGCGGCCACCTCGCGGGCCAGGTATTCGGTATCGGCCAGGTTGCGGGCCGCCTGGGTGCGGTCGGTTTCGGCCGTGACGCGGTCCCGGTCCTCCTGCCGGTTCTGGGCCAACAGGATCAGGGGAGCGGCATAGGAGGCCTGGAGGGACAGCATCAACGTCAAGGCGGTGAAGCCGTTGGCGGCCGAATCGAAGCGCCAACCCGAGGGGGCGCAGGAGTTCCACAGCAGCCAGACGATGCAGAACAACGTCATGTAGATCAAGAACCGCGGGGTGCCCAGGAAGCGGGCGATGCCCTCGGCCACCACGCCGAAACTGTCGGAGTTGGAGCGGTTGGCTTTGCGCCGCTGCCACCAGGATCGGCTGGTGTCGCGTGGGGTGTCCAGCCGGTCAGCCATGGCCGGCCTCCTTCCCTGCGGCGGCGTCGGCCGGATCGCTGGCCAGATCGCCGGCCGGATCATCACTGGGATCGCCCGCCGGGCCCAGCGCCAGGTCTGTCACGTCGTCGTCCGCCGCGCGCCAGTCTTCCGGCAGCAGGTGGTCCAGCACGTCATCGGCGCTGACTGCCCCCAGCAGGCGGCGGTCGTCATCGACCACCGGCAGGGCCACCAAGTTGTAGGTGGCCATAATTCTGGTCACTTTGCCCAGGGGGTCGTTCGGCACCAGGGTTTCGATGTCGGTGTCCAGCACCGAGCCGATGGGTTGATGCGGCGGCTCCCGCAGCAGCCGCTGAATGTGGCACACCCCCAGAAAACGGCCGGTGGGCGTCTCGGTGGGCGGCCGGGTGACAAACACCATCGAGGCCAGGGCCGGCGGCAATTCTTGGCGCCGCACCGCCGCCAGCGCCTGGGCAATCGGCGTCTCGGGCGGGAAGATGATCGGCTCCGGCGTCATCAGGCCGCCGGCGCTGTGTTCACCGTAGGCCAGCAACCGGCGCACGTCTTGGGCGTCTTCGGGTTCCATCAGGGCCAGCACGGCCGTGGCCTCGGCCTCGGGCAGCGAATGGACTAGGTCGGCCGCGTCATCGGGATCCATGGCTTCCAAGATGTCCGCCGCCCGGTCCCGGCCAAGGGCGTTGATGATCTCCAACTGGTCGTCATCAGCCAGCTCCTGCAGCACGTCCGCCAGCTTCTCGTCATCCAGCGCCCGGGCCACCTCCAGGCGGCGCGAGGCCGGCATGTCATGCATCAGATCGGCCAGGTCGGCCGGCTTGATGTCGCCCAGCGTGGCCATCAACTGGCCCACGCCCTGCACCCCGGCCTGTCCGGCCAGATCCGGCACATCGCGCACGTCGATCAGGGCCGTCTCGCCCCGCCGGCGCGACAGGCTGCGGCCCTTGCCGGGCACGTCCACGCGCACAAACAGTTGCGTCACTTCCCATTCGCCGCGGCGCTGGCCGTGCGGTTCCATGGCCACGTCCTCGATCAGCGCGTGGCTGCCGTCCTTCAACTGGATGCGGCGGTCCAGCATCTCGCCCACCACCAACGTCTCCGCCGGGCGTTGTTCGAAGCGGCGCATGTTGACCAGGCCGGTGGAGACGATCTGCCCGGCATCAATCGAAGTGATGCGGGTCAGCGGCACGAACACCCGCCGCTTGCCGGGTACCTCCACCACCATGCCGATGGCGCGCGGCAGGTTCTTGATGACGTAGGTGATGACGACATCGCGCGCCCAGCCCACGCGATCACCCAGCGGATCAAACACCGCCGTGCCGGCCAGACGCGCCACGAACACCCGGCGCGATGGATTCACTCTCCAAGGGTACCCAGCGAATGCCCTGGAAAGTGTCCCTGATCACGCCCGCAAGCCGGCCATCCAAGCCTCGATCTGATCCGCCCGCCTGGGCAGGGCGGCGGACAGGTTGATGTTGCCATCGGCCGTGATTAGAACGTCGTCTTCGCAGCGGCAACCAATACCCCTGTATTCCGGTGGTACCGCCAGGTCTTCGGCCTTGAAATACAGCCCCGGCTCGATCGTGAAAACCATGCCTGGCCGCAGTTCGGCATCCATGTACAGCTCCTTGCGGGCCTGGGCGCAGTCATGTACATCCAGCCCCAGGTGGTGCGACGTGCCGTGCACCATCCAGCGCCGGTGCTGCTGGCCATCAGGCTTGAGCGACTCCTCGGCCGTGACGGGCAGCAGCCCCCACTCCTCCAGCCGCTGCGCAATCACCACCATGGCGGCATCGTGCACGTCCCGGAACTTGTTGCCGGGGCGGGCGGCGGCGAAGGCGGCATCGGCGGCATCGACCACCGCTTCCCACACCCGGCGCTGCACCTCGCTGTACCGGCCGCTGATCGGAATGGTGCGGGTGATGTCCGCCGTGTAGAGCGAATCGACCTCGATGCCCGCGTCTAGCAGCAGCAGTTCGCCTGGCCGGACGGCCCCCGTGTTACGGATCCAGTGCAGCGTGGTGGCGTGGTTGCCGGCCGCGGCGATGGTCTCATAGCCCACGCCGTTGCCATCCACCCGGGCACCGGTCTCGAAGGTGGCCTCCACCACGCGCTCGCCGCGTCTCACCGTGGCGGCCTGCGGCAGGGCCTGGACCACCCGTTCGAAGCCCTTGATGGTGGCGGCAATCGCCTGGCGCATCTGATCGACCTCGAAGGCGTCCTTGATCAGGCGTAGTTCGGAGGCGGCCTCGGCCAGTTTGGCGTCCGGCGCCTGGGTTGGGTCCTCGCCACCAACCACCGCCAGGCCGGCCTCCTGGCGGACCTGTTGCACCATGGCCGTGACGGCGGCATCGGCCTCCGCGATGACCCGCAACTGCACCTGACCGGCACCAACGTCCTTGGCCAGGGCATCGCGCAGCGAGGCCAGATCCTCCGTCCGGATGCCGGTGTGCACCGCCATGTCCTCAAGTGTGGGGCGGCGGCCCACCCAGAACTCGCCCGCCGCCGAATCGGCGTAGAACTCCGGCGTGTCACGGGTGGCGGCCGGGCGCAGGTACAGCACCGCCTCGTGCGTGGGGCCACCCGGCGTGACGGCGGCTTCGTCAAGCGGGTGCAGCACCAGCACCGCCTCGGGTTCGTGATCCGCCCCCAGGCCCGTCAGGTGGGCGAAGGCGCTGTGGGGCCGGAAGCGGTAGTCGGTGTCGTTGGAGCGCACCTTGGGCCGGCCGGCCGGGAACACCAGCCGTTCACCTGGGAACAGTTGCCCGATGGCGTCCCGCCGCGTTTCGGTGTGATCGGCCGCCGGGTGCCGGGTGCGTTCGGCCTCTTCCACCTCGACCGGGCCCCACTGGGAGGCGATGAAATCACGGAAGGCCTTTGAATTGGGGCGCCGCGACCGGTTGGCGCCGCGCTCGCCTAGGGGTTGATCGTTCACAGTCCCCAATGGTCTCACCTCCCGGGTGAGGCCGCGGGCACGATATATCCTTGGGGTGCCCTTTGCCCCGCCCGCAGCCGAACCCTGGAGGCAGTCATGACGTCAAGCCAGCCGCCTCTGCCGCCTTTGGCCGGGCCGGAACCCCCAGCCTCGGCCGTGCCGCCCGAATCCCTGACCAAGGCCACCATCTACAAGGCCGGGCAGTTTGTGCGCGAGGTGGCCACCTTGGATGAGGCCCGGGCCGCCATCGAGGCCGATCCGGAGGCGCTGGCCTGGGTGGGGTTGTACCGGCCCACGGCCGAAGAGGTCATCGCCGCCGCCATCGTGTTCGGCTTCCATGAACTGATCGTGGAGGACGTGCTGCGGGCCCACCAGCGCTCCAAACTGGAACGCTACGGCGACACCCAGTTTGTGGTGCTGCACCCGGCGGTCTATCAGGATGCCAGTTCGGACGTGGCCTTCGGTGAGATCTACGTGGTGGCCGGGCCCAACTTCGTGGTCACCATCCGCCACTGCGAACACCCCGCCCCAGGCGAGGTGCGGGCCCGCCTCGAGGCCGAGCCGAAACTCCTGGCCCTTGGGTCCGAGGCCGTGCTGTACGGCTACCTGGACACGGTGGTTGACCTCTACCCGTCCGTGGTGCACGGCCTGCAGGAGGACATCGACGAACTAGAGGCGGCGGTGTTCGATGGCGACCCGGACGCGACCCGGCGCATCTACCGGTTGACCAGGGAAGTCACCGAATACGCCCGGGCCGTGCGGTCTACCGACAACATCATGGACGCCCTCCAGCGCGGCTTCGAGGAGCACGATGTCGACCGCGAACTGCGCCGCTACCTGCGGGACGTCTCGGACCACCTGACCCGAGTGCTGGAGCGGGCCGAGATCCTCCACTCCGCGCTGCGCGACATCGTCAACCTGAACTCCACCCTGGTGGCCCAGCGTGAAAACGAACAGATGAAGAAGATCTCCGGCTGGGCGGCCGTCTTCTTCGTGCCCACCGTCATCACCGGCATCTACGGCATGAACTTCGACCGCATGCCCGAACTCCACTGGCTGTTGGGCTATCCGTTCGCCGGCGCCTTGATGGTGGCGGGCGCCGTGGCGATCTACCTGTTCTTCAAGCACAAGGACTGGATCTAAATGGGTCTAGGGCGAACTGGCCGGCCCCACGGCCCGCTGATCGACCTGCACACCCATTCGGTGGTGTCGGACGGCACCGACACCCCGGCCCAGGTGGTGGCCAAGGCGGCCGTCACGGGCCTGACCGTGGTGGGCCTGACGGACCATGATTCGGCCGCCGGTTGGTCCGAGGCGGCGGACGCCGCCCGCCGCCACGGCATCACCCTGATCCGTGGCACCGAACTGTCCTGCCGCACCCGCGGCATCACAGTTCACCTGCTCAGCTACCTGCATGAACCGACCTACGGCCCGCTGGTGGCCGAACAGCGCCGGGTGCGTGAAGCCCGCGAGGAACGGGCGCGAGCCATGGTGGCCCGGCTGGCGGCCGATTTCCCGATCACCTGGGAAGCGGTGGTAGAGCACACCGGTGAGGAGGCCACGGTGGGCCGGCCCCACATCGCCGACACCCTGGTGGCCCTGGGCGTGGTGCCGGACCGTTCGGCCGCCTTCGCGAAACTACTGCACCCCCGCAGCCCCTACTATGTGCGCCACTACGCCCCCGAGGCCGCCAACATGGTGGCCCTGGTGCGGGAGGCCGGCGGCGTGCCCGTCCTGGCCCACCCGGCGGCGGTGGGGCGCCAGCGGATCATCGATGACGACGCCATCGGCAAGATGGCCGAAGCCGGCCTGGCTGCCTTGGAGGTGTACCACCGCGACAATCCGCCGGCGCAACGCGTCCGGCTGCTGCGCCTGGCCAAGCGGTTCGACCTGCTGGTGACCGGTTCATCCGACTACCACGGGGCCGGCAAACCGAACCGGTTGGGGGAGAATCTGACCAACCCGGCGGTGTACCAAGCCCTGGTAGCCCAAGGCGAACTGCACCCTGTCTAGGGTGCCCCGTGGCTGGGAGGAGGTGAGGCGGTGGAGGCCCTGATCGCCATCGGCGCCAAAGTGGTGCTGGCCGGCGCCCTGGGTTTTGTGCTGCGCCGCCGCGGCGTCATCTCCGCCCAGTTCGCCGAAGACCTGGGCAAACTGCTGGTGGACGTGATTGCGCCGTTCGCCATCCTGATGGCGGCGGCCCACCCGTATACCCCAGCCATGGCGCGGTCGCTGGGCACAGCAGTGCTGATCGCCGTGGCCTACTTCCCGCTGGCTATTCTGACTTCCTGGCTGGTGGCCCGTGCCTTGCCGGTTGACCGCGACACGCGCCACGCCTTCGTCAACCTGGTGGTGTTCCCCAACTGCATCTTTGTGGGTCTGCCCATCATCACCGAACTGTACGGCGCCCCCGGCGTGCTGTGCGTGGTGGTTATCACATTGGTGTGGAACCTGGTCTTCTTCACCTTCGGGGAACGGAACCTGGGGTCCGGGCGGATCTCGCCGCTGTCGCTGGTCAAGTCGCCCAATATCATCGCCTGCGTGCTGGCGGTGGCCTGGTTCTTCTCCCGGGTGGACCTGCCGGTGGCGCTGACCGGAGCCTTGGGCATGATGGGGGCGGCGATGGCGCCCCTGGCCATGATGGTGGTCGGTTTCGGCTTGGCCGATTCGGGACTGGCGGACCTGATCAAGAACCCGGCCGGCTACATTGCCAACTTCCTGCGCCTGCTGGTGTGGCCGGTGGCGATCTTGGCGGTGGCCCGGTTGTGCGGCCTTGACCCGTTGGCTTCGGACGTGGCGGCCGTGCTGTTCGGCCTGCCGTGCGGCACCATGACGGTGTTGCTGGCGGCCCAGCACCGGCGGGCCTACCAGTTCAGTGCCCAAACCGTGGTGCAGTCCAACGCCTTGATGTTCGCCACCCTGCCGGTGGTGTTCTGGCTGATCCAGGTGTGGCCGGCGTGAGCGTGCTGCCGCCACAGATCCCGTCTGGCCAGGGTGAGCCGCCGGTGGTGACCACCTACGACCACCTGGTGTTCTACCCAGGTGGTGGGGCGCCATCGGGCACCGAACCGGAGCCGCCATCCCGGCGGGTGCGGCGAACCGTGGTGAAACTGGTCGCCATCGTGGTGGCGACGGCCATGGCGGTTGTGGGTGTGCAGGCGCTGCGGGGCGTGTTCGACTTTGACCCGCTGGCGGTGCCGGTGTTGAGCGGGGCTGCCCCGGCCACAGGCGAACTACCGGACGGCTACACGCTGCTGGGTGGGGACACCTCGTTGTACCCTTCCCGGCTGGTGTGCGGCACGCCCACCTGGGAGCTGGTGGGCGACGCAGACAACCTGCCCGATGGCGCCCTCGAGGCCTGGGTGCAGGCGGTTGACCTGGTGGAACAACTGTCGGGGGTACGGATTGTGCCGCTGGCCGAGGCCGAGGCTGCTGGGCTTGACACGGGTGCCGCGATGACGGTGCAGTTTGTGCCGGCCGAGGTGGTGATGGAGCGGGCGGAGGGTGTTTCTGGGGACACGATTGGGGTGGCTTCGACCGAGCGGCTACCCAAGGGCATTGTGCGGGCGGACATCTATCTCGACGAGAAGTGGTTCGGTGGCGCCCTGCGGAACCGGCACGATGAGGCGGTGCTGGTGATGGTGCACGAGCTGGGGCATGCCCTGGGACTGGGCCACGCCACCGATTCGCATTCGGTGATGTATGCGGAAAGCTCGGCTGCGTCGCGGTTGACGGAGGGCGATGTTGAGGCCTTCCGGGCGATTGCGCCGGTTTGCGGCTAGAAACACTCGATTACCACGATGATGCAGGCCAGCAGCCAAACGGCCACGCCGAGGCCGGCGCGGCCGAACTGGCGGACGGCACTGGCCTGCCAGGCGTCAGGCTTGGTGTGGCGGGCCTAGCCAGCGCCAACATCGACATCTCTGAGGCCCTGGCAGACGCCTTGCCCCGCTATCTCACCGTGGTGGTTGGGCTGTCATTGATCATCCTGATCATCGTGTTCCGCTCACTCCTGGTGCCGGTCACTGCGACGGTTGGCTTCTTACTGTCCCTGCTGGCGGCATTTGGTGGTGTGACCGCCATCTTCCAGTGGGGGTGGCTAGGTGACCTGTTCAACGTGCATGATCCAGGCCCTGTGTTGTGCCTCTTACCCACAATCATGGTGGGCATCTTGTTTGGCCTGGCGATGGATTACCAGTTGTTCATCGCCTCGGGCATGCGGGAGGCGTATGTCCATGGCATTGATGCGCGCCTCGCTGTACAGCGCGGCCTGCATGCCGACCGGCCGGTGGTGGCGGCGGCCGCGCTGATCATGGCGTCGGTCTTCGGGGGCTTCATCTTCTCTGACATGTCCATGGTCACACCGATTGGGTTCGCCCTCGCCTTCGGCGTGCTGGCCGATGCCTTTGTGGTGCGGTTGCTGCTGATCCCGGCGGTGATGCACCTGCTGGGTCCGGCGGCCTGGTGGTTGCCGCGCTGGCTCGACCGGCTGTTGCCGTCGGTCGACGTTGAGGGAGCCAAGCTGGAACGAACTCATCCAATCCTGGCAGCCCAGGTGGCGGCAGGGGACCAGGAGTGGGCGGACCTGGATCTGCCCAGCCCGGAGCCGGTTGGCGCCGCTCGGTGAGGAAAGCGTGCGCCGGCGTTAGTGGGGAGCGCCGGCGCACCACGGCAGCTGATGCCGCGTGGTCAGTTCTTGGAGGGGACGGTGACCACGCGGCATCGGCAGCCTCGGGTGACTGGGCCGGGGCGGAGTGGTAGATCCCGGCTCACAACGTCATTAGCCCCGACTTGATGACCACGATCATGAACGCCGTCAGCCAAATGGCCACGCCTAGGCCGTATACGGCCAGATAGGAACTGACTTTGATCTGCGGCTGCTTGCTGGCTTTGAACGTCACGGTGGTTCCAGCCTGGATGCAGGTGCCGAGCACGCCAAGGAAGATGGCGAAGCCAGCGAGGGGCTCGGCCGGCGGCCACATGGCGATCCAGTAGGCCGGCCAGGTCGTGAGGCCGCCGACTAAGCCCAGGAAGGCAGTGACAGTGGCCAACCACACAAAGATGTTGCGCCGGCGCTCAGGGGTGGGGATGAACTCTGCTTCGGCCTGGGTCTGGGCGGCGTCGACGGTAGCGCCGGCCTCGGCGCCAGGCGAGGACTGCAGGTAAGGCTCGGGGGTCATGGGGACTCTCCTCCGGGACTGTTAGGAGTCGATGTATCGACTCGATACATCAGAACACTACATCGACTTGACCACTTCCGCAAGTCCCGTCACCCAGCGGTCAACGGCCGGGATCGCCCAACCACAAGTGCCCGATGCCGCCCGGTGGAAGTCGACTTGGTGCTGAAGGACGGGCGTGACCGCCTGGTGGGGGTGGAGGTCAAGGTGACCACCAGCGTTGGCCGAGATGACCTAGTGGCGTTGCGGGCGCTGCGGCGGGCGCGCGGCCTGCACCGCGGCTTTGTGGTCTATCGTGGCGGCCAGGTGTTCCAGGTCGATGACGACATTTGGGCCGTGCCGGCGCGCGCCTTTGTCACCGGAACGGCCTTCGGGCCAGCACCGGCCGCACGCGAAAACGGCTGTTAACGTGAAGGTGGTGCAATGGTCCGGTGACCCAGACTTTTTCATCTAGCGCGCAACCGGTTCCACCTGGCGGCGAGGTGACCATCGGCCTGGAGCCGCTCACCATCGACCAGGTGGTGGCCGTGGCCCGCCACAACGCGCCGGTCCGGCTGGCCGATGACGCCCTGGCCGCCATCGCCCAGGGGGCCGCCACCATCGCCGGCCTGGCGGGCGACCCGGAGCCCCACTACGGCATCTCGACCGGCTTCGGCGCCCTGGCCACCAAGCACATTCCATCCGAATGGCGGGCCCAACTGCAGCGCTCGCTGGTGCGCTCACACGCCGCCGGCAGTGGCCCCGAAGTGGAACGCGAAGTGGTGCGCGCCCTGATGACCCTGCGCCTGCGCAACCTGGCCAGCGGCCAAACCGGCGTCCGCCCCGGCACCGCCCAGGCCTACGCCGCCCTGCTCAACGCCGGCCTGACACCGGTGGTGCAGGAATACGGTTCGCTGGGCTGCTCGGGCGACCTGGCGCCGCTGGCCCACTGCGCATTGGCCCTGATGGGCGAGGGCCAGGTGCGGGACGCAGCCGGGTGCCTCCTGCCCGCCGGCGAGGCCCTCAAACTGGCCGGCCTGACCCCGGTGGAACTGGTCGAAAAAGAGGGCTTGGCCCTGATCAACGGCACGGACGGCATGTTGGGGCAGCTCTGCCTGGCGCTGGCGGACTTGGCTGTTCTACTGCCTACCGCCGATGTCGCGGCCGCCCTGTCCGTCGAGAGCCTCCTTGGTACCGACGCCGCCTTCGCGGCCGATCTGCAGGCCATGCGGCCCCATCCCGGCCAGGCTGCTTCGGCCGCCAACCTGGTCAAACTGCTGGCCGGCAGCGGCATCATGGCCTCCCACCGCGACCCCCACGCCTGCACCAGGGTCCAGGACGCCTATTCGCTGCGCTGCACACCGCAGGTGCACGGCGCCGCCCGGGACACGGTGGCCCACGTCAAGGCGGTGGCGCAGCGCGAGTTGGCCTCGGTGATCGACAACCCGGTCATCACGCCGGATGGCCGGGTCGAATCGAACGGTAACTTCCACGGCGCCCCCGTGGCCTATGTGTTGGACTTCCTGGCCATCGTGGTGGCGGACCTGGCCTCGATCTCGGAACGCCGGCTGGACCGGTTCATGGACCCGGCCCGCAACGGTGGCCTGCATCCGTTCTTGGCCGACCAGCCAGGGGTTGACTCTGGTCTGATGATTGCCCAATACACCGCCGCCGGGGCGGTCTCCGAGATGAAGCGCCTGGCGGTGCCGGCCTCGGTCGATTCGATCCCGTCCTCCGCCATGCAGGAAGACCACGTCTCGATGGGCTGGGCCGGGGCGCGTAAACTGCGCCGGGCAGTGGACGCGCTGGGCCGGGTACTGGGCATCGAGGTGCTGGCCGGCGCCCGGGCCCAAGACCTGCGTTCGCCGCTTGCCCCTGCTCCCGCCACGGCCGCGGTGCACGATGCCGTGCGGGCCTTCGCGCCCGGGCCGGGCCCGGATCAGTGGCTGTCGCCCCAACTCGAGGCCGCTGCTGCGGCCGTGGCCGGCGGCCGGATTCTGGCCGCCGCCCAGGCGGTCACCGGGCCGCTGGCCTGAGCCACTTCTTAAGCTGCGACCTCGGCGGGTGCCTGGTGCGAGCGATGGGTGCGACGGCGCTTCCTACGCTGGGGGGCGCCGTCGGACTTAGCCGAGGGGGCGCCATCGGGCACCGCGCCTTCCGCCCGGGCCTGTGCCTTCGACCGGCCGTCCAGACGGGTACCGCCCGAACGTGAACCAACCCGGCCGCCGCGGCCACCACCATGCCCGCCGCCGCGCTGCCCGCTGCCACCGCGGGTGCGCTTGCCGGTCTCGCCCAGGTCTTCCACCTCTTCGGCGTCCAGGCCGGCCAAGGTGCGCTTGGCCCGCGGCAGCACGCCCGTCACGCCCTCTGGGATGTCCAGGTCGGTGAACAGGTGGGGGGAGGTGTGGTAGGTCTCGACCGGTTCGGGGTAGCCGATGTCCAGGGCCTTGTCGATCAGGCCCCAACGCGGCACATCGTCCCAGTCCACGAAGGTGACGGCGGTGCCCTTGTGGCCGGCCCGGCCGGTGCGGCCGGTGCGGTGTAGGTAGATCTTCTCGTCCTCTGGGCACTGGTAGTTGATGACGTGCGTGACGTCATCGACGTCGATGCCGCGGGCCGCCACGTCCGTCGCCACCAGGACGTCCACCTTGCCCTTACGGAAGGCCCGCATGGCCTGTTCGCGGGCGCCCTGGCCCAGGTCGCCGTGGATGGCGGCGGCGGCGAAACCACGGTCGGTCAGCTCATCCGCCACCTTGGCGGCGGTCCGCTTGGTGCGGGCGAAAATGATGGTGCGGCCGCGGTCCTTGGCCTGCAGGATGCGGGCCAACACCTCGATCTTGTTGAGCGAATGGACCCGGTACACCACCTGTTTGATGTTGGCCACGGTGGCGCCCTGGTCTTCCGGGTCCTGGGCCCGGATGTGGGTGGCCTGGGTCATGTAGCGGCGGGCCATCGCCACGACGGCGCCCGGCATGGTGGCCGAGAACAGCATGGTGTGGCGCCCGGCCGGTGTGGCCGCCAGCAGTTTCTCTACGTCAGGCAGGAAGCCTAGGTCAAGCATTTCGTCGGCCTCGTCCAGCACTACAGTGCGGGCGTGGGCCAGTGTCAGGTGGCGCTGGTTCAACAGGTCAACCATGCGGCCGGGGGTGCCCACCACCACGTCCACGCCCTGCTTGAGGGCGTCGACCTGCGGTTCGTAGGCGCGGCCGCCGTAGACCTGCAGAATCCGGACGGTCCGGTTCTTGGCCGCCACCCCCAGATCGGTGGCCACCTGGACGGCCAGTTCGCGGGTGGGCAGAATGACGACCGCCTGCGGCTTGCCGGGCGCCTCAAGGTCCTCGTAGCCGGGCTCGCCGGGGGAGATGACCTTCTGCAGCAGGGGGATGCCGAAGCCAAGGGTTTTACCGGTGCCGGTCTTGGCTTGGCCGATGATGTCGTGCCCCTGCAGTGCCACCGGCAGGGTGAGCGCCTGGATGGGGAACGGGTGGGTAATGCCAACGGAGGTCAGGGCCTCCACGATGCGTGGGTCCACGCCGAAATCGGCGAACGTCGGTTCGCCGTCATGGTTCAGGGCAGGCAAGAAGTTCTCGCTTTTCTCTTCTTTGACGGAAGCGCTGCCGGTAGGGGCCGGAGCGCCGGCAGCCGAACGCACAATGTCACGTCAAAGAGTCTTCTTGCGCACGGTCAGCCGTGGTTACTTCTCTGGCAGTGTAACCCACCAGTGTGTGGAACGCGTGAAGACCCTGGGCCGGTAGGCAGTCTCCACAGGTTCACTGTTCCTCGAACCGGCCATTTGTGGAGATTTCAACCGGTCATTTGTGGGAATCTGAACCGGTCAGTTAGAGAGCCTGGCTGGTGGGGCTCCGACTAGGCCTGGAAGCCCACCTTGGGCTTGTCGGGGCTGCCGATCTCGACGTAGGCGATGCCGGCCGTGGGCACCAGGAACGTGCGGCCCAGCCGGTCGGCCAGTTCCAGCACGGTCTCTTTGCCGTCGAAGGCCTTGGCCACGGCCTTCTTGATCGCTTCGGTGTCCTGGTCGGAACTGAACGTGATCTCGCGGGGCGCCTGCCGCACGCCGATGGTGATTTCCATGGACAGTGATCCTAGTGGGCCACCGCCGCCCGGTCGGCCAGCCGGCCGTTAGACCTGGACAACCTGCCACCGAGCAACGTAGCACCATGTGCGACACAGGTAGCGACGGCCGGGGTCGTAAGAATGTCGGTGGTCTGTGCTGGGATGGTCTTGTGACACTTTCGCTGCCCCAAGTCGTGTTGGCGCCACCCCGGGTGGAGCCTCCCCTGCCGGTGCCCGATGCCGCCCAGGCGGCCGCCGTAGAACTGATCGCCCAGGGTGGTCCAGTAGCGGTGGCTGGGGCCCCCGGCACGGGCAAGACCCTGGTGGCGCTGACGGCCGCGGTGGCCGCCCTGCGGTCCGGGCGGCGAGCCATTGTGTTGTCACCCACGCGGGCCACCGCCACGGCCCTGAATGCCCGCATTGTGCGCCAGGCCGGGCTGACGGTGCAGGGCCGGGCGGCCATGACGCCCAGCGCCTTCGCCATGGCCCTGTTGAAGCAGCGGGCCGATCGGTTGGCGGCGGCGGCCGGGCCGGGTGAAGAGGCCGCGGCGGCCCGCTACCAGCCCCAGATGATCAGCGGGGCCGAACAAGACGCCGCCATTGCTTCGATGCTGGCCGCACAGGCGGAAGGGGAGGGCCGCGCCATCGCCTGGCCGGATTCGGTGCCGCCCGCGGCCCGCCGCATCAAGGCCTTCCGCAACGAACTGCGTGACCTGTTGGTGCGGGCGGCTCAGCGCGGCCTGACGCCGCCTGACCTGGCGGAGCTTGGCCGGCGCCAGGGACGGCCCGAGTGGGTGGCGGCGGCCCAGTTCTACGACGCCTACCTGGAGGGTTGGGCGCTGCGCGGCGGCGGTGATGTGGGCCTGGCGTTGGACGAGTCAGCCATGGTGGCGCAGGCGGCCAACCAGTTGGCGGCCTGGGATGAACCGGTCTGGTTGGGTGACCGTGAAGTGGTCCTTGAACTGGCAGAACGGCCGCGCTTCGACCTGGTGCTGGTGGATGATTTCCAAGAGGCCTCGCTGGCCCTTTGGGCCTTGTTGGGCGAACTTGAGGCGGCCGGCAGCCAGGTGGTGGTGCTGGGTTGTCCGGACATTGCTGTGCAGGGCTTCCGGGGCGCCCTGCCGCGTCTGTTGGGTGAGGCCATGGCGCCGCCGCCGCAGGGCATGGGGGCTCAACTGGCCGTATTGGGCACCGCCTGGCGCCAGGCGCCCGCCCTGTTTGAGGCCACCGCCCGGGTGTGTGGCGCCATCCGGCCCGGTCTGTTGGGTTCGAAGGCGCGCGGGGCGCGGCCGGCGGCTGCAGCTCAGAAGGCCCCAGAGTCGGTGCCGCCCCTGCGTTCCCTGGTAGCCGGCTCGGAAGCCGAGGCCGCCACGGCTTTGGCCCGGCACCTGCGGGTGGCGCACCTGCGGGACGGTGTGCCGTGGGATGAGATGGCGGTGTTGACGCGTACGGCCGGCCAGGTGGTGGTGCTGCGGGCGGCCCTGGCGGGGGCAGGCGTGCCTGTCTACGTGCCGGGCTCGGAGGTGTTGAGCACCGACCAGCCGGTGGTGGCCGCCCTGCTGGCGGCGCTGGGTGCGTGCGTGGAGCCAGAGAAGCTGGACGGCGCGGCGGCGCTGGCGCTGGCGGCCTCGCCTCTGGGTGGCCTGGACGCGGTGCAGGTCAGGGCGCTGCGGCGTCACCTCAAAGCGGCCGAAGTGGAAGCCGGTGGCAACCGGCCATCGGATGAACTGGTGGCAGCGGCCCTGCGAGGCGAGGTGGAACTGGGGATGGTGCCGGGCGAGGTAGGCGCCAAGGCGCGGCGGCTGGCGGCGGTGTTGGCGGCCGGGCGCGAGGCCGCGGCCCGCCCGGCCGGGGCCACAGCCGGTCAGGTCTTGTGGGCCTTGTGGGACGGCGCTGGGCTGGCCGGGCCGTGGCGCGAGGCGGCCTTGGCGGGCGGCCCGGCGGGCGAAGCGGCTGATGCTGACTTGGACGCGGTGTTGGCCCTGTTCGCGGCGGCAGAGCGGTTTGACGCCCGCCGGGCCGGGGCCGGGGCCCGCGGTTTCGCGGACTACCTGGCGGCCCAACAGGTGCCGGCGGACACCGTGGCCAAGCACGCGCCACAGGACGGCCGGGTGGTGGTCAGCACCGTGACGGCGGCGGCTGGGCGCGAGTGGGACCTGGTGGCCCTGGCCGGCCTACAGGAAGACGTGTGGCCCAACCTGCGGCTGCGGGACACGCTGATGGGCGCGGGCGAGTTGGCGGACCTGGTGGACGGCAAGCCGGGGGCCGGGGACTATGCGGAGCGCCGCCGCGCGGTGCTCGATGACGAGTTGCGGCTGGCCGCGTTGGCCGTCTCCCGGGCCAAACGGCAACTGCTGGTGACGGCGGTTGAGAATGCCGATACCCGGCCGTCCCAGTTGGTGGAACTGATCGACCCAGGATGCGTTGTGCCCGATGGCGCGTGGCCGCGTCCGGGCCAGGAGTTGCCACACGACCTGCGTGGCCTGGTGGCGCAGACGCGCCGTGGCCTGGTGGAGCAGGCGGCGGGTGACGGTGCCGCCCAGGTGTTGGCCGTCCTGGCCGCCGTGGGCGTGCCTGGGGCCCACCCAGAGGACTGGGCGGGCACACTGCCGCCCTCAACTGACCGGCCGCTGGCCGGTGAAGAAGAAGAATTGCGCCTCAGCCCATCCAGGGTGGAAGCCCTGGTCCAATGCCCCCTGCGCTGGTTGTTGGAGAGGGCGGGCGGCCGCGGCGAGGCTGGCGTGAAGGCCAACCTGGGTAGCCTGGTCCATGCTTTGGCCGAGCAGTTTCCGCAGGCCGGCCCGGAGGAAATGCAGGCCCACCTAGCCGAACGCTGGGCCGAGCTGGGCTTGCCTGACACCTACTCCAATCGCCTGTTGTATCAGGGGGCAATGGACATGGCACGTCGCCTGGGCCTCTACCTGCAGGCCGATCCGGCGGCGTTAGCCACCGAGTTGCGCTTCGAATATGAGGCCGATGGCGTGGTGGTGAGGGGGGTCATCGACCGGCTGGAAGAGGCCGGCCAGGTGGACGGCCAACCGGCCGCCCGGGTGGTCGATTTCAAGACCGGCTCCGCCATCAACACCATGGCCCAGGCCCGGGTCAATCCCCAGTTGGGCATCTACCAGGCGGCCATCGAGGCCGGGGCGGTGCCGGGCGTGTCCAAGGCGGCGGGTGCCACGCTGGTCTACTTGGCCAATGATTCTGGCAAAGCCACTGAGCGCCATCAGCCACCCCTGGACCAGGCCGAAGACCCGGCCTGGGTTGACGAGATGCTGGCCCAATGCCGGGACCGGGCCGCGGCGGCTCGGTTTCAGGCCTGTCCGGGCACATGGTGCCGCACCTGCCAGCTGGTACCGGCCTGCCCAGCCCAGCCCGGGGGAGAGGCGGTGACGGCATGAGCAAACCCCAATGGACACCGCAAGACTTGGCCAAACACCTGGGTGAGCACCAACCGACGGCAGAACAGGCCGCCGTTATCGACGCGCCTCTGGCCCCCACCCTGGTAGCGGCTGGAGCCGGCTCCGGCAAGACCCAAACCATGGCCTTCCGGGTGGCCTACCTGGTGGCCAATGGCCTGGTGGAGGGCGGCACAGTGCTGGGCCTCACCTTCACCCGCAAGGCGGCGGGCGAACTGGCGGCCAGGATTCGTTCCATGTTGGGCCGCCTCGACCTGCCGGACACGGGCCAGCCAGCCGTGGCCACCTACAACTCGTACGCCGTGGGGATAGTGCGTGACCACGCCCTGCGGCTGGGCTATGACCCTGAGGCCGAGGTCTTGAGCGAGGGTACCCGCTGGCAGTTGGCCATGGAGGTGGTAGAGGGCTGGGAGGCCCAACCATTGCCAGGCGTGGCGCCGGCCACGCTAGCGGGGCTGGTGCTGACCCTGTCGGACCAGTGCGTCGACAACGGCATCGACCCGGCGGTAGCTGATCTGTCGCTGGCCGCCATCATCGAAGACTTGAGCAACAAGGGGCCTGGCACCAACCCGGCCACAGGCAAAGAAAAGAGGGCCGTACCGCCGGACATCAAGAAGGCTATCGAGTCGCTGACCAAGCGCCAGGCGGTGATGGACCTGGTGCGGCGTTATGCCGACCTGAAGCGGCAGCGCGGTCAGATGGACTTTGCCGACCAGGTGGCGTTGGCGGCCCGGCTGGTAGGGGAGTTCCCCGTCATCGGGCAGGTGGAACGCGAACGGTACCGGGTGGTGCTGCTGGACGAATACCAAGACACCTCGGGCAGCCAGGTGGAACTGCTGTCCACCCTGTTTGGCGGCCATCCGGTGATGGCGGTGGGTGACCCACACCAGTCGATCTATGGCTGGCGCGGGGCGCAGGCCGCCACACTGGCCCGCTTCGGTGAGGCATTCGGGGCGGCCGGCCAACCCTTGACCCTGTCCACAGCCTGGCGCAATGACCAGTCAATTCTGGATGTGGCCAACCGGGTAGCCCAGCCGCTGCGGGCGGTCAGCGCCATCGACCTGCCCCTGTTGCAGGCCCGGCCGGGGGCCGGGCCTGGCCTGGTGGAGGCCGGTTTCCACGCCACGGATCAAGCCGAGGCCACGGCCGTGGCCGAATACCTGCAACGTGAGTGGCACGACGCCCCGCCGGTGGGGTCACGCCACCGCACGGCGGCCGTACTGTGCCGCACGCAGGGGCAGTTCGGGCTGATTGCCCAGGCCCTGTTGCAGGCCGGCCTGCCGCACCAACTGGTGGGCATGGGCGGGCTGCTGTCCATTCCAGAGGTCCAAGACGTGGTGGCATTGCTGCGCTGTGCCCAAGACCCCTCCAGGGGCGACGCCTTCATGCGGCTGGCCACCGCGCCGCGTTACAACCTGGGGGCACGGGACTTGGACGCCTTGGGGCGCCTGGCCAAGCGCCTGGCCCCGGACATCAAGGACACTAAGGACACCAAGGACACCAAGGGCATCACCGTGCCCGAGGCCGTCATGACGCCCGGCGTCCTGGAAGCCTTGGCCGCAGTGGCGTCCGGCCAGGCCAAGGTGACCGGTCTGAGCGAGGCCGGCACCCAGCGCCTGCAGCGCTTGGCCAGGGCGATCGCACAGGTCAGAGACCTGTCCGCCCGCCTGGCGCCGCCCGAACTGGTACAGGCGGCGGAACGGGCCCTGGGCCTAGACATCGACCTGATGGCCCGCTACGGCCCGGCCGGGCGCACCCACCTGCACCAGCTTGTGCTCGAGGCCCACGGTTTCCAGCGTCAGATGACGGGCGCCGGCGGCCTGGCCGGCTTCCTGGACTGGCTGCAGCACGAACAGGACCGTGGCCGCGGCCTGGAGCCCGGCCTGGTTGCAGTGTCCGAAGAGGCCATACAGGTGATGACTGTGCACGCCGCCAAGGGCTTGGAGTGGGATGTGGTGGTGGTGCCGGGCCTGGTGGCCGAGAAATTCCCTTCCACCCACACCGACAAGGAGGGCCGGTTCTACGCCAGAGGCTGGCTCAGCGATTCGCCGCGTTCCGGTGGCACCGGCGGCCTGCCGTGGGAGTTGCGGCGCGACGTCCGCGACCTACCGCGGTTCGCCCACGCCGCGGCAGCCGATGTCGTCCAACTCGACGAGGCCTACCAGGACTACCTGCAGGAAGCCGGCCGGCATGCCCTGGCCGAGGAAAGGCGGGTAGCCTATGTGGCCCTGACCCGCGCCCGCTCGCGCCTCTACCTCAGCGGTTCGTGGCGGGTGGAGGGGCGTAAGACGGTACAACAGCCTTCCATCTTCCTGGAAGAGCTGTTGCGGGCGGGCCTGGTGTCTGATGCCACCTGGGCGCCTCAGCCAGAGGTGATCGAAGACCAACCAAGGGGAGATTGGGCCGACGCCCGGGAAGACGGCGAAGAGGGGGCGCTAACCACGGCAGGTGATTCGGCCGCCTGGCCCCTAGACCATCCATTGGGTGACCGGGCGCAGGCGGTGCTGGCGGCGGCGGACCAGGTGAAGCACCAACTGGGCCAGTTGCCACCCTTGCGTGGCGTCAGCCAGGCCATCGCCTACCTGGATGGCCTAGGCGATCCCCTGGCCGCCCAGGCGGCTGATCTGCTGCGGGAACGCCAAGAGGCCGCCCAGACCGCCACCGTGCGGCTGCCGCCCAGCCTGGGTGCCACCGGCCTGGCCGCCCTCCTGGCGGACCCAAATGCGGCGGCGCTGGGTTGGCGCCGGCCGGTGCCGGCCGCCCCCACGGTGGCCACCCAGGTAGGCCTGCTGTTCCACCAGCGGGCCGAGGCCCACCTGCGGGCCGTTCACGGTTCGGTGGGCGAGCAGCCCACGCTGGAGGGCGCCGATGACTGGGGCCTGCCACCGCAGGACGAGGCCGAAGTGGTGGCGCAGGTGGACCGCCTGATGGCGGCCTTCATTGCCTCGCGCTGGGTCGGTACCGGGTTGGATTTGGTTGATGCCGAGGCCGCCATGGTCTTCCAGGTGGGTGGCGTCACGGCGGTGGCCAGGGCCGATGCCGTG
Organism: Bifidobacteriaceae bacterium; assembly: GCA_031272885.1. GTDB lineage: Bacteria > Actinomycetota > Actinomycetes > Actinomycetales > WQXJ01 > JAISSX01. The sequence goes on along the minus strand of JAISSX010000060.1, from coordinate 11,703 downwards.
TTCTACGATCGCGCCGCCGGCCAGTACATGGTGGTGGACTGGAAGACCGGTCAGGCCGCGGCCGATGGCTCGGCCCGGCCCCAGCATGCCGCCCAGGTGCGGTTGTACCAGGTGGCCTTGGCCCAGCGGCTGGGGTTGGAACCGGGCCAGGTCTTGGGCTACGTCCACTACGTGCCGCAGAACCTGTCGGTCGAGGTGACTGCTGCGCGGGCAGGAGGCCAGGGCTATTTGGCGGAGTTGGCCGCCAGGCTAGAAGAACTGACCGGCCAAGCCGGCTGAACTGCTCTGGTCAAGGACGCTTGGGCTGTTCCAAGTCGGGCGCCTCGGCCTCGTCCCGCAGGAAGTCCGGCAGGTCTTCCGTCAACGGACCGGCATCCGGCACGGCCGCCTCGCCCTCAGGCGGGGTGGCCGTGTCAGGCGGCACCACGTCTGGTTCTTCCAGCGCCACCAGCGCTTCGAACGAAGTCACCTCTGTCACGGCCTCGGCCGGCTCCGGCTCCGCCACCGGCCAATCGGGCTCGGCCGGCGTCACCGGGGCCCCGAAGTCAAGTGACGGGGCGGCGGCATCGAGGCCTGGCGGTGGCATGGCGGCGGCCGAAAGCTCGGCGGCCGACGGCGGTTCGGTCAGCGCTGGTTCCCCGGCCGCCTCGGCCGCCTCGGCCGCCTCTGCTGGCTCGGCCGCCTCTGCTGGCTCTGCGGGCTCCGCCGGCTCGGCCGGCTCGGCCGCAGTCCACACCGGATGCTGGGCGGTGGTTTCGCCATCGGGTTCCTCGCCGGCTTCGGCCGCCAAGGCCCTGACGGCATCGTCCCAGGTGGGACGGCCGCGACCGGCACCGCTGCCCCACAGGTCGATGCCCTCGGCCGCGACCGAGCGCCGTTCTGGGCCGTCCAGACTGATCACCTGGGTGGCTGCGTCAGCCGCGACACCCTGGCCGCGGGAAGGCGTCGCTTCCCCCTCCACCGAAGGGTCGCCATCGGACACCGCGGGCAAGGAACCGGTGGTGCGCTGATGCTCCCGGGCGGCCGCCTCGGAAGCCCGCTGGGCCGCCTCGATCCGCTCGCGGGCCTCGGCCTCGGCCGCCGCTTCGAGGGCCGCCAGGCGGGCCAGCTCGCGCTCCTCGGTTTCGACCGTCTCCTCAAGATCGGCCAACATCTGCCGGGCGTCATCGATGATGGCCTGGTCTTCGTGCCGCACGCCGTGCAGCAGCCAGCGAACAATCGCCACCTCGGCCAGGAAGCCGGCCCGGTCCTCCAGGTGGGGATCATCCAGCGTCTCGCGGCGCCGGTAGTAGGCGTCCATGATTGATTCGGCGGCCTCTTCGGAGGCTGCCGCCAGCAGCGGCGCCAAGTCCTCCGCTGGGTCCGACACTTGGACGCCGGCGAAGTCCATCACGGCGCTGATCCGGCCTGAATGTTCAAGCAGGTGTTCCGGCGCCATGTCGCCGTGGATCAAGACCGGCTCGAACACCCACAGCGAATCGTCATCCAGCCGTATCTTCCAGCGGTCCAACAGCCGCTGCGGCACGTAGCCGGTGCGGGCGGCCTCCTCCACCTCGCCGGTCAGGCGGGCGCGGTACTGGGTGGGGGTGTAGACCGGCAACCCGGCTTCGGCCACTAGGGCGGTTGGCAACAGGTGCAGGGAGGCGATGGCGCGGCCCAGCGAGGCCGCCAAACCCGGCCCGGGCTCCAACAGTTCCATCACCAGCGGTACGCCCGGCAGTTGGGAATAGACCATGGCCCGGCCGCCGCCGTCCATCGCGGCGAAGCCACGCGGCCGCGGCACCTCGAACGGTAGGCCGCCCCCGGCGGAGGCGTTGATCAGGGCTTTGAGCAGCGAAACCTCGGCCTCTTGGCCGGCGCCGGCGGCCGGGTGCCGGGGAATGCGGATCACCCAGGTACGTCCGGTGGCGTCCTTGGCGTGTGCGAACGCATAGTCGGCCCCCTCGTGTTCCAGACGGACGCCAACGATATCCAACCCCGGGATCGCTGCAGTGGCCAGGGCTGCCAGCGCAAACGGGTTGGTCCGAGAACTTGCCACGATTACACCGTACGGTAGGAATGTCAGTGGTGCCTGAGAAGATGGTCAGCGTGTCAGAACATCCCAACCCCGGCGCAGACCCGGAAGCGTTACTAGCGGACCTGGACCCGGAACAGCGTGAGGTGGCCACCAACCTGTTGGGGCCGCTGTGCGTCATCGCCGGCGCGGGCACCGGCAAAACCCGCGCCATCACCCACCGCATCGCCTACGGCGTGCGCACCGGCACCTACACGCCATCGGCGGTGCTGGCCGTTACGTTCACGTCCCGGGCGGCGGGCGAGATGCGGGAACGGCTGCGCGCGCTGGGTGCCCCGGGCGTCCAGGCCCGCACCTTCCATGCCGCCGCCCTACGCCAGTTGAGTTACTTTCTGCCGCAGGTAATGGGCCGGGCGGTGCCGAAGCTGGTGGAGCACAAGGCGCCGCTGGTGGCGCAGGCGGCAGCCCGGTTGGGCATCGAAGTGGACCGGGCGGCGGTGCGTGACCTAGCGGCGGAGATCGAGTGGTCCAAGGTGCACCTGTGGACGGCCGATGACTACAAGAACCGGGCGGCGGCGGCCGGCCGGGGCGTGGTGGCGGGCTGCGACCCTATCGCCATCTCAAGGCTGATCGGCGTCTATGAACAGGCCCTGGCGGAAAGCCAGTCGATGGACTTTGAGGATGTCCTGCTGGTGATGGCCGGTCTGATGATCGACCAGCCGCGGGTGGCGGACCAGGTGCGGGCTCAGTACCGCCACTTCGTGGTGGATGAATACCAAGACGTGTCGCCACTGCAGCAGCGCCTGCTGGACCTGTGGCTGGGGGACAGGCGGGAACTGTGCGTGGTGGGTGATCCCAGCCAAACCATCTATTCGTTCGCAGGCGCCACCTCGGACTATTTGACGGGTTTCGGCCGGCGCTACCCGGAGGCGGCCACGGTGCGGCTGGTGCGGGACTATCGCTCCACGCCGCAGGTGGTGTCGCTGGCCAACTCGGTGCTGCGAAAAGCCAAGGGGCGGGCCGCCGGGGTTGAGTTGGTGGCCCAGCGTCCCAGCGGGCCGGCCGCCCAGTTCCGGGTGTTTCCCGATGACGGGGAGGAGGCCCGCGGCATCGTGGCCCGGGCGGCGGAACTCATCAACGGCGGCCTGGCGCCGGAACGGATGGCGGTGCTGTATCGCACCAACGGCCAGTCGGAGCCGTTGGAAACGGCCTTCGCGGAGGCCGGTATCGCCTACCACGTGCGCGGCGGCGAACGGTTCTTCGCCCGCCGCGAGGTGCGTGAGGCGATAGTGCTGCTGCGGGCGGAGGCCAAGGCGGTGACGGAGGCCACGCCGCTGGAGCTGGTGCACCAGGCGCTGGCCGCGCGCGGCTGGTCGGCCCAGGCGCCCACCGAGCGTGGCGCGGTGCGGGACCGATGGGAGTCGTTGGACGCGCTCGAGGCGCTGTGCCGCGAGCTGCTGGACACCCAGGCCCAGACGTTGGCCGAAGTGGTGGCGTTGATCGAACAGCGGGCGGCGGCCGGCCACGCGCCGGCCGCCCAGGGGGTCACCTTGGCCTCGTTGCATTCGGCCAAGGGCTTGGAATGGGACGCGGTGTTCCTGGCCGGCCTATCGGACGGCCTGTTGCCGATTTCGCTGGCGGAAGGGCCGCTTGAGGTGGAAGAAGAGCGCCGGCTGTTGTATGTCGGCATTACCCGGGCCAAGGAACACCTGCAACTGTCGTACGCGCTGGCCCGCACGGCGGGCGGGGCGCGCAACCGCAAGGTGTCGCGCTTCTTGACCCAGTTGTGGCCGGCCTCAGCGCAGACGATCAAGAAGGCCCGCGGCCTGGACGTGCCGGCCGCGATCGACCTGACGGGGCCGGAGTTGGTGCGCTTCGAAGCGCTCAAGGCCTGGCGGTTGGAGGTGGCGCGACGGGCCGGCTTGCCGGCCTATACCGTCTTCACTGATGTGACCCTGCGGGCGTTGGCCACCAGGGTGCCGGCCACGGTGGCGCAACTGGCGACGGTGCCCGGCGTCGGGCCCACCAAGCTGGACCGGTACGGCGCGGCCGTGTTGGAGGTGCTGCGGGCCGGTCGGTGAGGGCCCAGCGCCCCGGGGTTCAGGCCACCCGGCGGCAGTACACCTCATCGTCCTCTTCGATGTCCGGCTGGGGACGCGCCATCGGCAGCCGCGTGACGGTAGCCCCGGCGGGCGCGCCGATGCCGCCCAGGCCGCGTCGCTGGTGCTGGTCGCATTCGGGGTGCAGCGCCACTTCGGACCAGTCCTGGGAGTAGTTGGGCAGGCTGAAGGTGACCATCCGGCCGCTGGTGGCCACCTCCCGTCCGGCCAGGACGGACAGTACTTGGGTCAAGGCGAAGGCGGCAGTGATGGCCGCCAAGTTCGGGTCCTCGCCGCGCCCGGACACCACCGAGCGGGCGTGCTGTTGGGCGGCGATGCCGGTCCAGCCGGCATCGGCATCACGCCGCTGCAGGGTCAGGCAGCGCAGGCAGGGCCCTTGCCCGTTGGCATTGGCCCAGGGGCCGCAGGTGGCGCTGATCTCACCCACCACGATCGACAGGTGGCTGATGCCGTGGCTGGCCAGCAGGGCCACCCGGGTTGGGTCGACCACCTCGTAGTCCACCCCCACGGCCACGTCCGGCCGGTTCCAGCGCCCCTGGATGCGCACGGCGCAGTTGTAGCCGTGGGCGGCAATCAACTGGGCCACGGCCAGTTCCCGCGGGTGGCCCAACATGGTGGGCAGATACGTCACGCCCAGGTCACGGGTACGCACAATCGACTTGTCGCTCAATTGCAGGGTGCCCACGCCGGCGGCGGCCAGGGCCAGGGCAAGGGCGGCGCCGGTGCGGCCCAGGCCATACAGGCTGACCCGTTGGCGGGCCCTCATGGCCGGCTCGTCCCAGCCGTCGCCGCCCAACAACGACCTGGTTTCGGCCTCGGCCACCAGGCGTTCGCGGTCATTCGGTTCGATGTCGAACTTGGCCGAACTGTCCCTGGTGCCCGGGCTCAGCAGGCCGGCCCGGTGCAGTTCCCGGACCAGTTCATCGACCCGTTCGCGGGCGCCGCCGGCGGTGGCCAGGATGCGGCGCAGGCGAGCTAGGGTTTGGTCTTCCTCCAGGGCTCTCAGGACCTCGTATTCGGCCGGTTGTTCCAGTGCTATCCGGACGGCGATGCGCGGATCATCGCCAATTTGGGCCTCATATTGGCTTCGCCACAGCGCCCGCAGCCCTTTCTTGAGCCTCATGGATGCCTATTGCCCTTCCCACCTCGACGATTGCGGCCGGAGCAGCCGCCCTTCAAGCGTGACAAACGCGGCGCGTTGGGGCCGTGTTGGGCGTGTCGGCCTGTGGATAACCCGGCCGGCGGCAGGGTCTTGTCCACAGGTCAGGCCCCTACCGATTTGACACGATGGGCGGCGGCGCCAGGAATGGCTGTGGCAGCGCGGTGTGGGGCCGGGCGAACCTTGCCTGGGCATTAGGCCCCGAGAGAAGGTCCCTGGCCCCAGGACAAGAAAAAGACGAGGCGCGCACCCCTGGGGGTAACGCGCCTCGCCAACGGCGAAAAAGGCTGAATCAGGCCTTGCCGAGGATGCGGTTGAGCTTGGTGCCGCAGACTGGGCAAACGCCCTTGGCCATGCGACGATCGTTGGCCACTACTACCTGGCCGGTCGCTTCGCGCTTGGCCTTGCACTTCACGCAGTAGAACTCACCGGTGTACGTATCCGACACGGTTTTCTCCATTCACAAAAAAAGATGCGCAGACTTGGGGTCTACGCTCTGGCACGTGACTTGCATACTACCGGGCTGAGCAGGCTGAAGGGAACACCGCGCCGTGTCTGCTTGGACGCGTCCGGCGTCACAAGGCATGCTTGGACGGTGACTGAAGCGACCGGTCTGGCCATGATTGCGGCCCACGCCCACCCTGATGACGAGGCCTCCAAAGGCGGCGCCACCATGGCGAAATACGCCGCCCAAGGCGTGCGTGTGGTGGTAGCCACATTTACGGGAGGCGAGCGGGGCGACATCTTGAACCCGGCCCTGATTGGCCGCACCGACATCGCCCAGAACATTGCCGCTGTGCGGCGCGAGGAGGCCGCGGCCGCCGCCCGCGCCCTGGGGGTGGAACAGCACTTCCTGGGCTTTGTCGACTCGGGCTTCCCGGAAGGCGAGAATCCGCCGCCGCCGCCCGCAGGTTCGTTTGCCACCATCGAACCGGAGGTGGCAGCGGTGCCGCTGGTGGCCATGATCCGCGAGATCAAACCGCAGGTGGTCACCACCTATGACCAGACCGGCGGCTACCCGCACCCGGACCACATCCACACCCACACGTGCACCATGGCGGCGTTGCGGCTGGCGGCCGATGCCGCGTTCCGGCCTGACTTGGGCCCGGCCTTCCAGGTGCCGAAGGTCTACTACAACCAGGGTTTGTCGACGCAGCGCCTGGAGGCCATCCACGCCGCCATGTTGGCCCGCGGCCTGGAATCGCCCTTCGCGGAGTGGTTGGAGGAACGCAAGGCGCAGGCCCGGCGGTCGGTGCGGATCACCGCCCGCATTGAGGCGGCGGACTACTTCGCGGCGCGCGATGCCGCCCTGCTGGCCTACGCCACCCAAGTCGATCCGGACGGCTGGTTCTTCGCGGTACCACGCGACATCGAACGCGAGGTGTGGCCGTGGGAGGAGTTCGAACTGGCCTTCTCGGCCTTGCCGCGGCCCGAAGCTGAGGAAACCGATTTGTTCGGCGGTTTCAGATAACGTTTTCACAGTAGGCTTGGCCCCAGAGGGTCACCGGCGACCCAGCGAAGAAGGGGGTTCAGGATGACGAGCGTGGCAGCACGGGTCACCATCAGGGACGTGGCCTCTGCGGCGGGCGTCTCTGTGGCAACGGTCTCCCGGGTCTTGAACGGCCACCCCGGTGTGGGCCCAGGCCTGGCCAAGCGGGTCCAGAAGGCGGCCCAGTCCCTGGGCTATGTGCCCGATCCGGCCGGCCGGGCGCTGCGCCGCCAGGTGGCGGACATGTGGAATGTGATTGTGCCGGATTTCCACGCCTTCTTCACCGCCGTCATCGACACTGTTGAAGGCGTGGCCATGGAACAAGGCATTGCGGTGCTGGTGTCCAACACCCGTGCCAGCCTGGAATACGAGCGCCGCTACATCGCCGCCGCCTCCGCCCACCGGGCCGCGGGCGCCATCGTCGCCGTGGTGTCGGAACACGAATCCGACGTCAGCCCGCTGTTGGAGGGCGGTGCCCCCGTGGTGCTGCTGGACCGGCGGGTGGATAGCTTCAAGGGTGACACGGTGCTGTTGGACAACCACCTGGCCGGCCGGCTCGTGGCGGAACACCTGCTGGGACAGGGTTTTCGCAACATGGCTTGTATTACCGGGCCGGCTGCCGTCTCGGCCACCGAAGAACGCCTGCAGGGCTTTGCCGACGCGTTGGCGACGGCCGGGCGGCCGCTTGACCCGGCGCACATTGTGCACGCTGACCTGGAACCGGCCGCGGGGCGCCAGGCCATGCGGTCGCTGCTGGCCGGCCCCAACCCGCCGGAGGCGGTGTACGCCGATGCCGTGTCGCTCACCTTGGGGTCTTTCCAGGCTCTGGCCGAGCGCCCTGTCGGCAGCCCGCCGGTGGCCCTGGCCGGGCAGGATGACGACCTGTGGACGGAACTGGTGCGACCCGCGGTGACCGTGGTGCGCCAGCCGGTGGCGGACCTGGGCAAGGTGGCGGCGTCGCAGTTGTTGGCTCGCATGGCGGGCGATGACGCCCCCGCCAGTTTGAAGGTGCTGCCGCCTGAGCTTGTGGTTAGGGAGAGTTCGCTGCGGGTCTGACGCCCCGCAGCGAACTGAGAGGCTCTGTTTGTTTGGCCCGTCTCCTATGTCGCGCTGCGCGCTCCTCGTCGACAGGCGCTGCGGGTCTAATCAGGCCATGATTCGCATGCCTGGTCGGCTCAGTTGACGGAGGCGATGGTCACAGCGATGAAATGGCAGGTGAAGCCGACCACGGTGCCCAGATGGAAGATCTCGTGGAAGCCGAACCAGCGCGGCGACGGATTGGGGCGTTTGAGGGCATAGACCACCGCCCCGCCGGTGTAGGCCAGGCCGCCGGCAATCAGCAGCCAGACAATGCCGGGACCACCGGCGCGCCAGAACTGGGGCATGAACCAGATAGCGGTCCAGCCGAGCACGATGTAGATCGGCACGTAGGTCCAACGCGGGGCGTTCAGCCACAGCACCCGGATCAGGATGGCGGCCAGGGCTCCAACCCAGATGATCCAGAGCAGCTTGACGGTGGTGCTGTGGTCCAGCAGCAACGCCAGAGGCGTGTAGGTCCCGGCAATGATCAGGGCGATATTGGAATGGTCCAGGCGGCGCAGCACGCCAGCCGCTACCTGGCCCCAGTGGCCCAGGTGGTAGATGGCGCTGGTGCAGAACAGCATGATGGCGGTGGCCACATAGACGGAACAGGCCGCCTTGGCGGCGCTTCCGTTGGCCAGTGCGATCAGGGTGGCGCCGGCCGCAATGACCAGGGGTGACATGCCGGCGTGGAACCAGCCGCGCAGGCGCGGCTTGGGAGGCTCGGCAGAGGGAGGCGCCTCGGTTGGGGCGAGCAGGACCGTCACATAACCTACGCTACCGTAGGTTCCCTGCCCGCGGCCCGAAAAAGTGTGTTGATCCTGTGCAGCTTTCGGCCGGTGGGTCTTGGGGTGCCCTCGGGCCGCCCCGACCGTTGGGGACTTGTCCCCATTTCGCCCGCGTGGGCGAGCCGCTAGCGTGGTGAAACATGTCGAGCCGAGCCTCTCTCAAGGTCCGTTCTGCCCGTTGGGTGGCCGTGGTGCTGATCCCGCTGCTGGTGTCACTGGCCATACTGCTCACCCCTGGCTCGGCCTCAAGCGGTCTTAGTATCTGGGCGTTCGCCGCCATCGGTGTCTTGATGGTGTTGCCTCTCTACCTGGCCGTGATGTGGTTTGTTCACCGCCGCCGCCCGGCCAATGAGTACCTCAGCCGGCATTGGTTGGCCGGTGCCGCCGCGGGCCTGGGCATTGGGGTCGGTGTACTGCAATTCGAGTGGCGGGACAGCCTCGAAGGGGGTGTCGGCAAGGCGGCTGCCAGGCGGCTCGCCCTGGCCAAGGCGGACACATCCTGGAGCGCCTTCCTGGACACCGAAACGGCGGCCAAGACCCTGCCCTGGGTCTACGTTTGCGCCGCCCTCGGTTTGGTCTGCCTGGCCATTTGGTGCGTCTGCCCGGCTTGGAACCGCCGCCGTCTCAAGGGCCTGGTGCCGGTGGAAGGCACTATTGTCCGCCTCAACCTAGGCATCTCTGGGTTCAGGGGTATTGGGCCCAGCGGCCGGCCGGTCACGTCGGCCCAGGTGACGGTGGACTGGGAGGGCGAAGAACTGCGCCAGCGGGTGAAGCTGTATGGCATGGATACAGACATCAATGACTACCTGACGGAAGGCGAGCCCGTCACCCTGTGGCTGGATCCGGCCACTAAGGAACTGACGGTACGGACGGCGGCCCAGGACCGCCTGATGGGGCTGGAGCCCACCGAGCGCAGCGGCCTGGCGAAGCTAGAGGCCGAAATCGCCGAGCTGCGTGCAGCGGGCGAACTGGACGAACTGGCCGAAGGCGATCTGGCTGCCGACTACCCTGAGGCCACGGACGACATCGGCCACGACCTCAATGAGGTAGCCGAGCCGTGAGGCACCACTACACGCCGGTAATCATCTGTTTTCTCTTGGCGGTTTTGCCAGCGATGTGGGCGGTCATCTGGCACCGGCGCCAACTGAGCCCGGGGTCACGCTGGCTGGGCCGGCATTGGTCAATGGTCGCACTGGCAGCGTTGCAGGTAGCGGGTGGTTGCGCCGTGGCCGCCTTCATCACTCAGAACGATGCGGACAAGGCGTTGGCCAGTGCGCCCTTCAGGCTGAACATCCCCACGTGGGAAGAGGCCATGAAAAACGGCCCATCAAACTACAAGAGCGTCTACGACGTTTCTACCTATACAGACTGGGTCGAATTTCTTTGGGTGATGTGCTGGCTGGCGTTGATTGTGGCGGCGTTGGCGATGGCCATGTGGGCTTCAGCCAAACCGCGGCGGCACAAGGCCCTGCGGGGTGCGGTGCCTTTGGTCGGCCGAGTGATCGGCTTTGAGGACGTCAGTATAAGGAAGGCCCTGGGGCCCGCCGTCGTGCCGGCCAAGGTGCGGTTCGACTGGGAAGGTCAGCAGGAAGTCAAGACTGTCTCTGTCTTCCTGATGGGCGGCCACCCGGGTTACGGCGGCCTGGAAGACGCCAAGGACTTCCTCAAGGAGGTGGAGCGCGACGGCGGACGAAGTGCCGTGTTGGCCAAGCTGTCGATCAAGGAGTCGACGCAGTTCAAGCACCGCTACAAGGAGGCCCTGGCCGTGGTGGCGGAGGGCAACGTCAAGGAGCTGCCGTTGTGGTTCTTTCCGAAGACCGGCCACACCATCGTCCGTACGGCGGCCGATGACGCCCTCATGGGCATCGAAGCGACAGACCAGTAGACAGCAACTGGGCTAGAACCGGGTTCGCCGGCCGATTCTGATGACAATCTGATGACCTACTCGATTGGCTCAAGCAGCCTGTCGAGCATTGCCACCAGCAGGCTCTCGTCGGTAGCGCTGGCGAAGCGCTTGCCGGACTCCACCAATCGTCCTCGTCCCGCTCAGCATCTCATCCACGGCCTTCCGCGCCTCCGGTGAGGGGGCACGGCCCTCCGCGCGCACCGAACCCGCTGCAGCGGCCGCCAGCCGCTTCAGCATTGCTGAGTTCGTCACCATGCGGTCAGTCTATCTCGACAGGCTCGGGCGACTCGTTCATCGCGACGATGCTCGTCGGGCTGCTCCGCGGCGAGGACCCGCAGGCCGCCATGGAGCGCGCCGCCCGTACTGCCGCCGCTGTCTGCCGCGGCTACGGGGCCTTCGGCCACGCCGCCCCCATCGAACCAGCCGTCGCTACGGCCGCCGGGCCATGGCCCCTCGCCCCGCGCAACCTGGCAGCCGTCCGGTCACACGGGTCAAGACGGCGTTCCACGATGGGAGACAACCGCTAAGGTGAGGCCATGGACCTCGCGGCCGAGCGGCAGATGCGTGACGCCGCCATGGCGTGGTTGAGGGACAGGGAAGCCAACGGGACGACCGCCTTCTCACGGCGTGACTTCTTCTCCTACCTTGGGCGTGACATCAGGTTCATGAACCCGCAAACCGGGATCTGGAAACCGGCCGGATGGCGGGGCGCCCTGTCCATCTCGACCGTCTACACGCCGGAGTCGAGCACCCGGCCCTACGAGGACGCCGACATAGGCCTCGACGGCTTGGGCCGCTACAAGTGGCGCGGCCTGGACCCGGACCACGCCGACAACCGCGCCCTGCGCGCGGCCATGGACCATCACCTGCCATTGATCTGGTTCCTCGGCTTCGCGCCCGGGCGCTACGCCGCGGTCTATCCCGTCTACCTAGTCAAGGAAGAGCCGAGTAGCCATCAGTTCGTCGTCGCCGTCGGCGTGATCGACCAACTTGGTTTCCTCGACGTGGTCTATCCGAGCGCCGACATTGAGGTCGCTTACACCATGCGCGAGACCAAACAGCGCCTCCACCAGGCGCCGTTCCGGGCGGCCGTCCTCGACGCCTACACGTGCCGCTGCGCGGTCTGCCGGTTCGGTCACGCCGACCT